>NZ_WRPR01000033.1 GCF_010367455.1 Candidatus Laterigemmans baculatus | reverse complement strand
CTACCAAGTCGTTTAACGGCAAGCCGAAGGCGACTGTGTTTTAAAAAGCAGTCGCCTTCGGCTTGCCGTTAAACGATTTTTCCGCGAGCCGTCCCGCTCCGAACCAATCCAATGTGGCGCTGTGCAGTTAGGCTCTGACAGAAAATTCGGCGATTCTTATCTCTTGAGCCGTAGGCGCTAGCCTCGGGCCTCGCGTCCCCCGGCTTTTCCGCTGCGGAACCCGCGGCTAGCGCCGTCGGCTGGGTTTTCTGACAGAGCCTAGGGGGCTCTACGCTTCTTCCTCGGCGATCCAGTCGCGGCGGAGGTCCGCTTCGCTGGCCTCGACGACCGGAGCTCCGGTAAACCGCTCGACCAACTGCCCAGCCGCGTCGAACTCCAGCGGCGTGGGCTGGTCGAGAACGTCCAGGTCGTCTCGTCGCAGGGCGTCGCCGTAGAACGCGGCGCTGCACAAGACCTCGCTCAGATGCAGCGTGTCGCGGATCCACATCCAACGGACATCCTCCGGCGGCGTCAGCCCCGATTGCGTGATCGCCGCTTCGAGGACCTCGCGATCGGTCGCGTAATGGATGGGGATAGCGGCTGCCGAGACGTGCCCGGCGCTGAGCGCGTTGACGCGGGTCGCTTCTTGATCCATCTGGTCGACTAAATCCGACCGGCAAAACTCCGCTAGCCCGATCCCTGCCGCGTTGCCGCGCGACGCCTCGGTCAATCCGCGAACGTAGATGTGCCGCACTTTGGGATATTCATCGACCGCCGCGACTTTATCGTTCTGCTTGCGACCGATGATGTTCGTGTCCATCCCGGTTCCGCTGATGTCCTTGCCGATCCGGTCGATGATCAACAGATCGGCTTGGTCGAACGGCAGGTGGGCCATCAAGCGGCTGGAGGTCTCGAGCAACTGCGGCTCGCGATCGAGCAAGCGATCCTCGTCGACCGCTTCGATAATTGCGATCTGATCGAACGCGTTTTCGACCACGGCGATCCCCAGCGTGACGCTGCGGCGAGCCAGGATCGCCGGAACCACCGTGCGGATCAACCGATCAAAGGGAATGGTCTGATTCGCTTGATGGTAGACGCACGCGCCGTTGCGTTTCCCCAGCCCGACCATCAGCATCTTCAGCAATCCGCTTTGGATCCGGCCGGTGAACCGCGTGTGCGGCTTGACTCGGTTGAGCAGAATCAAATGGTCGGCGGCGAGCGCGCGGGCGTCGAAATGGATCGGCAGTCCGTCGACCGACTGGCCGATCGTTTCGGTTTCCATTGAAGCGACGATCGGACAGCCGACGCGGGCCTCGCTGATGCCGAGCCCTTCGAGCACCGCGATCTGCCCATCGGCCGTTCCCCCTCCGTGGCTGCCCATCGCAGGAACCACAAACGGCCGTCCCCCCACAGCTTTCACGTAGCGGACGATCGCGTCGACCATCGCCGGCAGGTCCGCGATGCCTCGGCTGCCGACGGCGACCGCCACGCTCTCGCCATTCTGGATTCGGTTCTGCAGGCGAACCCGTTCCAGCTCGGCTGTGACACCCGCGGCAGGATCTGCGATCCGGCCCCCGGCAAAGTGCTGGCGAAGTCGAAACATCTTGGGCAGCGTGGTCATGGAGCGTCTATCCGTCAGTGGGAAATGCCGTCAGTGGGGAATGCCGTCAGGATGAAGGTTCAGCCGTGGGGGAAATCAGCTGCAGCGGGTTGAGCTGCAGGTCGGGGCGGGCCGCTGCGATCCGAGCCAGCCCCTCGGGGGTGATCCGCGTTCGCTGCACGTCGAGCGCCCGCAAGCCGCGGAGGCCGAGCAGGAGCGGGATCGAGTCGTCGCTGACGCGGCTGCCGGTCAGCCACAGCACCTCGATCTGCCGCGAACCGGCGAGCGGCTCGAGCCCTCCGTCCCCGACCTCGGTGAAGCTGAGATCGAGCTCGCGGAGCGACCGCTGCCCCACCACGATCCGTGCCGCCGCATCGGTCACGGCGGTCGATTCGAGATTCACGCGCTCGAGCTTCGCCCCCGCGACCAACCGCTGGACGATCGCATCCGTCGCCGGCAAATGCCCCAGGTCGAGCCAAGTGAGCGGGGGTTGCGGCGGGATGCCCGCGAGTCGCTCGGCCGTCAGCTCGCAGCGACCGAGGCAGAGCAGCTCGAGCGAAGTTCCAGGCCGCAAGGCGTGCGCTCGCGAGTCACTCAGCCGCAAAAAGTTCTCCAGCTGCCGCGGCCACGGCTCGTGCGGCGCGGTGAGCTCGATCGCTGCGGGCTCGGGCCGCCCGCGATAGACCGAGCGGAGGTAGCGGAGCAGGGCGGGGCGGCGGTCCGGGTCGTCGAACAGCAAATGGGTATAGGCAGCAACCGTCGAGTACCAAGCCGCCAGATCGTCTCGACGCTGCACCGCCGCGCGTCCTTCCTCGGCCAAGACGTCGAGCGACGGAGCCGCCTGCCCGCCGAGCCAGCGCCACCGCGCGTACTGCAATCGCGGTGACTCCCAGCCGCCGACGGTGGCGAACGAATCGAAAAACCGCACCGATTCCATGTACGAGGCGATGCCTTCGAGGACCCAAAAACCAGACTCGAGTCCCGGAGCGTCGACCACTTCGCCGCACGTCTCCTGAAGCAGCTGGTGCGTGATCTCGTGATACCGCGTCTCGCGATCCGACGCCCCCTGATCCTGTGCCCCCCGCGCCCGCGACGCTCCGGCGTACAGCAACGTCAGGCGGGCTTCCGGAGCGTAGTAGCCGGTCGAAACTTCGGCGGCGGTCGCATCGCCCGCCAAGGCTTTGCTGTAGCTGGCTCGGTCGGCGAACAGCGCCACGTCGACTCGAGTCGTTTGTTTCTCCAGCGGCTGACCACTGGCGACCGCTTGGCAGACCTCGGCATCGCCGATCCACAATTCGCGAAACGCCTGCGACCAGACGGCGCGATAGCGTTCGAGGTCCTCCGCCATGGCGACCGCTTGCCGCCGGGAAGCGGTGCTAAAAATGCGAAAGTGGGGCGTTTGCGCGACGAGGAAGGACCGCGGCGGCCAGCCGAGCTGCGGGGGCGCCGCCGACCCGACGCGAATCGAGACCCGTGAAGCCGAGCCGGCCGGCAAACCGAGAATCCGCCGCGGGGCTTCGGCCGTCGGGTCTTCGCGGGCCGCACGCCAGATCCAGCCGAGCGCCGCATCGGCGTTTCCCTCGGCAGCTGCCTCTTCGGCCGCTCGGATCGCTTCCTTCGCGGCTTGACGCCGGGCGGCCAAAAAAGCCGCGGCGACTTTTGGTTCCTGCAGCGTCGGCGAAGAAATTTCCAGCCGAGCGAGCGGAAAATACGCGACCTGCTGATCGTCGCGTTCGGCCGGGACCCACCGCCGCACCGCCTCGGCCGCCTCCTCGCGCCCACTCGCGGCCAGCGCCTCAGCCAATCGGACAAACGGCCCGCCAACCGTCTCGGCAGGCGACTCGGCAGGCGACTCGGCCGCTCGCCCACTCGCCGCAATTCCGCAGGTCAACCCGAGCAGGACGCCGCCCAGGATCGTCCAGCGGCTCCACACAAACGGCCGTGGCGGGCGGTGAGCAGCGACGATCGAGCGATGCGAGCCAAACAAGGGAGCGATTCGCCTTCAGAGAAATTGGACCACCAGTGGGATCGGCTTCCCATGGTACAACATCCCGGCGATGGAGCCCCATCCCGATCGCTTCGAAGATTGTCGCAGTGCGTCGCGGATCGCCCCCGAGCGGAAGAATTCGCTAGAATGCACCGCCGTCCACCGGTTCCCGACGGCGAAGGGAGAATTCGAAGCAGGGTGCTGTCAAAAAACCTCAGCCGACGGCGCTAGCCGCGGGTTCTGCAGTGGAAAACCCTGAGCCGACGGCGCTAGCCGCGGGCTCTGCAGTGAAAAACCCTGAGCCGACGGCGCTAGCCGCGGGTTCTGCAGTGGAAAACCCAGGGGCGCGAGGCCCGAGGCCAGCGCCTACGGCTCAGAGGTTTTGTGGTGTGGGGGTGGCTGGGGAAGTATCCGATTTCAAGAATCGAAGCGACGGAAGATGAGCGTGAGCTTGATGCAGGGCGATTCGATTGCCACGAACGACACCGCGGGGAAACCTCGCGCGCAGCCAATCAATCGCTGGCTGGTGATCGCCGTCGCCCTGGTCGTGCTGGTCGGCCTCGGTTGGGGGTTGCTGCGGCTGTGGAACGGCCCTCCCCGCAATGCCGATGCGCCGGCCGCCTGGGATATTCCGGCCGCTTTCGACGAAGAGCGGGCCTTCGGCTACCTTGCCCGAATCGTCGCCTTCGGTCCTCGCCCAAGTGGCTCCGAGGGGATGCGCCGGCAGCAAGAGTATCTGACGGCGCACTTTACCGAAGCGGGTGCCAAGGTCGAGATGCAGGAGTTTGAGGCGCGGCATCCCGAGACGGGCGAACGGGTGGTGTTGGGAAATCTCATCGCCCGCTTTCGCCCCGACGCGACCAAGCGGTATCTGCTCTGCGCCCACTACGACACGCGGCCGTTCCCCGACCGCGACCCGAGCAACCCCCGCGGAGTGTTTGTCGGAGCCAACGATGGCGGCAGTGGCACCGCGGCCTTGATGGAGATGGCCCATCACGTCGCGAGCTTGCCGCCGGAGATCGGCATCGACGTGGTCCTGTTCGATGGCGAGGAGTTCGTCTTCGATTCGCAGCGCGATCCTTACTTCCTCGGTTCGACCTATTTTGCTCGTAGCTACGCGGCCCGCACCGCGAATGCTGAAGGGGCCAAGCCGGTCGACTACACCGCCGGCGTGTTGCTCGACATGGTCGGCGACCGCGAGTTGCAGCTGTACTACGAACGCAACAGT
The DNA here is from genome assembly GCF_010367455.1 of Candidatus Laterigemmans baculatus. Lineage (GTDB taxonomy): Bacteria > Planctomycetota > Planctomycetia > Pirellulales > Pirellulaceae > Laterigemmans > Laterigemmans baculatus. The sequence goes on along the minus strand of NZ_WRPR01000033.1, from coordinate 83,082 downwards.
TGGAACTACGCTCGCGACGTCACGGTCGGGATTTGGAACACGGCCCGGCGGCTGGGGATCGACGCGTTTCAGCCGCGGATCCGCCACCTGGTCCGCGACGACCACATCCCGCTGAACCAGATCGCCCAGATCCCCACGACCGACTTGATCGACTTCGATTACCCGCGGCCCGGCTTCCGACACCAGTCCTACTGGCACACCCAGGAAGACACGCTCGATAAGTGCAGTGGTCGCTCGTTGACGGCGGTGATCTATGTCGTCCACACCTGGCTGTCGACCCAAGCGGAGTGAGCGAAAACTTCCCTTGTCAGGCATTTCGGATTCACGTAACGTCCGCGTCGCCGCTCGCTTGGGCGTGGTTTCTCGCCTGGGGCTGGCGGCGTTGTCCATGGTGCTGGCTGGATTGTTGTGGACCGCCTCGCAGCTGACTCCCAGTGGAGCCGGTTTGGGAACCCATCAGCAACTCGGCCTGCCCCCGTGCAGCACGCGAATTTTGTTCGATCTGCGGTGTCCCGCCTGTGGGATGACCACCTCCTGGGCCCACCTCATGCGTGGCCAGGTCGTGCAAGCGGCCACCGCGAACGTGGGCGGTTGTCTGCTCGGGTTCATGGCCTTGGCAACGGTACCCGCGGCGGCATGGATGGCCGCCAGAGGTGATCGCCCTGGGACCCGAACCGTGATGGGGGTGGCGATTGGATTGCTCGCCACGCTTGCGGTGACGCTGGTCGATTGGGCGTTGCGGCTCGCAGCCCGCTGAACCATGTCTGCGCTGACTTCGATCGTCTCATGCCTTTGCGAAGGGATTCGCCATGCACGACCAACGACCCGCTTTTGTCCGCGGTCCCCTCGTCCCACGACTCCGCTACTTAATCTTGCTGACCCTGGCGGTGATGCTGGGACTCTCGCAAACCGGGTGCATCCAGTTCGTCGCCAACATGATCCACGCGGTCCACGGCGATAACGTGCCGGCGGAGTACGAGGGCTTGGCCGACAAGAAAGTCGCGGTGATCACTATCACCGATACCAGCCAGTATTCGAACGACATCTCGGCCCGGATGCTCACCCGCTACGTGAGCGAGATCCTGAAAACCGAAGTCAAAGGCATCAAGCTCGTCCGGGAAGACGAAGTCGAACAGTGGCGGGATACGCAGGGCTGGGAAGCGATCGACTACGTGGCCCTCGGCCGCGGCGTCAAAGCCGATAAGGTCGTCTCGATCGAGTTGACCGACCTGCGGCTCCGCGAAGGGCAGACGATGTATCGCGGCCACGCCGGGGCCACGATCACCGTTCACGATGTTGCCAGCGGCAGTCGCGAGTTCCGCCGGACTTTGGACGACTACACCTATCCGGTGACGGCCGGTCTATTCACGACCGAGACGACCGAAGATAAGTTTCGCCGCGTCTACCTCGATATGCTCGGCCAACGCATCGCCCGGTACTTCCACCCCTACGACTTCCGCGACGGCGTGGCCGACGACGCTAAAATCGTGCATCAGTAGGCAAACGGTCCAGCAACCAAACGGCTCAATAGCCTACGGGCAGTGGCGGGCTTCCTGCGTGTAGGGCGTGCCGCTGGGAACGGCCCAGCGGACGCCACCGGCGATCACCTGGCGGACCTGCGGGTGATAGTAGATTGGGTAGAGTTCGTGGCCCGGGCGAAAGTAGAAGATCTTGCCTTTGCCGCGGCGGAACGTGCAGCCGCTGCGAAAGACTTCGCCGCCGGCGAACGAGCTGATCATCAACAGCTCGTCGGGGGCCGGGATGTCAAAGAACTCGCCATACATCTCGGCTTGCTCGATCTCGATCACGTCGGTTCCGAGCCCATCGAGGATCGGGTGGCTCGGATCGACCACCCACAAGCGTTCCCGCTCTCCCGCCTCCCGCCACCGCAGCATGCAGCTGGTGCCCATCAAGCGGCGGAAAATTTTCGAGCCGTGGCCGCTGTGCAGGACGAGCAATCCCATTCCGTCGAGCACACGTGAATGGACCCGCGCGACCACCTCGTCGTCGACCCGGTCATGGGCGGCATGTCCCCACCACAGCAGCACGTCGGTCGACTGCAAAACCTCCTCGGGCAAACCGTGCTCCGGTTCGTCGAGCGTCGCGGTTCGGACTTCGACGGCCTCGCCGAGCGACGCCCGCAGCCCTTCGGCGATCACCTGATGCAATCCGTCGGGATAAACCTTCCGCACATCCTCCCGCTCCCGCTCGTGGACGAACTCGTTCCAAACGGTGACGCGAATCGGCTGGGGCATGCAAAACTTTCCTGAGTGGCCGCGGCGACGCGGAGAACGGAACAATCGGCGAACCATTTTTGTACCGGGGCTGCCGATTCTCGCAACCTGAGTCGCCTTTCGCTCCGCGAAAGTAGCGTTGCCACCCATAGTCGCCTTTCGCTCCGCGAAAGTAGCGCTTCTGCGCAACTTTCGCGGAGCGAAAGGCGACTATGCGGAGCGAAAGGCGACTATCGCACGCGAAGTTGACGCTCGCCGTTTGGCAAGTCACCATTTGGGCCCCCACCCGAGACAACACCCTTCCCCCAACGCCCTCTCCTCCTTGGCTCCCTCATGACCGACTACCCCGTCCACCTTGCCATCGATTTGGGAGCGTCCGGCGGACGCGTGATCTCTGGCGGAATCGCCGACGACGCACTGCGGATGGAGACCGTCGCTCGGTTCGCCAACGAGCCGGTCCTGCTTCCCAACCAGATGTGCTGGAACATGCTCGGCCTGTGGAGTGAGATCCAGCACGGGCTTCGCCAAGCAGCCGACAACTCCCGCGTCGCATCGGTCGGTGTCGCCACGTGGGGCGTCGACTACGTGCTGCTCGACCGAGACGATCACCTGGTTGGCCCGGCGGTCCATTATCGCGATCCTCGCACCCGTGGAATCCTGCCCCACGCTTACGAGCGGGTTCCTCGCGAGACGCTGTTCGCCGAGACGGGGCTGCAGTTCATGGAGATCAATACCGCCTACCAGTTGCTCGCCGACGTGCGAGCCTCGGCGGCGCGGTTGCAGATCGCCGAGTCGCTGCTGATGATTCCCGACTTCTTTCACTGGTTGCTCACCGGCGTCAAATCGGCCGAGATGACCAACGCCTCGACGACGCAGCTGTTCAATCCGCAAACGCGCGACTGGTCCGACACGGTCATCGAAGGGCTGGGGATTCCGCGCGGCCTGTTCTGTACCATCCAGCCGCCGGGCACGACGCTCGGAATGGTCCAACCTTCGGTCGCCAGCCGCACTGGACTCCGCGACGTGCCGGTGGTCCTTCCGGCAACCCACGATACCGGTTCAGCCGTGTTGGCCGTTCCCGCAAACGGCTTCGCCCCCTCGCACCCTGACTGGTGCTACATCAGCAGCGGCACCTGGTCGCTGATCGGCTGCGAGCTGCCGGCGGCGAAGATCACCGACGCCTGTGCCGCGCTCAACTTCACCAACGAATGCGGGGTGGGAGGCAGCACGCGGTTGCTCAAGAACATCGGCGGGCTGTGGATCTTCCAGCAAATCCGGGCGGCCTTGGAGCGACAGGGGCGGGAGATCTCGTGGGAGGACATGGTCGCCAAAGCCGCTTCGGCAACTCCGCTGAGCTTTCTTCTCGACCCGGACGATCCCGAGTTCGTCGCTCCGGAGAACATGATCGAAGCGATCCGCGGCACGACCCGCCGCACCGGTCAGACCTTCCCCGACGACGAAGGCTCGCTCTTCCGAGCCGCGCTCGAAGGCTTGGCGCTGCGGTACCGCAAAAGCATCGAAGCGCTCGAATCGCTGACAGGCAGCCGCATCGAGACGATCCACGTCGTCGGGGGCGGCTCGCAAAACCCGCTGCTCTGCCAGATGACGGCCGATGCCTGTGGGCGTCGCGTCGTCGCCGGACCGGCCGAAGCCACGGCGATCGGAAACCTGCTGATGCAGATGATCGGCATCGGAACCCTCAGCTCGGTCGAAGATGCTCGAGCCCTGGTCCGCCGCAGCTTTAACCCCAACATCTACGAGCCGCAGAACACCGCCCCCTACGACGAAGCAGCCGCCCGGTTTGAACGGCTGGGGAGCTGAGCTCGCGGTTGGGATTGCATCGAGCACCCAGGGCGGCGCGTTGCGGCTTCGCCGCGTTGCTCTGCCCTGGGCTGATATGTTTGAGCCCTTCGGGCTGACGATGACGAAGCCTCAATCCTTCCCCTTCTTCAGCGTCTCCATGTACGCGATGAGGTCGACCAGGCCCTGCGGGTCGATCGTGTGGTGGAGGTTGTCGGGCATGATCGATTTCTCGCTCTTCTTCAGCTCTTCGATCTCGCTCGTCGGGATCGTCCGGTCGATCGCCTCGGCCGTGCGGAGCGTGACCGCGTCGTCGGTTCGGTTGATCAGGACGCCGGTGATGATCTGACCGCTGTCGAGCAAGCAGACGTAGTTCTCGTAGTTGTGGCTGATGCCCGCGCTCGGGTCGAGGATCGAGACCATCATCGCTTCGCGGGAGAGTTTATCGCCGATCTCCGACAGGTCGGGACCGACCTCCTTGCCCGATCCGGCCACCCGGTGGCAGTTTGCGCACGTCGCCTTGCCCGCGAACAACTCCCGCCCTCGCGACGCGTCTCCCTTCATTGCAACGAGTTCGTCGAGCGGCGGCAGCGGCGAGGCGTCGGTCGACTCCGGAAGCGGCAGGAGTTGCGCGGCTCGCTGCTTGAGCTTCTCGTTCGAGCTGCGGGACAGCAGGTCGCCGGCCAGCAGCCGCGTGTCCGCCGCCAGCTGTTGCTTCGCAGCCAATTCGAGCAACTGTTGACCGCCCAGCTGATTCGATGCCATGCCGCGCACCGCGGCCGAGCGGACCGGGTAGGGCTGCTCGGGGTCGCGGATGAGCGGATCGAGCAGCTCGATCGCCGCCGGCGACCCCAGCAAGCCGAGCAGCCGAGCCATCGCCGGTGCCCCTTCCTCGATTCCTAACGTAGCGGCCGCCACCGTGCGGCCCTGCGGCGAAGCGATCAAGAGTTCCGTCGCTTCGACGGCCGTCGTGTCGTCGCCGTGAGCGAGCGCGTAGACCAGCAGCTCGTCCTCCATACCCGCTGGCTGGAACTGCTTGACCAGAGCCACGAACTCCGGCGAGCCCGAGGAATGCCGAATATGCCGCTCGACCGCCAAACGCGTCGACTCCGCGGCCCGCCAATCGATGTCGCTCATTCGCTCCACCGCACGGACCAGCACCGCGTCGCCGCGAGCATCACCACGTGCCGGCCCTTCGTCACGCTTCTCGGCCGCGGTGAGCAATCCCCGCAGCGCTTCGGTGCGGATCTCCGGCGGATGGAACTCGAGTGAACGGAAGTAGCGGTCGGTCGCCTCCAGCGGCAGCGCGGGATCCTGCACCAACTCGGCCATTTTCATTGCCGCCTCGCGGGCCCGCACCCGCCAGACGATGTCCCGCCCTGCGGCAGTCTTCCAATCGTCGCCGACGCGCTCCAGCCAAGCCGCAAAGCATTCGTCGCTGCGAAGATCCGACCCGATCCCGAGAGCTTCCAGGTACCACCGGTCGCTGCCGTCATGGCGGGCCGCAAGCTCCGCCCACACCCGTGGCATCTCGGCGCTCGTGTCAAATCGCAGCGCGATCGCCGCTTCGCGCCGAACCGCCGCCGATGCATCGCCGGTGACCCGAGCAGCGACCGGCGCCATCGGCATTTGCAGATGCTTTGCCAGCCGCACCCCGGTCACGCGAATGTCTTCGTCCGCGTCCGAAAGCGCCAGCTCCACGTAGTGCTCGCCACGCCCTTCGATCTTGCCGAGCAGCCACAGGGCGCGAGCCCGGATCCGCGGATTCTCATCCCGCCACAGCTCGAGCAGTTCTGGCTCCGCTGCCGTTCCCAGTTCGTGCAGCGCCATCCACGCTTTGAAGCGAACCGCCAGATTCGGATTGCGGAGCGCAGCGGCAGCACCGGCGGCGGTCGAATAATCGAACTTGGGAACTCGATACTCCGTTCCCTTGGGAGCGATGCGGAACAGCCGTCCGCGGTCGAGGTCTCCCATCCGGTGCCCACCGACACCCGGGTCGTACCAATCGGTGACGAACAGCGAGCCGTCGGGAGCCACGCAGACATCAGCCGGCCGGAACCACTGGTCGCGGGTCCCGGTCAAGATCGGCTCGATGGTCGCCGTGTAACCCGCCCCCGCTCGCTCGGCCGGATAAGCGCGGACCACGTTCGGACCGGCATCGCAGTGAATCACCTCGTCCCAAAACCGCTCGGGCAGCAGGCGGCCTTCGTAGACGCAAATTCCGGTCGGTGATCCCGCACCGGTCTGCAGCAGATTCGGGACGACGCCCGGATCGTTCAAATGCCAGTGCTGCAGGGGAATCTCCTTCTCGAGGCCGATCCGCGATTGCCGCCACGAACTGCCGTCGATCTCCGAGCGGTAGCCGTAATTTCCCTGCTCCATCACAAAGTTGATCCGGCACCCCCGGTTGCCGTCATCGTCGTTGTCGCTCTGCCAGAGAGTGCCAAAGGAGTCGACGGTGGTTTCCCAGTTGTTGCGAAAGTTGTGGGCGAGGACTTCCAGATTGCTGCCATCCAAATCGCAGCGAAAGGGCATCCCGCCATAGAAAGGACGACCGTTGTCGACGACCGGGCGACCATGGATATCGACGACCACTTCGCCATTCGGACCTTTAACCGCTCCCCCAGTATTGCCAAAATTCCAATACAGCTTGCCGTCGGGTCCGAACACAAACGAATGATTGCTGTGGTCGTGCTGCGGCTGTCCAGTGTCGGTAAATAGAGCGACTTTCTTATCAGGGCGATCATCGCCATCGGTGTCGGTGAACTTCCACACGTAAGGCGCGGCGGAGACGATCACCTCGTCACCGAGCAGACAGAGTCCCATCGCCGAGTTGATATCGTTGCCCTGGTAATAGACCTTTACATCATCGGCCACCCCGTCGCCCGTCGTGTCTTCGAGAATCAGAATCCGATCCCCTTCAGGCCTGCGCCCTTGGTGGGCGCGATAGTTCATCACATCGATGACCCAGATCCGCCCTCGGTCATCGATGACAAGATTCGTGAGACTACGAAGCTCCGGCTCGCTTGCGACCAGCGTCACTTCCAACCCTTTGGCGACCTTCAATCCGGCAACCGCGTTTTCGGCGTTCCGCTGCTCCGCTTCCGAAGTCGCTTGTTGGTTAACGAGCATCGTGGGTGTTGCGACTTGCGGAACGGCGGAGAGTTTGAACTGCTGTTTGATTGCTTCGGAGTCGAAGTTCTTGGGACGGTCGTAGTCTTGATCGTCGAGAAGCTTTTCGACATCGACTTCCTGCAGCGGCACGCCTCCCTCGGGCACTTCGCCTCCGGCCGTCCAGAGGATCGCATTCGCCACCAACCGCAGCTGTTCCGCGCGGCCCCAGTTCCAGTGGAAATGGCCGCCGGTGAACCCAAAGGATCGGCCACCGCCGGGACGCTCGAATGTCCAGGCCACCGTCTGCGGTTTCCGCTCCGCGACTTCGCGGCGGACCGCGGGATTACCACTGTGCGGTCCGTCGGGTCGGCGCATCGTCGACTCCGGCGGAACCGCTGAAAGGATGGGAGTGATCCCTTGCATCTGCGAACGAAACCGCAGGTGAAAGTACCATTCGTCCTGGATCGTGAAAGGCTCGACGCCCCGGGCCACGGCCGACTTGGGCAGCTCGGTAAACTCAGCCTCCCAGACCGGATTGACCGACCAGTGGGTTTCAAAGTAGCCGCCGAGCCACTGTAGAAAGTCGTCGCCCGGCTCTCCCGCTGGCACTTCCACTGCATAGTGCAAGCAGACGAATCCCTTGCCCGCTTGAAGCAACTTGGCCAGCTGATCGCGGTGGGCGAGAGCAGGGTGCCCGCCGCCGCCATCGGCATAGATCACGATCGAATCGGCCTGCTCCAGCACGCTCGCGTCCGCCGGCCAGCCCCGGACAACTTCGGCTTGAACGCCCCTCCCGACGGCGTTGAGCGAGTCGGCCAGCAAGCGGCAGCCGGCATAGTGCTCGTGCGAGCCAAACCCATGGCTGGCCGCTCCGGCGATGAACACGATCCGGTGCTTGACCTCAGCCGGCCTGGCCGCATCGGCAGCGGAAGCAGGCTTCCCCGAGCAGAAAGCCATGAAGCAGAACGCCACGGCGAGCGAGGTCGCAAGCATTGCCGTGGAACGACGGGAACCGGATGACAACGGAGCACATGGTCGAGGCATGTCGAAATCCGAGCGGGAGGAGGGAACGCCGGCAGGAGCCACCGAAGTCGGCCGCCACGAAACCCCGCAGCCACTTCGGCGGACCCCGATTGTAACCGCTGGAGAATGCCCGCGCCGCAGTCGTTGCGGGAGACGAGTGCTCGCCAAGTCTCTAGGTTGACACTTTCCTGGACGAAACGAACACTGCCATCGGCCATCGCTGCCTGCGTGCCGCCAGGATGGTTACTGCGACTACTCGTAATCGCGTCGCCGTGGTGGGAGGCGTCGGGCTCGCGGCTCTTGGGTGCGTAGAATCCATTGATCGCGACATGGAACGCTGTCGCGCGAATCCATGATCCGTTGCGTACGCCGGTATAGCCTGCAGCCGCTGCAGGCGTGGTGGTGCGCGCAGCAACTATGGGAATTCTCACCCCGGTCGCAGGCACCCACGTGCATCCACGCAGGAGCATGCCCCAAGGCGATGAGAGCCGTCAGCAAGACGGCGCAGAAAGGTCGAACCAAAGGCAGCATCAAAAGTGCCCAGCCACAACGAAATGCAGGCGATTGTTCGGTCCGACCAAAAACCAACAGCCACTACGATCGCCTGCCGATCACGGTTCGTCAACTGCCCCGAAAAACTCAAAAAAACTCGAGCAGCGGAAAGCTACTCGGCCGGAAGCAGGGCATTCCCACCCGACGTCGCACCGGCTCGGCGGAGCCCAATCCACCGAATGTCTCCGTCTTCCATTCTCGCTAGGAAGATGACGTATTCGTAAGTCGGATCGAGTTCGCGAGTGGAGAATTGGTAGGTGCAGGCCCAGAAAAATCCCTAAAAGCACGCAGGTCACGACCAGGAACCTGAGTGAGATTCGGGGAGCGAAAAGGGAAAGGTTGGCTCGATCCCTGCTTCTCTGGCATACGGTTTTCGTAACCACGGTGTCAGCCCGCGACCTGCTCGCAGAGGTTCGCTACCACCATGACCAGCTCATCGGGATCGATGGGTTTGGTAAGATGAACCTGGAATCCCGCTGACAACGCCCGCTTCCGATCCATCGCTCGACCGTTGGCGGTGAGGGCGACCGCGGGCGTCGCACGTCCAGATTCGGCGGACAGCGTGCGAATGCGGCGCATCAGCGAAAGGCCATCCTCATCCGGCATCTCGATGTCGCTCACCAGCACTGTGGGCCGCAGTTCCTGCAGTCGGTCGAACGCCTCTGCTGCCGAGGCTGCCGTGGTAACGCGGGCACCTGAGCGGAGGAAGGTTGCGTTAAGGACGTCGCGGACATCCGGCGCGTCGTCGACCAGCAGCACATGAATGCCCTCGAGGCGTGGGAGCCGATCGCGAGGCGTATCCCACTCGACGTGGACGTCGCTCGAAGCATCGCTCCCTCCGGAGGCATGCACCGGCAGCACGGGCAGAGTCACGATGAACGTGGCACCCTTGCCTTGGCCATCGCTGTGGGCGCGAATGCTCCCGCCGTGCAATTGGACGATCTCTTTGGTGATCGCCATCCCAAGCCCCAGCCCGCCGTGCCGGTGGGAGTCCGTCCCCTGGCGGAACCGCTCGAACACGTAGGGCAACAGTTGGGGATCGATTCCTTGCCCGCTGTCGGTAACGAGGATCTCGATCTGCGAGTTCACCCGCTGAAGCCGGAGGCGGACGAAACCTCCTTTGGGCGTGAACTTCACCGCGTTGGAGAGCAAATTCCACAGCACTTGCTGCAGACGATTGGGATCTCCCGAAACGGGACCGGCGTCGGGATCCAAGACGGTTTGGATGCAGATCGATTTCGCCTCTGCCGCGAATCGGATGACATCGAGCGTCTCCTTGATCACCGTCCGTGGATCGACCGTCTGGACCTCGAGCCGCAGCTTGCCCGAGACGATTCGCGAGACGTCGATCAAATCCTCGATAAGGCGGGCCTGGGCTTTGGCGTTCCGCTCGATCACGTCGATGCCTTGCTCGATCGTATCGGGATCCGCATCGAGACGCAGGATTTGCGCCCATCCGAGGATCGCATTCAGCGGTGTTCGCAGTTCGTGAGACACCACGGCCAAGAAGTCATCCCGGGTACGTGCGGCGTCCTCGGCCGCCCGCTTCGCCTTCAACAACTGATCCTCGAACTCTCCCCTCTGACGGACCGAGAACACGACGCAGTCGTAGACGTCTGCCCCGTCCCGTTCGCGGCGTTCGGCGTTCACCAGCACCGGGACCTCACGCCCCCCGGCGGTCTGCAACGTGAGATAAATTTCCTCCACGGCACCGGCGATCCTCAGGAGCGGGAAGAAATGCGTCTGGTAGAAAACGCGTGCCCCGGTCGTTAAGAGCTTCTCGATCGAGAGTCCCACGAGAGAATCTTGCTCGCGCTCGACCATCGCCGCGAGCCTGGCATTGGCACGCACGATCGTTCCGTCAGCGGCGAAGGATAGAAATCCGCAGGGCACCGCGTTCAGAATTGCATCCATCAATCGTTTTCAGCCTCGCCGTTATTCGCATGCCGCGAGGTAGTCCCGCATCAACTCAATCGTCTCCTCTGGGTGGCTCATATGGGGACAGTGCCCGGTGGCTTTCATCACGCGGAGCGTGCTCCCCTTGAGATGCTGATGCATGTAGTCGCCCACTTCGAGCGGGGCGATCATGTCGTCGGAGCACTGGAGAATGAGCGACGGAGTGGTCACGGATGCCAAATCTTCGCGATTGTCCGAGAGGAAGGTCACTTTAGCAAACTGACGGGCCACGCGTGGGTCGGTTGAGCAAAAGCTCTGCTCGAGTTCCTCGGAAAGCTCGGGGCGGTCGGGATTCTTCATCACGTTCGGCGCGAGAAAGCTCGCCCAGCCCATGTAGTTCTTGTCCATCATCTCGAGGAGCCCCTCGATGTCGCTCCGCACGAACCCGCCACGGTAACCGGGCGGATCATCCACATAGCGGGGCGACGGGCCGACCAAAATCAGCTGCGAGAAACGCTGCGGCTCTCGGATCGCAGCGAGCATAGCGATGATGCTGCTGACCGAATGCCCCACCACCACGACCTCTCGCAAATCGAGAGCTTGGCACACGTCGAGGAGGTCCTCCGCGTACCCGTCGAGGCTCCCATAGCGATTGTCGCTGTAGGCCCTCAAGTCGGACCCGCCCGACCCTACGTAGTCGAAGAGAACGATCCGGTAGTCCGCTTCGAAAGCGGGGGTAATGTACCGCCACATGTTCTGATCGCAGCCAAACCCATGGGCAAACACCATCGGCTGCTGACCTCGACCGGAGACGTGCACGTTGTTTCTCAGCAGGACGTCGGTCGACATACGAAAGTCTTTGTCAGAGCCTTCGTCACGGAGAGCAAGGCGGTAGGCGAGAGAGCTCAGGGACTGGCACCCGATTGTCGCCTCCAGGCCCCTGGACCACAAGGATCCGTGATGAGTCCCAAATTCCGCCACTCGCGATTGCCCTGAAGACGCGGCGAGGACTCGGCCCGCTTTAGACCAAATCGCGGTTGGGGCGGTTGGCGAGTAGGGTTTTGAGCATCACCCGCAGCTCTCGGACTTTCAGGGGCATTCTTAGCATGCGGCGGTGGTTGTCCATTTCGGCGCGGCCGATAATGTGCTGCTGCTTGTCGTCGACCAGCAGGATTGCCGGGATGTCGGCGGTGTGTTCGTCGGTGGCGAATTGGTTGAAAGCTTCGAGCGCCGCGTTGCCCAGCTCGTGAGCGCTGAACACGACGCAGTCGGCCGGCGGGTCCTCGATCGGATCGAACCGCGCGATCGCCCGTCGCGGGTCGCTGATCACCAGCACGCGATAGCCCCGCTTTTTCAGCTGATCGCGGATCGCGTCCTGAAGCTCGATCTTCGACTCGACCAGCATCACCGTGCGGCCTTCCCCTTCGCTCGAAGGTGCCACCTCCTCGACCGCCGGTGTTTCCTGCTCGCCGTCAGCCGAGACGCGCCGGTAATCGCCCGCCTCGAGCCGCTCGAGCGCCTTGCGGACTTCCGCCTGCAGGAGTTCGGCCGACTGAATCCGCTTCTCGGGATCGAACTCGATCGCTTTGGCGACCACGTGGGCGACCGGAGCCGGGATGTCGGGAAGGACCTGGTGGATCGGCGTGATCGTCTGCAGCCGGGTCACATTCAAGCGGGCCACGCGGTCGCGGGTTTCGGTCAGGGGGGAGACGCCGCTGAGCATGTTGTAGAGCATGCAGCCGGCGAAATAGATATCGCTCCGCGGGTCGTCCTTGCGAACGCCCGTGCCCCGTTCGAGCGTGGCGTAGTCGATCGCTCGCGCATTGGGGCAATCGGCCAGTTGGTCGGGGTTGTTGCGATCGGCCAAGGCGGCCAACCCGAAGTCCACCAGCTTGGCCCGCCCCTCGGTGCTGACCAGTACGTTGGACATCTTCATATCGCGGTGGCTGATCCCGAGCGTCGCCGCGTAGGCGAGTCCGGCGGCCACGTCGCCAATCAGCTTCAGAGCGATCTTCGGCTCGAGCTTGCCGCGGATCTGGACCAGTTCCCGCAGCGTTTGCCCTTCGACGAACTCCATCACCATGAAGGGATTGCGGACGTCGGCGTTGACGTCGTAGATCGAGACGATGTTCGGATGCCGCAGCCGCAATCCCATCCGGCCTTCGCGAAGAAACTGGTCGAGTTGGGCGACCTCGTCGCGAAACCGCTTTCGCAGCACTTTGAGGGCGAACACTTCCCCCTCAGCGCCCTTGGCCGCACGGTACACCCGGGCAAAGGTACCGGCACCGATCAGGTAGAGGATTTTGTAGTCGCCGAAAAAATACCCGTGCGAGTCGCCTCGCATGATCTTGTCCAGCTGCAGCGTGGTCAGCAGACCGTGGCGGTGCAGACTGCGGATCAAATCTTCGGTCGTGATCTCGCCGGAACCGAGTTCGGAACGTGCTGCGTCGATTTGGCGAGCGTCTGCCAAGCCGAGCTGCAGGACACGTTGGGCAAAAGATTCAGGCGTAAATTCAGACATGGATTCCACTTAAAACTACTGGTCGCCGAGCTCTTCAATACGTTGGCGATACTCGTCCCGTTCGCGACGCGTCGCTTCGAGATCAAAGACAAGATACTTCATGTCCAAACGCAATTGACTGAGCGCCTCTTGAACCAAGTTTAGAATCCGCCGCCGCCGCGTGCTGCACTCCACCACTCGGGAGAGCGACGGCTGCAGGCTCTCGCGGTACCGAGCCGGCAGGGCGTTGACCGCTTGGATCAACTCGTTCAGTTCCACGGGGGTTTCGTCGGTTTGGTCACGAAGAGGTTGGGCTGCGAATGCCATCGTGGGGCTAACTCCAGGTTGTTGCGGTCAGTGATTGGGAACAGAGCAAAAGCACGCTCGGTGCCGATCCGGCACGCACCGCCGAAGTGGCGATGTAAGTGACGACCAGCAAACCAGTTAGACAAACGACGCCGCAGCGATGCATTCTCGCAACAAGTGGCGTGGAAGCAACAAACTCCTGTAGATTTGCCGCGCAAACCTTGGTAGTTACAGGGTTTAGGCTGTTTGTTGAGAAATCGCTTCGCGTGACGCTTTGAGACAACGTTATGCCGGTCTGTGGCCTGCTCGGTCAACAACTCGCCTCCCGCCGAGCGAGGAAAACGGCCGCTGCCTCACCGGTTGCGCGCCCCCGGCAAGCGCTGCGGATCGGGTCAGCCCTGCTGCTGCTAGTGCTCGGCACGCTCTACGGCAACTTCTCCCCGGGCTTTGCCAGCGGTCCGCTGATCGACCCGCTCGACGGGCGGCCCCTGAATTGGCGGCTGAGCGAAGCGGACTGCGGGGCGGAAGTCCGCTCCCACTGGCTCGACGCGACCGGCGGACTCGACCGGCGGCCCTGTGAAGCGTTGACGCTGCGGACCGGAAACGGCACCCGCGCGGTCCTCGAGTACCGCATCGACCCCTCGCAGATCATCGCCGAAGTCAAGGCGACGGTCTCGGTCCAGGCCGTGCGGCACGGAGCCCGGGTCGGGTTGCGGGTGCGGTATCCGCGGGTGATCGACCCCGCCACACGGGCTCCGCTGGCCGCGATCCTGTGGGGACACACCCACCGCGGGGACGGCCAGTGGGAGATGCTCACCGCAACCCCCGACTCCACGCAGCGCAGGCTTCGCGAGATCGCGATCCGCGGCCAATTCGGCGCTGAGGTCGACCTGGACGACGCCTACATCGACGCGGTCGTGATCAACGCCTACACCGGCCCCGGGTTGTCGACGATCCGCCTGGACGACCTGCGGATCGACGGACTGGTCTCCGTCTCCCCCGCCGCAGCGCCAGCAAACGGCGGGGCCGGAAGCAGCGTCGCGGGGACGGCCATCGCTTTCAGTCGCGGAGCCGTCGCCGGCAGCGGGCAGCTTCAGCCCGGGCGTTCGGCAGCCGCGGCCGGCGTGCTCCCGGCACCCCACGCCTCCGCTTTGCGGTCGACGCTGCAGTCGGCCTTCGAGTCCGCGTTTCGGAGCGGGCGCGTGACGCGGATTTTGGAGCACAATGGCGAGCCGCTCGACTATCTCAAGATGCTCGGCTTCGATGCCGTGCTGCTCTCGCGGCCACCCACGGCCGAGCTTCTGCGGGAAGCGGTCCGGCAGTCGATGATTGTTTACGCACCGCCGCCAACCGCCCCCGATCCCGCGCTCGAACCTCTGCTGACGCCCGTGGCGGGGTGGTACCTCGGGACTTCGCTCGACGATTCCCAGATGGATCTGGCCGCCAACGAAGCGGAACGAATCGCTCGGCTTCCCACCCTTTGGCAGCGCCCCGCGATGGTCGCCCCGGCGGAGTCGTGGGACCGTTTCGCCGGGGTAGCGACGACGCTCGTCTACGATTTGCCGCCAGCGATCCGTGGGCTCGGCGGCGACGAGCAGACGGCCTTGCTCCGCGACCAACTGCGCCGCACCGGACGCCCGGTGGCGGTCGCCGTGGGCGTTCCCACTTTGCCGCCCGAGCGATTGATCGCACAGCTCGACGCGATCAGCCGAGGACTGGGTGCAGCCAACGTCGAAGATTTCGGTTGGCACTCGATCTGGCTTCAAACGGCCGAAGCGCTGAAGGCGGGACCGCAGGCGATCGTGTTCCGCTCGACGCGTTCGCTGACCAGTGGCCGCGAAGCCGATCTGCAGCGAGCCGCGGCGTTGGGGCTGGTCAATCGCTGGCTGGAGATCATCGGCCCTGCGGTCGCCGGGAGTCGGCCGCAGCCCGACCTGCGAAGCAACCAGCCGAATTATCACCTGGCGCACATGGCGGGCGAACGCCTTGATGTGGTGATCGCGAGCCATACCGCACAGCCGCCCGGCGGTCCCTCACCGCCGACTCCGCCGACGCTCGAATTCCATGCGCCGGCGCGGAGTGGTGCTTTCGCTTGGCGGTTGACCAACACGGCGGCGGAGCAGCTTCCGCTGGTCGCCGACGGAGCCATGTCGAGAGTTGCGATCGAGTCGCCCGATTGGGTCGAGTGGCTGGTATTCTCGGATGACCCGGGACTGGGCCGCCGCCTCGAGCGCGTCATCCGCAGCCAAGCGGAAAGCCTCAACCAGGAACGGTGGAGGCTGGTCAGCGACGATCTGCTGATGGCTCGCGAAGACTGGAGGTCGGCCGTCGGCGGCGGATTGGTGCCGAGAGCGGCGACGCCTGCCGAAGCGATGCGGCTGGCCGCCAACGCCCTGGCCGACGTGCAACCGATCCTCGCCTCGGGACGCTACAACACCGCGATGCGGGCTACGCGAGCGGCCGATTGGCACGCGGTGAATGTCCGCCAAGCGCTCGCCGGTCGCTTGCAACCGCCCGAGATGCACCCCACCGGAATGCCGACGCTGCTCGCCCCCGGCGGCACGGTCCTGCAACTCGCTTGGCGACCAATCCTCGACGATGGCCGCTGGACCGAGAACTTGCTAGCCGGCGGGGAGTTGGATGACGCCGAAGCAATGCTCCGCAGCGGCTGGACGCACCAGAAGCGGCTGGAAGCGGTCGCCGACGCGCAGGTCGGGATCGATCCGACGGCCGGAAGCGATGGTCTCGGAGCGCTGCGAATCGAAGCGGCTGCCCATGGCGAAGTTCCCCTCCCCGGTGGTTACGCCGGCACGGTGCTTCGCGTCCGCAGCGGCCCGGTCACAGTCCCGGCGGGCAGTTGGGTGCGGATCGATGCCCGCGTCCGCACGCTCGGCTTTGGCGGACCGCATCAAGGACTGCTGGTCTACGACAGTGACGCCGGCTCGGAGCTCGGGACGCTGGTCCGCGGCAAAGCGGGCTGGCAAGATATCCGCCTGTACCGCGTCGTCACCAGCGACCGCCCGTTGCGAGTCACCTTCGAAGGCCTCGGCGGCGGCGAAGCGCTCGTCGATTGGGTGCGAGTCGCCATGTGGCAACCGGGGGCCGGGAGGTAGCCGGGAGCCGGGAGGTAGCCGGTAGCCGGGAGCCGGGAGTCGGGAGCCGGGAGCCGGGAGCCGGGAGCCGGGAGCCGGGAGCCGGGAGCCGGGAGCCGGGAGCCGGGAGCCGGGAGCCGGGAGTCGGGAGCCGGGAGCCGGGAGAAGGGAGAATCATATGGTTTTCAACTCGTACTCGTACTCGAAACCGGTCCGGCATATTGCAGAACGCTCGCTCTAGGATTCGAGTACGAGTACCGCTTCGCTGAGTACGAGTACGAGTACGAATCCCTGCCACCTGCCACCTGCCACCTGAAACCTGCAACCTGCAACCTGCAACCATGCTGACCGACGATGCACTAGCGATCTGGCGGGAGGGCGTTGCGGCGGTCGATGCCGAGCGTTTGGTCGGCGAGCAGGTGCGGGTGGAGCAGACGCCCGCGGGGGAGGTGCTGTGGATCGCGGAGCATCCGTTCCCCATCGCTGACCTCGGCCGCTTGATCGTCGTCGGTGCCGGCAAGGCCAGCGGGGCGATGGCCGCCGGATTCGAAGCGGCAGTGGGTGAGGGACTGGCGAAGCAACTGCGGCTCGAGGGCTGGGTGAACGTTCCCGAGGGGACCGAGCGGCCTCTCCGCTGGATTCATCTCGATCCAGTTCGCCCCGCCGGGCTCAACGAGCCGACGCCGCGGGCGGTCGAGGGGAGCCGCAAGATTCTCGAACTGGTCGGCAGCGCCGAGGCCAACGACCTCTGCGTCGCCCTGTTCAGCGGCGGCGGGTCGGCCCTGTTGCCACTGCCAATCGATGGGATCACGCTGGAGGACAAGCGGCAAGTCACCCGCTTTCTGAGCGGCGCTGGAGCGGACATCGAAGCCCTGAACGTCGTCCGCAAGCATCTGAGCGCGATCAAGGGAGGCAAACTGGCCGCGGCCTGCCGGGCTGGGCATCTGGTGACGCTGGTCATCTCCGACGTGCTCGGCGATCCGCTCGACCTGATCGCTTCGGGGCCGACGGTGGATGATTCGAGCACCACCGCCGACGCCCTGGCGGTGCTTGCCCGCTTCGACCGGCACCGCGAGTTGCCCGAGTCGGTCTACCGCGTCCTCGAGAACAGAAGTCCAGTGCAGCACTCGGCGGCGAGCCGCTCGGTGTCGTTGCCCGAGCGGCAGGTGGCGATCATCGGCAACAACGCGGTGGCCGTGGACGGAGCGGGGATCGAAGCGGAGCGGCGGGGCTATTCGCACGCGATGACGTCGGCTCGCCGGAGCGAAGGGGCGGCGGAGGAGGTGGGCCGCCATCTCGCCGAGATGGCATTGTCGATGCTTCGCGACGCTCCCGCCGCGAGCGGAACGCCCGACTGCTTGATCACTGGCGGCGAACCAGTCGTGCAGCTCGTTGCGGCGGCCGAGCGAGGCCGCGGAGGCCGCAACCAACAGCTCGTCCTGGCGGCACTCGAGCGGCTGATGGAGGAAGGCGAATCGCTCACCACTGCCGATCGGGAGCGGATTGTGATCCTCTCCGGTGGAACCGACGGGGAGGATGGACCGACCGACGCGGCCGGCGCGTATGTCGATGCGGCCGTCTGGCAACGAGCCGTGGAGCTCGGGCTGGATGTCGCCGACTATCTCCGCCGCAATGACGCCTACCATTTTTTTGAGCGAGCCGGGGGGCTGCTCAAGACCGGCCCGACCGGGACCAACGTCTGCGACCTGCGGGTGGTCGTGGTGCGGCGAGACGCGAGGCGCTAGCGGTCCGGTTTTTTACGCATTTGAGCCGACGGCGCTAGCCGCGGGTTCCGTCGCGCTGCTGAAGGGTCCGCACTTGGGAATGGACACAGCTGCAACGCAAAAGTTTCCGGCAGCCCGTAACGGATTGGGCCCGAGGCTAGCGCCTACGGCTCAACGGAAACAGGACAGCCCGGCTAACCAATGCACTTTGCATCGACGCAACTTTCGCGGAGCGAAAGGCGACTATCCAAACTTTCCGGCGAGGGCGTCGCGTTCGATCTGGAGGATCTTTTCGACGCGGCGGGCGTGGCGGGGCTGCGGTTCGTAGCGGGCGGCGAGGAAAGCGCGAATCACTTCCATTGCCAATTCTGGGCCGATGACGCGGGCGCCGATACAGAGCACGTTCATGTCGTCGTGCTCGACTCCCTGCCGCGCCGAATAGGTATCGTGGCAGAGCGAGGCGCGGATCCCGGGAATTTTGTTCGCCGCGACGCTGACGCCGACGCCGCTGCCACAGACCAGGATGCCGCGATCGGCACGTCCCTCGAGGACCGCTTTGCCGACGGCGAGGGCAAAATCGGGATAGTCGCTGCTCGTCGCGTCGGTCGCTCCGCAATCGATCAGCTCGGTCACCTGGCCCCCCAACCAGCCGACCAGTTCGTGCTTGAGCGGAAAGCCAGCGTGATCGCCACCGATGGCCAGACGCAGAGGAAGCGATGCCGAGGAGCTCATGGAAAAGTCGTCAAAATGCGTGGAGAGGGGGGGCGGGGGAACCGTCGCCGCGACGGCTTGGGGGCCGGCCGCGGTTTCCGGAGCGGTACAATGTCGAAGCGAGCCAAGGCACGGAAAATCAGGGCAAATCGGCGCTTGGATTGTGAGCGGATGGCCGTTGTGGCAGCGGCGCTGCTCTGATACTTTTTCTGTTTGCCTCGCGATTCATCCGCTGCGGGTGAGTTCGCGATCGGCCGCCCGAGGTAAACGGTTTGCCTCGGAGTCGTAACGCCAATGTTCGTGCTCCTCCAACCCCTGCGGGACTCCGGGTTTTGTAACCGGTCCGCCTGACGACGTAAACGGTCCGTCGGCGTGCGTGCTCCTCCCGTCCCGCGACTGAGTTCTTATGGTCAACCGCAATCTGATTCGCTCTCTCGAAGATCCTTCCCTCGAACAGGAGCTGGCCCTGCTGGTGCCAGCCGAAGAGAGCGAGGAACTGCTGCTCGATGCTCTGGAACAGGAGCAGCAGGATTACGACTCGGGCAAAATCGTCGATGGCCGAATCGTCGAACTCAACGACGAATGGGCCCTGGTGGACGTTGGCTTCAAGAGCGAGGGGACGGTCAGCCTCGACGAATGGGGCAGCGATGAAGAGCCGCCGAAGCTCGGCGACATCGTCAAAGTCCTGATCGAGGAGATGGAGGACGAGCTCGGAGCGGCCGACGATCCCTACGGCATGATCTCGCTGAGCAAGCGCAAAGCGGAAAAGATCATCCAGTGGGAAGCGATGATGGAGTCGGTCGCCGAGGGCCAAGTGGTCACCGGCACGGTCGTCCGCAAGATCAAGGGCGGATTGCTGGTCGACATCGGCGTCAGCGTCTTCCTGCCCGGCAGCCAGGTCGATATTCGCCGCCCGGGCGACATCGGCGATTTCATCGGCCGCGTCATCCAGGCCGAAGTCCTCAAGATCGACGACACCCGCCGCAACATCGTCATCAGCCGCCGTTCGCTGATCGAACGCCAGCGCGAAGAAGACCGCAAGTACCTGATGCAGGAGCTGGAAGTCAGTCAGATCCGCAAGGGGATCGTCAAGAACATCGCCGACTTCGGGGCGTTCGTCGATCTCGGCGGCATCGACGGCTTGCTGCACATCACCGACATGGCCTGGGAACGGATCGGCCACCCCTCGGAAATGGTCGCCATCGACCAGGAAATCGAGGTCAAGGTCCTGCACATCGACCGCGAAAAGCAAAAGATCGCGCTCGGACTGAAGCAGAAAGACCGCAACCCGTGGGAAAACGTCGAGACCAAGTACCCGGTCGGCTCGACCCACATGGGCGAAGTCGTCAACGTGATGAGCTACGGAGCCTTCGTCAAACTCGAAGCGGGCATCGAAGGCTTGGTGCACATCAGCGAAATGAGCTGGACCAAGCGGGTCAATCACCCGAGCGAACTGGTCAACATCGGCGACATGATCGAAGTCAAGATCTTGGCGGTCGATCCCGAAGGCCAGCAGCTCAGCCTGGGCATGAAGCAGACCCAAAAGAATCCCTGGGACCAGGTCGTCGAAAAGTACCCCGAAGGGACCGACGTCAAAGGCAAGGTTCGCAACCTCACCAACTACGGTGCGTTCGTCGAACTCGAGGAAGGCATCGACGGCTTGCTGCACGTCAGCGACATGTCGTGGACGCGCAAGATCAGCCACCCGAGCGAGATGCTCGAGAAGGGTCAAGAGATCGAGTGCCGCGTGCTGAGCGTCGATCAGTCCCGGCGGCGGATCGCTCTGGGGCTCAAGCAGCTCGACAACGATCCCTGGGATTCGGACATTCCGCAGAAGTATCAGCCCGGCCAAGTGGTCAACGGCAAGGTCACCAAGATCACCAACTTCGGTGTCTTCGTCGGCCTCGAGGACGGCTTGGAAGGCTTGCTCCACATCTCGGAACTGGCTGATCACAAAGTCGAAGACCCCGAAGAGATCGTCAAAGTGGGCGACGACATCGAGGTCAAGATCCTGCGGGTCGACACCGACGAGCGGAAGATCGGCCTGTCGCGGAAACGCGTCGAATGGGCTGAAGAGCAAGAGGAAGCGGCCGCCGAGGAAGAACGCCAACGGCAGTCGAGCGATCAGGAACTCAAGGGGGGTCTCGGCGGCAGCGAAGGGCCGTTGATCCCGACCAACGACTGATCGCAACCCGCAACGTGAACCCGCAACCGCGTTCGAGCATCGGCTCGAACGCGGTTTTTTAATGCGCGGTTATGAAGCGATTCCCGTCGCGAGGAACGAGCGTGCAATCAGCCGCCACGCGCTAGCGTCCGGTTCTCGGGTGATTCCCAGACTCTCACGGAATCTAGGGGGTGATCTGGCCACGGAAGGACACGGAAACGCACGGAAAAGGGACGGACCGCGGATAGCACGGAGAACGCGGATGGAAGGGGGGATCAACAGAAGCTCAAGCAAATAGACTCCGGTAGAGTCAGGCGATTTCCGGAAACCGGGGGCTAGCGCCCGGCGGCTGATGAAATGCGCAGACTGGCACTCACGGCGTGACCGCTCGGCGTTACCTCCGGCATCACCAACGCAACCGGCACATTCCTCCTACTTCGCCCTCTTTGCGAAGTCTTCCAGATCGTGGTCCCGCTCGGCCGATTCGCTTCTTTAGATGTCGGTTCGACCGGCTGCCATTGGACCCACGCGGCCCCCGGTTCTTCCGATGCGCGACGCCCAGACGTGGATGTCCAGCCCCCTCCTCCACAACGATCACGAAGGCTCCCCCGCTATGTCGGAATCAATTGAAGAACTGAATTCCGCCGTCGCCGAGTTGCAGGAAGCGCGCGTCTCGCTGCGTCGCCCCCGGTCCGGCGCTGCACCGCAGTCCCCGCTGGAGACGTATCTCCGCGAGATCAATGAAACGCCTCTGTTATCGGCCCAGGAAGAACAGGACTTGGCCGCGGCCATCGCCGAAGGGGATGTGCGGGCACGCGACCGCATGGTCCGGGCAAACCTGCGGCTGGTCGTCAACATTGCCCGTGGCTACACCGGCAAGGGTCTCGGACTGCAGGATCTGATCGAAGAGGGGAACCTCGGCCTGCTCCGCGCGGTCGAAGGTTTTGACCCCGGCGTGGGGACTCGCTTCAGCACCTACGCCAGCTACTGGATCAAGCAATCGATCAAGCGGGCGTTGATCAACAGCGCCAAAACGATCCGCATCCCCGCCTACATGGTCGAGCTGCTCAGCAAGTGGCGGCGAGCATCGGCGCGCTTGGTCGAGGAGCTGGGGCGGACGCCGACGCATGAGGAAATCGCGAGGGTGCTCGGGCTGCCGAAAAAGAAGCTGCCGATCATCAAAAAGGCGATCCGGATCAGCAACGGCACGCCCCAGAGCGACCAGACCGAAGCAGGTTGGTCGCTCGGCGAGATGGTGATGGACGAGCGGCTTAAGAGCCCCGACGAGGCGCTGCTCGACCACGACATCCTTCGCCACGCGATGGAGCTACTCGGCGGACTCGATGAGCGGGAAGCGACCGTTCTGCGAATGCGGTTTGGACTCGACGGAGCCGAGCCGCACACGCTCAAGGAGATCGGTGCCGAACTCGGGCTGACCCGTGAACGGGTCCGCCAGATCGAGACCGAAGCGCTGCGGCGGCTGGCCGACGGGCTGACCGACCCTCGCGAGCGAGACTTCCGCTAGACGATCGTTTCCCCGATCGCCAGGATTTCTTCGGCGTCGAAGATTTGGTCGTTGCGATCGAACAGCCTCTGGACGGCGGCGCGGTGGATCTTCATCTTCAGTCCACCGACGCCGATCGCTCCGTAGCAGAACCGGCCGTCGCTCTCGCTGCCGCGATCGGTCGCTTTGATCCCGCCGATGCCGCCCGGAGGAACCGCGTTCAGATCGACCGCGACTCGCCACCGCTCAGCCGCTTGAAGCGTCTCGCGGTCGACCAGTTCCACACCGGCGGCCCCGCAGGCGAAGACCAGGTCGCAGCCGGCGATGGCTTCCGCGGTCGCGGCGGCGTCAGGCGTTGCCACCGGGCGGAGCAGGGGCTGAAGGCTTTCGGAAGCGGGCTCTTCTGCCGCGGCCGCAGAATTGGCTCGGCTGGCGATTTGGCTACGGATCAAGGCCACCGCCTCGGCCGCTCGATCCTCCCGCCGCGAAGCCAGTCGCACGTGGCAGCCCGCACGGGCGAGCAGCCGTGCGACGCGCAAGCCGACAGGCCCAGTACCTCCGAGCACGACGGCCGTCGAAGAGGAAAGGGTGAGGTGCCGCTTCGCCGAGAGGACGGCTGCCGCGGCGGTCGTGTTGCATCCGTTCGCGTCGAACATCACCGAGACGCGGACCGGACCGAAAAACGTCTCCCGAACTTGCTCGAGCAGCGACTCAGCCGCGGCCACGTCGCTGCCGCCGATAAAAATCGCCGTCCGCCGCAACGCATCGCCGCCGCGGGTGAACATCGCCCCGTGAACCAGCGGCGTGACCTGGTCGACAGAAACCTGCGAATACTGCAGCAACGTCTCGACCCCCGCATCCTTCGCCGCGATCGCGTCGAAGGTGCTGGCATGGCGATCGGGGTCGAGCTGCAGCAGGATCGTTAACAGGTCCACGAAGCGTCGCTCCAAGGTATCACGCTGAAACCCCATCAGCCGCTGGGCGCTAGCCCACGGTTTCTGCCATCGCAGTAGAACCGGACGCTAGCGCGTGGCGGCTGATGAAAAAACCTGCAGCATTCGGCGGTTGATCAGAACCCTGCGTTGCTCGAACGGTCCTTAGAAACCCTTGAACGGGTGCGAGGCGGAATCTTTCTTGGCGATCATTTCGTCGGCCGACGGCTTGGACTGCATCGCGTTGGCGATCGCGTCCTTGGTGGCTTGGTAGTTGTAGTTGTAGATCTTCTGGTCGTCTTCGGCCTGCGGGTGGATGAACACGCCGCACACGATGACCAGATCCTCGACCTGATCCTTAGGAATCACTCCCTCGCCGACGCTGTCGGCAACCGCTTTCGCAACGGCGAACTGAGCGGGACCGAACATCTGCACGGCCTGCTTCATGCCCTTGATCGTGACCTTGGTGATCATCACGGTCGCCGGCTTGACCGCCACGTTCGGCTCGAGGACAGCCAGCAGGTTCGAGTGGCCTTCGCTCTGCCGCGAGAGAGCGTTGGCGAATGCGATTCCGACCGGTCCGTCCTTGCTGCCAATCATCAGGTCGATGTGGGCGATCTCGTTGCCTTCGCCGCTCAGCGCTTCGCCGATATAAAACCGCATGCTCGTCTCTCCAACAGTGGTTAATCTGATGATGTTCTCGCGACCCGGAGGAGTGAGTCCGGCGGGAGAAGTCGTGAAGTTAACAGAAGCGCAAGCGCATGCAACCACCACCGCCCCTGCGGCACTTGATCCTGATGGGCGGTTCAGTCCGGGCGGCGGCTGAGTCTGCGGCGAGCGACGGTTGGGAGGTCTCCGCCATCGATCGGTTCGGCGACGTCGATACCCGCCGCGCCGCCCGTTCCTGGCAGCCCTTGCCGCCAGAGCTCGACTTCGATGGATTACTCGAGCGACTTCCACCAGGGCCGCTGGTGCTGACTGGAGGCATGGAACAGTGGTACCAGCGTCTCGAGAGGGTGCGTGACCAGCGCCCTGTTCTGGCACCGCCCACGGCAACGATCGAGCGTCTCCGCGACCCCGTTTTCTTGCAGTCCCTGGCCGAGCGATGCGGCTTCCGCTTCCCCCGCTTCCGCCTCCCCACGACGCGCGAAGTCCCACCCGGCTGGCTCGCCAAATCGCGTCGCTCAACCGCGGGCCTCGGCGTCTCCGCCTCGCGGATCAATCCACGAAACGATGATCACTATCTTCAGAAGCGCGTCGCCGGCCGGCCTTGGGGAGCTTCGTTCCTCGCGTCCGACTCGTCGACGGAACTGCTGGGTGTGTGTCGGTCGCTTTTCCAGAACCTGGGGGCGACCCCTTTCCTCTATTCCGGTTCGCTCGGCCCCTTGCCGGTGCGCACCGAGTGCCAGCAGAAGTTGCAGCGGCTCGGCGAAGCCATCCGCCAGGAACTTGCCCTCCGGGGTCTCTTTGGAATCGATCTGATCGCAGACAGCAGCGACGAGCTGTGGGTGCTGGAGATCAATCCCCGGATGACCGCCTCGATGGAGTTGCTGGAGCGGCGGTTGGGCTCGTCACTGGTCACTCGTCACGTCGCGGCGCATGGGGTGGTGCGGGAACAGCGAGAAGCCCACGGCGATGCGTCGTCCAGCCATTTAGCCGACGCAACGCTCGGCCTCAAGCGGATCGTCTGGTCGCGGGCGGCGTGCCGCTGGGATCCCGAGTGGGAGCTAACCACCGTTGGGACCCTGGTGACGCTCCACGATATTCCTCAGCCCGGTACCTCAATCGAGCGGCATACGCCGTTAGTGAGCCTCGGGGTCCGCGGCCAGAGCGTCCGCAATTTTCTGCGCGCAGCCCACGAAGTGGAGTCCAGGCTCCATAAAAAATGCCAGCCCACGTAGTCGGGCCGGCATGGAGAGAACCTCAATGACACCCTCCCTTTAGGCGAGGGTCTCTACACAAGTCGCACGACCTGTCGTCACCCTCCCCCCGGGAGGGTCGTGAGGAACGACCGGGGAGGGCAAATGTGCGGCGGGAGAAACTCGCTGGAAGACCCTCCCCGGGCCTAAGAGCCCGACCCTCCCGGGGGGAGGGTGATGGCTGTGCCTTTTCTAGCCCTTGGATTTATGGAAAGGCCGACGCCCCGGGGGGAGGGTGTTGGGGGTCGTCGGCTTTGGACAGCCGCTCGCTGCGGTGCGTTACGGTGCGCCGCGGCCTCCTCGGCCTCGGCCCCGTCCGCCTGCCCCTGGCTCTTCCATCATCATCATGGCGGGGTCGTTCCCCATCGACTCCTGATTGGCTCTCGCATCGGCAGCCGCTTCCGCCTGCTCGCGCTCGTCGGCGAAACTGTAGAGACGGTACTCGCCGAGATGATCGAGTTCGTCGAGGACTTCTAAGGTGCCGTTCTCGTCGAACATGAGCACCACGCCCGGTTCGGTAATCGCCGGATCGCCAGCCAAGGCGAGCTCACGACCGCCGTACATATCGAGAACGACGGCCGACGTGTCGACCTGCCGCTCTTCGGTTTTGCGGATCGACAGGTCGATCGGGTCGATGACCGTTGCCACGCCCGTCTTGGTCAGCACCGATCCGGGCTGAGCCTGGAAGGGGAGGATCAGATCGGTCGCGAGCTTCATGTCCCACTTCAGCGCGACCAACTCAGCCTGCGGCGGGCTCCGCTGATACTCCACCGTCCGCGGCCGCCGCGCCTCGGCCATGTTGGCCGGTGCGACCGGCCCGGCGTAGACGCGGACCAGGTCGGGCAGCGACACCGGATCGCTCGGCTCACTCCAATCGGTCCACAGCCGCGGGTCGCGGACGCCTTTGTTGGCTTCTGCTTCACGCAGCTTCTGACTCACGCGGGCGTACGCCTCGGCCGTCAGGTAACGCAGTTCGGGCTGCATCTGAGCCATTCGCGGAAAGTTCGGGTCTTCGACCGCGACGTGCACGCGATAGACGTATTTGCGGCCCATCTTGGGCGAGTTCGCATTCTTGGGATCAGCAAAGTCGTAGAAGCGGATGAGCTTGTATTTGGGCGGGCCCATCATCGAGCGGCTGCCGTAGCCCCCCCTTCCCATGCCCATGCCCATCTCCATGCCCATGCCCATTTCCACGTCCATTCCAGGCATCATCCCCGGCATCATGCCTTGGCCGCCGAAGCCGCGCGGGCCTCCTCCGAAGCTCGGGGGCTGAACCATGCCGCCGGGGGTCTCTTCCTCGGTTTCGGCTTCCTCGACCTCTTCCTCTCCAGGCTCGGCCGGGACCGGCCCAAAGGCGCCCTGCCGGTTCATGGCCAGATCTTCCTCGAGGGGCAGATCGGGATGGACCGCGATGCGATTGATGTCGCGGAGCATCAGCGGCGGAAGGGGGAGTGTAAGCTGGCCGTCGGTGTACTTTTTCGGTGTGATGTCGGCAGCGGCCCCGGCCCACCGTTTGAATCGCTTTTCGAATTCGCTGAACGTGAAGACCGTCTTCCAGTCGGCATCGGTCAGCTGATCTGCGGGTTTATCGGTGACATCGGCCCGCTGGACTTCGAACTCCCAGTAGACGGGAACGTCTCGCATCGGGTTGCCGCCTTTGGCATTCTCGAAAGCCAGCTCATAGGCTTTGACCATCTGCTCGTGCGGAATGAGTGCGGTACCCGCGATGAAATGGGCGGTTTCCGGAGTGATCCGCGAGGAGGCTCCCATGGCCCCCATTCCGGAGAGCTTGCTGACGTCGAACCCCAAGTTGTATTTGGAGGCGAGACGACGGGCCGAGAGATTGCCTGTTCCGGGCATGCCCGGTCCTGCCATTCCAACCCCCGGATACCCTTCCATACTGGGATAGCCTCCGGCCATTGCCGGATCCATCATCGCGGCGTCTTCGGGCGTCATCGCCATTTCGCCCATCATTCCCTCGGGCCCCATCGCGTTGTTGCGACGGTTCCGCGTCCGGCGACGGGGTCTCCGCTCTTCGACCTCAATCGGATCGGCGTCTTCGAGATCGGCGAGCGGATAGCTTCGCTCGGTCGCGTGCTGGATGGCGATCGCTCCGAGCACCCCTTCCATGTGCGGCTTGCCGGGAGCCACCAAAACCGGATCGTCGCGGCGACCGATTTGGGCTTTCCCCTTCCATTCCCACGGGGTGTTCGTGGCGTAGGGAGCGGCGGGAATCGGCTGCAGCGATTTCTCGACGCGCTCCTCAAATTCGGCTTCGACGATGCGTTCTTCCCGGATCGCTTCCCAGTGATCGCCGTCGATGGAGCTCTTGACCTGAACGGCCTGACTCTCGAGATCCTCGGGTTGCTTGGTCTGCGTGTAGTCCGGCATCGAGATGCCTAGATACAACAGGAACAGCGTCACCAGGACACAGAGCCCGAGCACCATCTTTTCCACGTGCTGGGCGAAGACGCCGGAGAGTTTTTTATTCGCCATGACTCAATCCCGAGTTACCGTTCCGTAGCTGTCACGTTGGCCGTGCGTTTCTGTCCGACCCGCATCGATTCTATCGCGCCCGGATTGCCCGGGCACGAACTTCTCTCATCTTCAGGGCGCCGCCGGAGCTGCGGCTCCCGTCGGGCTCGGTGGGCCACCAGCGTTGCCGGCGGCTGGATTACCAGCGGCTGGATTGCCGGCGGCTGGATTAGCTGGGGTGGCTCCGCCCGCGGGCTGGGGACCGGTCGGAGCGGCGGTTCCTGCCGCCGGAGGCGTGGCCGGACCTGGAGCGGGCTGGCCGCCGGGGACCGGTGCAGCGCCCGGAGGCGTCGCGCCCGGCTGAGGCTGAGCGGCACCGGGCTGAGCGGCACCAGGCTGGGCGGCACCGGGCTGGGCTGCACTGGGCTGGGCTGCACTGGGCTGGGCTGCACTGGGCTGGGCTGCACTGGGCTGAGTTACCTCGGGCTGAGGAGTCGCTCCGGCTTCGGGGAGAGTCGGTTCGGCAGAGACTTCCGGCGCTTCGCCCTCGGGCGCACTGACACCGATCTGGCCATCGACTTGGGTGTTCTCGTCGACCTGCTCGATGCCCAATTTTTCCATGTCCGGTGGGTTGAAGATGTAGACGATGCCGTAGACCTCAACCGGAACGTCGTTGGGGAATTCCGCACCTTGGCCTCGCATCCCGCCGGGGCCGCCGAGCATCCCCGCTTCCATTCCTCCGGCCGCCGCGTCCATTCCGGGCATCAATCCCATGCCGCCGTAACCGGCTTCTCCGCCCATTCCCATCGCGGGGTCCATGCCCATTCCTCCCATGCCTCCCATCCCGCCCATTCCGGGCGCGCTGCGGAGGGTGGCACTGCGGGTGGGGTTCACGCGAACTTGGCGGACTTCGATCATCAGCGCCGCGTTACCGCATTCGGCGACCAGCAACGGGATCTTTCGCTGGTCCATCTTCACATTCAGCTTGACCGGGATGCGTTTGGCGACCGTCATGAAGGCGTCTTCCGGCCGCGAGCTCTCCATGGCTGACCGCAGGGTAGCCGCTTCGATCGGATCGTAGCTGAGGTCGACGTAACGTTTGTCGGCCGGGTCCGGGGTTTGTTGCTGCGTACCTCCCATCCCGCCCATGCCGGGCTCCATGCCCATCCCCGGCTCCATGCCCATTCCCATCCCCATGTCCATCGCCATCATATCCATCATGGGATCCATCATCCCGCCGCCGGGCGCGGCTCCGACGGTGGCATTTTTGCCGATCGAGATCTGCGTGATCTCGCGGATGACGGCTTGGAAGGGCTGACGTGCTTCGCCGTTGACGTTGTCGATGACGTGCATCAACTGTGTCAGCACCCACAGGTTTTCCTGCGAGTAAAGGACCTCGAGGGTCGAGGGGGTGTTGGGCCGCCAGGGGAACAGGTTGGACATCACGTCCTCCTGGCTGCTGGTCGACCACTTCACCAGCGGCGGATCTTCGAGCGGGACGTTGCCGCGGCCCATCATGCCAGGACCGCCCATCCCGGGATACAGGCCGCCGGCTTCCATACCCATCGCCGGGTCCATTTCCATCCCCGGATCCATCCCCATTCCGAAGCCGCCGCTGCTGCGGGTTTTATTGAAGTCGGCGGTCCATTTGGCGCCGGCGATTTCGGCGATATCGGGGAGCACGTTCCCGATGTAGTCGCGGTACCGGGTGAGCAACCCGACCCGGACTTGCTGTTCAGGAGTCGGCGGATAGTCGATCGTCAGTTCGATCGGTTCGAACTTGGAGAAGATTTCGACGAAGTCCTGGCCGAGTTCGTCGACCGGCCAGGTGAGGACCTGTTTCTGCCGCTCGTACTGGCGGGTCCAGGAGGTCAGCACGTCCTCGGTCAGTTCGTCGACCAGGACCTCCATCTGTTCTTTGGTTTGATCGTTCGGGTGCGTCGAGATGCTGCTGCTGATCGAGCTGATCGTCGAGACGTCGGCCTCAAGCTTTTGGGTCTGCTCCTCACGCTCGGCGATCAGCCCCGAGGCGCTCCAGTAAGCCACGCCGATCGCACCGATCACGGTGATACCGCAGAGAATCCAGAACCCGTATTTCAGGACTCCGGCGAGCTGTTCTTTGATTTGATCCATCGCTTATTTACCGTCGTGAGCGAAGCGCCACGGGGAAGAGACGCAGGTGTTCGGAGTGTCGCTGGGAGTGGAGGCGAAGGGCGAAGGGACCCGACCGCAGTTCAGGGTCCGCAGTTCAGGGTCCGCAGTTCAGGGTCCAACGTTCATTGCCATCGTGTCGCCGCTGGCGGGATCCGCCTCGCCTTCGGCTTCGGCCGCTTCCGCTTCCGCCGCTTCGCGAGCCCGCTTCTCTTCGAGCCGCACGCTGCGGGGCTTCTCCTGCCAGAAGAATTGGAATTCGAAGCTGAACTTCCTGACTTCCAGCGTCGGCGAGACCAGTTCCTCGTCGTCCTTCTTGCCATTGGCCCCGCGTCCTCCTGGGGCCCCGCCGTAGGGACCAAAACCTTCCATCCCGGGCTCTGGAGCCATGCCGAGCATGTCCATGCCTCCCATTCCAGGCATCATACCTTCCATCCCGCCGTAGCCCGCGCCGGAAGCCGGCGGCTCGTAGTCGGGGTTAGGAACTTTGGTTTTCACCGGCGAGGGGTCAGCGAGCAGGAAGGGATAGGAGATGCCGAGCTCCCGCATCGTGAAGACTTCGGTCGTCCCATCGCTGAGCGGCAATTGGACGGTCCCATCGAGCAGCTCATCCATCAACGTCCGGCGGACGTAAACGCCCCCTTCGTTGCCCCGATGTTTCGTCGGGTGGTTGTGATAGTGGTAACCGGTCAGAGTGATGATCCAGCCTTCGCCTTCGGGGCCGGGATCATCGGCAAAGTCTTCCGGGAGCGGTTTGCCGGTGACCCGCGACCAGTCCTGCAGCTCCTTCTTGTACTTTTCCTGGACCGAGGGGGTGAACCAGCTCGCTTTCACATCCTCGACGCGTTGGGTGTCGATCGAGGTGATATAGATGTCGTCCCGCTCGTCCAGCGGCAACTGCTTGACCGAGGGCATTTCGCCGTCGACCAGCTCGGTCCGCGGCAGGCTTTGGTGGATCGCTTTGAGAAGTTCGAGCCACAGCAGCCGTCGCTCAACGTTCCCCGAAACCTCTTCACCGACCTGCTTCAAGTACGTCAGCTGGGCCAGCTGTTTGCTGTCGACGTCCTTTTTGCTGTCGCTGTAGGTCTTGGTCTGCTGGACCGCTGCCTGAGCCCCAGCCCATAACTCGGGATGGACTTTGGCCCAACTCCGCTGTGCCATTCCGTAGTAGCCAGCCAAGCCGACCAGTAGCGCTGCGACGGCGGCCAGGGCCCACGGCTTTTTGGCCCGAATCATCCGCTCGGTGAGGATTTCCTGCGGGACGAGGCTGGTCGTCAGCGGTCCGCGGCCGAGGGCTTGCAGGCACAGCCCATAGCACACGCCGTAGCTGTAGATGTTGTCCTTGAAGGCCGGGGCCCCGATCACTTCGGTCCCGCCGAGCCGCTCGAAGTGGTCGAGCGTATGGACTTCGTAACCCAGGTTTTTGCCGAGATAGGCCGACAGCCCGGGGAGCTTGACCGTGTTACCGGCGAGCAGCAGCTGTTCGATCGAGGCCTTCTTGTTGATGCTTTTGAAGAAGCCCACCGAACGCTGGACTTCGGTCACCAGGTCGTTGAAGACCGGCCGCATCGTCTGGAAGACCAGTTTCGGGTCCTCGGCCTGCCGCGCGTTTCGCTTGAGATGCTCGGCCTTGGCAAACGTCAGCTTCAGGTCTTTCGTCAGCTGGCGGGTGAAGTGGTTCCCGCCGAGCGGCATGCTTCGCTGCCAGATCCGAAAGCCGTTGGTGACGATCAAGTCGGTCGAGTCGGTGCCGAGCGCCAGCATCACGCTCGACGGGGGCGGGTTTTCCGCGTCGAATCGGCCTCCGTCGAGCCGCTCGTGCATCCGGTCGTAGGCCAGCATGTTGTACATTGCTAGCGGCGCGAGCTGGATCAGATCGACCTCGAGCCCGACGTCGTCGAATGGCGAGAGCTGCCGGTAGGCCTGCTCGCGCTTCATCGCGAACAGCCCGATCTCGGTCTCCAGCGCGTAGCCGTCCTCGATCGTGCTGCCGGGCATCATCTGGTAGTCCCAGACGACGTCCTCGAGATCGAACGGGATCTGCTGGCGAGCCTCGTATTTGACGATATCGCCAATCTTCTTCGCTTCGACCGGCGGCGGCTTGAAGAACTTCGCCAACCCGGTCTGCCCGGGAACGCTCATCGCAATCCGATCGCCGCGAGTCTCGTTGCGTTCGAGAAATTTCCGAAGCGCCTCGCGAATCAGCTCCTCGGGCTCAGCCTCAGGCTGGCTGAGGATCTTCGGATACTCAATGAAATCGAATGCATCGGCGACGATCTCGTCACCCTCGAGGCGGCAACGGAGAGCTTTGAGGGCCGATTGCCCGATCTCGATGCCCCACACGGCGTTCGAATTTGCCATAGGTTTTGCAGTTCCTCAAATCGGACGCCCCCTTCGCTTGAAGCGGCGAAGAAAACGCCCTCGAGCAGCGTCCCGTGCTCTGCGATCCACAGGGGTGCGGAGGCGAGCGAAGATGAATGCGGAAAAGACTGAAAAACTCGCTGCCTCGTCGCGTCACCGACGAGCCATCCGAGGTATTTATAGCGGGAACGAAAGTTTAGACGAGGTTTCTGGCTGGCGTTCCTCGTAGTAATCTAATGAACTGGGCCCGTTGCTGTCAAATTTTCTCGCTTTTGCCCAGGGAATTCCCCGCCCGCCACGCTTCCCGCCGCAGACCCCGAACCTCTCCTTCGCGATGCCAATACCCAAGGAAATCTGCGTCTTTTTGCCCTGCCACACGCTGGAGGACTTCCCCACCCACCTCCGCGATGAAGCGGCTGCGGGATTGCTGGCGGCTTGGACATCTCCCTGGCATCCGCGGATTCTCGCCGCGGTCGAGGGAGTTCCCCTTTGGAACCGCGCCGATACGCCGCCGGTCGACATGAACCACCGCCTGATGCTGGTTCCCTCGGCTTCGGAAAGCCGCTTGCCGAGCGACTTTGAGCAGCGGCTCGGCGACGCCACCGAAGCAAAGCGGATCCACGCCACCACACGGACCGCCACGGTCCAGACGATCCTCGACTACTTGGCCCACGAGACCCAGGCGGCCCACGAGACACAGGCGGCCGACGGGGCGAACCCGGCCGATGTTGCACAGCCGCTCAAGGAGTCTGCGCCCGGTAAGGGTGGCTGCTGCGAGCGGGTGGGCGAGGTGACCGTCGGCGACTTCTTCGCCCTCGGTTTTGCGATGCTGCAGGTCCAGCTGATGACGCGGCAGCTTCGCTACAGCAGCAATCTGGACCAAGTCGTCTTCGCCGAGCACGCGGTCGCCGCCGCGACGGCTTGGGTGGCCGGGCGAGGCGACGCGGCCAAAGACTCGCTGCACGCGGCCTTCGATCTGCTGGCCGAGGAGCGCGACCACTACTTTTCAGCCGATCCGCACTTGATCGATCTGGTCCTGGTGGCCGAGTCGACCGTGGGGGAAGAGCTCGAGGAGGCGCTTCGCGGCGACCAACCGCTGAACCTGCTGCTCTCGGCTCAGGTCGCCGAACACATCCGCCAGAGAGCTCCCCAACTCGCCGAGCGGATCGCCGAGCGGCATCGGGCCGGAACGCTGAGCGTCGCTGGCGGCGCGGCCGACGACGCGACGCGGCTGGAAACCCGCTCCGGAGCGGCAGTCGCCCACTGGCTGCGGGAAGGACTCGAGCGGATCGAGCGAGCTCTCGGCATCCGCCCCCGAGTTTTCGGGCGGCTCGGCGGGGGAATTCCGGGCGACCTTCCTTCCTGGCTGGTCCCGGAAAAGTTCGTGGGGGCCATCACCTCCGACTTCACCGCCGGCGTCGGCTCGCAGGAAGAAGCGAAACTGATGTGGCAATCGGGCGGAGCGGAGATCGAGGCCCTGACGGCGCGACCGACCGACGCCGACCAGCCGCAGTCGTACCTCGGGATCGGCCCGCGGATGGGCGAAGCAGCCGACCGGGGCGAAGTGGCCACCGCGCTGCTGGTCCGCTGGCCGGGGAGCGGTTCGTGCGAGCTGGAGGACTTGCGGCGAGCGGCTCGCTGGGGATTGGCGCTCGGCCGGTTTTGGACTCTCGACAAATACTTCACCGAAGGGGAGCGTCCCTACCACACCTGCACGCTTCCCAGCGTCACGGCCGACGGCGCCGCTCTGGCCCAAGCGGTCACCCAAGGCGCCGCCGATCCGCTCAGCGGTGTCGCCCGGGAATTCGTCGCGGGACTGGAAGCCGAAGTCCGCAGTACCTTGGCAACGCTGGCCACGCTCGTCTCGGGCCATCGCGAAGCCGTCGAAGCCCCCAGCACCAGCACCAGCACGAGCGGAGGTTCGGGTTCGGGCGGCTTGCCTTCGCCCGACTTGCAGCGACACGCCCGCCGGCTGGCCGAAGCGATCGGGCTCGACCCGAGCGCCGCGGCGGCGAGCTCCGCGGCGGTCGTTCTCAATCCTCACAGCGGGCCCGCGCGGAGCACGCTGGAAATCGAGGGACCGCCCCCGGCGAGCGATGCTCCGGGGCTGTTTGGAGCCACTCGCCGCGGCCGCCGGAGCGTGCTCACGGTCGATACGCCGGGGCAAGGCTTTACGACCATCGTCGGTGATCCCCACAACACGCGGAGCGCGCCGTTTCGGCTCCGCAACCTGTTCCGCAAACCCCAACCGCTCGCCTCCGGCCAGGCGCTCTCGAACGAGTTCCTTGACGTTGCGATCGATGCCGCGTCGGGCGGGATTGCGGCGGTCCACGCCGGCGCCCAGCGCGGCAACCGGTTCTCCTGGCAGTTGGCACGGTTCGACGCCGGAGGACCGGGCGAGGGCTATTCGAGCATGCACTGCCGGTCCCTCCGCGTCCGCTTTGCCGATACGTCCGAGGGAGTGATCGAAGCGAGCGGCGAGCTGCGGGTGGAGGATCGCTCGGTGGCTGAATTCACCGTCCGCTACTCGCTCCAACGCGGTTCGCGCTGGCTGCTGGTCGACGTCGAGCTGCGCGGCTGCGAGCCGCTCGGCAGCGATCCCTGGCGGAGCTACATCGCCGGGCGAGCCGCGTGGGCCTCCGACGCCCTCTCGGTCCGTCCGCTGGTCCGCGACAAACGCCTGCGGACCAGCGGCCGGCGGATCGAAGCGCCGCTCGGGGTGTTCGTCGACGAGGGGGATCGCAAGCTGCAGGTCTGCGGGTTTGGCTTGCCGGCCCATCGGCGGGTCGGCAGGCAACGGCTCGACACGCTGCTGCGGGTCGCGGGTGAAACGAGCGAGCGATTCCGACTGGCGTACGGGTTCGACGTCCCTTCGCCGGTGCGGGCTGCTCGCCACCAGATTGTTCCGCCGCTCGTGCTTCCCTTGGCCACTCCGCCAGCCGAAGCCGCTCGCGGCTGGCTGGTCGACGTCGATGCTCGCTCGGTCGCACTGACCGATTGGGAGTGCGAGGACGAGAGCACCTTCCGGCTCCGCGCAGTCGAGACTTCGGGCAAACCGGTTCAGATGCGGCTCCGCGCGTTTCGCGATCTCGCCGCGGTCGAGCGAATCGTCGGCGGTCCGGCGGTATCGGTCGAAGGGGATACCGCAGTCCTGCGGCTCGCCGGCCACGAGTCGACCGAGCTCCGCATTCGGCTCGCCACGGTAACCCCCTGAGCCGACGGCAGAAAACGCCACTTGATCATTACCCTCCCCCCGGGAGGGTCGGGCTCTTAGGCCCGGGGAGGGCAAGCTGAACATCGCCGTCTCGAGGCTCTACGTCCCGCATCACCCTCCCCGCTCGTTCCTCGCGACCCTCCCGGGGGGAGGGTATCAGCTGGTTTTCTGACAGAGGCTAGCGCCTGCGGCTCAAAAGAGCGGGGGAGGGCATGGAGGAGGAACAACCACGAATCACACGAATTGGACGAATGGAGAGAGGTGGGAAGGAAGGCGCTTCCGATCCTGCTGCCTGTCCCTATTCGTGCAATTCGTGCGATTCGTGGTTGCCAATTCTATCCCTGCCCACCCCCAGCAGAAGCGTGGGCCAGTTTCCGTTTGGCGCGCTATACTGGTGAAGGAGTTCCGTTTTTTCATTTTGCCCGCAGGCCCGCCGGAAATTTGATTGTGGCACAGCGTTCGACCAGCTCACGCGACTCGAAATCGCCAGCCGCCAAGGCGCACTCGACCTTTCACGCAGCGGCTCTTCGCAGCGGATTGGTAACGGCCGAACAGTGGACCGAAGCGGTCGAAGAAACTCGGCACGGCTCGGACGAAGCGATCGGCCGCTGGCTGGTGCGGAGCGGGACCCTGACTCCTTACCAGTGCGCCCAGCTCCGCGGCGGCCGGACGAAACTGAACCTCGGTCCCTACCTGATCACCGACTGGATCGGGCAAGGAGGCATGGGGCAGGTCTTCAAAGCGGTGCACAACGTGATGGGGCGGCAGTGCGCGGTGAAGGTGCTGCCGCTGGAGAAAGCCACCGAGGAGGCCCGCGAAAGTTTCCTGCGAGAGATTCGTCTGCAGGCGGGACTCGATTGCCAGTATTTGGTTCGGGCGTTCGACGCCGGGCGAGACGGCAACGTCCATTTCCTGGTCACCGAGTACGTGCCGGGAACCGACCTTCGGCGGTTGGTGCGAAGCCGGGGCATGCTGCCGGTCGAGGAAGCGGCGGCGATCGTCATGCAAGCCGCTTTGGGGCTCGCCTACGCGCATGAGCAAGGGCTGATCCACCGCGACGTGAAGCCGGGCAACATTTTGGTTCGCCCCGATGGCGTGGCCAAGGTGTCCGACGTCGGACTGGCCGCTTGGGCGACGGCCCTCGGCGACGATCCGCGGGCTGGCAAGATCGTGGGCACGGCCGACTTCCTCTCTCCCGAACAGATCCGCAGCCCCCGCGAAGTGGGCCCCGCTTCGGACATCTATTCGCTCGGCTGCACCCTCTACTACACGATCTGCGGCAAAGTTCCCTACCCGGGCGGCGACGTGGCGTCGAAATGCCGCCGCCACTGCGAGGACACGCCCTGGCACCCGCGCAAATTCGCTCCCGAGACGAGCGAGGAGTTCGTCGAGCTGATCGCCGACATGATGGACAAGGATCCGGCCCGGCGGATCGGCTCGGCGGCCGAAGTGGCGGAGCGATTGGAACCTTGGGCAGCATCGCTCTCTGAGCCGATCGCCCGGCCGCTGACTCCGCGCGCCTGGACTGCACCGCCACCGCCTGCCGAAGATGCCGGCCCCCCATTGCCGCAAGGCTCTTCGGCCGCCCTCGACGGCGATTCGTCGCACGACACGGAGCGCTCGCAGTCGAGCGACCAGGGAACGATCGTCGACGGTCCGGCCCACGCGATGCCGATGTGGGATGCGGCGCCGACGGAGACTTTTTATCCGCCCAACTGGAGCAGCGCGCCGGGACTCAGCGGGCGGAGCGTGTGGACGCGGGTCGCCGTCAGTCTGTCGGTCGCGATTCCGCTGGCTTTGCTGGCCGGAGCCGTGCTTGGGTTTTTCATCCGCGACTTCATCGAGTGAGTTGTCGCCGCTCCCAGTACCGCTCGACCATCACGGCGAGGATCGCCATCCCGAGCGAAGCCCCGCCGTAAAAGAGCGCCACGTAGAGTGCACCGGCTCCCAGGTCTTCCGCTTTTTCGGCCGAAGCACCAGCCATCGCTCCGGCAAACAGCGTGCTGCTGAGCAGGATCGCCAGGTTCCCGTTTCGCAGCGCCACCTCGATCGCCAAGGTGTATGAATCGCGGGCCGAGTAGCGGAAGGCGAGCGTCAGAAGCCGCGCGGCGACGAACTGCACAAACACGAACCCGACCAAAATCACCGGCACCGTCCAACCATAGCTCCAGACGTCGATCCGTCCGCTGCCGAGCGAGCCGACGACGATCACCGCCAAGACCGCCAAACTCGAGCGAACCGTCCACCGGGCGAAGCGGAGCGAGCTTCGCGGCGAGCGGCGGCGGACCCACATCCCGCCCAGCAGCGGCAAGAGCAGAAAAAGAGCGACGTCGCGAACGATCCGCCCGGTGGGCATCTGAAAGCCCGCCGGGATCGCCGCCTCGACGATCACGCCCAACAGCAGCGGCGTGAAGACCAAACACGTCAGCGTCGAAGCCACCGTGGCGGTAATCGACAGCGGAAGGTTGCCGTTACCGAGATGGGCAAAGATGTTCGACATCGCGCCGCTCGGCATCACGGCGAGCAGAATCACGCCGAGCACGACACCTTCGGGCAACGGCAGCCACGCTCCGGCGGCAACGGCCGCCAGCGGCCCGAGCAGGAACTGGGCGACCAGTACCAAGCCGATCGCACGGTAATGGCGAGCGATCTGGCGGAAATCGTCCAGCTCGAGCGTCGCTCCCATGCCGAGCATCGCCAGCACGAGCTGCAGCGCCGCGAGGATCCCTTCGATGCGGAGAAACGCCTCGAACAAGGAGCCCGCGCTCATGCCTGCTGCGGGTGCGAAGCCTCGGCCGCCGCGGCGCCGTGGCCGATCCGCCGCAGAACCTCCCGCTCGTCGAGCTCCTCGACTTCCCGCAGCATCGCTTCGAACCGCGAACCGATTCGACCCGAGGGGCCCTGCGGGACCGCCGCCTGGAACCCCTCGTCGATTTGGCCGGCTAGATAGCGAGCCAGATGGCGGGGCGTTGGGTAATTCCAGACGATGATCGGATTGAGCGTCAGGTCGTACCGCTCCTCGATCTGCGTCGCGAGCTCCACGGCGGTCAGCGAGTCGAGCCCGAAATCGGCGAGCGGCCGGTCCGGCGCGACCTCATCGCCGCTGACCGTTCCGTGCCTTCCGAGCCACGAGAGCAGCCACTGCTCGATCT
The DNA here is from genome assembly GCF_010367455.1 of Candidatus Laterigemmans baculatus. GTDB lineage: Bacteria > Planctomycetota > Planctomycetia > Pirellulales > Pirellulaceae > Laterigemmans > Laterigemmans baculatus. The sequence goes on along the minus strand of NZ_WRPR01000033.1, from coordinate 44,258 downwards.
CCTCGGCCAGGTGGCTGAGTTTGATTTCGAGCGCTCCCTCGGAGGCGTTCGCCCCGGCCGGGAAGACCGCCAGATCCGGCTTCGGCTCGGGAATCGATTCGGCCGCGGGCCGCGGTGCCGCTTTCCACTCGGCAAGCACTTTGAGCTGGCCTTCGAGGTACAGCTGACGACAGAGGATCCGCTGCATTTTGCCGCTCGTCGTCCGCGGCAGACTGAACGGGCGGACGAGCAGCACGGCGGCGGGACTGACGTCGTAGGTTTGGATCAGCGCATTGCGAAGCCGCCGAATCACTTCGTCGTAATTGCTCTCCTTCTGGTTGCGATCGAGCTCCTGGGCGAGCACCAACTGTTCCGCCCCATCGATCTCCACCGAGAAGGCCGCGGCGGACGAGCTCGGGAGGGCCGGATCGGCGGCCGTGGCGGTCGCTTCGAGATCCTGGGGATAGAGATTGCGGCCGCGGATGACCAACATCTCCTTGAGCCGCCCCGTCACGTACAGCTGGCCGTCCTCGAAAAACCCCATGTCTCCAGTGCGGAGGTAGAGCCCCGCCTCGCCGCTGGCCAGCGGAGCGCGGAATGCTTTTTGAGAAAGCTCCGGTCGATTCCAGTAGCCGAGCGCGACGCTCTCGCTGCGGTACCAGATCTCGCCAACTTCATCGGCCGCCGCGGGCATCCGAGTGGCCGGATCGACGATCAACAACTCCCCGCTCAGCATCGGTCCGCCGCAGCCGACCAACCGGGCGACGCCCCGCGCCGCACCCGTTTGCGGTTCCCCGCCCCCAGCCGCTTCGCCGCGTGCCTCCCCGCCGCCAGTTTCTTCGGCCGCCGGCGCGCGGACGCGATGATTCTGCAGCGCCTCGCTGTCGACGGTTTTGATCGTCGGAGCGCGCCGCCCGATGTTGCCGCTGACCAGCAGCGTCGCTTCAGCCATGCCGTAGCAGGGATAAAACGAGTCGCGGCGGAAACCGTACGGCTCAAAGGCTTCGCAGAAGCGGTCGATCGTCGCGGCCCGGATCGGTTCGGCTCCGCAGAAAGCAATGTCCCAGCAGGAGAGATCGAGCTCCGCGGGGGGCGACTTGCGAAGCTGCTGGACGCACAGCTCGTAGGCGAAGTTCGGGGCCCCGGAGATCAAGCCTCGATACTGCGAGATCGCTTCGAGCCATTTGAGCGGCCGCTTGAGGAAGCTCGCCGGCGACATCACCACTGTCGTGCCGCCGAGGTACAGCGGAGTCAGAATGCCGCCGATCAATCCCATGTCGTGATGCGGCGGCAGCCAGAAAACGCCGAGCATCTTGGGGTCGGAGTCGAAGTTAAAGTGGCGTCCAAACCCGTGGCGGATCATCTCCAAATTGTGCAGCAAGTTGCCGTGCGAGATCGCCACTCCCTTGGGATCGCTCGTCGAGCCCGAGGTGTACTGCAGGAACGCCAGTGATGAGGGTTCGAGCGCCGGGAGCCCCTGCACGGCTTCGCTGGTGGGTAGAGCGTCCGAAGGGCTTTGGGCCGAGGCGGCCGGTTCGTCGACATGGATCCACTGGACTTCGGCCAATCGCGGGCAGACGACGGCAATCTCGATCCGCTCGAGCATCTCGCGCTTGCAGAGCACGGCTCGGGGATCGCAATCCTCAGCGACCGCCGAGAGCCGGTCGTTCGGGCGGCGCGGTTTGGGCTCGGTCGCCGGAACGGCCAACACACCGGCGTACAAGCAGCCGAGAAACGCGGTGACAAATTCCTTGCCAGGAGGGAAGATTAAGATGGCACGGTCGCCCGGCTGACACACCTCCCGCAGCTCGGCGGCCAGCGCGATCGCTTGCCGTTTCAGCTCGCCATAGGTGGTGACGCGTTCCCCCTGCTCGTCGTCCAAAAAAATCAGCGCCGGGTGTCCCGCATGCAGCTGATCCCAATAATCGATAATGTCGCCGATCGAACGGGCATCGGCGGGGCGGGGCGGGGAGAACTCAGTGGACGCCATCGACTTCAATACAACCGGTTGAAACGCGTATAGTGTTTTGGATCCGATCTTAGCCCCCGCTACTGGGGCCGGCAATCCGCGCCGCGTGGAACGTTCTGCCTGATCCGATTATACTTCCCAACTGCTAAATCTTGACGACGCATCGCGGTTCGCCCCAGGCAAATAGCTCCCCAACCGAGGATTTTGGCTCCACGTGATCGATTTGGCCCAACGCCTCGCGCGACTTTCACCGCACCGACTGCAACTGCTCCAGCGTCAACTCGAGGAAACCGCTCCGGTCGCCGAACCGGTGGCGATTATTGGTCTCGGCTGCCGTTTTCCGGGGGCGGCGGACCTCGCATCGTACTGGGAGTTGATCTCCGCCGGGCGGCGGGCGATCGGCGAGCTTCCCGCCGAGCGATGGGACGCGGAGCAGGTCGCTGCGGCCGCCGGAAGCTCCGAGCAGGCGGCCCGGTGCGGTCGTTTCGGCGGTTTTCTCGACGCGATCGACCAGTTCGACGCCCATTTCTTTGGGATCTCGCCTCGCGAAGCGGCCAAGATGGACCCCCAGCAGCGGTTGCTTTTGGAGGTCACCTGGCAAGCCTTGGAGCACGCCGGGCTGGCACCCGAGCGATTGGCCGGCTCGACCACCGGCGTGTTCGTCGGCATCGGTGCGGCCGATTACGCCAAAGTTCCCTTCCACTTCGACGACTACTACGGCCAGATCGACGTCCATTCGGGAACCGGCAACGCGCTGAGCATCGCGGCCAACCGGATGAGCTACTTTTTCGACTGGCATGGGCCGAGCATGAGCGTCGATACCGCCTGCTCGTCGGCCTTGGTGGCGCTTCACCTGGCGGTCAAAAATCTGCAGAACGGCGAAGCCAACTTGGCGGTCGCTGGCGGCGTCAATTTGATGCTATCGCCGGAAGCGACGTTGGCGTTTTCCAAGGCGGGGATGCTTTCTCCCGACGGCCACTGCCGCCCCTTCGACTCGCGAGCCAATGGGTACGTTCGTGGCGAGGGAGCCGGAGTGGTGGTGCTCAAGCGATTGAGCGATGCGGTTGCCGATGGCGACCGAATTTTGGCGACGATCCGCGGAACGGCAGTCAATCAGGACGGACGGACTTCGGGAATCTCCGCGCCGAACAGCCAGTCGCAGGTCGCGGTGATCCAAGCCGCGCTCCGGCAAGCGGGGCTCGATCCCGACGCGGTCTCGTACGTCGAAGCTCACGGCACCGGGACGCCGCTCGGTGACCCGATCGAGCTCGAGGCGCTGCGGCAAGTTTACGAAGGACCGAGCAGCAGCCAACCGTGCTACCTTTCCTCGGTCAAAGCCAACATCGGCCACCTCGAAACGGCTGCGGGCATCGCCAGCGTGATCAAAGTTGTGCTGATGATGCAGGCTGGCGAACTCGCTCCGCAGGCCGACTTCGCCGAGCTGAACCCGCACATCACGCTCGGAAAGGGGCGGTTGCGGATCGCGCAAGAGCGGATGCCTTGGCACTCGGCCGGCGGACCGCGGCGAGCTGGCATCAGCAGCTTCGGCTTCGGTGGGACCAACGCCCACATGGTGCTCGAACAGGCCACGCTGCCCGAGCCCGCTCCGCTCCCCGCGACGCCGCCCGTCAAGTTGCTCGCCGTCTCGGCCAAAACGCCTTCGGCCCTCCAGCGAATCGCCGAGCAGTACGCCGACTATCTCGAGCAGCACCCCAACGCCGACCTCGACGCCTTCTGCTTTTCAGCCAACAGCGGCCGCAACCATTTCCACTACGGAGTGACGGTCGCCGCCGCCGATCCTCCGCGGATGCTCCACAAGCTGCGGGAATTGGCCGAGTCGAGAGTAGATGAAGCGGACGAGGCTCGGCACCGCCGCGGATTTCGCGCACCGAAAGTTGCGTTCGTGTTCACCGGCCAGGGTGGGCAGTACCTGGGAATGGGGCGGGAGCTGTTCGCGACCCAGCCCTTCTTTCGCCACACGCTCGAGCGCTGCGACGCGCTGCTTCGCGAACCGCTGGGGGCATCGATCCTGGAGATCATGCACGCGGGCGAGGACGACGAGCGGATCCATCAAACGCTCTACACCCAGCCCGCGCTGTTCGCCATCGAATACTCGCTGGCTCAGCTTTGGCGGTCATGGGGAATCGAGCCGTCGGCCCTGCTCGGTCACAGCGTCGGCGAGTTTGTGGCCGCGACGCTGGCCGATGTCTACACGCTCGAAGATGGGCTGCGGTTGATCGCCGAGCGGGCTCGCCTGATGCAGGACTGCTCGGGTGATGGCGCGATGGCGGCGGTGGCCGCGTCGGGTGAGACGGTCGAGCGGATGTTGGCCGAAGCGAGAATCGCCGGAGCCGGCCCCACGCGGACCAATGGCCAAATCAACGGCGCCGCCACGGCCCCTCGGCAGCTCGAGAACGGGCGGAGCAAGAGTGGCCCGGGCGAAGCCGAGTCGATCGAGATCGCCGCCTTCAATGGGCCGGCAAACACCGTCGTCTCCGGCGACCGCGGGGCTGTCGAACGATTCGTCGAGCGATGCAACGCGGAGGGGCTCAAGGCGAAATTCCTGCCCGTCTCCCACGCCTTCCATTCGCACTTGATGGACGCGGTGCTCGACGACTTCGAGCGTTTTGCCGCAGCGATCCCCGCCCGTTCGCCGCGAGTGCCAGTGGTCTCGAACCTCACCGGCGACTGGCTGCAACAACCGCCCGACGGTCGCTACTGGCGGGAGCACCTCCGCCGCAGCGTGCGGTTCGAGCAAGGAATGCGAACGCTCCTCGAAACCGAACCGGACTTCGTGCTCGAGGCGGGACCTTCGCCGACGCTGCTGGCGATGGGCCGCCAATTCATCGACCGCCCCACGACCGGCTGGCTGCCGTCGCTGCGAGCCGGCCAGGGAGATTGGCAGGTACTCACCGGCAGCCTCGCCGAGCTCTACAGCCGCGGTGCCAACATCCGCTGGTCGCAGATCTATGGCAGTCCGGCTCCCGCCAAGCTGGTGCTCCCCGGATATCGCTTCGAACGCAAGCGGCATTGGTACGACGAAGCGGGCCAGTGCCGCGGGCTCGGTGGACTCGGCCCCAATTCCACCGCGCGCGGCGACTCGCGGTCCCGCTCCGGGCTGCATCCGCTGCTCGGCGCGGAAGTCGCCACAACCTTCAAGACCCGGCTGTTTGAAACCCTTCTTGAGGAGCACGCCCCGGGGTACCTGAGCGAGCACCGCGTCCAAGGCTCCGCCGTCACTCCCGCGGCGGCCTATCTCGAGCAAGCTCTCGCCGCTGCCGATGCCCTCTTCGGCGCCGGCACGCACACGGTCAGCGACGTCTCGATCCAGCAAGCCATGTTCTTGCCGACCGACGCCTCGCGGCACGTCCAGTTCACCACGTCGGAGGAGCCCACCGAAAGCTGCTCGTTCCGCATTCACAGCCGACCGGCCGAGTCGAACGACCGCGACGCGTGGACGATGCACGCCTACGGGAAACTGGCCCGCGGATCGTCCGGCGCCTCTCCCGCGAGCGCCGCCGCGACCGCCACTCAGAGCTTGCACACGACGGGGTTCGCGGGAACCAACGGTCACGCCTCGAGCACGCGGTACCCGATGGTGATCAGCGGCGAGCAGTTCTACGAGCGGATGCGGCAGTGCGGACTCGATTATGGCCCCCGGTTCCGCGTGATTGACGAGCTCCGCCGCGGCGACGATGGCGCGGTCGCCGAACTGCAAATGACCGAAAGCGTCCGCCAGGAGAGCTCGCAGCATCGGATCCACCCGGCGATCCTCGACGGCTGCCTGCAGGCGATGGCCGGCCTCGTTCCGCTGGCCGCCGATGGCACTCCCTCGAATCGCCTCTACCTGCCGACCGCGATCGGCCGCTTCCGCTTGCTCGGTGATCCGCTGCGGGCGGCCCGTATCGAGGTGCGGCGCAGTGACTCGGCTGACAATTCTCCGCTCGAGACGCTCCACGGCGACGTGACGTTGCTCGACGCCGACGGTCACGTGCTGGCCGAACTCGAGCAGGTCCGCGTCCAGTCGCTCGGCGCGACCGCCCCGCGAACCCGAGACGCGGCCGAGTGGCTCTACCAGCTCGATTGGCAGGAAGCCCCCCTCGAGTCGCCCGAGTCGACGCTCGCCGAGCCCCAGCCGGGCGCGGGCCAGCGGTGCGCGGGCCAACGCTGGATCGTGACGGCTCCCTCTCGCTCGAGCGTAGCGACGGAATTGGCCGCTGCGATTCGCCACCAGGGTGGCCGCTGCGTGCTGCTCCGCTCGGCGGACCGGTTTGCGCAGCTCGATGACGATACGTTCGAAATCGATCCGCTCTCGAGCGACGACTACGCACGAGCGTTCGAAACCGCAGCGGCCTCGGAAGCCTCGTCGGCGTCGTGGTCGGGGATCGTGCACCTGGCGAGCCTCGGCGATTTCCACGGCGATTCTCGCGGCGGCTCCCACGGCGACGACTTGGAGCAGGCTTCGCGGCGGGTGCTGGGGGGAGCGATGCAGCTCCTTCGGCAAACCGTCCGCGGCCCGTTCCGCTCACCGCCACCGATTTGGCTCTGCACCCAAGGTTTCCAGGCGATCTCGCCAAAACAGGTTGCAGAACAAGTCACCAATCAGGCCGCAGAGGAGACTCTCGCGACCGAGGTGGATCCGCTGCAAGCGGCCGTGTGGGGCATGGGCCGCACCGCCGCGCTCGAGTCGGTGGGGGGCGGCGTTCGGTTGATCGACCTCGATCCACAGGCCAGCGACGCCGAGGGGGCCGCGGGGCTGCTCGGCGAACTCGTTGCCGCAGCGACCAGGCAAGTTTCGGCGAAGGAGCAGGGAGAGCAAGAGGACCAGGTGGCGTTCCGGGCGACGGAAACTCAGGACGCGATCCGCTATGCCGCCCGCTTGGTGAAAGCCCGCTTCGGTGACGCCGCCAGCGGCGAAGATGCCGAGGGTGGGAAGCGACGTGAACTGCGACTGCCCGCCGCGCCGTTCCGGCTTCGCTCGCGGGAAGCGGGCAGCTTCGATGCCTTGGCCTACGCGTCGTTCGAACTTCCCAAGCTCGCTCCCGATCAAGTCGCGATTGAGGTCCACAGTGCCGGTTTGAATTTCAGCGACGTACTCAAAGCGATGGGGCTCTACCCGGGATTGACCGATCAGGAACCGCCGCTTGGGATCGAGTGCTCCGGGGTGGTCACGGCCGTCGGCTCGGAGGTCACTCGCTTTCGCGTGGGCGACGAAGTCATGGGTGTCGCGCCGTCGAGTTTTGCCAGCCATGCGGTGACCGCCGAGTACGCGCTCGCCCGCAAACCCGCATCGCTTTCGCACGACGAGGCGAGCACGATTCCGATCACGTTCCTGACGGCCCATTACGCACTTCGCTGGTTGGGCCGGCTCGGGCGAGGCGAACGCGTCTTGATCCACGCCGCGGCCGGCGGAGTGGGCCAAGCGGCGATTCAGATTGCCGAGCACGTCGGTGCCGAAGTGTTCGCGACCGCCGGCAGCGATGAGAAGCGGGAGTTCCTCGCCTCGCTCGGCGTGTCCCACGTCTTCAATTCCCGCACTCTCGAATTCGCCGATCAAATTCTCCACGCGACCGATCGCTACGGCGTCGACGTCGTCCTCAATTCGCTCCCGGGCGATGTGATTCCCAAGAGCCTCTCGATTCTGGCGGCCTACGGGCGTTTTCTGGAAATCGGTAAGACCGACATTTATCAGGACCGGATGATTGGGCTGGCGCCGTTCCAAGACAATCTTTCTTATTCGGCGATCGATCTCGACCGAATGCTGCGCCAGCGACCCGACGACATCCGCCGGCTGTTCAGCGAAGTGATGGAGTTGTTCGAGCAGGGGGTTTATCGTCCGCTGCCGCACAAGACGTTTGCGGCCCCCGAGACCGCGACCGCTTTCCGCTACATGGCCCAGCGGAAGAACATTGGCAAAGTAGTCGTCTCGCTCTCGCCGCAGGACCGCCCCGCCGCGGCGGTTTGCGAGCGGAAGCCGACGATCCATGCCGAAGCGAGCTATCTGATCACCGGCGGTCTCGGAGCCCTCGGGTTGCGGTTGGCCCAGTGGTTGGCCGAGCAGGGAGCGCGCCACCTGCTGCTCCTCTCCCGCCGCTCGCCGAGCGACGACCAGCAGCGACGGTTGGCCGAGTTGCCGCCGGGAACGCGGGTGGCGTGCCTGCAGGCGGACGTGGCGGACCGCAAATCGCTCGAAGGCGCACTGGCTCAGATTCCAGCCGACTTCCCACCGCTCGGCGGGATCCTCCACGCCGCCGGTGCGCTCGCCGACGGATTGCTGTACGACATGTCGCTCGAGCAACTCGAGCGGGCGTTGCGGCCGAAGGTGCAGGGAGCCTGGAACCTGCACGCGCTCTCGCAGACTCAGCCGCTCGACTTCTTTGTGCTGTTCTCTTCGATCGCCGCGGTGCTGGGTTCACCGGGGCAAGCGAATTACGCTGCGGGGAACGCGTTCCTGGACGGGCTGGCTGCCCTGCGGCGGTCGCGCGGCTTGCCCGCGACCGCGATCAACTGGGGTCCGTGGGCCGAAGGGGGCATGGCCGTGACCGCCGACCCCGATAGCCAATTGAGCGATCGCGGGATGCGGCTGCTCGACCCGGAGGCGTGCCTCTCGATTCTCGACCGACTGCTCAAGGAATCCGAGTCGGCTCCGGTTCAGCTGGCCGTGATGGACGTCGATTGGTCGGCTCTGGCGCGTCAGTTCCCGCGCCGCCGCCCACCGCTCTTCGAAGCCTTTGCCTCGCAGTGGGAAGACCCAGCCGCGGCGGGCGACCCGGGGAAGGTCGATCGCGAATTCCTCGGCCGGTTCGCTGCGACCGCGGCGGAGGAGCAGCAACCGCTGTTGCAGAATTATTTGACTGCCGAGCTGGCCCGGATCATGGGAATGGACCCCGCGGATCTCGATCCCGAACAGCTGCTGAATGTGGTCGGAGTCGACTCGCTGATGGCGATGGAGCTGAAGACGAACCTCGAAGCCCAGCTCGACATCGAGCTGCCGATGGCGGCGCTGATGGAGCGTCCGAGCATTGCCTCGATCACCGGCACGATGCTCGCCTCGCTGACCGGCGAAGGGCTCGGAGAGGCGTTGGACGACGACGCACCCGGATCGACGGCCTCGGTTTCCACTTCGAAGGGGGGCTCTTCGCTCGTGCCGCTGCAGACGCAAGCGGCACTTCCGGCCCTGTACTGCCTGCACCCGGTCGGCGGCGACCTCCGCTGCTACCGCGATCTGGCCCAGCACCTTGGTCGCAGCCGCTGTGTGACAACGATCCGTCCTCGCGGAGCCGACGCCGGGACGGTGCCGCACGAGAGTGTCGAGGAGATGGCCGAGGAGTACGCCGAGCTGATCCGCTCCGCGCAGCCCCAGGGGCCCTACCTCTTGAGCGGTTGGTCGACCGGCGGGATCTTCGCCTACGAGATCGCTCGTCAGCTGAAGGCCGCGGGGCACGCGGTCGAATTGTTGTTCATCGACACGCCGACGTCGGAGATCCTGCAGGGGGTCGACCTCAGCGACGATGCCCGCTTCCTGCACGATTTGGTCAACTTCTCGAACTGGTTCTCCGGGGCCAAGATGCGGATCGAGTATGCGGAGCTCAAGGCGATGCAACCCGATCAAGCCACGGACCGGATTTTGCGGGAGATGAAACAGCAGCGAGTGCTTCCGGAGGGGACGACGCGGAGCGATCTGCAGCGACGGATCGAACTCTGCCGAGCCCACCTCCGCGCGGCGCTGGCGTACCAAGTGCAGCCGCTCGGACAGCGGATTCGAATGTACCGCCCCAAGCAATCAGCCGTCTTGAGCCTGGCCACCGGCCGGCATTTGGGCGATGATCTCGGCTGGGGTCCGATCCTCGGCGAAGATTTGGAAATCGAGCGGGTCGGTGGAGACCACTTCAGCATGCTGACCGGTCGGCACGGGCAACAGCTCGCCGAGACGATTGGCCGTCACCTCGACTCGACCGTTCCGGCCGATGTGCATACGCTCGACAGCTCGCGCTCGGTTCTCCTCTAGCGTCAGCGACTGAACGACCGCCTCATGCTTAAAACCACCAGCACCGCCCTCGGTTTGCGAGCCTACGTCGGTCTCCGCCAACGCGAAGTCCGTCGCTTCTTAGCGAGCGCAAAGCGGGCGGCGGAACTGCAGCGCGAGGTGCTGTTCTCCAAGCTTCGCCGCGAGATGGACAGCGATTTTGGTCGCGACCACCGGTTTGACCAAATCCGAACGATCGCCGATTTCCGCCGCCACGTTCCGCTGACCGACTACGAGTACTTTCGGCCGTACGTGGAACGCGTGAAGCAGGGAGACGTCCGGGCCATGTTCGGTCCGGACACCAAAGTCCTGATGTTCGCAATGACTTCGGGCACGACCAGCGAGTCGAAGTACATCCCGATCACCAACCACTTTTTCCAAGAGTATCGCCGGGGCTGGAACGTGTGGGGCATGCGGACCTACCACCAACACCCGGAACTGCTGCGGACCAAGACGCTGCAGTTCAGCAGCGATTGGCAGCAGACGCGAACCGAGGGCGGTTTCTACTGTGGCAACATCAGCGGGCTAGCCGCGGAAACCCGCCCGGCCGTTTCGGATCTCATCTTTTGCTTGCCGACCGCGCTCAACAAGATTCCCGACGCCGAATCGAAGCAGTACACGGCGCTGCGTCTGGCGATGCCGGTGGAAAACGTCGGCATCCTCATCACCGCCAACCCGCTCACCCTGATCGGCCTGGCGCGGCTCGGAGACGAGCGACGCGATACGTTGATTCGCGACATCCATGACGGGACTCTCGACCGCAACGTCCAGCTCCCCGAGGAAGTCCGCAAACGGCTCCAGCGACAATTTGATCGGGCCCATCCCAAACGGGCTCGAGCGCTCGAAAAGATCGTCGAGCAAACCGGCCACCTCTGGCCGCGCGATTACTGGAAGCAACTCGCGGTGCTGGCTGTTTGGACCGGTGGATCGGTCGCCGCTTACCTCCCTCAAGTACAAGATTATTTTGGCGACGTCACGTTTCGCGACCACGGGCTCTCGGCCAGCGAGGGCCGGATGACGATCCCGCTCGAAGCGAACTCACCGGCCGGGGTTCTCGACGTCGGCAGTCAGTACTTTGAGTTCATTCCAGAGGCAGAACATGAATCGGCGAACCCCACGATCCTCGAGGCTCACGAACTGGAGCGCGACCAGAACTATTACCTCGTGATGTCCACGTCGAGCGCTCTGTGGCGTCACGATATTCACGACGTCGTCCGCTGCGTCGGCTTTGAAGGTCAGGCACCCATTCTGGAGTTTCTCAATAAGGGTGCCCACTACTCGAGCATGACCGGCGAGAAGCTCAGCGAGCACCAGGTCGTGACCGCGGTTCGCGACTCGCTCAAAGAACTCGGTCAACGCATCGAACACTTCACCCTCGCCCCCGTCTTTGGCGATCCGCCCCACTACGAGTTGTTGATCGAATCGACGATGGACACCGCATCCGAACAAAGGCTCGCCGCCGCGGTCGATCGGCGTCTGGCGGAAGTCAACTGCGAGTATGAAAACCGAGTCGCGACGCGGAGACTCGATCCCGTGGTCGTCCGCCGACTACCAGCGGGAACTTGGCGAGCCTTTCACCGGCGAGCACTCACGCGTCGCGGAGCCAGTGTCGAACAGTTCAAGCATCCCTGTTTGACCAATGATCAGGATTTCATCACCCAGCTACCCGCCCCCGCCTCGACGGCCTAGGGTGTGATCCCGTTGACTGTTGGTTTACTGTGCGGAATCAGCCGCCACGCGCTAGCGTCCGGTTCCCACGGGCTTTTCGGCAACCGGGGGCTAGCGCCCGGCGGCTGATAAAAATTCAAAGGACTCGCTGCTAACGCCGCTCGCTTGCCGCTCGGCACCAGGCTTCGAGATCGCTGAGATACTTCGACGGGTCGGGTTCAAATTCCAGCGTGTGGCTCGCCTCGGGGTACTCGAGGATCGTTTGCTGGCCCGTGGAAAACTTTTCGACGAAGGCGCGGACTTCCTCGTTCTTGATGATCGGGTCCTTGCCAGCCAGCATCAGCAGTGTCGGCACGCGGATCAACTCGGGATCGCGAACCGTGTCGAGGTACAACTCGCCCGACGCTCGGGCCAGTCGCAGCGTCACTTTGCGAAGCGTCTCGGGATCGTCGCGGATGAAGGCCTGCCAGGAGGGCGAGTCGGTGAACAACCGGGGATCGCGGAGGGGAACCGGAAACCGCCAGCTGGCCATCCCCCACCGCGCGGCGGTGCGTACGGCGTAATACTGAATCGCGCTGGTCCCTTTTCGGGCGAAGAGACCGGGACAGATCAGCCCCAGCCCTGCGATCCGCTCGGGATGCCGCCGCGCCACGGCGGTCGCCAATAATCCACCCCAGCTGATCCCCACCAACAGCACCGGAACGTTGTCCCCGAGCGCTTCGATGTACTGCTCGACATCGGCGATCCAGGTGGGATAACGGTCCACATCCCCTCGGGCCTGTCCATTCGATCCCGAGCCACGGCGATCGAGGGCATGGACGGCGAAACCGGCCTGGGCCAGATGCTCGCCGGTTTTCAGATACCATCCGCTGTGGCTGATAATTCCGTGCAGCACCACCACGTTTGCCCGCGGCGCATCGCTCTCCCAGCGGCGGCATGCGAATGCGTAGCCGTCCGTGGCGGTGAAGGATTCGATCCGCGGGGCAGGGGAGTGCACTTACAAAACCTCCACCACGGATTGTGGCTCGGCCAAGTCGCGGAGCGCTTTTGCATCGACCGATACGCCCAGTCCCGGACGAGTCAGCGCCGCAGCGCGGCCTCCGTAGCCAAACGTGATGTCTTCGTGCGTCAGTAATCGCGTCAGGAGGTGGCGATCGTAGGAGCCTTCCAGGAACCTCACATCGCGGACGGTCGTGGCCCAATGACGGCCGGCGGCCGAAAGGATCGGCGATTCGCCCGGGTGGCAGCCGAGCTGGTAGCCCAAGCCCGACTGATGAGCATAGGCGGCTAAGCGGAGCGAGTGGAGATACCCTCCGCATTTCGACAAGCGGATATTGAACAAGTCGCAGGTCTGGGTTCGCACCGCCTGCTCGGCGTCCTGCATTCCGGTCAGCGATTCATCGAGCATGATCGGCGTGGCGACTTGCTTGCGGATCTCGGCGAGTGCGTCGACCTCTTCATGCCGCACGGGCTGCTCGACGCTGGCGATTCCGTAGCGGGCGAGCGACTCGATTTGCTTTGCCGCCACGTCGGCCGACCAGCCTTCGTTGGCGTCGATCCGAATCACCATTCGCCCGCCGAGCCAACGGCGAAGACGTCGGAGCCGCGCCGCCTCGTCGCCCCCGACCGCGACCTTCACCTTGCAGTCGCGAAAGCCGTAGAGCCGCATTTTTACCGCGCTCGTCGCTTCGCGGCGCGGCGAAGCGGCGGTGACGGCCCCCGAGTACCGAACCGTGGAAAGGGTGGTGGCGATATTTGCTGCCGATGCCAGGTGGGCGGTCACGCGGCTCACGGGCTCGCCGAACCGTTGGCCAAACGCGTCCAGCACGCTGAGCTCGACGGCGCATCGCAGGGCGTTTCCATAACAGCCGCGAGGATCCTCGCGAACCGCCGCGGGCGCGAAGCGATCGCACATCGCGATCACGTCCGGCCAGGATTCGCAGTCGTCGCTCCACTGGGCGGCTAGATCGGTTGCCCGCAGCTGTTCAACAACCCCTACAGGCGTTTCGCCCGTCACGTAGGACCGCGGCACGCCCTCGCCCCAGCCGCGTGTTCCGTCGGCCAAGTCGCAAGCGATCAGCACGTTGACGCTGTCGCTGCGGGCTGCCGAGGCGTGCTTGATCTCGTGGCGAAGGGGAAGCCGGAGGAGGTAGATCGAGAACCGCACGATTCGCATGGATGGCCCTTGTACTTTCGACGAGCCAAGGTAGTTGCCACAATTCGCACTGTCCACCACCTCGATTGTGCCGCTAGCCTGGCTACGCCATGCGTCGAAAATTCCTCGCCTATCTCTCGTTCGCCACTCTGCTCGCAATGGCCGCCTCGTTGCCGCTGGTGCTGCACGGCGCCCAAAGTGCGATCGCGAGCATGTTCAACGCACCGGTGCGGTGGATTCCACCGGAGTCCGACTCGCTGCGGGCTTTCCGAGAGTACATCGAGCAGTTCGACGTGCACGAGCTGATCCTGATCAGTTGGCCCGGCTGTACGATCGACGACGAGCGACTGAAGGCACTGGCCGAGGAAGTCGAGCGGGTTCGGCAGCAGCGTTGGGCCGCGGGGGAACCCGAGCTGTTTGCGGGAACTCCCAACGGATACGAGACGCTTCGCGAGTTGACCGAGGTCGGCATCCCCCGCCGGGCGGCGGTCAGCCGTCTGGAGAACGTGCTGATCGGTCCCGACGGAGAGACCACCTGCGCGGCGTTCGAGTTGACGCCGCTCGGAGCCGAGCAGCGAGAGCAGGCCCTGCAGATCATCCTCAAGGCGGCCGACGCCACGGTGAATTTGCCCCGTGCCAAGTATCGCTTGGCGGGGCCGCCGATCGACGGAATGGCCATCGACCTGTTCAGCGTCCAGTCGATCCAGACCTTCGCGGTCCCCTCGGCGGTGCTCTCGTTCCTGCTGTGCTGGCTGTGCCTCCGCTCGCTCTGGTTCACGCTGCCGGTCGTCGCCGTCGCCGCCCTCGGGCAAGGCGTCGCCCTGGCCGCGCTCTACTATTCCGGTGCAACGATGAACGCGGTGCTGATCGTATTGCCGCCGCTGGTCTTCGTGCTGACGATCTCGGCGGGCATCCACCTCGTCAATTACTACTACGAAGCGCTCCGCGAGGGCAGAAAGCGGACGGCGACGGCGCACGCGCTGGCCAAAGGCTGGCGGCCCGGGATGCTCGCGGCGGTGACGACGGCCTTCGGCTTGGGCTCGCTGCTGGTCAGCGACGTCGAGCCGGTGCGGCAATTCGGCGTCCTCGGCGCGTTTGTCGTTCTGCTGACCATGGTCCTGCTGTTCTTGCTGTTGCCCGGGGCGATGCAGTGGTGGCCCGGGGCTCAACGCTTCCTCCGCAAGCGTCGCTTTACGCTGCGGCGATTGGAGAAAGTCGGGGGCAAGAGCGTATGGGTGCTGCTGACCGCGGTGATGCGCCGCTGGAATGGTCTGCTGACGGTGGTCGCCTTGCTCGCCCTGATCGGGTTCGGCTGGGGGCTAACGCGGGTGACGACGACGCTGGATGTCGTCTCACTGCTCTCGCCCGAGACCCGCGCGGTCGAAGACCACCACTGGTTCCAGGAGCACGTCACGCCGCTGGTCCCGGTCGAAGTCATCGTGCGGTTCGACGGCGACAATCCGCTCGACCTGGTCGAGCGAGCCGCCTTCGTCACTCGCGTGCATGCCGAGGCGCGGCAAGTCGAGTTGGTCGAAGGGGCGATCTCGGCGATCACATTCATGCCGCCGCTGCCCCGCGGAAGCGGCTTTCGAGCGACCACGCAACGAGCCGTCTACGAAAGCCGGCTCCGCGATCGGCTCGGCGATCTCGCCGCGGCGGGCTACATCCGTAGCGACGGCGAAGCGCAGCTGTGGCGGGTCAGCGGACGGGTTACCGGCCGCGGCGATATCGACTACCGCCAATTCTTGGACCGACTCCGCGAGCGGATCGATCCGCTCCTGGAAGAGCCGGAAGCCGAGTCGATCGAAATTACCTACACCGGTGTCACTTCAGCCGTCTACGAAGTGCAGCGGGCCTTGCTGGCCGACTTGTTCAACAGCTTCCTGACCGCGATCCTGCTGGTCAGCTGCGTGATGGTCTTCATCCTCCGCAGCCTCTGGGCGGCGCTCGTGGCGATGATCCCCAACATCTTTCCGCCGCTGATCTTGTTTGGCTCGATGGGCTGGATGGGTTGGTCGGTCGATATCGGATCGCTGATGACCGCCAGCGTGGCGCTGGGGATCGCCGTCGACGGGACGTTCCACTTCCTGGCGACTTACAAGCGGGAGCTGCTGCACGGGCATGGAGCGATCTACGCGATCCACGAGACCTACCGACACTGCGGTCGAGCCCTGCTGCAGACCGCGCTGATCTGTGCCGCCGGAATGCTGACGTTCACCTCCAGCAACTTCCTCCCGGCGCGGAGCTTCGCATGGATGCTCGTGCTGCTGTTGATGATCGCGACGGTCGGCGACCTGATCGTGCTCCCGGCACTGCTCGCCAGTCCGCTCGGCCGCTGGTTCTTGCCCCCGCCAAACGCCCACGACCCGCTCGTCTCGGACGACCCGCCCACGGAGGAAGAGGCCGCCGCGGAAGAAACTGCGGCGGTCGAGTGAAATCCGCCGCCGGACGGGTTGAATGCAAATAGTCGCCTTTCGCTCCGCGAAAGTTGCGTTTTTACCGCTACTTCATCGGAGCGAAAGGTGACTACGCGAGCGCTACTTTCGCGGAGCGAAAGGCGACTATGCGTCTCAGGAGGCGAGGGCCTGGAGGACACGGTCGCCCATCGCGGTGGTGGAGATCGAGGCTCCGCCGCGGGCGATGTCGGCCGTTCGCGCCCCGTCGGCCAAGACTTTCCGAACCGCTGCTTCGATCGCTGCCGCTTCGTCGTGCAACTGCAGCGAGTGCTTGAGCATCATTGCCGAGGCGAGGATCGTCGCCAGCGGGTTGGCGATCCCGCGACCAGCGATGTCGGGAGCCGAGCCGTGGATCGGCTCGAACAGCCCCGGTCCGCTCGCACCGACCGAAGCGCTCGGCAGCATCCCCAGCGAACCGGGAAGCATCGAAGCCTCGTCGGTCAGGATGTCGCCAAACAGATTGCTGGTCACGATCACGTCGAAGTCGCGGGGACGGCTGATCAAGTGCATCGCCATCGCATCGACCAGGACCACCGAGTAGTCGAGGTCGGGGAACTCTTCGCGGACGACGCGGTCGGCGACGCGCCGCCACAGCCGACTCGGCTCCAAGACGTTCGCTTTGTCGACGCTGCACAATTTCCCGCGACGTCCGCGAGCCGCTTCGGCCGCCAAGCGGACCACCCGCTCGATTTCCGGAACGGTGTAGAGCATCGTCGCGTAGGCCGACTCGTGCCCGTCGACTTCGCCCTTGCCGGACGGGCCAAAATAGATCCCGCCGGTCAATTCGCGGACGAACAGGATGTCGGTCCCTTCGACGATCTCGCGGCGAAGCGGCGAGGCGTCGACCAATTCCGGGTAGGTCTGGATGGGACGCAAGTTGGCGAACAGGCCGAGCTCCTTGCGGATTTTCAGCAGCCCCGCTTCGGGCCGCGTTTTGGCGTTCGGATCGTCCCACTTCGGTCCCCCGACGGCCCCGAGCAGCACGGCGGCCGAAGCCCGGCAGGCGTCGATCGTTGGTTGCGGCAGCGGGTCGCCCGTCTCGTCGATCGCGATCCCGCCGATCAAGTGCCGCTCGAGCTCGAATTGATGGCCGAACTTCTCAGCGACAGCGACCAATACCCGCTCGGCTTGGTCGATGATCTCGGGACCGATCCCATCACCGGGCAACAGCACTAGATTCGCTCGCACGTTCGTCTCCGTCCACGTTGACTTTGAAATAGGGATTGGGGTCCGTCGGTAAACACTCATTTCATCATCACCCTCCCCCCGGGAGGGTGTCATTTCCTGTTTTCGGCCCGAGGCTAGCGCCTTCAGCTCAATAAGCCAGGCGTCGCGGGGCTCGAGGCTAGCGCCTTCGGCTCAATCGGGCCGGGGCCCGAGGCTAGCGCCTTCGGCTCAATCGGGCTGAGGGCGAAAGCGTAGCACGATCGTTTCCGAGGGTCATCGACCGGTCGGCGGAGATTTTCAAGCAGGCCCGATCGGTTTGGGCCGCGGGATCTCGACCGGCTGTCCCATTTGGACCGAGGCCTCGGCCGCCAAGCACATCGCCGCCGACCAGCGACCGTCGACCCCCGTGCAGGCCAGCGGTCGGCGCTGGCGGACGGCCTCGGCGACCATCTCCACCTGGTCTTCCAGTTCGAATAGTTCGCCGGTCGGTTTGTCGATTGGAATCGTCTCCACCTCGCCGCCGTTGAACGCGCGGAGCGAGTAGCTCGCCTGCCGGGTGCGGTCCTGGGCTCCGCTCCAATTGGCCCACAAAGCGCCGTCGGTCCCGCTCAGCTTCACGGTCTGATGGTGCTCGAACGCGCTCAGCGTTTGCGAGACGACCGCGTAGGCGCCACCGGGAAAATGGACGATTGCGCTGAAGTTATCCTGCAGCTCGGGGTGTTCGCTCTGCCGCGAATTGGCCGCCGCGTAGACCCGCTCGGGCTCCCCGGCGCTGCCCAAATACCAGCGGGCGAGATCAAAGAAGTGGATCGGCTCCTCCAAGATCCAGTTGCCCACCCGCGCGATGTCGTACCGCCAACCATCGGCTCCGGGCCGATACGGTTTCCGCGACAGCTCGACCAACACGTACTGCGGCGTGCCGACGTACCCCGCATCGACCATTTCTTTGACTTTCCCCCACAGCGACGACAGCCGCAGCTCGTGCCCCACGGCCAACAGCCGCTGGTGCTGGTGGGCGAGGCGGATCAGATCGTCGCACTCCTCGAGCGAGATTGCCATCGGCTTTTCGAGCAGCAGATGTTTGCCCGCCGAGAGGACCGCCGCGCTGACTTCGTGGTGCAGATGGCTCGGCAGCACGACGTCCACCACGTCCACATCGGGCCGTTGAACGAGCTGGCGATAATCAGAAACGACTTCGGCATCCGGATAGGCTCGGCGAGCGGCGTTGCAACTCTCAGCCGAGCGCGCGGCGATGGCGACCAACTCGCCGCCCCGCGATTTAGCGATCGCGTCGGCGTGGCAGCGTCCCCAGGCCCCAAAACCGACCAAGCCGAAACGGACAGGGGCCCCAACGCGGGCCGAGGAATCGCTCATCGCTCTCTTTCTCCATTGGTTCTCGTAGCGCTCGACCGGATGATTTCTCTGAGTTCGTCGGACGTGCTACCCATCAGCCGCAACGCGCTAGCGTCCGGTTCTCGAAAACGCAGCAGTAACCGGACGCTAGCGCGTTGCGGCTGATGAATAATCCGGCTTAACGGCCGGCGGCTGGCGAATCATCCAGTCGGACGGTCGCGGTATTGTTCGAGATTCGTCCCCAAGGTAACCGCTGCGGTCCCACGGGAGTGCGCGGTCCGGCTAAATTGCTGCGGAAGCCAACTCGCTGCCGCGCCCTCCGGCGGATTGTCGTCGCCGGTCCGCGGGGCACCCGCCCATGGATGAAACTGCCACCATGAATCGACCTCAAGAGACCACACTCGAACTCCGTGGCGGCGCGAAGATGCCCGCGGTCGGATTGGGGCTGTGGAAGATCCCCAAGCCGCAAGTCGCGGGACTCGTCGAACAGGCCGTCAGCCAGGGGTATCGCCATCTGGACTGCGCCGCCGATTACGGAAACGAAGCCGAGGTCGGCGAGGGACTCGAGCGAGTCTTGCAGGCGGGTCGCTGTCGCCGCGAGGAGCTGTGGATTACTTCCAAGCTGTGGAATACCTACCACGCCGCCGAGCATGTCCGGCCGGCGGTCGAAAAATCGTTGCAAGATTTGCGACTCGACTACTTAGATCTGTACCTGATCCATTTCCCGATCGCGCTCCGCTACGTTCCGTTCGACGAGCGTTATCCGCCCGAATGGATCTATGACCCCGAAGCCCCCGAGCCGCGAATGGAGCTGGCCTCGGTCCCGATCGCCGAGACCTGGGGGGCGATGGAACAACTGGTACGGGACGGGCTCGTGCGGAACATCGGAGTCTGCAATTTCAACACCGCTTTGCTCCGCGATCTGATCGCTTCAGCGACGACCGCTCCGGCAATGTTGCAAGTCGAACTGCACCCCTATCTGACTCAGGAAAAACTGTTGCGGTTTTGCCAGCAGCAGGGAATCGCGGTGACCGGTTTTTCGCCGCTCGGAGCCGGTTCCTATCTTCCGCTGGGGATGGCGAGCGAGGACGAGTCGGTACTGTCGGAATCGGTCGTCGGGGAGATCGCCGCGGCTCATGGCAAGACGGCCGCCCAGGTCGTGCTCCGCTGGGGAGTCCAGCGTGGGACGGCGGTCGTTCCCAAGACCGCCCGACCGGAACGGCTGGCGGAGAACCTCGACCTGTTTGATTTCGAGCTGAGTGACAGCGAGATGCAGTCTCTGACAAACTTAAATCGCAATCGCCGCTTCAATGACCCCGGCGTGTTTTGCGAATCGGCGTTTGGCACGTTCTGTCCAATCTACGAATAATCCCTCCCAAGGAGATTCACGATGCCTGCGGAAGCTCTCGATGTGGAAGCAGTCTCGGTCCGGGGACAGCAGAAGCACGGCGGCGAGCCCTTTCCACTGGTGCTGCGTTGCGCATCGCCAGCGGCGAAACTCGACCAGACCGTGGACTGGCTGGCGGCTCACGCGTCGGACTTCGAACAGAAAGCCGACCGGCACGGAGCGATCCTATTTCGCGGTTTCCCCGTCCAAAGCCCCGAGGACTTTGATCGCTTCATCGCCGCTTTCGGCTGGGAGAATTTTCCCTACGAGCAATCGCTCTCCAACGCCGTGCGGAAGAACTACACGCCCCGCGTCTTCTCCGCCAACGAAGCGCCGGCGGATGTCACGATCTACCTGCACCACGAGATGGCGCAGACGCCGGTCTTTCCGAGCAAGCTATTTTTCTATTGCCAACAGCCAGCCGAGAGCGGCGGTGCGACGCCGCTATGCCGATCCGACGTGCTGTTCGAGCAGATGCTCGCACGCTGCCCCGATTTTGCCCGGGACTGCGAACACAAAGGGCTGCGGTACACGAACGTGATGCCCGCCGAGGACGATGCCGCCTCGGGGATGGGGCGGAGCTGGCAGAGCACGTTCCGGGCGAACCGTCGCGAGGAGGCCGAACAGCGGTTGCATGGGCTGGGCTACTCCTGGGAATGGTCCGACGACGGATGCTTGCGGGCCACCACGCCGGTGCTCCCGGCGGTCCGCGAAGTGGGGCCCGGCCGCAAAACGTTCTTCAATCAGTTGATCGCCGCTTTCCGAGGGTGGAAAGACAGCCGCAACGACCCGGGCAAAGCGATCACCTTCGGCGACGGCACGCCGCTCGACCGCGATACGGTCCTGACGGTGGCCGAGATGGCGGAGCAACTGACTTACGACCATGCGTGGCAGCAGGGTGACGTCGTGCTGGTCGACAACTACGTCGCCATGCACGGTCGGCGCACCTTCAGTGGCAGCCGCCGGATCCTCGCCTCTCTGGTCGCCGCCGAGCATCACGGGGCCGAGCTTCACGGGACCGAACATCATGGGGCCGAACATCATGGGGCCAGCTAGAGATGGCCGAGCCTGAGCCGAGTCCCCGAGCGGCGACGGAGCGGCCCTGGTATGCCGAGGTGACCGGTTACCAGTGGCTGGTGCTGGGAATCGCCTCCGCCGGCTGGGTGTTCGACGTCTACGAGGGGCAGATCTTCAACATCACCCGCGACCAGATGCTCCGCGACATCCTTGGTCGCTCGGGGGGCGATGTGAAGCAGTATGGCGATCTGTTTCTGGGGCTGTTTCTGCTCGGCGGAACGATTGGAGGGCTCGGCGCCGGTTCGCTCGCCGACCGCTTTGGGCGGCGTTCGATCATGGTCCTGACGATCCTGATCTATTCGGTCTTTTCAGGCCTGACCTTCTTTGCCAGCGAGCTGTGGCATGTCGCCGTGCTGCGGTTTTTGGTAGCCGTGGGGGTGGGCGGAGAGTGGGCGGTCGCGGCCGCGCTGGTCGCCGAAGTTTTTCCGCCCCGCGCTCGGGCGCACGCCTCGGGGATCTTCCATGCCTCGAGCGTTCTGGGAACCTGGATGGCGGCGCTGGCCGGTTTGGCGGTCGGGGCCCAGTGGCAGTACGCGTACTTGCTCGGCATCGCTCCGGCGCTGCTGATTCTGTGGGTGCGGGCGAAAGTCCGCGAGCCGGAGCAGTGGAAGGCGAAGGCGGCCGAGGCCAAAGAATCGGCCACGGCGTCGCCGCTGGGCAGCTTCCGGGAGCTGCTGCTCAATCGCCGCTGGGCCGCACGAGCGGCTCTGGGGATGTCGCTGGCCGCGGTCGGGCTGGGAACTTTCTGGGCCGTCACCGTGGCCGGCCAAGACCTGACGCGGGAGTTGGTGCTGCGGCAGGGGGGCAGTCCCGAAGCGGCGGCCCAGCGAGCCAAGTTCGCCTACGGAATCGTGCAGACGGCTGGCGGCGGACTGGGACTGCTCGCCTTCGGCCCGTTGTGCGCCCGAATTGGCCGCCGGCGGGCTTTCGTCGTCATGCATTTGCTGGCGATCGGAATCGTGCCGATCACGGCTTTCGCCCCACAAACGTACACTCAGCAGCTGGCGATTCTGCCGCTGTTCGGGTTCCTGACCCTGGCGATGCACGCCGGTTATGCGATCTACTTTCCCGAGTTGTTCCCGACGCACCTGCGGGCCACCGGGACCAGTTTTTGCTTCAACGGTGGGCGGCTGCTGGCGGTTCCGGTGCTGATTTTTTCCGGTTGGCTCAAGGCTCAGGAGGGGATGGACCTCCGCTATGCCGTCACCTCGCTGAGCCTCCTGTTCCTGCTCGGCGTCGTGATCATCCTGTTCTTGCCGGAGACGCGCGGGGAGGAGTTGCCCGATTGAGCGTGCAAAAGGGATTTCCCTTGAGCGCCCCGAGCGTCTAGAATAGACCGCCCCGCCGGTGCCGTCCTACCTCTACCTACCGACTGCGGTCACCGGGAGCGAGCCGATTACACGAGCGAATCGATTCTCTCTCGAGAACCGTCCCACCCTCAGCGACGCGCACCCCGACCCACCTTGCTGAACTCGAGGCCACCCTGAGACGCACTGTTTGCCCGGCGAGTTTGTTTGCCCGGCGAGCAGGAGGCGGTCTGGTTGTGGCGATAGGAGATCCACTGTGTCTGCAAAGGACAAACGGCAGAGCCCTCGGCGCCGCCGCTGGAGTTACGTGGCGGCTTTGATCGTCCTCGTCGCGGTACCGGCGACCGTCGCTGCGCGGTGGGGAAGCGGCGGCCCCACGGTCGACAGCGAACTGATTTGGCACGAAGTCCGCCGCGGTGACATGAAGGTCTCGGTCATCGAGCGGGGCAATCTCGAAAGCCAGCAGAACATCGAGGTCTACTGCGGGGTGGAGGACGTGCAGCGCGACAGCATCAACGGCACGCCGATCATCTGGATCATCCCCAACGGCTCGAGCGTCAAGAAGGGCGACCTGCTCGTCGAGATCGAATCGACGCCGATGCGGGAAGAGCTCGACGAACAGATTCTCGAAACCGAAGAATCGCGGAACGTCGCTTTCCAAGCCGAGTCGAATTACCAGAACCAAGTCGTTCAAAACGAAACCGCCGAAGCCGACGCGCGGCTGAAAGTCGAGTTGGCCAAGCTCGAGTTGGCGATGTTCCAAGACCCGGACAGCGGCACGCATAAGCTGGCGGTCGACGAAATCGAGCGGTCGATCGAAGACGTCAACAACGAGATCCTCTCGGCTCAGGCCGCTCTGGAATTGCAGAACGACGACTTGCGGGGAATCGAGACGCTGTTCCGGCTCGGCTACGCCAACCGCAACGAGCTCCGCCGCAGCGAATTGAGCTACATGCAAGCCGAAGGCAAATACGCCGCCTCGCTGAACAAGCTGCGGACCCACCAATCGTCGCTGGAAAAAACCCGCAACTACGTCCGCCGCATGGAACTGCTCTCGCTCGAAGGCGCTTTGCAAACCGCCGAGCGGAATCTTGAGCAGGTGATTCGCAACAACGAAGTCAAACTGGCCCAAGCGAAATCGGTGCTCAACGCCCGCACCGAATCGCTCAAGAAGGACGAGGAGCGGCTGGCCCGCTATCAGTCGCAGCTCGAAGCCTGCAAGATCTACTCTCCGGCCGACGGGATGATCGCCTATGCGAGCAGCCGCAACGACGACATCCGCGAAGGGGCGGCGGTCCGCTACCGCCAACACCTCCTCTCGCTGCCGTCGCTCAACCGGATGCAAGTCCGCACGGCGGTCCATGAATCGGTGCTCGATCAACTCAACACCGGCTTGCCGGCGAAGATCACGGTCGATGCTTTCCCGGATCGCAGCTACGACGGTGAAGTCCAATCGATCGCCGTGCTCCCCGACCAAAACTCCTGGCGGGGAAGCGATACCAAGGTCTACGAGACGGTCGTCACGATCGATACCGAGGTCAGCCAGATCAAACCCGGGATGACCGCGGTGTGTGAAATCGAGATCGAATCGATCGAAGACGCGGTGCTCGTCCCCATCCAGTCGTTGATCGAGCGCGATGGACGGACCTGGGTCATGGCCCGCAGCGGCGAAAGCATCGTTCCCCGCGAAGTCTCGGTCGGTCGCGAGAACGACTCCCAAGTCCAAATCCTCCGCGGGCTCGAGGAAGGCGATCAAGTCGCTCTGAACCCGGCGCAACTGGCCGACCTCCTGCCGACCGAGCCCTCTCCGGAAGCGGCTTAAGGAAGGGAAGAGCTGTGTGGATCGCGACCTTCAAACTGGCTGTGCGCAACCTGCTGCTGCATAAGATGCGGAGCGCGTTGACGCTGCTCGGGACGATTCTCGGCGTCGCCTCGGTCATCGCCATGCTCTCGGTCGGCGAGGGGAGCAAGCAACAAGCGCTTGACCGAATCCGTGAGTTGGGCGCATCGAACGTGATCATCCGGAGCGTCAAGCCGTCGCTCGAGGAGGGTGGCGCCGGGAATCAGAACGGCGGCTCCAACCGCTACTTCCAAATCAACGCCTACGGACTGACCTACGAGGATCTGCGGTCGCTTGAGCGGATCCCCACCGGTGAGATCGCAGTCCCGGTCGCCATGCATCGCAAGGACGTCAACCACGGCCGGCGACGGCTGCAAGAGACGCGCGTGGTTGCCACCGTCCCGGAGTTGACGCGGGTTAAAAACCTGCAGGTCGAGCGGGGTCGGTTTCTCGTCCACGACGACAACGAGAAGTTCGCCAACGTCGCCGTCCTCAGCCGCGGTGCAGCCGACGCCCTGTTCGGTTTCGAAGACCCTCTCGGCGAGCCTTTGCTGATCGGCGACGGTGCCTACCGGGTGGTTGGAATCCTCGAAGCGCAAGACAGCGGCTTGGCCCGCCCCACCGCCTCGGGCACCGACGACCAAAATCGCGACATTTTCATTCCTTTGGCCGCCGCCCGAAGTCGCTTCGGCGAACTGCAGCGGAGCGGACCGCGAGGGAGTCGCGAATACGATCGGATCGAATTGAGCGAAATTACGTTGGCCGTCAAAGAGTCGAAAGATGGTCCCGATCTGGTCCGCCCGACCGCCGCGATGGTTCGCAAGCTGCTCAACCGCTCGCATCCCAAGAAGAGCGATTTTCAGGTCGTCGTCCCGCTCGAGCTGATGGCTCAGGCCGAACACGAGAAGCGAATCTGGAATCTGGTCCTCGGCTCGATCGCCGGAATCTCGCTGCTGGTCGGCGGGATCGGGATTATGAACATCATGCTGGCGACCGTCACCGAGCGGACCCGCGAGATCGGCATTCGCCGAGCCATCGGCGCACGGCGGAAAGACATTATTCGCCAATTCCTACTCGAGACGACCGTGCTCAGTACGACCGGTGGCGTGCTCGGTATCGTGCTCGGCGTCGCGATTCCCATCGCCGTGACGCTGGCCGCTGGCGTTGAGACCTCGACCAGCTTCATCTCGATCGTGCTGGCTTTCGGCATCTCGGTCGCCACCGGGATCATTTTCGGCGTTTATCCCGCCTACAAAGCGGCGGCGATGAATCCCATCGAGGCGCTTCGGCAGCAGTAAGCGGCCGCCGACGGACTCCAGGGCCGGTAAAACCGGAAGAAGTCGCATATTCGTTCAAATCGGTGCAACCGGACGTCCGATCCCAGGAAGTGGATCCTGTCACGTTCCCGGTTTGTCTGCGCCGAATGTCCACTCCAGCACTGTCGAACGTTGAACCGCGGTCGTTGGCCGCTGCGAGCCTGGTGGTCATCCTCGGGTTGCATTTCGCTGGCTGCTCGCGGCGGCACTACCGGCTGGACGCGGATGGTGAGGTCGCGCACATCTTGGCCGAAAAGGACGCGGCCGAACCGTATCAGCTGCCCTACCAGACGAACGTCTACCCCGACGCCAGGGCCCGGTTTTTTGATCCCACCAATCCGGATTGCCCCAAGCTGCCCGGTGCGGTCCCAACGCTCAACAGCTACCCGCTGCCGCCGCTCGTCTCGGGCGACCCGTCGCAGGCTTCCAGAACCGACCGCGCCGATGATTCGCCGGATGGGCTTGGAGAGGACGGAGCGTCGGATCTTGGCGATGGAGTCCCGGTGGAGGAAGTGCTCCCCGCCCCCGCAGTCGATGCGGTCGACGATGCGGTCGACGATGCGGCCAGCACCGAGCGCGCCACCGATCCGGCAATCCAGTTAGCCACGCTCGTCCAGCCCTCGCAGCCGCCCGTCGAGGAAATCACTCCGCCAGCGGGAGAAGAGATTCCGGTCGGCGGGGCGGAGGCGGTGCAGGGGGGGACCAGCGACGACAGCGGACTGCGGATCGTGCCGATTCCGGCGGCGACCTGGGAAAACATTCCGGAGGTTTGCCTGCCGCGGATGCTGGAGTTCGAATCGATGCGGGAGGAGTACCGGCGGACCTTTGGGCGAGGCGTGCCAGAGGGGCTGACCAGCGACGCACCACGGCTGACGCTGCCGAACGTTATGGAGTTGGCGCTGATCAACAGCCGCGAGTACCAGACCCGCAAGGAGGTTCTGTACCAGACCGCGCTGCGGCTGACGCGCGAGCGCTACCAGTACATGCTCAAGCCCACTGCGACGGGCAACGGCACGGCCCTCAATTACCGCTCGCTGAACGTCCAAGGCGAGCAGGTCAACACGCTCAACATCCCGACCCGGGCGGCGGTGACCCAGACGATGGCGACCGCCGGTCAATTCCTTGCCAGCTTTGCCAACGACGTGGCGCTGACCTTCAACGGCCCACAAGGATTTGCCGCCGACGTCAACTCGACACTCCTGTTTCAATTCGAGCAGACGATCTTTCAGCGGGACGTGGTATTTGAAGCACTGACGCAGGCCGAGCGGGATGTGGTCTACGCCTCGCGCGACTTCATTCGCTTCCGTCGCCAGTTGTTCCGCGACTTGGCCAACCAGTACTACGACCTGCTGCTCTCGTATCGAGCCATCGAGATCGCCTCGCAGGACTACTTCAGCAACCTGCGGGGCTTCCTGCAGGCCCAGGCCGAGTACGTGGCGGGCCAGTTGCCCCGCGTCCAGGTCGACCAGTTCGAACAGAACGCGCTTCGCAGCCGCAGCGACTTGGTGAGCCGCTGCAACCAGTTGGAGTCGTCGCTCGACCGGCTCAAGCTGTCGATGGGACTGCAGCCGGAAATGCCGCTGAACCTGGACTTGGGAGAGCTCGAAACGCTGACCGCCAGCGATGAGTGGACGGTAGCCCGCGAGCTCGTAAGCCGCACGCGGCGGGAGTTGTTGGCCCAGCAGGAACGGACCCGCCGGGGTGCGAGCGGTCTGATCAACGCGGCCACGGTGCTGGCTGACCGGATCGCCGACATCCAGCGACTGAGCCGCCAGCTCCGGGAGGACGCAACTTCTGGAGAAGCCACTTTGGGGGAAGCCGCCGAAGGACTGCCCGAGTCGGAAGAACTCACTCGGGTCACGAACGTCCTCCATCTGCTCGAGGCCCAGGGGCGCGTCGACGCCCTTCGCGGCGAGCTCCGCGGCGATCGCGAACTCGACCTCCTGCCGCTGCAGGTCTACTTCCGCAACCTCGATCTGATCGATGCTCTGCTCGGCGTGACCGAACAATCGCTGCGGATCCGCAAGACGGAAGCCGACGCGGCTCTGGAAGCCGAAGCGATCCAGGACGTCCGGGAGCGTCGCGCGTCGATCGCCGAGCGGCGGAGCGAGCTGGAGGAGATGTTCCGCGTCCTTCCGCCGGAAGAGAAACTGGCCCAGTTGCCGGACGTTGTCGCCCGTTCCGAGATGTTGGTCCAGGAGGCCGAGCAGCTGGCCGACGAAACATCCGAAGGTTTAGTCCCGGACGATCGCGAGGCGTTTTTGGAATTTGTCGAAGCGACCGTCGCCGATTCGCTGCAGCTGGCCGACCAGGCAATTGCCGGGAGCGACGCTGGGCTGGCGGAGCTCGAAGTCGAAGAAGACCCAGCGATGCTGTCGGCGCTGGTCAATCGGCTCGATTTGATGAATCGCCGGGGCGAGCTGTCCGACGCCCGCCGGACGGTGAAGATTGCAGCCGATGATCTGCGGTCGATCCTCGACTTGCGAGCCACGCAAATCCTGCGAACCGACCCCGACTCCAATTCGCCATTCGACTTCGGCTTCGACAACAGCGAAACGCAGCTCAGTATCGCACTGGACACGCCGCTAAACCGCCGCGTGCAGCGGAACAATTACCGCGTCGCGCTGATCAACTACAACCAGGCGATCCGCCAGCTGATCGAATCGGAAGACGGGATCAAGTTCGAGATCCGCGAGGACCTCCGCAACCTGCGTCTGCGGCGGAACCAGTACGAGATCGCGATCAAGTCGGCCGCCCTGGCGTACGAGCGAGTCGTCAGCACGCGGCTGCAGCTGCAGCTGCCGGGGGGCGGCGATGTGGTCGCTCGCGACTTCCTCGAAGCCCAGCAGGCATACACGGCCGCCCTGAGCAGCGTCGCCAGCCAGCACATCGCGTTTATCCTGGACCGCGTGGAATTGTTCTTCGACTTGGAAGCGATCCGCCTCGACCCGGTCGGCTACTGGCCGGGGCTGCGGGACGAGGAGATGCAACCGATGATCGATCTGAACTTCCCCGCCAACAATCCGCACCCCTACGGTACCCTGCCGCCTCGGCTGCACTATTCCGAGGAAATTCAGCGGACCGTACGATAGGGCATGGGGACCCTCGGGATCGTTCATCAGCCGCCGGGCGCTAGCCCCCGGTTTCCGAAAACGCTTGGGAAACCGGACGCTAGCGCGTTGCGGCTGATGAAACCGTCTTGCCACCCCGACCACAACCTTAAGCCCATTTGCCACCAGAGGACTCCTGCGGATGACGATTTCGGCCTCGAGAGAGCGGTACGCGGAGCTCGACTGCGTCCAAGTCGATGGGGGGCCGAACCCGGATACGCTCGTCGTTGCGCTCCATGGCTACGGGGCTCCGGGGGGCGATCTGGTTCCGGTAGCCAATGAATGGACGCGGGCCCTGGGGCCGGCGGCGAGCCGTGCGCGGTTTGTCTTTCCGGCGGCCTTGCTGTCGCTCGACGAAGAGGGGATGCCCGGGGCTCGGGCCTGGTGGCGATTGAACATGGCCCGATTGCTGCAAATGACCGAAGCCCGGGATATCACCGAACTGCGAACGCATGAGCCACCGGGGCTGAGCGAGGCACGGCATGCGGTGGTCGAGGCGATCGAGGAGATGATGCAGGTGCTCGGCTGCGGTCCGCAGCGCGTGGCCCTCGGCGGTTTCTCGCAAGGAGCCATGCTCTCGGTCGACGTAGCGCTGCGGGGACTGGCCGAACCGCCGGGAGTGCTGTTCGCCTACTCGGGGACGCTGATCTGCGAAGCGGCCTGGACCGACGCGGCGATGCGGCTGGTCAACACCGAGACGGTTCAAAGCCACGGCTCCTTCGACCCGATCCTTCCCTTCGAAGGTGCCGAGGCGATGTACGAGATGTGGAAAGTCGCGGGCGTGCCGGTGCACTTCTTTCCCTTTGATGGTCCGCACACGTTGACGATCGAAGCGGTCGACGAGACCGCCGCTGCGATCCGCCGGATGATGGACCGCAACGACTCCGCCGCCGCTTCCGAGTCGGCATGAGCGGCGCTTTGCGGCTGCCGGCGGAGCTGGCTTCGCTGCCGATCAGCGAGGTCGCCGGCGAATTGATCGAGGCGCTGCGGCGGGAGAATCGTGCCGTGCTGGCCGCTCCCCCGGGAGCCGGCAAGACGACGGGCGTTCCGCTGGCGCTGCTCGAAGCATTTTCGGGCTCCGAGCGCGTGCTGCTGCTTCAGCCGCGGCGGATGGCGGCCCGCGCGGTTGCCGCTCGCTTGGCCTCGCTCTTGGGGACAAATGTCGGCGAGCGGGTCGGCTACCAAGTCCGGATGGACCGGCGATGGGGAGCGGCGACCAAAATCGTCGTGATGACCTACGGCGTGCTGCTGCGGCGACTGCAAAGCGACCCGCTGCTCGAGTCGTTTTCGACGGTTCTGCTCGACGAGTTCCACGAGCGCTCGCTCGAAGCCGACCTGACGCTCGGGATGCTGACGCGGATCCGCGGTTCGTTGCGGCCCGAGCTACGGCTGGTGGTCATGTCGGCGACCCTCGATGCCGCACCGATCGCCGCCTTCCTCGACCAAGCTCCGCTCGTCGAAAGCCGCGGGCGGATGCACCCGGTCGACATTCGCTACGCCAAGCGGTCGTCGAACGATCGGCTCGAAGCGCAAGTCGCCGAAGTGCTGCCTCGGGCGATGGCCGCGAGCGACGGGCATGTGCTGGTGTTCCTGCCCGGTGTGGGGGAGATTCGCCGCACGGCGCGTCAGATCAGCGATTTGGCCTGCGTCGCCGGCGCCGACATCCTGGAGCTTTACGGCGACCTCTCGCCCGAGCGGCAGGACCGCGTGCTGCGGCCCTCCTCACGCCGCAAGATCGTGCTCTCGACGAACGTGGCGGAAACGTCGGTGACGATCGACGGCGTCACCTCGGTCATCGACAGCGGACTGGCGCGGGTGATGCGGATGAACCCGGCGGTCGGACTGCCACGGCTGGACGTCGAGCCGATCTCGCGAGCCGCCGCCGAGCAGCGTGCCGGGCGCGCCGGAAGAACTGCCCCAGGAACCTGTTTTCGGCTGTGGCTGCAGCCTGCCCATCGAGCCCGGCCCGAGTTCGACACGCCTGAGATCCACCGCGGCGATCTGGCCGGTGCGGTCCTGCAATTGTTCGGCTGGGGCGAAACCGATTTGCAGCAGTTCCCCTGGCTGACGCCGCCTCGCGAGGAAGGCCTCGCCGCTGCCCGCAACCTGCTCGAACAGCTGGGAGCGATCGCTGGCGGGCGGATCACGGGCCAACGGATCACGGGCCTCGGCCGCGACATGCTCCGCATCCCGGCTCATCCGCGGCTGGCTCGGCTGGTCCTCTCGGGGCACCGCCGCGGAATTTTGCGGCGGGCATCGATCGCCGCGGCGATGCTGGCCGAGCGAGATCCATTTGAAGATCGTCGCGGAGGACGACTGGCGGCGAACGATGCGGCGCTGCTGGGGCTGCCCAGCGGCAATCTGGCGGACCGCGCCGAGCGGATCGAGCGGTGGATCGACGGCGCCGCCGACCGAACCATTCTGCGGCCGGCCGGCCAAGCGGTGCGGCGGACAGCCGAGCAGCTCGCTTCGGCGGTCGAGCGCTCTTGGGCCGTCGAGGAAAATCCCGAGAGTGAAGCCGCAACGGAAGCAGTGTCCACGGGCGCGAGCGAAGCGGGCGCGGGGGAAATCGGCGCGGGGTCAATCGGCGCGGGGGACGGGCCGCCGGGCAGTCCGTCGCTCGACCCGGACGAGATCGACGCGGCGCTCTGCCGCTCGCTGCTCGACGCTTTTCCCGACCGGCTCGCTCGCCAGCGAGAGCGGGGCGGAGGCGATCGGGGTGGCCCGCGGGGCATCATGGTCGGTGGGCATGGCGTGCGACTCAGCGATCCGCAGGCGGCGGCCGGGAGCCCGCTCTTTCTGTGCCTCGACCTGCTGCAGAAGGGACGCGACGCCGACGTCCGCTTGGCCGCTCCGGTCCGTGAAGAGTGGCTCGAGGCGAGCGAAGAGGTGACAAGCGAAGAGGGGCAGGAACTGGGGACTGGCCCGGGGCTGCGGGAAGTCGACGAGTACTTTTTCAACCCGACGCAGCGGCGGATCGTCGGTCGGCGGCGGCGCTACTGGTACGATCTGCTGCTCGCTGAAACGCCCACCGAAATCGTCGATCGCGAGCAGGCCGCCGAGCTCCTGATCCGCGAAGTCCGTCTGCAGTGGGAGCGGGCTTTCCCGGTTGACGATGCGGAGCTGATGCAACTGGTAACGCGATCGCGGCGAGTCCGGGAGTGGCTGCCCGAACAACCGCTCCCGGTCCTCGATGAGGCGGCCTTGGACGAGATCGCTCAGCAGATCTGTGGCAACGCGCTGGGGATCGACGAAGTGCGACGGGGACCGTGGTTGGACTTGGCCAAAGCGCATCTGGGCTACGAATCGCTGCGGCAGCTCGACCAGTGGGCTCCGCCCCGGCTGCAAGTCCCGAGCGGCAACGCGATCGCGGTGGAGTATCCGCTGGAGGGCCCTCCCGCGATGTCGGTCCGGCTGCAGGAATTGTTTGGCTGGACCGAGACGCCGCGGATTGCCGCCGGCCGCGTGCCGGTGCTGCTGCGATTGCTCGCTCCGAATCATCGCGAGGTCCAGGTGACGTCGGATCTGGCCAGCTTTTGGCGTTCGACCTACGCCGAAGTCCGCAAGGAGCTCCGACGGCGGTATCCCAAACACCATTGGCCCGAGCGGCCACTGGAGGCGACCGCCACGCGGAGCGGGCTGGGACGCGACGCTCGCTGAGCTCGACACGGCGGCCCCTGACTTGACGGGCCCCTGACTTGACGGGAACCGGGCCTCGCCGGATGTTGAAGGGTAGCCCGCTCATCTCCGCACTTCCCCTGATGCCGCCCCATGTCGTCCGACACATCGATCAAAGTCTCCGCCGAACTCCTCCGGACGTTGCACCGCATTCAGCGTCAGCGAACGGATCTGAAAAGTCAGTTGGAGCGGGGCCCGCGGCAGATTCAGGCAAGCGCCGCGATGGTCGCCGAGCTCGAGGCGACGGTGGGCGAATCGCAGGAGAAGCTCCGCAAGGCGAAGATGGCTGCGGATGAGAAGCAGCTGCAGCTGAAATCGCGTGAGGATCGCGTCCAGCAGCTACGGATCAAATTGAACTCAGCCGCCAGCAACCGCGAGTACACGGCGCTGAAGGAGCAGATCGCGGCCGACGAGCAAGCGAATGAAGTCCTCTCGGACGAAATTCTCGAGGCCTACGAGCGGATCGATGGTTTGGAAGCCGAGCGCACCGAGCTCCAGGAACAGCTCAAGCGTCGCCAGGAAGAGCACGCGGAGTTCGTCTCGACGGTCGACGAGACGATGAAGCAAAAGAGCGAGAGCCTCGCCCGCGTGGAAGCCGAATTGGCCGAGGCCGAGGACCAGTTGCCTCCGCCGATCCGGCTGGAGTACGACCGCATCGTCGGCACCCGCGGCGAGGAGGCGCTCGCTCCGGTCGAAGGCGAAACCTGCGGCGGCTGTTACCAGATGCTCACTTCGCAAATGATGAACCGCTTGTATCTCGGCCAAGCCGTCCGCTGTCCGGCGTGCGGGGCGATGATGTATCTTCCCGAAGACCGGACGGTCCGCTGAGCGAGCGGTCCGCTGAACGAGCGGTCGGCGGAGCTTGGGGTCGGCGGAGCTTGGGGTCGGCGGAGCGTGGGGAGAGTTCCTTGGTCGTCATTGGGATTGTCGGATCTCCGGCAGGCGGAAAGTCGACCGTTGCCCAGCACTTAAGGGAGCTCGGAGCAACCTGGATCGATGCCGACCGGATCGCCCGTCGCTGTCTGCGGCTCAGCGAAGTCCGTCGGCGGCTTGCGGCTCAGTTCGGCCGAGACGTTCTGGACGCGCGGGGGCAGATTGACCGCCCGGTTTTGGCCGACCGCGTTTTCGGGGATGACGCTGCGAGTCGGCAAGGATTAGACTATCTGGAGTCGGTGGTTCATCCCCCGGCCCGAGAACTGGCAGTGCGGCGGATGCGGCGAGCGGCCCGGCAGAGGAGCCTCGCTGCGGTGCTCGACGCCCCGATGCTGCTGGAAGCGGATTGGGGCGTGATGTGTGACGCGATCTGGTGCGTGGAGGCACCCCAGCACCTCCGTCTCGACTGGATCGCCGAGCGTGGTTGGTCGGTCCAGGAACTGCAGAGACGTGAACGCAGACAAATGGACATCCAACAGAAACGGCGGCTTTCAACGCATCTGCTGATGAACGACGGTGATCGCGGCGAGTTGAGGCGCCAAACGCAAATGCACTGGTCCGCACTGATGCAGGCCCTGGAAGTTCGCTCAATGCACCCTCTTCTTCTCGCTCCTGGCCACTGCATTTGAGACCGGATCCTTCCATTCCGACTCGACCGAGAGTGAGCCGAACGACGAACCGCCCGGGATTCCTCAAGCACCACTGTTCGTCGCGCTACGATCTCCCTCCCTCCTCCGACCGCGGATCGCTGCGGTCGCCCTCCCGACTTATCGCCTTCGACTCCGTCGCATCCCCTTTACCATGCCACATCAACGTCCACTCCGGTCGCATAACGACCGCTCTCGCCGCTCCTCCGATTCGCCTGCGGACCGCCCCCGCCACCCCGACGCGGAAGTCGACCAACGGATTCGCGAACTGGACGCCGAGCGGGATCCGCTCTCCCTACCAGAGGAAATCGTCGACGAAGCGAATCGCTCCGGCCGCGTCGTCGGAATCCCGGCGGCCGGCGATGGCGAGCCGAGCACGAATCTGGCGGCGCTGCAGCGGATGCCCCATTCGGAGCTGCTCGAGATGGCCGCGGCCGACGGGCTCGAGGGGATTGCCGGACTGAACAAGCAGGACCTGATCTTCCGGATCCTCAAGGAGCGGATGAAGGCCAATGGGTTGATGTACGGCGAGGGGACGCTGGAGATCTTGCCCGACGGGTTTGGGTTCCTCCGCAGCCCCGATTACCACTACCTCAGTTGCCCCGACGACATCTACGTTTCGCCGAGCCAGATCCGCCGCTTTGGGCTGCAGACCGGCAGCACCGTGGCCGGCCAGATCCGCCCGCCGAAGGAGAACGAGCGGTACTTTGCGCTGCTGCGGGTCGAGGCGATCAATCGCCAGGATCCAGCCCAGCGGGGTCGCCGCACGCCGTTCGAGAACCTGACTCCGCTGCACCCCGACACGCGGATCATCATGGAGCATGACCCGCACGACATGAGCACGCGGGTAATCGACTTGATCGCCCCGATCGGCTTCGGCCAGCGGGGTTTGATCGTCAGCCCGCCGCGGGCCGGCAAGACGGTCATCATGCAGAAGATGGCTCGGGCGGTCCTGAAGAACTACCCCGACGCCTACGTGATCATGTTGCTCGTCGACGAGCGGCCCGAAGAGGTCACCGACATGGAGCGGGAGGTCAAAGGACCGAACTGCGAAGTGATCAGCAGCACCTTCGATGAGCCGCCGGCGCGGCACATTCAGGTCGCCCACATGGTGATCGAAAAAGCCAAGCGGATGGTCGAGTACGGGATCGACGTCGTGATCTTCCTCGACTCGATCACGCGGCTCGGCCGGGCCCACAACAGCGAAGGGTCCGGGACCGGCAAACTCCTCTCCGGTGGACTCGACGCCGGGGCGCTGCAAAAACCCAAAGCCCTCTTCGGGTCAGCTCGGAAAATCGAAGAGGGAGGCTCGCTGACGATTTTGGCAACCGCCCTAGTCGATACCGGCAGCCGGATGGACGATGTGATCTTTGAAGAGTTCAAAGGGACTGGAAACCTGGAGTTGGTTCTTGACCGGGGGATCGTCGAGCGACGCGTCTGGCCGGCGATCGACATTCACCGCAGCGGGACGCGGCGGGAAGAGATGCTGATGGACCCCGAAGAGTATCGCCGCGTGGCGATCGTCCGCCGCAGCTTGGCCGATGCGTCTCCGGCCGACGCGATGGAACAACTCACCGCCCGGCTCCGCAAGACCCAAAACAACGCCGAATTTTTGCTAAGTATCAAGGAATAACACACCGTGGCCATTGAACTCTCCGGCGCCGATGGCGATTTGCCCGAAGGCTATGTCGCCATCATCGTCTCGCGCTACAACGACTCGATCACTTCCAAGCTGCTCAGCGGGGCGCTGGAAACGCTTCAAAACGGCGGCTTCGACGAAGAGCGGATCGTCGTCGTCGAAGTCCCCGGGGCCTGGGAACTGGTGCTGCCGTCGCTGAACATGGCGATCAGCGAAGCGATCTGCGGCGTGATCGCCCTGGGGGCGGTGATCCGCGGGGAAACCACCCACGACCAGCACATCAACCGGGCCGTGACCACCGCGCTGATCAATGCCTCGGTCGATGCCGACACCCCGATCGCCCTCGGACTGCTGACCTGCGAGAACGTCGAGCAGGCCATCCAGCGCAGCGGCGGCAACATGGGCAACAAGGGAATCGAAGCGGCCGAAGCGCTGCTCGAGATGCTCCGCCTGGGAGTCAAGATGCAGGCGCTGCTCGGCGATGGTTCCGAAGAGGAAGCGGAGGACTGAGGATGGCCACACGTCGACGGGCACGCGAAGTCGTGCTGCAGATGCTGTATGAGGCCGACATCAATCCCGGCCGCGAACCGGAATCGTCACTGGACTTCATCACCCGCCGCATGCGGGGCCGCAAGGCGCTCGCCGAGTTCGCCCAATCGCTGCTCCGCGGAACGTTGCTTCACCGCGACAAGATCGATCAGGAGCTCGCCCGCTACGCGACCCACTGGTCGCTCTCGCGGATGGCCGTGACCGACCGCAACATCCTCCGTCTGGGAGCCTATGAAATCCTGGTCGGAGGCACCCCGGGCCGCGTGGCGATCAACGAAGCGGTCGATCTCGCGCGGCGCTACGGGGATCGCAACAGCGCCCGCTTCGTCAACGGAGTGCTCGACAAGCTGCTCCACAGCCAACCGGTCGCAGAAAAAGCGAAAGGGTGAGAATAATTCCTTCGTACTCGTACTCGTACTCGCTTCGGGCGGGACACCGAGTTTGAGAGGCAGGCTTGCTCCGAAAGATCGATTACCGCTGCGCTGAGTACGAGTACCGCTACGCTGAGTACGAGTACGAGATCCTCAGTACTCCGTACTCCGTCCCCAATCGTGAGCTAGGCTTTCTCGGCTGATTTGCCGCGCGGCGGTTGCGTGGCGCCGCCGTTTGCCTCCGCTCGCACCGCCCGATGTCGCCCCTGGTCCCCCTGTTTTCACTGGCCGCCGCCGTCTGGCTCGTCCATCTGCTCCGCCACGGCACGGTGCCGCTGTTTGGGCTGGTCGTGCTGGTTGCAGGAACGGTGTTTGGACCTTCGTTTTTCGCGATCGATGGTCCCTTTCAGATCAGCCTCGACCGCGTCCTGTGGGTCTGCTTGATCGCGTTTTTCATCGTCCAGAGACGGCTCGGTGAGACCGACCCCAAGCGGTTCTCGCGAGCCGACTGGTTGCTGCTGGCGCTGGTCGCGGTCACTGCCGTTTCGTCGCAGCGCAGTGGCACGGTTCCCGACGGCAGCAGCCCGCTGGCGCGGTGGATTTTTTACATCTTTCTGCCGGCCGGGATGTACGCGATCGCCCGCAGCGCGACGCTGCGGAGCTCGGACCTGCGGCTCGTCTCTTCGGGCCTGATCGGCCTCGGCGTCTACCTTGGGATCGTCGCGGTGCTGGAAACTTCCGGCGCCCACGCGCTGGTTTTCCCGCGGTACATCGTCGACCCTGAGATCTGGGAATTTCTCGGCCGGGCACGCGGTCCCCTGCTCAACCCGACCGGCAACGGGATCGTGCTGACCGTTGCGCTCGGGGCCGCCGTGATGCGGTGGCTCGAGCCGGGACGAATCGGAAAGTTGGGCTATGGAGCGGCGGTGCTCGTGATCCTCGCCGGCTGCGGGGCCACGCTCACGCGCTGCGTCTGGCTGGGAGCCATCCTGCTGCTCGGCCTGATCGCTCTGCACTACGCCCCGCGGTGGTTGCGCGTCTGGTCGCTCGCCGCCACCGTCCTGGTCGCCGGCGGCATGGGGATGCTCTACAAGGACCAATTGCTGCGGATCAAACGCGACGAGCACCTTTCGGCCTCAGCGGCCGAGGAGTCGATTCAGCTGCGTCCGCTGCTGGCCGTAATCGCCTGGGAGATGTTCCAAGACCGCCCGCTGCTAGGGCACGGCTACGGCCACTACTTTGCGCACAACCAGGCGTACACCCAGATCCGCGACTGGGAACTGCCGCTGCAGACCGCTGGGCCTTACATGCAGCACAATATCTTCCTCTCGCTGCTGGTCGATTGCGGACTGATCGGCCTCGCCTTGCTGGTCGGATTGCTCGCTTGGTGGACGGCCTGTGGGTGGTCGTTGTATCGCAACACCACGATCGATCCCGAGGCCCGACGGCTGGGGATGGTGATGGTAGCGATGACCGTCGGCTACTTGGCCAGCGGGATGTTCCAAGACGTGACCGTGATCCCCATGGTCCACATGTACTTGATGTTCATCGCCGGATTGACGATGGGCGTCCACAGCCGAGGCGGCGTCGTGGCCAAGAGCGCGTCCGCTGCCGAATTGCCGGAACGGAGAACGCAGTCTCTGGCACTCAGTACCTAGTACTCAGACTCAGTACTCGTATTCAGACTTCCGAGGAACTTGAGCTGCCAGTAGAGCATCCGGACCTGCTTGGGATCGAATCCGGCTCGTTCGGCGGCTCGCACCGGTTCGCCGAAGATGGCTTCGACTTCCATTGGGCGGCGGGCGAGGTAATCGAGTCGCATGCTGCTGTCGTAGGGGACCATGTCGCGGGTGTGTTCCATGATCTCGTCGACCGCTTCGCGTTCGATGCTCCGGCCGCACGCTTCGGCCGCCGCCCGCACTTCCTCCGAGAGCGAGGCGGCGAGCGCCGCGGAGGGTTCGATCTGGATCAGCGTATCGGTCGAGGCGCTGAGCACGACCGAGAGACCATTGAAGGGAATGTTCCACATCAGCTTCTTCCACCGCGCCCGCCACTGGTCTTCGCTGCCATGGGCGTCAATCCCGGCCGAGCGGAGATCCTCGACCAGCTGAGCGACGCGCGGCGTAATCCCGGCCGGCGGTGCCTCGGCCACTCGGTGTTCGCCGAGCACGATGCGGCCGTAATCGAGATGCCGGATGTGGCCCGGTCCCACTTTATTGCTGCACAAAAAACAGACGCCGCCGAGCACCCGGTCGGGTCCCACAATCGCTGCCGAATCGGCTTCGGGACAGAGCCCGTTCTGCAATACGAGGACGATCCCGCGGCGTCCGGTCACCGGGGGGAGCAGCTCGTCGAGCAGATGGTTCTGCGTTGTCTTGAGGGCCAGAATCGTGACGTCGCACTCGGGCATCTCCGCCGCTGAGCCGTACGCCTGGACGTGGGGCAAGTGGAAATCGCCGAGCTTGCTTTCGACTTGCAGCCCATGCTCGCGGACGTGCTCCAAATCGCTGCGGAGCAAGAAGTGGACGTCGAACCCGGCTCGGGCGAGTAAGCCGCCATAGAAACCACCGAGGGCTCCGGTCCCAATTATCGCGAAACTCCGCCGCGTCATTCCTGCTTCCCCTTCACTGGTGAATCTGAATTGCCGAGCAAGTACAGCGCCGACCGCGTCCGCACCAGCAAGTGCGTTCCTAGCGGGACTGGCGAAGCCATGCAACCGTCGTCGAGCTGGTTTTCGGCTACCCGGCGAAAGCTCCGTCCGGGGCGGAGCACGTGGGCTTTACCGTCGTGATCGAACAGGTAGAGGTACCCGCCGGCGAGGATCGGCGAAGCGCTGAATTTGCCGTCGAGCCGCTCGCGCCAGAGCGTCTCGCCGGTGGCCGCGTCGATACAGGTCGCCACCCCCGCGTCGTGGACGTTGTAAATCAGCCCTTCGTGAACCAGCTGAGAGCTCTTCGAGCCGATCCCCTGGCGGTTCGTCCACACGATCGGCTTGCCCGCTGCATCCGCCACGCCCCGCGGATCGACCGCGTGCAGCTTGGCGCTGGGAAACCCCGTGTTCACGTAGATCCGCTCGCCGTCCCAGAGCGGCCGCATGGCGGGACTGAATTCGCCGTACGTCGCCCGCCAAAGTTCCTCGCCAGTTTCCGGGTCGTAGGCGAGGACGGCTTTGGAGGTGGGACTGATCAGCTGCGTTTGCCCGTCGACTTCGATCACCAGCGGCGTCGCAAACGCTTTGTGCACGTCTCCGTTGTCCGTGCCATAGTCGACGTCGCGATCGATCTTCCACAGCGTCTCACCGCTGGCGGCATCCAAGGCGACCACATATTGCAAATCGAACCCGTCGAAATGAATGATCAGCTTGTCCCGCCAGAGGATCGGCGAACTTCCCGGACCGCGGTGGTGGTAACAGGGAAAATCGCGGCGCTTCCACAACACGCGGCCGGATCGCGCATCGAGACAAGCGGTTCCGTAACTGCCGAAATGCACCCACACCCGCTCGCCATCGGTGACCGGCGTCGGCGACGCGAAGGAATTCAGAAAGTGGGTCTCTTGGAGTTCCTCATTCTCAAACAAATCGGTCCGCCACAATTGCCGGCCGTCGCTGAGATCGATCGCCACCGCCCACATCGAGTGCCCCTGGTCGGTGGCCGCGGTCATCCAGGCCGTCCCCTCCCAGACGACCGGCGAGGACCATCCACGCCCTTCGGTCGGCCGCTTCCAGAGCACATGCTTGCTCTCGGACCACTCGAGGGGAGGTTGGGCTTGGTCCACCGCGTGACCGTTACCCAGTGGCCCGCGGAATTCTGGCCAGCGGTAGCGATCGAGATCCGCTGGTGAGGACAACGTGGGAGGAGGGCTGGCCAGCGAGGGAGCCCAGGGCGTGGCGATGAGCAGCGAACCACAGCCGATGAGAATCGCGAGATGTAGTGCGGGGCGGACCATGGGTGACGGCAATGCGGCGCGGAAGGAGAAGAAAATCAACCGACGCCATCTTATCGCCTCAATACCCTCCTGCCGAACTCGAGACCCCTGGCGAACCCTGAGCCGACGGCGCTAGCCGCGGGTGCTGCAGCGGAAATCCCGGGGCTGCGTGGCCCGAGGCTAGCGCCTACGGCTCAAAAGCCGAAAACCCCTGGGTTTTCTGATAGAGCCCAGACCTGATGAGCCGTCGGCGCCCTCTTGCCGCGCTTCAGAAAAAGTTTGACACGCGGCGAGCCCGCCGCTTACCTTACTTCTCTGTGGGGGTTCTCACCGCCGCAAGCCGGCGGCTGGGAGGCTCTGGGCCCCACTAGCTGGGCCCCGCTAGCTGGGCTCCCTTAGCTGGGCTCCCTTAGCTGGGCTCCCTTAGCTGGGCAACGAGCTCAACCCGCCACACGCTTTCTCTCATACTCAGTGATTTACCATTTCGTGTTCTTATAGAGGGTGTGGCGATGCGACTTTTCCATCGCAGACGGTCGGGTTTTACCCTGGTCGAACTGCTCGTTGTGATTGCGATCATCGGAGTCCTGGTTGGGCTCCTGTTGCCAGCCGTTCAAGCGGCTCGCGAAGCGGCTCGCCGAATGAGCTGCAGCAACAACTTGAAGCAGGTTGGATTGGCTCTGCACAACTACCAGAGCACTCACAGCCGTTTCCCGCCGCTCGGCTATTACGGCAACAAGACGGGGACGCCTGAAGGTCCCTACCATCACACGTGGGTGACCTCGATTCTGCCGTTCATCGAGCAAGGCCCGCTGCACGACTCGATCAATTTTGCTTTGCCCGCGTGGGAGCAGCCGCACGTCGCCCAGCTCATACCCACCCTGATGTGCCCGTCGAGTCCGCAGTTCAACGACACCGCGGAAACCCATGGAATCGCCTGGACGAACTACGCGGGGGCCGAGGGCTACGAGCTGAACCGGATTAACCATCCTTGGTATGACGATCCGATCGAGGACGCCCTGCCGAACAAGGATTACAGCGGCATCTTTACCGTTCTCGAATCCAACTCCTTCCGCGACATCACCGACGGTACGTCGAATACGATCATTGTGGCCGAGCATTCGACCTACGGCCACAAATGGGGCGCTCGCCACACCGGAGGCAAGGGAGTTCCCCGCAGCGGCCCCGGCGAAGCGGTCTTTACCGCAGCGTTCATCGCTCCGATGCAGTGGGGTGAAGCCGCCGATCCCGCCCGTTACTGCGCGGTCGACGGAGCGGCTGGCGCTTACGGGACTTGGTTCCGGGCCGCCCCCTACTCGCAGGAACCGGGCTATATCACTCACATCGGACCCAACAACGAGCACTGGGGTAGCGATTCGCTCCATCCGGGAATCGTGGGGGCTTCCTATGCCGATGGCTCGGTGCGGACCGTTTCCGAGACGATCGACTACGCGACCTGGGTGATCATCAACGGCAAACGTGACGGCGTGCAGCCGCCCCAACAGCCGTAGCCTCTGTCAGCGATTTTTCATCTTGCCGCTGAAACGGGCGGAGTGACGCTTCCACAGAGTCACTCCGCCCGTCTTCGACCGTGACCACAACTTAAGGCTTCCTGGATGCGCATCACTACCGTCTTTCTTTTACTCTCGATCGCATCGCTGTCGCTCTGCGGCTGCGGAGAATCGAAACCCGATCCTCGAGACCGACCGGACTTTATCGACACCTCCGATCCGAGTTCTACGAGCATGTATTCGCCCGAGGATTTCCAACGGGGCAGGCCGCCGTCCCGTCCCTAAGACCGCGAGCCTGAGGTGGGCCCACCAAAGGGCGGCTATAAGAAAACTGCCTTTTGCCGTCACCGCCCCGGGGAGGGTCGGGTTCTTAGGCCCGGGGAGGGCCAGCGGAATCCGTTCGCCTTGAGGTCTCTACGTCGCAGATCACCCTCCCCGCTCGTTCCTCGCGACCCTCCCGGGGGGAGGGTGTCTTCTACTTAGCAAAGGATTCTAGTGAAACGCTGCCCAACGCTTGCCTCGATCGTGCTTCTTCTCGTCCTCTCGCTAGGCTGCAGCCCGTTTCATTCCGAAGAGCGAGCGGCCATCGAACACCTCGAGTCGCTTGGGGCCGCCGTCGTGCTGACTCCCGAAGGAAAAGCTCGAGAGGTAGTTTTAGAATCGAGGCCCGTGGTCGATGACGACATGGTGCATCTCGCGCAACTCAGTGAGTTGGAGGAACTCGATCTCGGGGGCACCGATATAACCGACGCCGGACTCGTGCACCTCGCCGGTTTGACCAATCTCAAGAAATTGGACATCGGCGGCGGATACATGAAGCCTTCCAAGGTTTCCGATGCGGGTCTCGTCCACCTCCAAAATCTGCACAACCTCGAACAGCTCGTCCTCAGCGACGCCCAGATCACCGACGCCGGGTTGGTGCATTTGAAGGATCTCAAAAACTTGAGGAGTCTGTATCTGTTTCAGACGCAGGTCAGCGACGCGGGGCTCACGCACCTCGAAGGACTCACCGAGCTGCAAACCTTGCGGGCGGGTCGGACGAGGATCACGCCCGAAGGAGCCCAGGCCTTCCAAGCCAAGATGCCGAACTTGACCAAGTTCATGGAAGCGGAGCCTGAGGCGGCCGGAGTGCCTGCAGAGCCAATGGAAGGGGAAGCCGATTCGGAAGGGGAGCCGCAAAGCGACTAACGGACGTCCGCCTTTCCAGGCGGACTCAGGCTGATATGTCAGGCTGGAAAGCCTGGCGTACGGGTACCCTATTGCGGCGATCGGGCTCGCGGGAACAATTGGCGACTCATCCGGCGCCTCCGCCGCGCCGCTTCGCCCACGGCTGTCATGGAAGTCGCTGCACGTGCCTGAATCCTCCCGATCCCCGGTTCGCCCTTCTCAGCCATCCTCGGAGCCGAGCCGGGTTGTTCGCCCCGGTGGCAGCAATCCCGTGACCGTGATCACCGAGGACGGCCAGACGCTCCGCCCGCCCGCCGGCTGGACGCTGCTTCCGCCCGGCGACGCGGCGCTCACGCGGCGGGTCAAAGCCTCGGGCCCGACCTGGACCGTGCAGGAAAAGAAGGGCCGCAAGACGTTCTCACGCGGCGTCTGGGCCGATGCCGGGCGGATCGCATCGATCCGTGAGAGCTTGCTCGCCGAGCGTTCAACCGAGACTTACGCGAAACGATTGGAAGCGGACCGAGGTCGTCGCGAACGCAAGCAGCAGGAATACGTCGGCTCGTTTGAATCGGCCGTGCTCCAGTTCCTGAATTTTTCTCCGCAGCACGCGGAGCTCGCGGAGAAACTGGCTGCGGCTGTCACCCGCCACGCAACGCCCGTCGGCAGCGGAACGGTGGCTCGAACGACGCGGATCCCCATCGAGCGGCGTGCCGAATCGGCGGTGATCGCGTGGATGCGGCACCAAACCACCGCTTACGATTCGCTCAAGATCGCTCGCATCAAAGGCAAGCGACGCGAAGTCCGCCAAACCCTGGCCGCCGAATCGCGACGTCTGCTCGACGCCTATCGCAAGAACCGCGGAGTCGACCCCGAGCAGTGCCCCCTGCAACGAGCGCTGCGCCAGCCGCCGGAGTGAGAGTGAAGCGACTGCTCACCAACGCGACCCTCCCGGGGAGGTCGTGCAGTTTTCCGGTCCCCTCTCCCCCGCGGCTTGGCTGCGAACGAAAGTTCCGCAGCCGAGCCGCGGGGGAG
>NZ_WRPR01000032.1 GCF_010367455.1 Candidatus Laterigemmans baculatus | reverse complement strand
CCCCCCCCGGGGGAGGGTCGAGCGTCAGCGAGGGGAGGGGGAGCAATCCCTGGGCTGCGAGGCCCAAGGCTAGCGCGGATTATTCATCAGCCGCCGGGCGCTAGCCCCCGGTTCCCGAAAACGCCGCGAGAACCGGACGCTAGCGCGTGGCGGCTGATTTAATGCACCATCCAAACGCATCAACAATCCAGGCTAGCGCCCACGGCTCAAAAGGTCGAAGCCGTCGGGTACAGCCGGCGGCTGCCGTCGTTCGGATAAGGTAGAGGCTTACCCGGTCCGCCGGAGTTGATTTGCTCATCGCGCTCGGTGAAACTATTCGAATGGCATCGACATACGACAACAGCGTGGCTGGCGACCCTTCGGTGGACGCGTTGGGGAGCGAAGAATTCGAAGGCGCCGAGGGCTGGGTTTTCGGCTCCGACGCAGTCGCCCTGCTGGCGAGCATGCTAGCCCACATGGCGGTCGTCCTTTTGCTGGCGCTGGTCCCGTTGGTCAAC
Organism: Candidatus Laterigemmans baculatus; assembly: GCF_010367455.1. GTDB lineage: Bacteria > Planctomycetota > Planctomycetia > Pirellulales > Pirellulaceae > Laterigemmans > Laterigemmans baculatus. The sequence continues at coordinate 20,732 of NZ_WRPR01000032.1, read as the reverse complement.
GAACCGGACGACGAAGCGATCGTGCTGGTCAGCCCGCCGCCGGAGTACGAGGTCGACCAGGTCCAGAAGATCGAGGAAATTCTCTACAGCGATCAGCTTCAGGATCAGGTGGGCGCGAACAGCCTAGCGGCCGCAGCGATGGCCGAGGCGTCTGCTCCGGAGTTCGCCGAAGTCGCCGAGATTCCCAGCCCGGTGGATCAGATGCCGCAGGAGTTGGCGACGATCCACATCAACAACGTCATCAACCGGGCGGTCGCGCCGCTCGATCTCGATTTGACCCTCAAGGGAAAAGTCGGACAAACCAGCGAAGGTGCCACCGGAGCGGTCGACCGGCTGACCTTTGAAATCCTCAAGGCGCTCGAGGACCGCCCGACGCTGATCGTGTGGTTGTTCGATCAAAGCGGGTCGCTGACGCGGCAAAGGGAGGAAATTCGGGATCGCTTCGATCGCATTTACGAGGAGCTGGGGATCGTCGAAGCGAGCGGCTCGTCGGCGTTCCAGCACGACGACGAAGAGGCCCCGCTGCTGACCTCGATCATGGGTTTTGGCCAGAAGGTCGAACTGCTTACCAAGCAGCCCACAGCCGACCTCGAGACGATCAAGAAGACGGTCGATTCGATCGAATCCGATCCGTCAGGAGTCGAGAAGGTATTTAGCGCCGTCTACGCCGCGGCGGACGAGTATAAGCGCTATCGCCGCAGCCGCGCGACCAGCGGTCCGGAGCGAAACGTGCTGCTGATCGTCGTCACCGACGAGCGGGGGGACGACGCCGTGGGGATGGAGCCGACGATCGACATCTGCAAACGCTTTGGGATGCCGGTCTACGTGGTGGGCGTCCCCGCACCGTTCGGTCAGGAGCACACACTGGTCAAGTACGTGGACCCCGATCCCAAGTATGACCAGACTCCGCAATTCGCCGAGGTCGATCAGGGGCCCGAGTCGCTCCGCCCGGAACGCGTGACGATCGGATATACGGGGAATTTTGAGCGCGAACCGGTCGTCGATTCCGGCTTCGGTCCCTTCGCCTTGACGCGTCTCTGTTACGAGACCGGTGGGATTTTTTTCGCGGTCCATCCGAACCGCAACGTCAACCGCCGCGTGACTCGCGGCGAACTCTCTCCGTTTGCGTCGCAGATCGAGTATTTCGTCGACTCCTCGGTGATGAGCCGTTATCGCCCCGATTACGTCTCCTCGAAAGACTACGAAGCGCTGGTCCGCCAGAGCCCGTTGCGGTCGGCCTTGGTAACGGCTGCACAGTTCACGGGGATCGCGACGCTCGACCAGCCGGAGACGCGGTTCGTGCGCCGTTCCGACGCCCAGCTCGTCGGCGACTTGAGCCGGGCTCAGCAAGCCGCTGCGCTCATCGAACCGAAGTTGGCTGCCCTCGACCAACTGCTCGAAAAAGGGGAGCAGGGGCGCGAGGACGAGTTCAGTCCCCGCTGGCTGGCCGGTTTCGATCTCGCTCGCGGACGGGTGCTAGCCCATCGGGTGCGAGCCGAAACGTACAACGCGATGCTGGCCCAAGCGAAACGCGGGATGAATTTCGCGGACCCGAAGAACAACACCTGGGTGCTCCAGCCGGCGGCGGAGATCTCGGTGGGCAGCAAGTGGGAACGCGACGCCCAGGAGGCGACCCGGCTGCTCGAATCGGTCCGCGAGAAACACGCGGGAACGCCCTGGGCGGTGATCGCCGAGAAGGAGCTTGAGACGCCGATCGGTTGGCGATGGAAGGAAGAATTCACCGACCTCAGCCCGCCGCCGGCCAATCGCGGAGGAAATAACAATAACAATCCTCCTCCGCGGGACGACCAACTGCGGATGATCCCCAAAAAGCCGACGCGGGCGATTCCTAAGCTGTAACTGGCCGCTCTGGTTCGCTACACTTAGCGACCGATTCGAATGCAACTCCACACGCTCGCAGGGACCCGCAGCGCGCTGGATCTCTCCCACCCATCTGCGGCTGGGGCGTCTGCCGCTCGGCATCGATCGGCCGTGAGGGTTCCTGCTTGCTATCCTTGGCCCGGCCCTCCAACAACCGTGGAAGAGAGTAGATCCGCCCCATGTTCAGCCTGAACACGCTTCGCCTCGGCATCATGATGTTCCTGCAGTTTTTTGTATGGGGCGCATGGTATGTCACCGTAGGCAACTACATGACCGAGCACGAGATGTCGGATTGGATCGGATGGGCCTACACGGTCGCACCGATCGCCGCGATCATTTCGCCCTTCTTCCTGGGCATGATTGCCGACCGGTTCTTCGCCAGCGAGCGGGTGCTGGGCGTTCTGCACCTGCTCGGTGGCCTGATCATGCTGGCCGCCCCGACCGCGGCGGAGTCCAGCTCCGAGGCGTTCATCCTCGTCCTTTTTCTGCACACCTTGTGCTATATGCCGACGCTCGGCCTGACCAACACCCTGACCTTTCACAACATCACGAATCAGGAAAAGGAATTTCCCATCATCCGCGTGTTCGGCACGGTCGGCTGGATCGTGGCGGGGATCCTCGTCAGCGCCGTCCTCAATGCCGACTTCACCGACACCCAGTTCTACGTGACGGCCGCCGCCGCTGGGTTGCTCGGGGTGTTCAGCTTTTTCCTGCCCCACACTCCGCCCCCGGCCAAGGGCAAGAAGATCACGTTCGGCGAGATCGTCGGTATCGACGCGTTGTCGTTGCTCAAGCAGCCTTCGTTCGCGGTCTTTATCATCGCCTCCTTCCTGATCTGCATCCCGCTGGCTGCCTACTACGCGTTCGCCCCGGTCTTCACCGCCAAGGTGGGCTTCGAGGATCCCGGCTTCATCATGTCGTTTGGACAGATGTCGGAGATCTTTTTCATGCTCGCCATGCCGCTCTTCTTTGCCCGCTTGGGCGTCAAGTGGATGCTGCTGGTGGGGATGATCGCCTGGGTCGTGCGGTATGGGTTGTTCGCCGCGGCCGACGCGAACGACACCCTCTGGATGGTGCTCGGCGGGATCATCCTGCACGGCATCTGCTATGACTTCTTCTTCGTCACCGGTTTTATCTATACCGACAAAAAGTGCAGCAAGGAAATCCGCGGCCAAGCCCAAGGGTTCCTCGTGCTGGTGACCCAAGGGCTGGGACTCGGGATCGGTGCACAGGTGATGCAGGCGATCAAGTTCCGCTACACGCCAAGCTCTCCCGATGCGGTTGCCGACTGGCAGATGATCTGGTTGATTCCCTGCTTGGGAGCGGCAGCCATCGCGGTCTTCTTCTTCCTGGCTTTCCACGACCGCGTGCTGCCCAAAACCGACGAAACCTAAGGCCACCCGGAAACTAACATTTCTAGCACCCACCCGGGGGCATTGGTATCCACACGAGTCCAAAGGCTAGGAAGGGTACCATCAACACCCTCCCCCCGGGAGGGTCGCGAGGAACGAGCGGGGAGGGTTTCCGCAACGGCGAACTTCAATTGGGGGCGCAATCGGCGAGGACAGCGCTCCCTCCCCTCGCTGACGCTCGACCCTCCCGGGGGGAGGGTGTTGGGTGGGCGTTCTGACAGAGCCTCGCTCCCGGGTCCCGAGAGCCCCAGCTAGCGGGCCGAACCGCGTGCAAACACCTCGACCGCAGCCTTCACACTGGGCTGCGTTTCGAGGGCCGTGAGGAACTCGGGCGGGGCAGCGAGCGCTTTATAGCGAGGCCCGAGTTCCCGCAGGCGACGAGCGACCGTCGCGGGCCCCAAGACCTCGAAGCGAGCGAAGAAGCCGTCGGGGCTGGAGAAATCGAGCCCCCCTCGCATTGCGATCTCGACGTCGTCGGTCGATGCGACGACCCGGTCTCGCAGCAAGCAGGCCGCTTCGATCAACATCGGCAATGACAGTTGCTCGTAGACCTCATCCGGTGTCCACTCGCGCTCGTCGCGGCGGTATCGCTCGACGACCGCTTGGGCCGCCGGATCGAGCGACTCGAAGCTCCGCGGCTGGCTCTTCTCCGCCGCACCGTAGCTATAGAATCCGCGGCCAGCAGCGCGGCCCCCCAGTCCCGCTTTGATCATTCCCGGCAGCACGGGGGCGGGATCGATGCGGCCGGGAAATGCTTGCCAAAACGCGCGCCCCGCATCGAACGCCGTGCGGGCGCCGATCAAGTCGACAAGCTCCAGCGGAGAGAAAGGCATCCCAAACTGCATCGCCATCTGACGAATCCGACCCGGCGCGACTCCGCTGCCGAGCAACAACATCGACTGATTGAGGTACGGCGAGAGGATTCGGTTGACGACAAACCCCGGACTGTCGGCCACCCGCAGCGGACGCTTGTGGAGCCGCCGGACGTGGGCTTCGGCCACCGCGAGTGTCGCCTCGTCGGTTCGACTTCCCCGCACGACTTCCACCATCGCGCGGCGTTCGACCGGCATGAAAAAGTGCAGCCCACAAAACCGCTCGGGACGCTCGGTGGCTGTTTCCAGGTCGGCGAGCCGCAGCGATGAGGTGTTGGTCGCGATCACCGCCGCATCGCCAAAGTGCTGGTCGAGCGCGGTGATCAACCCGCGTTTGGGTTCGCGGCGTTCGACGATCGACTCGATCACGAGTACCGGCAGGGGCACTGGCCGGGACTCGCCCGGCGAAGCCGCAGCCGGTGCCGAAGCCGCAGCGGCGGCGGTTGCTGCGGGCCGCAGCGTGACGATCGCCCCGCCGGCAGGGAAAGCGCCGGGGACGCTCGCTGCATTCTCAAGCGGCCCATGGTGTCCTGCTTCCCGCAGCTCAGTCACCGCGGCAGCGAGGACGGTCGCGTCGGAATCGACCAGATCGACTGCGATGCCGGCTTGCAAGTGTGCCGCGGCGATCGCGCGGCCGACGACCCCGGCACCGATCAGGATGATCCGCCCGCTTGCTTCCTCGACCACTGTCGCTCCCTCGACCACTGTCGCTCCCTCGACCACTGTCGCTCCCTCGACCACTGTGTGAATCGTCCCTGAGGTTAAACCCGGATCATTCATCAGCCGCCGGGCGCTAGCCCCGGTTCCCCAAAACGCCGTGGGAACCGGACGCAAGAAGCGTGGCGGCTGACTGAACGCACTGTTTCGCGACGGTCTGTCGCAACTTCAAACACCACACGAACTTGCCACACATTGATGCAAACGAACGAATCATCCGGTTTAAACCGGGTGCGGCTGGTAGGGAGCCGGGGAGGTTGCCGCAGCCGCCTCGCGGGCTTCCTCCGTTTTGCGGGCTTCCTCCGCCTTGCGGGCTTCCTCCGCCTTGCGGGCTTCCTCTTCCATCGCCTCGTGATCGCGAATCGTGCCGCCGAGCAAATGGATCACCGCGGCATAGATCTGGTAAAAGACCGGGACGAGGAACAGTACGAGTAGCGTCGCCAGCATCAAACCGAAAGCCAAACTGGCAGCCATTGGAATCAACAACTGAGCCTGAAACGATTTCTCCATCAGTAGCGGCAAGAGTCCGGCGATCGTCGTCAGGCTGGTCAACATCACGGGGCGGAACCGTCGCCGCCCGGCGTCGACGAGCGCCTCGCGTAGCGGCAGTCCGTCTCGAATACGGTGGTTGATGAAGTCGATCAAGACGATCGAGTCGTTGACCACGACTCCCGCCAGGGCGACTAACCCAAACATGCTGAACAGGGTCAGCGGCAGCCCCAGCAGGGCGTGCCCCCACACGGCCCCGATCATGCCGAACGGGATGATCGACATCACGATCATCGGCTGGATGTAGCTTTGAAACTGCAGCACGAGCAAGATGAAAATCAGCAGCAGCGCGACGCTGAACCCGATCATCAAGCTGGTAACCGACTCCTGACTCTGCTCCCGCTGCCCCTCCCAAAGAATGGAAATGTTGGGGTATTTCTCCTTCAGCTTGGGGACGAAGTCCGACTGCAGTTTGCTGATGATCAGTTCCGAGTTCGCTTTGGTTTCATCCAAGTCGGCGGTGATCGTGATCGAACGTTTTTGATTGACGCGGTTGATTTCGGAAAAGCCGCGGCGGATCTGCACATCGGCCAACTCGGTGATCGGCCGCTCGCTGCCGTCATCGGTGCGAATGCGAATTTGTTGAAAGTCGGCCAAGCTACGGCGTTCCTCCGGCGGATAGCGGACCATCAGCTTGACTTCGTGCCGGCCCCGCTGCAGCCGCATCACCTCGGCACCGTAGAACGAGTTGCGGACCGTCTCGCCGAGTTCGGTCGGGGTCACCCCGGTGGCCAGAGCCGTGTCTTTGACGTTGATCTGGAACTCCCATTTCCCCGGCGTGCTATCGTCGCTGATATCGAACACGCCGGCGAACTCGCCGAGCTTTTGTTTCATCTCTTCAGTGGCGGCGGTGAGCTGATCGGTGTGCTCCGAATCGGCCAACAGTTTGAACTCGATCGGCGCCCCGCCCGGCCCCATCTCGACCGATCCAAAAGTCAGGCTCTCCACGCCGGCGATGCTGCCGATTTTTTGCCGCCAGCGTTTCACGATTTCAGTACTGGTCGCGGTCCGAATCGTGGTGTCATACAATTCGACGTAGATTTGCCCCACGTGGCCGCCGTTATCACCGCTGGCGCCGACCGGACCACCGGTACTGCTGATCTCGCCCACTTGGCGGAAGGTCAACTTGACTGGTCCCACGACATCGGGGGAATCGCTCGGATAGATCTCCTCGACCGGAATGCCTTCGCGCTCAGAGCGTTCAGCGGCGATTTCCGCGCTGACCGCGCGGACGGCTTCTTCGATCCGTCGCGTCGCCGCGTCGGTGACTTGCATCGGTGTTCCATCGGGGAACGCGATGGTCGCCCGCACATTGTTGGCATCGGTTTTGGGAAACAGGATCGAAGGCACGACGCCCCCGCGGACCATCCCCGCCGTGATCAACCCGAGAGCGATCCCGATGGTGATCGGAACCGCGGGAAAGCGCAGCGAAAACCGCAGCGCCGGCACATATACCCGCCGCACGAACGCATCCATCCCCTTCGTCGCCTTGTCGCTCAACCAAGCGAGCAACAATCCCAGCGGTCGCACCGGATAGAACAAGACCGCGATCACTCGAAACAACCCCTCGTGGCGATGCCCCAAGTGGCACGGCAGCACGAACATGCTTTCGAGCAAGGAGATCAACAACATCGCGATTACCGCCAGCGGAATTACCGCCATGAATTTTCCCATCACCCCAGCGACGAAAAACATCGGCGAAAACGCGATGACCGTGGTCGTGACGCTCGCAGCGACACTCGGCAGAACCTCCGCCGCCCCATCGATGGCCGCTTGGAACGGAGACTTCCCAAGCTGGCGATGGGCGTAGATGTTCTCGCCGATGACGATCGCATCGTCGACGACGATCCCCAGCGCCATCAGAAACGAAAATAAGCTGAGCATGTTCAACGTCTGGTCGAAGCCCGCCAGGACCGCTCCAGCACCGAGCAGCGAAATCGGAATCCCCAACGCCACCCAAAAAGCCAACCGCATCTCCAAGAACAGGGCGAGGACGATAAACACGAGCAACAACCCTTGACCGCCGTTTCGGATCAGCAGATCGATGCGATCGCGAACCTCGACGCTCGTATCACCCCAGATCGCAAATCGGTACCCGTCCGGCAGCGTCTCGCTGTCGACATAAGCGCGGACGTCGTCGACCAGCGCCAGCAGATCCTCGCTCTTGGTCCGCTCCACATTGACAACCATTGCCGGCTGACCATTGATCTCGCTCACCGAACTGACATCTTCAAACTCGTCACGAACGGCTCCCAGATCGGCTGCGGTCAGCACCACCCCGTTGGGCTGCGTGATGATCGGCAACTCGCGAATCTCGGCTCCCACGCGGCCTTTATTCTTCGCCCGCAGCAACACCTCTTGGCCCTCGGCCTTCAGCTGACCGCCTGGCAATTCCACGTTGCGGTTGCGGATGATCGCCGCAACCTGGGAAAGCGACAGCCCGTACTCGCGGAGGACACCCTCGGAAATCTCCACGTCGATCTGGTAAGGCCGTGCCCCCAGAATCGATGCCGAGGACACCGAGGGGAGTTGCAACAGCGAGTCGCGAACATCCTCGGCAACAGCCCGGAGCTTCAGCTCACGGTCCGGAGCGTCCGATTCGGGGCCGATCACCGCGACCCGAATCGCCGCCTCGCGGAAGGTGATCTGCTGGACCTCTGGATCCTCGGCTAACTCGGGAAAACTCGGAATGCGGTCGACTTCGCGACTGATCTCGTTCAGGATTTTTTGCACGTCACTGACGTCACTGCGGAGTTCGATCAGCACATAGCCGGCCCCCTCCTGCGCAATCGACGTGACTTTCTTGATCCCATCGATCGACCGCACCGCCTCTTCGATTTTCTGACAGATCCCCGTTTCCACGTCGTCCGGAGTCGATCCCGGATAGGGGACCGTGACCATCACGATCTCCAGTTCAAACTCCGGAAACATCTCCCGCCGCATCTGCCACAGCGAGACCGCACCGACGGCCATCAATCCGAGCATCAGGACGTTCATGCCCGGAGCACTGTTGAGCGCCCAACGGATGAGGGACTTCATCAAAAGGAATCCGCGTTTTCGAAAGAATTAGATAAGGGGTGGGTGAGGCAGCGGAATGAACGCCCGCGGGATCAACGCGTGCGGGGGGGCAAGCCCGCGGGAGACCGGACGGCAATTTCCTCGGCGGTGCCGGTGATCTGCTCGGCGGGGACGCGCACATAATCGGTCCCTTGGCCTTCGAACGAGGGCAGCGGGGAGACTACGATGCGGCTCCCCGCTATCAACTCGCCCTGCCCCACTTCACAGACCCAAAAATCGGGCTTGCCTTGCTCACGGCCGCCCGATGCCCCTTGAGCCTGAGCACCCGCGACCAAATGACTCGCTTGGATCGGGCGGAGATTTTCCAATACCTCCAAACGTCCGGCGACCCACTGCTCGGGATCGAACCGATCGAGCTCCTCGTCAGCGGTCGCGGCTACCTTGGCGGGTTCCGCAGCGGCTTTTGCTGCAACATCCTTTTCGACGGTTCCAGCTTCTGGCGTCTCGTTCGCGGCCGCTGCCGCTTCGGCAACGGGGGTCGCCCCAGTGGGGGCTCCGCCACTGGCTGCTCCGCCACTGGCTGCGACGACCGAGGGATCGGGAACGAACTTCCAAACCCGATTCCCTGGCTTGAGCCCCACGGCCGGCACGACTACTAAGTTGCGTTTTGGCTCGACGTGCAGGATCACCGTCACGAACATCCCGCGGACTAGCGCCGAGGGTCCCGAGGAGGCGGAGGCGGTTTTACCGTCGGCTGCACCGACCTGGTAACGGCGGGGCTCGTCGACCACGATTCGCACCGGAACCGTGCGGCTGACGGCGTCAAAGCCAATCCCGTCATACCGCTCAAGCACTCCCTCCCAGCGGTAGATTTCGTTCTCCCGCCCCGCGACTTGATAGAGGATCGTGGCCTCGGTTGCCGGCAGCGAGTAACTCCGAGCACTGCCATCGGCGGCGGGCATCAACTCGCCGCTGCCGCGACGCGCCTGATCCAGTACCCAGTAGAGCTGATCGGTCCGCAGATTCACCGCGACCTCCGCCTTGCTGGTGTCTTCGAGCGTGACGATCACTTCCCCCCGCTGGGCAAACGAGTTCAGCTCCGCATCTTCGCGATACACGACGCCCGAAACCGGCGAGCGGATTTCGGTGCGTGCCAGATTCGCCTGCGCCAGCCGGAGCTGCGACTCGGCCAGCTTCTCGGCCGCCTCCAATCGCGAGCGGCGACGCTGCATCAAATCGAGCTCGTTCTCAAGCTGCACCCGCGCGTTGACCGCCTGGAGACGAGCTCGCTTGGCCTGGTCGATTTCAGCGGCGCTGGCGTAACCGGCCGGCAGCTTTTCCAGGCGGTCGACCTCGCGTTCCTGCAGCGCAACGTCTTGCCGGGCCACCTCCAACAGCCGATTCGTGTTGACCAACTGCTGATCCAGTTCGCGAATCGCCTGATACTCCTGCTCTTTGAGCTGTGTCAGACGGTCGATCTCATTTTGGTAGTCGCTCGGGTCGATCCGAATCAGCAGCTGCCCTTCCTCGACAAAAGTGCCCGCCTCACATTCCGGAGCCTTGAACACAATGGTGCCGGAGACTTCGGTCGCGATCTGCACCTCGCGAAATGGAACCACCACCCCATCGACCTCCAAGTCGAGCCGCCCACCGACCGCGTCCAACGAGCGGATCGGCAGCGTTTCCACCGCCGGAATCCGCTCGAGCAGCGCCGCGTAGCTGGTGTCGTCGGCCGGTCGTACCGCCGGTTGCTGTTCGCCAAACGCCCACCACGCCAAGCCGCCCAGCGCCAAAATCCCGATCGGGATGATGATGTTAAACAACAGATATCCAACGCTGCCGAACCGCTCCCTCCGGCGATGCGGCGAACGCTTCGCTGTGGGTTGAATTTCCTCGGGTGCGGTTTGCCGAGCCGGCGGCACCGAGCGCTGGGGAGGCGAGGAGGTCATGGAATTCATAAGCGGAAATCGGATCAGGATCTCGGAAATTGGGCGGTGGTTGGTTTGGGCAACGCGGCGGCGATTCCCGCAGCGCGGCCTCCCTCGGCGGCTGCCAGCGTGACCGCCGTAATATGGCGTGCCAGCGATTCGAGGTTGAAATACTCCTCCCGCACCTCCGCTGGCACCATGGCTCGCACGGTCGCCGCTCCGATGCGGTGATAGAGACACTGACCGACAATGCTGAATGCCAGCTGATGCAGCACCGGCTGAGGCGTTCCCGGGGGACTCAGAGCGGCCAAAATCGCATTCAGCTGTGCAAACATGGGGCGGAAGTACTGCTGCACCATTTCCTCAAAAGCCGCGGTCGGTTGGTGCATCTCCCGCATCATCAACTGGGCTTCCCAATCGGCTTCCCCCACATCCATCATCATCCGCGACAGCAGAATGAAGATCCTCCGGTAGAGCCGCTCCTCCGCACCGACGAGCGGGTCATCCGGCAGCGGGTAAGGCGTTTCGCGACGCACCCGGATGCCGCGAATGACCTCCAAGTACAGTCCCATCTTATCGCCGAAATAGTACGCAACCGCGGCGACATTCACCCCGGCGGCCAAACAAATCCTTCGCACCGTCGCCCGCTCGAACCCGTACCGCGCGAAGATAGGACCGGCTGCATGAAGGATCCGCAACCGCGTGTCCTCGTCGCCGCGCGGCTCCTCACCAGACGGCCGCGCAGCCTCGGAGGGGACATCGGCACGTCGGGGCCCCTGACCGCGGTGGAGACCGCTCGGGGGGACCGGAGAGGGAAAACTCACGAGGCGAATGGCTCAAGCGAAGACGAGGAGAAGGCGGTCAAACAAGCGTTTAAAACATTCGTTTAAGCCCCCAAAATGTCAAGAGCTGCGGGGGGAGCAAAATCTGCCGGCGTCCCTAAAAGGCGACACCCTCCCCCCGGGAGGGCCGATGAAAACTCCCGATCCTGGGTAAAGTGAAAAAAATACGGGGATCTAAACTGTTACGGCTGGCGACGGCGTGGCATTTTGCTTGAGTCTTCCCGCCCCGCAGGGGCCCAAACAATCCAGCCCAGGGCACAGCGTCGCGGCAACGCCGCAGAGCGACGCCCTGGGTCACGCGTGCCCTCACCCCCCAAAAGCCCTGAAAGGGCGAGACAAACCTCCGCGCCGCACACCCGAGCCTGTATCGCCCCTTCAGGGCTTCACGCACGGGTGCGCTCCAATACCCAGGGCGGCGCTCGGCGGCTTCGCCGCGACGCTCTGCCCTGGGCTGTTCTGTGTAAGCCCTTCGGGCTGAGGGTGAAGCGCCGCGCAGGGCCCGCGGCTAGCGCCGTCGCCCGCCGGATCATCCAAGATCCCGTAGGGCCTCTTGCACCTGCTGGTCATGGCCGTCGACCCGGACCCGCTTCCAGACCCGCGCGACTTTTCCTTCCGCGTCGATCAGAAAAGTGGACCGCTGGATCCCCATCGACTTCTTGCCGTACATGTTCTTCTCCCGCCACGCTCCGTACCGCTCGGCCACGGCGTGATCGGGATCGGCCAGAAGAGGAAAGTTCAATTGGTATTTGTCCCGGAACTTGCCATGGCTTTCGACCGTATCGGGGCTGATCCCAAACAGCTTCGCGCCGCCGGCGGACCATTGCGGATGCGAATCGCGAAACGCGCAGGCTTCCTTGGTACACCCGGGCGTGTCGTCGCGGGGATAGAAATACAACACCACCGGCGTCCCCTGCAGCGCCGCCAGATCGACCTTTTCTCCCGAGTCGCTTTCGAGCTCAAACCGGGGAGCGAGCTCGCCTACTTCGATCCAGTCCGCCATGCACACACCTCCAGGAAATTTTTCTTGAGAAACTCTCGCTTGCGCCCCGTCGCTGCAAGCGGGCACACGGTTGTGGTTGTGGTATCGTGACAGATAGTAGGAAACCGGTACAATCGCCGGAACGTAATGCAGTTGGTAAAAATTCTTTTGACTCTTTCGGTTCGCCCCACGTGGAAGAAGCATCACAACCGTCCGAACAGTCTCCCGAACCGCCCTCCGACGCGGCCGCCGAACCGGCCACCGGAAGCGAGGGTGAGCGGTCCTCCGGACAGTCGCAGGAACCACCGCGATTCGAACGCCCCCACGGTCTCGAGCGGAGCCGCAAGCTAGCAGCGGCTGCGGCACAGGTCGCGCTCGACAACCGCGCTCAGGATGTGCTCGTTCTGGATGTTTCAGGCCAAACCGCGCTGTTCGATTATTTTGTGATCGCCACCGGTTCCAGCCGCCGACAATTGCACGCGATCAGCGACGAAATCGACGATCGACTTCAGAAAGAGATGGGCGACCGTCGCTTGGGAGTCGAGGGTTTTGAGGAAAGTCGCTGGATCGTGCTCGATTACGGAAGCGTCGTGATCCATCTCTTCGACGAGGAGATGCGAAGCTACTACGATCTGGAATCGCTGTGGGCCGACGCGCAGCGGATTGATCACCAGCAATTGGGCTTGGTCGATCATTCACGCCGCGGTCAATAAGCCGCGTCTCAGCGGGCGGAGAGTTCCTCGAATCCTGCCATTTCCAAACGGAAGCAGCTCCGCAGCCAGGGCACCGCAACCGGTTCGAGCGCCGTGTTCCGCGGCCCTTTTGGGGGCCCTTCTTGGGGACCTTACTCCGGCTCTTATGGAAAAGGGAGCGGTGGAGCCCCCTCAACCAGGGATCCCAGCGAGTCGCGTCTTCCTGCCTCTGAGTCTTCTACTTTTCCGCGTCCCTACCAGCAGCCTCTCCGCCGCCGGTGTGGCGCTTCATTCTCGCCTTCCCCGCCGCTCGGGGCTTTTTCCAGAATCGCCATGCAGATCCAAGCCCTCCTTCGCAAACGTTTGGCCGACGCTCTCGAAACATTTTCTGCCGAGGCCGCGGAGTTTGCCTCCATGGTCCGTCCAACCCAAGACCCAAAGTTTGGGGATTTTCAGGCCAACTGCGCAATGCCGCTCGGCAAACAACTCGGAAAACCTCCACGCGAGGTCGCCGCGGAGATTGTTGCCAAGCTCGATGTGGAGGATTTGTGCGAGCCACCCTCGATCGCAGGCCCCGGCTTTATCAACCTCCGACTCCGCGAAGATTGGATCGCGGCGATTGCCAGTCAAACACTCAGCGACGATCGATGCGGCGTGCAGCCCACGGCGGATCGCAAGAGGTTTCTGCTCGACTATTCTTCTCCGAATGTCGCCAAGCCAATGCACGTAGGGCATATCCGCTCGACGGTGATCGGCGACTCGCTGACTCGCATCTTGCGTTTTCTGGGACACGAAACGATTACCGATAACCATCTCGGTGATTGGGGAACCCAGTTCGGGATGGTGATCTATGGGTATCGCAATTTCCTTAATGCCGATGCGTTTCAGCGAGAACCGGTACCCGAATTGCTACGGATTTATCAGATCGTCAACGCGTTGATCGACTACCGCAAGGCCTTGGGATCCGTCGGCGAAGCCAAGCGGCGAGCAGAGGCGATGGAAGCGGATATAAAAGAGGCGCGTGCGGCCGCCGAAGCCGCGGCCCCGGCGGAAGCGAAGAAGGCTCATAAGGCGGTGGCGGCCCTCGAGCGGCGGAGTCGAGCCGCGGCAGAGGAGGTGGAGGCGCTGCAGACCAAGATTCGCGCAGTCGAGGACGATCCCGAACTTCGTACGCTCGCCGAACAACATCCTCAAATCGCCGTCGCCGTGCTCGAAGAGACGGCCAAGCTGCACGCTGGCGATGAAGAAAACCTGCGGCTGTGGAAACAGCTGCTTCCCTACTGCATGGATGAGATCAATCGCGTCTACGAGCGGCTTGACATCCGCTTTGACCATACCCTCGGAGAGAGTTTCTACCATGCGATGCTGCCGGGCGTCGTCGAACAACTGAGAGCACGCGGGCTGGCCGCCGAGAGCGAAGGGGCAGTCTGCGTGTTTCTGGAGGGCTTCGACGCCCCGATGATCGTGCAAAAGCAGGATGGGGCGTACCTCTACGCGACGACCGACCTGGCAACGCTCGAGTACCGCCGCGAGACATTCCGTCCCGATGAAATCCTGTATGTGGTCGATTTCCGCCAAGGAGACCATTTTAAGAAGCTGTTCGCGGCTGCCGCCCAATTGGGAATTGCCGATGCGAAACTCGTGCACGTAAGTTTTGGGACGGTTTTGGATCAAGCGGGGCGACCTCTCAAAACCCGCTCCGGAACCCTCGCCGGACTCGTGGGGCTACTCGATGACGCCGTCGCCCGTGCCTATGAGGTTGTCTGCAGCAGCGAACAGGCCGAACGGCTCAATCCCCCCCTCTCGGAGCAGGAAAAACGTGAGATTGCCGACTGCGTAGGCATCGGCGCTATCAAATACGCCGACTTGGCCCACCATCGGACGAGCGATTACAAGTTCAGCCTGGAGAAGATGGTCTCGCTCGACGGAAACACCGCCGCCTACGTCCAATACGCTTATGCCCGCGTCCAAGGGATTCTGCGGGGGGCTGAAACGTCCGAAGCGGAGATTTGCGCCCGGGCTGAGAAGAAAAAAGATCGTGTGATGGTTGCGGGGCAGCCGGCCGAGCGAAGTCTCCTGCTATCACTGCTGCAGTTCGAAGAAGTGCTGCAACAAGTCCGGGAGGAGTATGCGCCCAATCTGCTGGTCGATTTCCTCTACGACATCGCCAAGAAGTTGGCGGTGATGTACGAGCAGTGCCCGGTGCTCAAGGCGGAGGACGCAGAGACTCGCGCTAGCCGGCTGGCGATCGTCACGCTGGCAGCGCGAATCCTTCGCCAGGGACTCCAACTGCTGGGCATCGGCGTCGTGCCGCGGATGTGAGCCGCCCGCTGCCGGCGGGCCGATAAGGTTTTAATTCCGCCGATAGTAAGACCTAGCATGCGAAAGAATCGCGAAGCGGGCGGAATTCCTGGAAATATATGCTATTTTGATATAGAAGCAATTGACAACGCTCGACTTCAGCCTTATCCAATACCACGGGTTTTACTACAACATCGAGTGTGGCCACTTTCACTTTACTCGGAGGACTTTGACAATGGCAAAACGGTCTGCAGGCGGCCCCAACAAATCGGCGGCAATCCGTCAGTACCTCGACAGCAACCCGGAAGCCAAGCCCCGCGAGATCGTCGACGCGCTGAAGGAACAGGGCTTGGAAGTCACGCCGGCTTTCGTGAGCACGATCAAATCGAAGTCGAGCGGCGGCGGAACCTCGGCTCCCAAGAAGCGCCGTGGGCGCCCGAAGGCGGCCGCTCAGGGTGCTGCGAAAACCACCAGCCCCCGCACCGCTTCGGCTCCGGCTACCAAACGGGGTGCCGCGGCCGCGGGCGGCGACACCGTCTCGGTCGATGGGCTGATCCGCGCCAAGAAATTGGCGGAAGAACTGGGCGGAGTTGATAAAGTCCGCGCCGCACTGGCCGCGTTGGAAAAGATCACCGGCTAAACCTGACCGCCAGGTCCGGTTTCTCAGTCACTGAGAGTCATTGGACGGACGACGGGGTGCTCGCACCACGCCGTCCGTTTTTTCTTGGCCTCGCCTCACAGCGGCTGAGGCACGAGGCGGCCTAAGCCGCGGCCCGATCGGCCGGCCCACTGTCGTCTTGCAAGGCTTCGATCGCCTCTTCGAGCGACCCCAACTCGCCTATCAGACGCTGGAGCGACTCCGCCTGATCGGTCGTGGTCTCCATCCCCATCTCCGCCAACAGCTCGCAGATTTCTTCCGGCGTCATTTCGGCGATCAGGTTTTCGGATGACAGATTCGATTCGTCCATGTCGCATTGTCTCCCAGACGTAGGTCGCGAGGCATCCGCGAGGGCCGCGGCTCCACCCTGGTCGGAATCATCGAATTTTGCCGGCCGTGAGCGCCATCTGTTTTTCGGTGGATTTTTCAGCAGCTCTGGCCGAGGCACCACTCGCACCCCCGCAGGCTGGCCCACGCTCACAGACTGGCACACCCTCACAATCTAGCCCGGGCCCACAATCTAGCCCGAGCCCGTAACCTGGAGAATCTGCAGGGGCTGTATGCAGGCCGCATCTCCGAGCGAACCCTTGCAGGCCTTTTTGCCGAAGCTAGCGGTAATCGCCACCCGAGACCGCTTCGGTAGCCGGCGCTTCTCCCCGATCAGCCAGCAGAACCCCAGACTATGACAAGTTCGCAGCGTTTGAGCATCGTCCGCCGACTGGTGGAAACCTGGTGCCTAGAACGCGAGCCACAAGCGAGCTCTGAGGAGATGACCGAATCGATTCTGATCCGTGGCGGATTCTACTGCGGCCGCCGCTTCCATCTGGGAGGCTACAGTGCCGTATGGTTTGCCGAAGAAGACGAGATCAAGCTATTTGACTCGCAAGGGCAGCTGATCGATGCCCTCACGATCGAAGAATTTCATGCCACGCTCGAGCATCGCCGAGCCGCCTAAGCGAGGCGCTAAACGCGCTCCATCCGGCGGCGGATCGCCTCGCCCGAGATCGGGAAGATCTTGGCAGCGGCCGAAACATTCGTCTGCAGCAGGTCTTCGCTCAGGTCCTCGTCGGGGCCGGTCTCGTACTGGACGATGAACGCCCCGATCGACATGCTCGATTCCTGATACACCGGCGGCCAAAACTCTTCGGAGCGAGTTGCCAAGGTTTTCGCCAGCAACCGAGTGGCGCGTCCAGAAAACCCGCTCAAGACCATCTCCAGCCGCCCGAGCGGTTCGCGGAAGATATAGAATACGAGCGCTGCGTCGCGGCCTTTGCCCCCGCCGGCCCACGCCCAAGTCGAGTCATCCTGCTCGTAGTAAAAGCCGGGCTGTTCCGCTTTCTCTTTCTTCGAAAGCCGCATTCCCGCCGAGGCCGCCCCCGGCTGAGGGTCGTGATCGCGGTACCGCAAAAAGAAGGGGCAGGTTCGCATCGAAGCCTTGGCGACGTCATCCTCACTGCTAAACGGTTCACAACCAAAAGCGTCAGCAAAGATCAGCTCCACGACCGGGTTGCTTTTCACACTCCCGATGCAAACCAGCGCTTTGTCGCCCTGCTCCTCGGCGAAAGCCTCAAAAACCTCCTTGGCCCGCGCTTGAGCGTCTTCGATCGAGACCTGCCCAGGACTCCAGGTCAGCGTTTGTTGCAATCGCTCGGGCTGGGGCGGTGCCTCATCCACGGCATTGGCTTCGGTTTGGCCAGGCCGCCGAGCTCGGTGCTTGGCGATCCCGCCGACGGTGGTCACTCCACTTAGGATTTCGCCGACCAACACCGAGTCCGACGCGACCACCCAGGCGTTCTCGGGCGTCTCCGCCCCTTCTCCCTGGCGGACACCGACGCAGATCTCCACGCTGCGACGGCGAGCCAGCAGTTCCCAAAAACTCTCCGGCTGGATCGCAAACAAGGCTCCGGGCAGCTGGTCGGCCGTGGCGTGACCATGATCGATCAAATAATCACAGAGCCGAGAGAGGGCCTCGAGCGGGATGTATTTGGCCTCGTTCTTCAGAAGGGCCGCAACCTGGTGTCGATCGAGCCCCGTGTGTTCCACGATCGCTTTGATCGTGCCAGGACGCTTGCGGCGGTCCGGCGTATGTCCGAGCAGTTCGGCGAGTCGGAAAGCGTAACGCATGGAGAACCAAACGAGAGAGAGGAGAGCAGCCGCACGCGTCGGCTCCCCAGCCGGGTACGCGTTTTCAGCCGCACTGGAACCACCTCAAGTGTACGTGGAGTTGGACGCCATTTTGAACGGGGGGTCGCGGGTTTGGGGCGGATTCTGCGCCACAAGCAGATTTTGCCCCCAGTCGAAAGCAGACTCAAAACGGCCTACTTGAGGGGGACGATTCTAAGTGAAGCCTCGCAGATCGTCGGCACGACCCCCGGCGCCGCCGCGATCCTAACGTGGCGATTGCGGACTCAGAGGTCCGCTTGTGGGAATTCAATCCGCCGGAGCGAGCGGCCTCGGATCCATCCGCGCCGCTCCGCTAGAGTGTGCCGCTGGCGCTCGCGTGCCGCGGGATCAGAAGAGGTGGGGATGGAAAGACGCGGAAAGGAATATTTTTTTCGCTTTGCACTTTTTCGCGCCGCGGGCGTTCCTCCGGCTCGTATCAGCTACCGACGAAGCGGGCGTACAGCGTTTTCGCCTCGGCGGCGTCCTCGGTGCCGTTAATCACCGCTCGCCCGTCTCGAAAGAGGGTAATGGAGCGAGTGGGATCGATCTGCAGTCGCGCCAAAAAGCGATTGACCTGGGTTTCGCCCAGCCCTTCCCAAAGCCGCGACATGGCGGACAAATCCAATACCCGATCTTCTGCTGGCGGAGGGAGTTGCACGGCATTGCGACCGCACAACACGACCGGTTCCGTGACACCACCACGACGGTGTAAGAAGTCGCGATGTCCGAGATCGCACGCCCGACACTCTCCACTCCGCAGATCGCTCGGGTCGAGCGAGCGAAACCGCCCCTCCCAAAGATCGAGCGTCTGAATCTTCGGTGTGGCGGCAGCCGCCCCTGCGGCTAAATACTTGAGCGCTTCGTTGGCTTGCAGCGAAGCGACGACGTGCGTCGCTGATCCCAATACGCCGGCTTGGTCGCAGGTCGCGACCGAAGTGGGATCGGGGACGGAGGGTACGAGGCAGCGAAAACAGATCGTTCGGCCTGGATCAAAGAGGAATACCTGACCGGAGGCACCGAGGCAGCCACCGTGCACCCACGGGGTCCCCGTTTCAAGTGCTACGTCGTTGATCAACATGCGGATGTCGAAGTTGTCCGTGCCGTCGACGACAAGATCGACGCCAGCGAATAATCCTTCGATGTTCGCAGCCGTCACATCGGCCGCGATCGGTTCGATGCGGATCTCGGAATTGATCTCGCCGAGCCGTGCAGCAGCCGCGTGAACTTTTGCCAGACCTTCGCGAGCGTCCGCTTCGGTGTATAAGGATTGCCGCTGCAGGTTGGACCACTCGACGGTGTCACGATCGACGATTCGCAATCGTCCGACGCCGGCTCTCGCCAAAACTTCGGCGGCCACGCTCCCAAGGGCTCCCACACCGATCACGAGCACCGTAGCGGCTTCGATTCGCTGCTGCCCCTCGTCTCCGATCGGAGCAAACCGCCGTTGTCGGTCATATCGCTGCTGAGTCATTCTTCCATTTCACGCACGACGCCCATGTCCGCGATGCCCATGTCCGAGCATTCACTGAGTCCCAATTGGCAGCCGACCGCAAGAATCGAAAATCTGCGGCGACGCGCACTCATCCTACGCCGCATCCGCGAATTCTTCGACTCCGCTGGATTCTTCGAAGTCCAAACTCCCTGCCTCTCCAACGAAACGGTGGTCGACCAACATCTGGACCCCGTCCTCGTGCACCGCGACGCGCTCCGTGGCGGAAGATACTCAGATCCCAACCACTGGGGAGCTGAATCATTGGGAAGCGACGAGTCAGCTGCGAACGCCCCCTGGATGTACCTGCAAACGTCCCCGGAAGCGGCGATGAAGCGTTTATTGGCAGCGGGGGCGGGAGCGATTTATCAAATGGGCCCGGTGTTCCGCAGCGACGAACGGGGAGCGCTGCATAACCCTGAGTTCACGATGCTCGAATGGTATCGGACCGGCGATTCCATGGAAGCGGGAATTGAGCGTCTACGAAACCTCGTGCAGCACATTCTGGGGGGACCGCTGCCGCAAGTGGTGACCTACCTCGAGGTCTTTCAGCAAGCTATGGGAATCGATCCCTATGAAATTTCCGACGCCGGACTGCGAGATCAGCTGGCAAAAATTGAAACCGGATACGTGCCGAGCGGCGATGAGAGTCGTGACACGTGCCTAGATTTGCTGATGGGGTTAGTCGTCGCTCCGTCGCTCAGCGGCCGCACGATCGTCAGCAACTATCCTCTCACCCAAGCCGCCCTTGCCCGTCGCAGCGAGGTGGATCCCCGCACGGCCGAGCGTTTCGAGCTGTTCATCGACGGCGTGGAGCTAGCCAACGGCTACGCAGAATTGCTCGACGCCGAGGTGCTCGGCGAGCGAACTCGCCAGAGCAACCAGCTTCGGAGCGCGGACGGTCGCCGGCCGCTGCCCGCCCCCGAGCGGCTATTTGCCGCGATGCGCCACGGCCTGCCACCTTGCAGCGGCACGGCCATGGGGGTCGATCGGCTGGTGATGGCGGCACTCGCAGCCGAACGGATCGACGAGGTCATTCCGTTCCCGGTCGATCGGGCATAGGCTCTGGCGGAAAACGGCAGAATCCGCTCGCCAAGCGACTCCTCACGCTCCCCCTCCCCGCCCTCACCCTCCCCCCGGAGGTCGTGCAGTTTTTAGCCCCCTCTCCCCCGAAGGGAATCGCGGCAATCGCTTGACTTCACCCTCAAACATTTTCGCGATTCTCTTTGGG
>NZ_WRPR01000031.1 GCF_010367455.1 Candidatus Laterigemmans baculatus | reverse complement strand
CTACCAAGTCGTTTAACGGCAAGCCGAAGGCGACTGTGTTTTAAAAAGCAGTCGCCTTCGGCTTGCCGTTAAACGATTTTTCTGCGAGCCGTCCTGCTCCGAACCAATCCAAAGTGGCGCTGTCCAGCTAGGCTCTGTACTGACAGGGCCTAGCGGCTACGGCTCATGGGACGCCGCAAAGAAGATCCAGCGAACGAACCTCCCCCCCAAAAGTGAGAATTCGCCCCGGAATTTCGTTGACACCCGAATCGACCCCGCTAGACTTCGGCAACGAGATCACCGCCATTTGGCAAACTCTGGGTCTCGAAGAAGCATCTTTTTTGAAGCGGTACGATGGCAGAAGGCACGATCAAACGGTTGACGGACAAAGGTTTCGGTTTCATTGACACCGGAACCGCGAGCGACATGTTCTTCCACATGTCGGCCCTCGAAGGCGTCTCCTACGAAGAACTGCGGGAGGGCCAGCGGGTCTCTTACAACCCCGGGCAAGGTCCCAAGGGACCGCGAGCTGAGAACGTCCGCCCTGTCTGAGCGAACGAAGTTTAAACCACAAATTTGACGCGAAGCCGGCGAGAAATCGCCGGCTTCTTTCATGGACGTCAGTCGGCGACGATTCGCCAGCAGCGGTGGATCCGGCGGTTGCGGTAATCCGGCGGAACCGTCTGCTTACTGATCTCGTGGATCGCGCCCGCGTGAATCGCTTCGGGATCGAATTTGAAGCGGCGAAAGTTGTTCGAGAAGTAAATCACGCCGCCCGAAGACATCCGCTCGAGCAGATCGTTCAGCAATTGCACGTAGCCCGTCTGCACGTCCCAGTCCTGGTCGGTCCGCTTGCTGTTGGAAAAGGTCGGCGGATCGACGACGGCCAGATCGAACTGGGCGTCCGGATCGAGCGTGCTGAGAAACGTCGCCGCGTCGGAGCGGACGAAGCGGTGCTGCTGGCCGACGAACTTGTTCGTTTCCATGTTCCGCTGCGCCCACTCGAGGTAAGCCTTCGACCAATCCACGGTGGTCGTCTCCGCCGCCGCCCCATCGGCCGCGTAAACGGTAAAGGCCCCGGTGTAGGCGAACAGGTTCAAAAACCGCTTGCCTTTCGCTTCATCGCGGACCAGCGACCGGGTGATCCGGTGGTCGAGGAACAATCCGGTATCGACGTAGTCCGAAAGATTCACCCAGAAGCGGAGCCCTCCCTCCTGGACCAGGACCTCGTGATGCTGCTCCGCAACCCGCTGATGCTGGGTGTCGCCCCGTTGCCGTGAACGGCGTTTGAGAAACACCTGCTTCGGCGGAATCTCGACCGCTTTGGCCGCAGTGCGGGCCATCAGATCGAGCCAGTTGGCGTGCAGCGCCGGATCGCGATCGTGCGGCCGCTCGTACTCGGTGATGTGCAGATAATCCTCGTAGCGATCGACGACCAAGGGGATCTCCGGGATGTCCCGCTCGTAGAGCCGAAAGCAGGTGATGCCCTGACGCGTGGGCCACCGCCGCAAGTGCTTGCTGCGTTTGACCAGCCGGCGGTGAAACAACTCGGCTTGCTCGCGTGCCTTGGGAGTCAGTTCGCCAAAGGCTGCCGGCATCGGTTGTCGCGGAGCGCGGTCAGCGGGGTGCGGCGGAGTTGGCTGCTCGATTGGAGGCTGCTCGACTGGAGGCTGCTCGACTGGAGGCTGCTCCGTTAGTGGCTGCTCCGTTGGGGGCTGCTGAGCGGCGGGGGGCTTAGGGCCAAAGAACTGATAGAAGGTGTGCTGGACGCGACCGTGGTAGAGCTTGCGTCGCCGATCGGCGGCACGGCCGACGAGCTTCTCGAATTCGGGAAAGTCGGTCAGGAAAAAGTGCGACCAGGTGGGCAGTTTGCGAAGCACTTCGGGGATCGAGCGGTAGAGAGCTTCGGTCTCTCGCGAATTTCCCGAGGGCGGATTGGTGAGGATGCACCCGTAGCGTCGCTTGCTGGTCAGCCTCGCGAACGGGGATGGCTGGAAGTGGATCGACGCGGCGACACCGGCGAGCTCCGCGTGGTGGCGTGCTGCCTTCAGAACATGCTCGTCGATGTCCATTCCCAGGATGCGTTCGCTCAGCTCGGGCTGCTGCAAATCGTCCGCTTCCGTCCGAGCGGCTCGCCAGAGAGATTCCGGAATTTGCGGCCACCCTTCGGAGGCGAAGCTGCGGTGGCGTCCGGGAGCTAAATTGCGACCGAGGAGCGCCGCTTCGATCAGAATCGTGCCGCTGCCACAAAACGGATCGATCAGGGGTCGCCCCGGGCTCCAAAAGCTAAGCTGGACAAGGGCCGCGGCCAGCGATTCCTTCAGCGGGTGACGACTCTTCCACTGGCGGTATCCGCGGCGGTGGAGACTCGGGCCGGTCGTGTCGAGCGTCAGCAGGGCGCGGTTGTTGACCAATCCCAGATGCACTTGATAGGCCGGGCCGGTCTCCGCCAATTCGACTCCGCCATAGACGCTCTGCAAGCGGCTGACGATCGCTTTCTTGACTGCCCGCTGGCAGGCCGGGACGCTCGACAATTGGGAATGAACGCTGTGCCCGCTCACGGGAAAAGCGGCATCGGGGGCGAGCCAGCGTTCCCAGCCGCACTGACGCGTCGACTCGAACAGCGCGTCGAAGTCACTCGCCTCGAACGAGCCGACCACGACCAGCACCCGATCGGCCGACCGCAGCCACAGGTTCGCGCGGCAGATCGCGGCCGCGTCTCCCTCGAACTGCAAGTGTCCGGGAGCACCGACGCGGGCCGCGTAGCCGAGCTGTTCGAGTTCGCGGCGGACGACCGCTTCGAGCCCAAAGCCACAGGTCGCGATCAGCTCGATCGCCCCCTCTCCACCGACACCCGAAGCTACCATCGACGTTATTCGATCCGATGAGGTCGCGGCTCAACTGCCGCAATCAAAACACCGGCTGATAATAGTCGTTTTGGCCCCAGTTGTCGGCTCTTAGCCCGTCACCCTCCCTATCAGCCGCCACGCGCTAGCGTCCGGTTTCCCCAGCGTTTTTGGGGAAACCGGGGGCTAGCGCCCGGCGGCTGATTTTTTTGCGGCTGAATTTGGGCGGACTCCGTGGAGCAAGAACGCATCCGCGCTCGTTAGACCCGGGCGCGGCGGCCGAAGATCAGGCTCACCACGAACAGGATGATGAACACGATCGCCAGGAATTTGGCGATGCTTGCCGCCATGCCGCCGAGGGCTCCGAATCCGAGCGCGGTGGCAATCAGGGCGATGATGAAGAAGATCAAAGCGTAGTACAACATGTTGGATCTCATTGCTCAGAAAAGGGGGTGCGTGCCGGATGGCTCATGATTCCCCGCCGACACGCGCGGCATTGGGGAATGAAAGCATTGCGAGAGCAACTCTCGGACCAGACTCACCGACCGCCGCCTCAGCCGCGCTCGGTGGAGGCACGAAAACGGGCCTCGATTCCCCCTTGGCGGAATTTCCCCCCGTGTGCGATACTCACTCGATTCTGAGCGATCGGACACTTACAGGCGATGGATCCACGAGCTCGCGATCCGCGGGCACCTCGTCGAGCGTATTTAACATAGGAGACCGCGGACGTGTACAAAAACTTCTCCGCACCGCTGCTGGGCATCTCGGGCCGGCAGAGCGAATTGATCGAACTGGCTTTGACCTACGGCTTCCGCGGCATCGACGTCGACATGACCGACATGGTCAAGCGCAGCCAGCGGACTGACTTTGAGGACGCTTCGAAGTACCTCCGCGCGGCCGAGATCATCGTCGGCGGCTTCAACGCCGACATCAACTTGGACGCCGATGACGAGAAGTTCAAAACCCAGCTCGCCACGCTCCACCCGTTGTCCGACGTCGCTTCGCAGCTGGAAGCCAAGCGGGCGTTCCTGAATCTCCCGGCGGGGACCGACCGGATGGCCTATCCGGAGTTCTTCGATCAGGTCCGCGATCGCTTGAACCAGATCGGCGAAGTCCTGGCGGCCAAGGAGATCAAGCTCGGGGTGGCCTTCTCGGCGGCGCGCGAAGCGGCTGAAGGGAAGAAGTTCGAGTTCGTTCGCAACGTCGAAGGTTTCGTGGCGCTGCTCAAGAGCGTCTCGGCCAGCAACGTCGGGTTCGTGATCGACAGCTGGCACTGGCACGTCGGCGGCGGAACGCTCGAGCAGCTCCGTGAACTCGATCCGGCCCGCGTCGTCGCCGTCCGCTTGGCCGAGCTGCCCGGCGACGTTTCGGCAGCAGAAGCCAAAGCGGCTGACCGCGAAGTCCCCACGGTCGACGGAACGATCGACCAGGTCTCGATCGTCCGCTGGCTGGCGGCGAACACCTACAAGGGCCCGGTCGTTCCCTCGGCTTCGGCCGCCAAGGCGAAGGGGCAAACCCGCGAATCGATCGTCAACAAAGCTCAAGAAGCGATCGATGCGATCTTCCGGGCCGCCGGCCTGTCGGTCGATCCGCGTCCGATGGACTTGATCCAGACGATGTACGCCGACCTCGGGCGCGACGACGACGAAGCCCGCCCGACGCGGCCGATCCGCCAAGGCGCCACCTCCGAGGACGACGACGACAACGAAGAGGACAATGCCGACGCGGATCACGAGTCGGCCAGCTCGCGGTAAGCCGCCTGAGCTCCCCCAAGCGAAGCACGCCAACCACGCTGGAAATCCCAGCGTGGTTTTTTTATGGGCCGCCTCGCGCAGTGAACGATTTTGCGGGCTGTGCTCATTGGGGGGTGGGTCCGTGGCGGCCACGCTGCCGATCGGTCGGTTTCGATCACTGGCTGACGGCCCAGATTCCGATGGCTGAGGTTGCAACCGTCGCATGGACTGAGTGCCGATGCACCTCAGCGATCACGGCAGGCTCCTTACCCGCAATCTGTCATGGATGACCGATTCTCGACCGCCGCTCACCGAGGCAGTGCCGCCCGCCGCAGCACTTCCGGCAGCTCGCGCGTCGGCCGCACCGGCTCGCTCCGGCGGATCGCACTGGCCGCAGCGCTGGCTCTGAGCGGTTCTGCCGGAGCGCTGGCCCAAGATGCTCGCCCGCCGCTCCCCCTCGGCACGGCGAGTGGGCAGCCTTCGCGCGGTCAGCCCCAGCGTTTGCCCCCCGCTTCGCAAACGGCAGCGGCGGCTGACGCTGCCGCACCGGCGTTTCCCGACCGTCAGCAGTTGGCGCGACTGGCGAGCCGCACGATCCTCCATCGTGATTCGGGCTCGCTCCGGCAACCGCCACCCAATCCGCTGGTCGAGTCGACGACGGTGGTTCACTTGCAGCGGCAGTCGGAGCGGCTGACGCAGGAGGGTGAGCTGGCCTTCCGCCGCGGCGCGTACCGCTCGGCCCGCGAATCGATCCTCGAAGCGCTGCGCACCTCAGCCGCCGCAGCCGACCTGCAGACGGGAAGCAACGCTGCGACCGCGGCGCTCGAGCAGGCGATCACTGCGATCCGCGAGGCCGGAGATCTGGTCGGTCGCTACGGCCATGCCGGCCCCGAGGAACTGCAGCGGATGGTCCAGTCCCATCAGACGCCGGTGCTGCACGACTGCCGCTTCGACACGCTGACCCCCTTCGCGGCAGCCGACGTCTACCTCGATTATGCTCGCGAGGCGCTGACGCGTGCCGCCGCCGGTCGGCGAGAGACGGCAACGATTCTGCTGTGGCTCTCGCGGATCGAACTGGCCCACGGCGAATGCCACGGGGCGCTGGCCGAGTCGGTATCGCTGACTTGCCTTCGCGCGGCCGTCGGCGTTGACCCGAACCATCCGCTGGTGAGCAACGAACTCGGTTATCGCGCGATGCGGCTGGGGCTGCTCGAGGAAGCCCAGTGGGCACTTGAGCGAAGCCTGGAGTTGCAACCGAACGAGCCCGCGCTGCGGAATCTGATTGAAACGCATCGGCTGGCCGGCCGCACCGCGACCGCTCAGACGCTGATCGCGATGCTGCCGAGCGTCAGCGGCACGGCCCCATCGCACGGCCCCCAAATCGTTCAAGTCGAACCCAGCCAGTTCGCCGCGATTTCGCCTCCGGTCCAGCCGCCGACCAGCGGCTCCACAGCCCCCCGGCCTCCCTCGCGAGAACCGTTGGCCCCAGCCGAGAAGGCTCCGCCCGAGAACCGGCACCCGGGGGGCGCCGAGCGGAGCGGGGCGCCGCCGGCTGAGGCTCAACCAGCCGCCGATGGCACCTACAGTGTCTTAGAGCGCGTCGCCGCAGGGATGCGGAATTTGTGGAAGTGAGTACTGAGTACTGAGCGTACGGCGATAACGGATTACCGCTTTAGAGCTTTAGAGAGGTTCGGCAGCGATGCGCAGCTCATGGTTACTGGTCGCCGCGGCGGTCGCTCTGGCTTGGTGCCCCCAAACCACCACGGCCCAGCAAGCGCAGTTGGGAGTGCCCCAGCTCTCGAGAGCGGTCCCCGTTTCGCACGTCCTGCCTGCGGCGGCGGCCGTAGGAAACGCGACCCCGGCTCCCCAGTCGCCGGAGGACTTCGAATCGATCGCCCCTCCTGCCGCAGTTCCTCCCGCCCCTTTGCATGCAGCCCCTTTTCCGGCAGCCCCTTTTCCGGCAGCCATATTGCCTGCGGCCGAGCTGCCTCACGGAACTTGCGGGAACGGTTGTAGCCCCTGCCTGCAGGGTGTCGACTGTGCGTGGTCGGCGGGAGCGGAAGGCCGCTGGGAAGACATGCGGCCGATGGATTTTCAGCAGTTTGGTCCAGGCGAATACGCCGGTCCACCGCGGCTCTCCCACTTGGCCGAGTACCGACTGCGGCCGGGCGACCAGTTGCAGCTGATCTATCTGCTCACCCGGCGGCAGATCAACGGCTCGTACCGCCTGATGGTAGGCGACGAGGTGCTGATCGAGTCGGTCGCCGACGAGGAGTTAACGCGGGGCACCTTTGAAAACGGGCTGAGGATTCAGCCCGACGGGACCATCACCGTGCGGCTGCTCGGCCAAGTCCACGCGGCTGGTCTGACGATCACGCAGCTCCGCGAGCTGCTCGAAGAACGCTACACGCGGTTCTACCCCGAACCGGCGGTCGACGTGACGCCGATCCGGACCAACACGTTGGCCGAGGATATTCGCAACGCGGTCGGTGGAGCGAGCGGTCTGACGCAGCAAGCGATCACTGTCACGGTCACTCCCGACGGCACGATCCGCCTGCCGGTGATCGGCTCGGTCCGAGTGCAGGGGCTTTCGCTCGACGAGGTCAAACGCGAAATCAACTTGGCTTACAACGAGCGCGTCGTGGGAATCGAGGTCGAGCCGATCCTCACCGAGCAAGCCCCGCATTACGTGTACGTGATCGGCGAGGTCGGCGTCCCCTCACGGATCGAGCTCGACGGTCCCACCACGGTCACCGCCGGGATCGCTTCGGCCGGCGGCTGGCTGCCGGGAGCCAACCTCCGGCAAGTGGTGATTTTCCGCCGCGCTGAAGACTGGCGGATCGTTTCCACGATGCTCGACCTCCGCGGGGCACTGCTCGGCAAACGCCCCACGCCGTCGGACGAAATTTGGCTTCGCGACGGCGACGTGGTGGTCGTTCCGCCAGCCCCGATTCGGCTGTTCGACAACTTCGTCCGGCAAGTCTTCACCGAAGGGGTCTACGGCATCGTGCCCTTCGGTGGCGTCAGCATCTCGCTCGGCGACGAGTAAACCCTGAGCCGACGGCGCTAGCCGCGGGTTCTGCGGCGGAAATACAAGGCTGCGAGGCCCGAGGCTAGCGCCTACGGCTCAAGAAGGCCGAACGGCACCCTCCCGGGGGGAGGGCAAGGTGGAAGACCACTCTACCGGTCGGAGTAGACCGTCGTGCTCTCTTCCTTGGTGACCGGCTTGGGGGATTGGTTGCTCGTCAGCGACGCTTGGATCACGTGCGTATCGGCACTCGCTCCACGGACCCGCACGCGGAAGACTTGTTCTCCCTTGGCATCGATCCGCGCGATGGGCTGGAACACGACCAATCCCCGGCCGTCGGTCCCGGCTTGCGGATCGGCGCTGATCAGCTCCATCCCAGCCGGCAGCTGGACTTTCAGCTGAACGTTCCCATCGTCGCGGGAGCCGGTGTTCTGGACCCGGATCTCGTAGGTCGTCTCGGTCCCCGTCTCGATCGGATCCTGATCATCGGCGATCGAGAAACTGAGCTCGGCGAGCGTTTCGATCGCCAGCTCTTTCGCGCTCGCCGCAGCGATCCCCAGGTCGGCTTTGGCTTCGAGACGAACGTTGTGCTTGCCCGCTTCGACCGGCAGCAGGGTCAGCGGAACTTCGCCCCTCTGACCGGCCGGCAATTCCGCCAAACTCCAAAAGACGGCGTGCTGGTTGGGGTCGTATTGGCCTTCGAATTCGGTGCTGACGAACTTCAGTCCCCGGTCGAGATAGGCCACGATGTCGACTTCCGATGCGTTGGCGGTTCCCGAGTTGGCGACTTGCACGTTGTAGGTCGTCTGGCGTTCCAAGTACCGCAGCGAGGGACCATCGAGCGCGACTTCGAGCGCCGGCGAAACGACCTCGATGTCGACCGTGCTCTCGGCCACGACTCCATCTTCGCCGACCAGCCGAATCGCGTTCTGCAGCATGCCTGGCGCCGTCGCTCGCAAGCGGAGAATCTGGCGGCGGACGTCGCCCGGGGGCATTGCCCCGATCAAGTTGTCTAGCTGACGTCCCATCGGATGCTCCAGCCCTTCGGGAAGATCCGCCTGCAGCATCACGCCCGAGGCCGTCCCGCTGCCCACGTTCGACAGCTCGACTTCGATCTCCACCTGCTGACCGATCAGCACCTCTTCCGGCGCCCGCTGCACGAGCTTCAGCTGCGGACGGGTGGCGATCGTGCGAACCGAGGCGGCCGCTTCGAACGTGACCCGAGCCACACTTCCCAGCTCTCCTTCGACCTCCGGAATCAACCGCATCGTCACCGTTCGCTCACCTCCCGGCTCCAGGTCGCCGATCTGCCAGCACAGCAGCCCGTCGACTTCAGCCGCCTGGGGAACGACCTCCACCAACTGCATGCCCTGCGGGACCGAATCGAAGACGCGGACGTCGAGCGCAGCGACCGTGCCGACGTTCTTGACTTGGATCACAAAATCCGACGGCCTGCCGACGCGGACTTCTTCCGGCGCCCGTTTGTGGATCACGACGCTCGGCGTTTGAGCTCCCTCGAGCCGCCGTTCCCCCGGCTCGGCCAACACTTCACTCGGGCTGACCGTCTGCAGCGCCGCGGCTCCCGAAGCCGCCGCCATGCTCGAAGCGGCACCAGAAGGCTGCGACATCCGCGGCTGAGCAGTGACCGCGGGAGGTGTGACCGCGGGAGGTGTGATCGTCTGGGGTGCAGCCGACGAATTGAAGGCCGACGAATTCGGGGCCGACGCGGTTGCGGGAGTGGCCGCAGGGTCTGCCGGCCCGGCGGCAGCGGGCTCCTCGGGCAGAGGGTTTGCAGATTCGGTGTCGAGGGCTTGAGCGTCGGCCGGAAGGGGCTCGAGCGGCTGGGGCATCTGCAGCGGCGAGCCCGCCGGACCGCTCTCGATCTCGCCGATCGTCACGCCACTGGCGGCTTCATTGCCAGCTTCAGCGTCCAGCGAACCGCCGTCCAGAGCCTCGTCGCCGCTGCCGTCGAACGTCATCGTGGGCATCTGCAGCGTGGCAGGAGGGGCCGCTGCGGCAGGGCCCATGGCTGCGTCAGGGGCCAACGCCTCGGGGGCCAACTCCTCGGGGGCCAGTTCCTCGGGGGCCGACGCTTCCGCTTGCGCTTCGGCGGCTAGCGGTTCCTCGGTGATCGGTTCCTCGGTGATCGGTTCGGCAGCAAATTGCTCGGCGGTGGAGGGGCCGGCTTGGCTCGCCGGAGCGGCGGGAGCGAGCGGTTGCGGGAAGGCGAAATCGCTGGCCGGACCTGACGCGGCGGGCTCATCATGCGCCGCCAACTGGACGCCACCAGGGCCTACGGCAGCCGCGTCGGGGCCAGCTGACGCCACTTCACTGCCCCTGTCCCTTGCACTGCCCATGCCCATTGCACTGCCCATGTCCATTTCACTGGCAGCGGCGGGCGTGACTCCTGCCGCGGGGGCCGGTTCGTCGAGCGGACCGAAATTAAATCCGTTCGAGGGACCATCGGCAGCCGGGTCGCTGCCGCGATCGTTGCCACGGACCAGCAGTTCGGCATCGGCGGCACTCGCTTCGGCCAGTTGCGGCGTTTGAAGATCGACCGGAGCGGCCGCGTTCTCCAGTTGGAGCGGAGTCGGAGGTTCGATCGCGGCCGGGACGGGCGCATCGTCCCAGGGCTCTTCGACGACGCTCTGCGAGCTGCGTTGGGCCTGGAAGATCCCCAAGCAACCGAGCGTGATCACGGCCAAACCAGCGGCCAAGCGAATACCAAAGCGATTCATCTTCATCGCGTCCTTTCGATGCTTTCGTCGGGTCCCTCCCCGGGGGCCAATCCAGGCCCGCTGCCGCATCTTTAGCAAAACTTCGAAAAAACGGAAATAGAAATTGGAGACAAACCAAGCCGCCGCAGGCAACGTAAAATCAAGCCCAGGCATTGTCAGAATACTGCTCGAGTGGGTTCCCTTGAATTTTCATCCTCCGCCCAATGCTGCA
Organism: Candidatus Laterigemmans baculatus; assembly: GCF_010367455.1. Classification (GTDB taxonomy): domain Bacteria; phylum Planctomycetota; class Planctomycetia; order Pirellulales; family Pirellulaceae; genus Laterigemmans; species Laterigemmans baculatus. Next base: position 32,594 of record NZ_WRPR01000031.1, on the reverse strand, counting down.
GACGATTCCGGGCCCGATCGGCAGCCTCCACAGCGGCACTCCGGCGAAGGAGCCGCGGGATTGGCGGTCGCCCCGGCAGGGGGAGCCGCGAGGCTTGAAGGGATCATCGTCGGCCACTGGCGATCGGTACGGCTGCTGATCGGCTGGAGCTGGCCAGCGCTGGTGGTCGTGGTCCTCGGCGGTGCGTGGTGGCTGCGGGGGCGGCCTGGGGACGGGGATCTGCCGAATCTCGCTGTGCTGCTGTTGCTCGCCGCCGGTGTGGGCTCATTGGTCCAAGCCGGGCTGTGGATCATGATCAGCCGGCGACTGCACCGTCGCCCCGAGCAGTTGACGCTGACGGCCATCGGCTACCGGGGCGTGTCGGCGATCGCACTGCGGTTGAAGGACCCACGGGCGGGGGCTTCGCAGCGGGCGGGGACTTTGCAGCGGGCGGGGGCTTCGCAGCGGGCGGGGGCTTCGCCGGTGCTGGTCGGAAGCCCGCGGTTAGCCTTGGCGGCTGGACCGACGCTCGCGATCCTGGTCGCAGGGCTGCTTGCGGCCGCAGCCGCTCTGCTGCTGGCCCCCGAGGACGCTCCACGGACTTTCTGGGGATCGGCCCACTTGTCGGGAGACGGTGGGCTCGGCTCGGCCTTCCGCGTCGCTGCCTGGGTGTGGCTGACACAGGCGACGCTGACGGGACTCCCGCTTCCCGGCACCGCCGGACGCCAGATCCTCTGCGGCCTCGTGGAGCAGTGGCACACGCTGCGGCCGAGCGATCGCGCTCCGTCCGCTACCGTCCAGCCGCAAATCGTCCAGCGGCAAGTCGATCGCTTGCAGGGAGTTGTGGCGGTTCTGTTGGCCGCCGTTGCCGCTTGGCAATGGCAACAGGAGACCGGCGGGGCGGCGGCGGGTGGGGCGTTCTGGCCGGTGGGATTCTTTTTGCCCCTTTGGCCGATTCTGATCGCGCTCTCGATCCTGGTTTGGTCCGGTCGCGGCCGGGTGCTCGGGAGCAGCTCGCCTGCTTCCCTCCCAGCTTCCCCTCTCCCAGCTTCCCCTTCCCAGGCGACTCGTTCATCGGGAGCGGATGCGAAGCGGAAGCGCCGGCGACTTTCCTGGTGGGGCCGGTGGCGGATCCGCCGCGTGCAGCGGGCCGAGCGGGAAGAAGCGGTCGATGCGATGCGGCTCGACGCGGTTCTCGAGCGGCTCCACCGCGAGGGCTATGGGTCGCTCTCGATGGCGGAGCGGACGATTTTGCGACGGGTCAGTCAGCGGTTGCGGGAAAGCCGCGACAAGTTTTCGTGAATCGTGTCCCCGCACATCCCGCACAACTGCCAGAGCTTGACCTCGGCTACCGGGAATTTTGGTTCGAAAGAGGTATCTCACGGACCGTTTTGAGAGCGGGAGGGGAAGTCGCGGCGTAGTTTTTGGGCAGCGCTCTTTCCCCGACTCTTCCAGGAACGTGCACCGTGACATCTCTGCAGGCCCTCAACTTCGCATCCCATGCCCATGCAGGGGCGGTCTCTCCGGACTTGATCTTCGCTCAGCCGGCGGTTTACGAGGCCGCGCCCCTGATCCAGCAGATGGAAGCGGAGATCGACCAGCTGAGCGGTCAATTGGCGCAGACCTTCGAAGAGCTGAACCTGATTCACAACCTCGCCTGCAATCTCGACTCGGTGGGCGATCGCAACACCCTGTGCCGCGACACCCTGCGGAAGCTGGCGGTCTGCCTTCCGGTGGAAACCGTGGCAATCGTCTGGCTCGAGCAAAACAGCCGGGTCGGCTCGGCAGTTGATGTGGTCCAAGCCGGCGAACCGATGGACGGCGCGCTGCTGCGGCGAATCGCTGAAGAGCTGGGCAGCGAGGAAGCCGTGGTGGCCAACTACGCCCTCCGTTCGGCTCCCGAGATCGACCGAGCAATCTCGGTGAGGCTCGAGGGGGGGCTACGTAGCAGCAGCCGAATGCTGGCGATCGGCTCGCCGAGTGGAGCCGAGTTGGGAACGATCGAAGTTCAATTGATGCAGTCGGTCGCGAGCATTCTGCAGGCCCACTTGGCGATCGACGACCAGTTCGCCGAGATGCGGAGCATGTTTGCCGGGACGGTGCTCTCGCTGGTTTCAGCCGTCGACGCCAAGGATCCCTACACCTGCGGCCACAGCAACCGCGTCTCCCAGCTAGCCGAAATGCTGGCCGACGATCTCGGCTATGACACCCACGCCCGCGAAACGGTGCGGATGGCGGGACTGCTGCACGACATCGGCAAGATTGGCGTTCCCGACGCGATCCTTGGAAAACCGGGGCGGCTGACCGACGAGGAGTTCGATCAGATGAAAAAACACCCCGTGCTCGGCTATGGAATCCTCCATGGAATCCGTCAGTTCGAGCCGATTCTCCCGGGGGTCCGCCATCACCACGAGTCGTGGGACGGCCGCGGCTATCCCGACGGCTTGGCCGGCGAGGAAATTCCGCACATGGCTCGGATCCTCGCCGTCGCCGATGCGTTTGACGCCATGTCCAGCGACCGGCCCTACCGCACGGGGATGCCGCTCGCGAGGGTCGAAAAAATCTTTCGCGAAGGCCGCGGCCAGCAGTGGGACGCCGAAGTCGTCGATTGTTTGCTGAACGATCGGGAACGGATGGAGCAATTTATTCAGCAACGCGACTCTTTAGGAACGCAGCTCCCATCGTTCGATCTCTGGTCGGGCCATAGAATAGGAAGCAAGTAACGGACGGCCCAGCTTCGGAGGAACTGCAGGTGCGTGGCGGTAGCGAAACGAACATCAGCAACACGAACAACAGCAACACAAACATCCGGCGGAATCCCACCCGCACGGTCGCCATCGGCGGGATCACCGTCGGCGGCGGGCACCCGATCGCCGTGCAGAGCATGACGGCGACCAAGACTCAGGATGTCGCCGCGACCGCCGAGCAAGCCGAAGCGCTCCGCGAGGCGGGGGCGGGCGTCGTGCGGATCGCCGTCGATAGCGAGAAAGATGCGGCGGCCTTGGCGGAAATTCGCCAGCGGACCACGGCCAATCTGGCGGTCGACTTGCAAGAGAACTTTCGGCTCGCGGCCCTGGTCGCCCCCCACGTCGACAAGATCCGCTACAACCCGGGGCATCTCTACCACCACCAGAAGGATCGGCCGTGGCAGGATAAGGTGCGGTTCATCGTCCAGTGTGCCGTGGACCATGACTGCGCGATCCGCATCGGGGTGAACTGCGGAAGCGTCGATCCGGCCAAGAAAGAAAAATACGACCCGAGCGATTCGATCACGCCGATGCTCGAGAGCGCCCTGGAGCACTGCGAGTTCCTCGACTCGCTGGGGTTCCACCGCTACGTCGTCTCGCTCAAGGACAGCGATCCACGGAAGGTCGTTGAAGTCAACCGCCGCTTCGCCGCCGAGCGGCCCGACGTCCCGCTCCACTTGGGCGTCACCGAAGCGGGGCTGCCTCCCGAAGGGATTATCAAAACCCGGGTGGCGTTCGAGCAATTGATCAGCCAAGGGATTGGCGACACGCTGCGCGTCTCGCTGACCGTCCCCAACCCCCGCAAACCCGAAGAGATCGCCGCCGGCCGCGAGATTCTCGAAGACATCGCCGCTGGCCGCGTGCGGAGCGTCGTGCGTTTCCAGCCCGACAAGCTGAACATCATCAGCTGTCCGAGCTGCTCGCGGGTCGAAAACGAGGCCTTCGTCGACTTGGCAGCGAACGTCAAAGAGATGGCCGACTACGCCCGCGACCACGCGATCACGATCGCCGTGATGGGCTGCCGCGTGAACGGCCCAGGCGAGACCGACGACGCCGACCTCGGCCTGTGGTGCGGCCCCAATCGGGTCAACCTCAAACGGGGCACCGAAGTCGTCGGGAGCTTCACCTACGACGAGATCCTCCCCCAGCTGCGGCAAGAGCTCGACCGCCTGATCGCCGCTCGCCCCTCCGCCGCTACGCCGTAGAAAAGTGCATGCATCAGCCGCCGGGCTAGCCCGGATTATTCATCAGCCGCCGGGCGCTAGCCCCCGGTTCCCGAAAACGCCGCGACAACCGGACGCTAGCGCGTGGCGGCTGATGCTGCTTTAGAGCGAGCGGCTGAAGATCGTTCCGCGGTGGTCGAGCGTGAAGCCCGCTTGCTCGAGCAGCGCGGTCGAGGCGGTATCGGCGGCGTCAACGGTGGCTTCGATGCGGGTGATCCGTTCGCCGATCAGTTGACCGATGGCGGTGGCCAACACAAACCGCAGCTCGGGAGCGGGACCAGCCGACGCATTGGCAGGGCTCGGCGTCGCCGGCAGCGTGGTCCAGCGGATGAGCAGCGCGATTCCGCTGGTGACGATCAGCATCTCCGGGTCCCCGAGCATCAGATCGACCTCGGCGATGCTCTCTCCGCTCCGCCGGTGGGCGACGAACCGGTGGAGCTGCAGATGGCTGAGCGAGGCGGCCAAGCGGAACGGGAGGTCGGTGACTTCCTGGCGATGCTCGACCGTGACCGATCGCCGCAGCGTGAGCAGTTCGCGGTCGTAGGCCGGGCGGTAGGTCGTCGTGTTGAGCAGGAAGTTGAGCAGCTGCCGCGAGGGGGTGAACCCGGCCTGCTTGGCCCACCGAGCGACCGCCGCGTCGCATTCGGGGATTCCGCCGCCGAGCCCATGCACCGCCGCCCCCGCGTAACCGGTCCAGTCGTCGGGAGCCTGGCCGAGCGCGATCGTTTTGGCTCCGTCGGCCGCGGCCGCTTCGGTCGCCGCTTGGAGGAGTCGCTCGGCAACTTCCTCGCGGCGGCTCCCCGCCGGGACCGCCAAGTTCGCGACGACCGCTTTGTCCGGAGTCTCCGCGGCGAACATCCAGTGCACGAAACCGAGCGCCGCCTTTCCTTCGCGAGCAATCAGCAGCTGCCGCGAATCGAAAAAGGGTCGGCTGAGCACCGCCACTTCGAGGGTCAGCGGTGACAGATCCGCTGACAGCTGCAGCTCCGCGCGGTGGGCATTCCACAGGCGGCAGACGGCGGGGACATCGATATTCTGGAACGGTCGGATGGAAATCACGCGTTCCGACTCTGCAGGTAAGCTGGTAGAGGAACTGTCATACTCGCAAATCCACGCTCTCGAAATGCGATTCGCTTGCCGGCCGTCCTCGACGGATGCTTTGCGACGGTCGAGAATCATGGCATAGAGCTGCGAGGTTTACCACCTGAGCCGTTTTCGGGGGCTGCCCGCATGCGGTTTTTCTCATAGTCGCCTTTCGCTCCGCGAAAGTAACGGAGCATTGTCGCCTTTCGCTCCGCGAAAGCAGCGAAGACTGCGCTACTTTCGCGGAGCGAAAGGCGACGATGGTTCTTTGGTTCCTTGGATTTCACCAGCGTTCGCCATGACGACTCGGCCGCTCGCACTCGCCTCGGATCGCCGCGCCCAGCAGGGAGGCTTGCTGTTTCTCACGTCGCTGCTGATGTTTTTCCTCGGCAGCATCCTGATCTACGTCCTGTATGCAGTGGCCCGGCGTGGAGAACCGCAGACGCTCGAGCCGCTGCCGGCGACGTTCCTACTCAGCACCGCCTTGTTGCTCGCGATCAGCGGCGTGCTGCACGTGGCGACGCGGGCGGTGCGTCGCGAACAGCGGCGGCGGTTGGTGCTCCTGCTCGCCGGTTCCGTCGTCGCCGCATTGGCGTTCATGGCGCTGCAAATGTTCGCGATGTGGGAGATGATGAGCAAACCCGAGTTCACAGCGACGCCGCACAAAGGGGTCTTTGGGATGGTGATCGTGCTGGCCGTGCTGCACGGCTTGCACGTGGCCGGAGGCGTCATCGCGCTGGCTCTGGTGGCCTCCCGTGCGGCGATCGGCCGCTACGACCACGAACGCTACTGGGCAATCGATTTTTCCGCCATGTACTGGCATTTTCTCGACGCGATCTGGCTCTGCATGCTGGTCGCATTCTGGGTCACCACCGGCGGAGTTCAGCTTTGAGCCATGAAGCGAGCGGAGAAGGGAGTAGGGAAGGGAGCGGGGAACCGAGCGGGGTCCCGCGCGAGGAGGCCGACCGCTGGCAGCAAGTGGCCCCGCAATCGGTGACGGCGGAGCGAATTGCCGGTTGGATCTTCGCCGCCGTGGTGCTCGTCGCCGGCGCGGTCGCGATCCTTAGCTTCCTGCTGCTCAGCTCGCCGAGCCCGGTGTTGCTGGGGCTGGTGCTCGCAGCTTACGGCCTCCTCGCCGCCGTTCTCATATGGGCCGCACATTGGCACCCCGCGCTCAACTACCGCCACACGTTCTACCAACTCAGCGATGCCGGGTTTGAAATCCGCCGCGGAATCCTCTGGCGGCGGCGGATTACCGTCCCGCATGCCCGCGTCCAGCACACCGACGTGGCTCAAGGGCCGCTCGAACGCTCGTTCGACATTGGCAAACTCATCGTCTACACCGCAGGGACGCAGAACGCTTCGGTCGAACTCGGCGGGCTCGCGTTCACCACCGCCTGCGAGCTCCGCGATGCCCTGATCGGCCGGCGCGAGGCGAGCGATGGCGTCTGATGAGCCCAGCGGCGCGGCCGAGGAGAAGCCGCGACCCGAGCCGCCCAAAATCCAGCTACCCGAAACCGAGCCGATCTTCGTCGCCCGGCTCGTCGAGGCCGAAGGCGTCGAGGCCCAACTCGTCGATGCCCAGCTCGTCGACGCCCTGCAGGCGCCGCAGTGGCTGCACCCGAGCAGCATTCTGTTCGAATTGCTCTCGACGCTCCGCCAGTTTGTGGTCGCTGCGCTGCTGGCGGTGTTCATGGCCAGCTCGGGCAATCGCTACGCGCTGTTCATCGCCACGGCCGGGGTCGCGATGACCGCCGCCCGGGCGCTGCTGCGTTTTTTGACCCTCCGGTACCAGTTGCTCGGCGGCGAGTTGCGAATCAGCGACGGGTTGCTGTTTCGCCGCCACCGCACGGTCCCGGCCGCCCGGATCCAAAACATCGACTTGCTGCAGAACCCTCTGCACCATGCGTTTGGCGTCGCGGAAGTCCGCGTCGAAACGGCCGGCGGCAGCGACCTCGAGGCCAAGCTCCGCGTCCTCTCGCTGGCCGACGTCGCGCGGCTGCGGGCCGCCATCTTTGCCGCCGCTCCCCACGCGGCTCCCCACGCGGCTCCCCACGCGGCTCCCCACGCGGCTGCGGAGGGCCCGTCGCTGAGTGGGGGCCCGTCGCTGAGTGGGGGCCAGCCTGCCGGTGGATCGGACCTACCGGCTGCACCTCGCGCAGCGGCTCAGGACGCACACCAGCCGTCGAGTCCTGCGGCCGCGGAGCCAGCTGCAGCGCGTCGCGGGGCGGTGGCCGCTTCGCCCGAGTGGAGCTATCGCATCGGCAGCCGGCGGTTGATTTTGGCGGGGTTGCTTTCCAATCGCGGGTTGCTCCTGATTCCGCTGCTGATCGGGGTGATCTTCCAGTTCGATCTGGAGCGGCAGATTGATTTTCAGCAAGTCGAGCAGTGGTTGCCGCGGGGGCTGTCGGTCGCCGAGACGACGGTCGTGACGATCTCGGCGGCTGTGGCGGTGCTGGTTCTGCTGCGGATGGCCTCGGCGGGTTGGTTTGTGTTCCGCTTTCACGCTTATTCCCTGCAGCGGTACGGCGAAGATCTGCGGATCTCCTGCGGCTTGTTCACGCGGGTTTCGGCGACCGTCCCGCGGCACCGGATTCAGTTCATCAGCGTCCAGCAGACGCTGCTGGGGCGGATTTTTGGGCTGGCAACGATTCGGATCGAGACGGCCAGCGGCGGCGGCACGAAGGAAGAAGATGCCGCCGAGACGGTCGCTCGGCGATGGTTCGTGCCGGTCCTTAAGCTCTCCGATGCGGAGACGATTCTGCCGGAGCTCCGCGAGGGCTTGGTCTATCAGCCAGCGGCGATTTGCTGGCGTTCGACCGCGCCGCGGGCCGTGCGGCGGCTCGGCGGCGTCGCGGTGCTGCGGGCCCTGGTGATCGGCTGCGTGGGAGCGGCGCTGAGTTGGCCGTGGGGCGGTCTGGTGGGGCTGGCGGTCCTTCCGGCACTGCTGCTGTTCGCAGTGCGTTACGCCCGCTCGCTCGAGTATGCCCGCAGCGGGCCGATGGTTTTCTTTCGCAGCGGGATGGTCAGTCGCAAAACCAGCCTTACCTTTTTCGACAAAGTGCAAACGGTCGCGGTCCTCCAGTCCCCTTTCGACCGTCGCTGGGAGATGGCTACGCTGCAGGTCGATACGGCCGCGGCGGGCCCCGCCCAGCATCGCATCGAGATGCATTATTTACCGGCGGCCGTGGCCCACGCCGAAGCCACAAGCATCGCGCTCCACGCCTCTCAGACTCCCGACGCTCTCCATGTCCGACCTGTGGCCCATTACCTCTCGAGTTCTCGGCGTGTTCCTCGTGATGGTCGTCGGGGCGCTGGGGCGGCGGCTGAACTGGTTGACCAATGAGTCGGACAAATCGCTCGCCAACCTGACGGCGAACGTGTTGATTCCGGCATTCTTCTTCTCTCGGATCGTCGCCAGCGACCAGTTTGATTCGTTCGCCGAGAGCTGGCTGCCGCCGACGGTCGGGTTCCTCTCGACCTGTGGCGGTTTTGCGGTGGCCGGGTTGGTCGCTTGGGGGCTGGGGCCATGGATCGGGCTCCGCGACCCGGCGAGCCAACGGGCCTTTGCGCTCTGCGTCGGGATCTGCAACTATGGCTACATCCCGTTTCCGCTGGCCGAGTATTTCTACCCCGAAGCGGTGGTCACCTTGATGCTCCACAACGTGGGCGTCGACGTCGCCCTCTGGAGCGTCGGCGTGATGATCGTTTCCGGTCACTTCACCAAGCAGTGGACGCGGGCGGTGCTCTCTCCACCGCTGCTGGCCGTCGTCCTCGCGATTCTGATTCGCCAGTTCGGTTGGGCCGACGAGGTCCCTGGTCCGGTGATGCAGTTGACCGATTCGCTCGGCCAGTGCGCGATCCCGCTCGGGCTGGTGCTCAGCGGCGCGATCATCCTCGACTACGTGCGGCTGGTGCGGTGGGGAGAGAACCTCAGCACCATCGTGGCCGCCGTGGCGCTGCGGCAGCTGCTGATCCCCGCGGCGCTGATGGCCTTCGCCCTCTTCGCGGCAATCCCCGTCGATTTGCAGCAAGTCGTGCTGCTGCAGGCGGCGATGCCCGCGGCGACCTTCCCGATCGTCCTGGTGCTGCTCTACAACCAGGACACCGGCACCGCGCTCCGCGCCGTGCTCGGGACGTCGTTGACCGGAATCCTCACGATCCCCGTGTGGCTGGTGGTCGGCAAACAGCTGCTCGGGTTTTAGCTAGACAGCTTGGGATGTTCGAGCAGTTGCCGGAGCGTATCGACGTCGACCGGCTTGATCAGATGCTCGTCGAAGCCGGCTTCTTTCGACCGCTGCCGATCTTCCTCTTGCCCGAAGCCGGTCAGGGCGGCGAGCAGGGTATCGGCGAAGTGGGCTCGCTTCCGCAGCTCGGTGGCGACGGCCAACCCGTCCATCCGCGGCAAGCCGATGTCGAGCAGGACGAGGTTGGGTTTGAATTCCTCGGCCTTTTCCAGCGTGCTCGGCCCATCGTGGGCCGTTTCCACTTCGTGCGGCCCGAGCCGCTTCAGAAGCATCGCCAGCATCTTTGCCGCGCCGACGTTATCGTCCACGACCAAAATCCGTCGCCCGACCGATCCGTTAGAGCTGGCTACCAAGGGTTCAAGTCTCATCTCAAAAGTTGAAGCGATGCCCCGGACAAGTGGTGCGATCGGTGCCGATCGGGAAGCGGGGGGGCGCAGGGAAGGGATCCGCCGGGATCCGGCGGGCCGCTTTCCAGTGTATTTTAACGAATCACCGCGACAATCCGCCGTCGGACTCGGTCGGCCCCTTTTTTCCGCTTTGAGGGAGTTTCCTCGGTTGTGAGCCCGCCGCCCCGTCCTCCTGCCGATTCCGACCCCCCACGGCTACCTTCTACCGACGCCGCGGCCAATCCGGCTGAGCCCCCGGAGGTTCGCACCGGGTCCCCCTTCGCCGTCGATCCACCCCCGCCCGTCCCTAGGGCCGAGGCGAGCCGAACGGAGCTCGAAGCGGCAGCGTCGATCGATGTGGGGGGGGCCGGCGACGCGGGGGTCCCTATCGACGCGGGGGCCAGCGTGGCGGCCGAGATGGCTCGCGGAGGAATCCTCGCCGGGTGGTTGATGCTCCCGTTTGCTCTGACAACGGCCTGGGGATTCCCGTTTGGCGGCGTGCTGATCGCGGGGCTGGGAAGCGTGCTGAGCCTGTTCGGCTGCGCTGCGCCGCGACCTCGCTGGGCGATCGTCGGTTTGCTGCTGCACCTCACTCTACTCGCGCTCGCCGGCTTCCGCTGGGTGAGGTAGATCTCCTGCCTTCAGAATGCCCGCGACAGCGCCCAGAATGCCCGCGACAGCCCCCAGAATGCCCGCGACAGGATCGAGCCGTTCTCGTAAACTTGGCAGCAGGTCTTCGCTTCTTTCCCTCGCCCGTTCGACGCCTCCCATGCCCGACACCCACCGGATTCTGATCGCCGACGACAACGCCGCCAACCGCGAATTGTTAGAAGCCTATCTGGCCGCCGTGGACTGCGAGGTCGAGACGGCAGTCGACGGCCAGGACACGCTCGACAAAGTGGCTTCGTTCGCCCCCGATCTGATCCTCCTCGACGTGATGATGCCGAAGCTGAGCGGCTTCGAAGTTTGCCGGAAGATCAAGGACAACCCAGAAACGGCGCGGGTGATGATCCTGATGGTCACGGCGCTGGCCGAGCTGGGCGATATCGAGCGAGCCGTGCAGGCGGGAACCGACGACTTCCTCAGCAAACCGGTCAACAAGATCGAGTTGCTGCAGCGAGTTCGCAACATGCTCAAGCTGAAGGGAACGGCCGACGAGCTCGAACGCCTGCGAGCTTACATCCGCGAGATGGAAGACCAGGCCAAACCGGCCGCCCGCCCCGCCACCGAAGCGAATTAGGGGCGAGCGATTCGCGAACAGCCCCATTGCGCGGCGATCCACCACTCCCGCTCCGCTCAATTTCTCCGCCGAGCTTCCGGCTGCAGTCGCTACGGGCGATTCCTACAGCCCTTTCTGCCCCTCCGCGGCCGTTCCGCTGCGAATCTCCTCCGCGGGGCGAGTGGCTGGAACGAGGGTTGCAATTCTTGAGAGGTGTGAACTCGAACAATCGCACACTTCCCAAGAGGAGTTATCGTCATGGCACTGTTCAGCAAAACCTACAATACGCTGGAGGAGCTGTTTTGGGATCAGATCAAGGATCTGTATGACGCGGAGCATCGCATTGCCGACGCGCTTCCCAAAATGGCAGAGGCAGCTTCTTCGGCCCATTTGAGAGCCGCTTTCGAAACCCACTTGGGTGAAACGAAGCAGCAGATCGAGCGGCTCGAAAGCGTGTTCCGGATGTGCGATCGCCAGCCGGAACGCGAGACGTGCCCAGCTGCCAAGGGCTTGATTGCGGAGGGGTCGGAAATCATTTCCGCGCACGGGGACTCGGACGTCCGTGACGCTGGTTTGATTGCCGCGGCCCAGCGCGTCGAGCACTATGAGATCGCCGGCTACGGGACCGCTCGTAGCTTGGCCCAGCGACTCGGTCTCACCCGCGTGGCTGAAATCCTTCAGACCACGCTCGACGAAGAGGGTGCGACCGACAAGAAATTGACGACGCTGGCGACCAGCGAAGTCAATGTCGCGGCGGCGCATCACTAATCTCGCACGGGATCGAGGATGGCGACGCTTGTGCCGTCCTCGCGATGCTCTAGCCGCAGAGGCATCTTGTAAAGCGCTGACAGACGTTCGTCGGTCAGCGCTTTTTCTTTGGGCCCAGCGAATGCGACTCGCCCCCGCTCGAGCAACACCACGTGCTCGACCTCGGGAAGGATCTCTTCGGTATGGTGCGTCACGATGACGAGCGTCACCTCGCCGCCTTGAGCGATCCGCCGAAGCATGGCGAGGAAGTGATGGCGGGCGACGAGATCGAGACCGGTCGTCGGCTCGTCCAAAATCAGGATTCGCGGGCGATGCACAAGGGCCCGGGCAATCAGCACGCGGCGACGTTCGCCGGTTGAAAGAGTCGCCACGTGGCGGTGCAGAAGGTGCGCGGCGTCGACCCGGTCGAGGGCGCGTCGAGCGTTCTCCACCGTCTCCCCGGTCATCGGCACTCCGAACTCCGGCAGCTCGGTCGCCGTGTAACCGCTGGCGACCGCTTCGCCTCCGGTCATTCGCCCGGTGCGGCCACTGGAGAAGGCAGCGTCGACGGCGGAAGACACGACGCCCATCTGCCGCCGTAGCGCCGCCACTTCCCAAACGCTTTGCCCCAAGATCCGGACCGTGCCTTGATGACCGGCGGCTCCTACCGAGGGATAGAAATGGCGGAGAAGGACGTTCAGCAGCGAGGTTTTGCCAGAGCCATTGGGCCCGAGGACGGCGGTGTGACGGCCCTCGGGGATGCTCACGCTGAGCGAATCGAGGATCGTGACCTCTCCCCGCTGCACCGTGACATCGGAGACTTCGAGCAGCGGTGCGGCGGGCTCGCCTTCACGTGCAATACCGTTCATTTTTCTGGTTGTCACAGAATCAGCCGCCGGGCGCTAACTGGACGGCGCCACTTTCTCACGCGGAATTGCCATAACGTCAGCAGTGCCCAGCAGTTGGCACCATAGTCGTTTAACGGCAAGCCGAAGGCGACTGCTTTTTAAACACAGGCGTCTTCGGCTTGCCGTTAAACGATTTTTCCGCGAGCCGTCCTGCTGCGAATCAATCCAAAGTGGCGCTGTCCAGCTAGGCTCTGGCAGAAAACCCTGAGCCGACGGCGCTAGCCGCGGGTGCTGCAGCGGAAATCCCGGGGCTCCGAGGCTCGTCTCGAGGGAGCGGTGGAATCAGGAGGACGCGGGCGAGGGTATGATAGCTCCTGCCGCGGTATGTTCCACCAACCGCTGGACGACGTGCTCGAGCGGCCCTTCGCGGTGGAAGGTTCGCTGGCGTGCCGCGCCGCCGCCGAAATCGATCATTCGCTGAACCGTCTTCCGCACTTCGCTCCAATCGCCCGCCGCCTCGAGCGGATCGCGGACATAGGCGAGCAATTCTTCGATATGTTCGACTGCGGAGACCTGCCGGCACCCGACCGGATCGATCAGCCGCTCGCCCATCCCATAGCGGGCCGCTTGCCACATCGCGACCGTCAGCAACTCGGGGCGGACATCCGGCGGCGCCACGCCGGCCCGCACGTCCGCCATGCAGCGGGCGACCAGCGCGCGGATCAGCCCCACGCAGGCGACCGTCTCTTCGATCCGCGTCATCACGTCCATCACGCGAAATTCAATGGTGGGCAGCTTTTCGGGGAGCCTCACATCCCAGTAGATCCGGGTGGCGTCCTCGATCGCTTCCGCTTTGACCAAGGACCGAACGCACCGCCGCAATTCATCCGCGTCTTTGAAAGGAAGCGGCGGCCCGGCCATCGGCCACTGGACCCACAACTCGCGGCGATAACTGGCGTAACCCGTGTCCTCCTCCTCCCAGAAGGGCGAGTTGGCCGTCAACGCTTGCAGCGCCGGCAGCCAGGGCCGGGCGTGATTCATCACCTGAACCCCCATCTCGGGATCCGGCATCGAGACGTGCACGTGGCAGCCAAAGATCCGCAGATCGCGGGCGAGCATCTGGTACCGCCGCGTCATGCTGCGGTAGCGTTCGCTAGGCGTCACATCGTCCTCGTCCGGGGGACGCTTCGGGTTCGTCCCCGCCGCGACCAATTCCGCCCCACACTGTCGGGCTGCGGCGATCAGCCGGCCGCGGACTTCGGCGACCTGCGCACGGACCTCCTCGAGGGTGGTGCAGACAGCCGAAGCCATCTCGATCTGAGTCAGGTGCAGTTCGTGCTGGACCGCCGCCCCGGTCTCCGCGGCTCCCCCGCCTCGGTGGGCCTCGTCGGACTCGATCGAAGCCATGATCGAGTCGCAATCCGGTCGCAGACAGCCCGTCTCGGCATCGACGATTTGATACTCTTCCTCGACACCGACCGTGAGCGGCTGGGTAACTTCCCTCATGGGTGCTTTTCTCTCGCAGGAACGATTCTCGCTGGTACTCCGCCTGCAAGGACCACGCGCCTGCAAGGGCCAACTCTGGCGAGCTAAGAAATACGACGCTCCGCAAGGGAAGCAAATCGCGAGCCAACGGCGTGCGTCGGCCGAGTCGCCTTTCGCTCCGCGATAGTCGCCTTTCGCTCCGCGAAAGTTGCGCAGAAACGCTACTTTCGCGGAGCGAAAGGCGACTCTGGAAAGTCTGGCGTACGGACGGGGGGCCCCACGTCGGCGGTGCAAACGATACGATACAGCGCAGCAAGGGTCCTCAATTCGCGCATCGGCGGTCGGCGCCGGCTGGACCCGAACGACCATCAATCGCCTGTGGGAGCTGTGTGGAATGGCTGAGAAGGACGCCTTTCGGGAGCGGGAACGTGCGTTGGAAGACGAGTTTTTCTACCGCGCCGACAAAGCGTTGCTGGAGAAGATGCGTCAGTCGCTCGAGCGGGACGAGTCGCGGGAAGCCCTGGCCCAAGCCACGGGCATCCAGGACCGCGGGCTGCTCGACACCTTGCTCGACCGCGGGGTCCAAGCAACTTCGCTGCTTGCGATCGCCCTCGTTCCCCCCGTATTCGTCGCCTGGGCCGATGGCAACGTGACGGCCGAGGAACGAGAATCGATCCTCAAGACGGCTCGCGAAAGCGGCATCACTGCCGACAGCCTCGCCTCGCAGCTCCTCTCCGAGTGGCTGCAGACGCGCCCCACGGCGGCCCTCTGGCAAACCTGGCAGCACTACGTCCAGACGGTCCACGGGTCGCTCGATGCCGCCTCGCAGCAGTCGCTCCGCACCTCGATTCTGAACCAGTCGCGAGCGGTGGCCAAAGCCTCCGGTGGGGTGCTAGGGATCGGCAAAATCTCGGCCGACGAGCAGAAAGTGCTCGACGATATCGAGCGGACGCTCACCACCTCGAGCTGACCATGATCTCAGCCGCCGGGCGATGGCCTGTATGATTCATCAGCCGCCGGACGCTAGCCCCCGGTTCTCGGAAACGCGGTGAGAACCGGACGCTAGCGCATGGCGGCTGATTTGACACACGACTTCGTGACGTTCTGCTGCAACTTGGAACCGCTCGAGAACCGACAACGCTGCCATGCCGAGCTCTGCCCGCAATGAGCTGAACCCCGGCGAGTTGAAGCACAGCCTGAGCGATCCCGCGGCGTATCCGCATCCGGTCGAGGGACCGGTCACGTTTCGCGAGACGCACATCTCGCTGATCGTTCTGGCCGGTCCCTACGCCTACAAAATCAAAAAGGCGTGCGTCACCGACTTTCTCGACTACGGCACGCTCGCGGCGCGGCAAGCGGCCTGCGAGTTGGAGCTGCGGCTCAACCGCCGCTACGCTCCCGACCTTTATTTGTCGGTCGTCCCTATCCACCGCGTCGGCAGTGGCCTCTGCGTCGGCAGCGGCCTCTCCGTCGCCGGGAGCCACCGCGTCGGCAGTGGCGAAGGCCAGCGTCAGGAGCCGGCGAAGGAGCAGGGTCAGGAGCAGGGCGAGGTGGTCGAGTACGCCGTCCAAATGCACCGCTTTCCGGACGACGCGCTGCTCAAAGAACGGCTCCGCCAAGGTCGGCTTGCCGGCGGCGAGATCCGCCAACTGGCTCAAACGGTGGCGGACTTCCACGCGGCCGCGGCGAAGGCCAATGCGGGGCTGCCATCCCCCGACGCGCCTTGGGGTTCCCCACCGCGAGCCGGTGGCAACGCGTTGGCCAATTTCAAGGTGCTGCGGAATGCACCTCTGGCGGACTTCGAACCCCGGCTGTCGGCGCTCGAGCAGTGGACGCGGGATTTTTTGGAAGCCGAGGCCGCTCAGTTTTGGCAGCGGATCGCCGAGGGACGGATTCGCGAGTGCCACGGCGATTTGCATCTGGAAAACGTGATTCAGTGGCACGATCGCTTGCTCCCCTTCGACGGGATCGAGTTCAACGAGAGCTTTCGCTGGATCGACGTGCTCAGCGACGCAGCCTTCCTCGC
The DNA here is from genome assembly GCF_010367455.1 of Candidatus Laterigemmans baculatus. Lineage (GTDB taxonomy): Bacteria > Planctomycetota > Planctomycetia > Pirellulales > Pirellulaceae > Laterigemmans > Laterigemmans baculatus. Next base: position 16,604 of record NZ_WRPR01000031.1, on the reverse strand, counting down.
CATGGACTTCGCGGCTTGCGAACGCTTCGATCTAAGCCATCGGTTTACGAACGACTATCTCGAGCTCTCGGGCGATCGAGAAGCGCTGCAGCTCTGGCGGTGGTATCTGGTCTACCGGGCGCTGGTCCGCGCCAAAGTCGCCGCGATGCGGGCCGACCAGCCGGGGCTGACCGAGCAAGAGCGAGCCACGATGATCGACGACTGCCGCGCCCACATCGCTCTGGCCGAACGCTTCACCCGCCCCGAACCCCGCTGTTTGTGGATCACCCACGGGCTGAGCGGCAGCGGGAAGACAACCGGCAGCGAGTGGGTGGTCGAACGCTGCGGAGCGATCCGGCTCCGCTCGGATGTCGAGCGGAAACGCGGATTGGGGCTGGCACCCACGGAGCGGCCGGATCGGCAACAGGCCGCCGAGATGTACGGCGAGGCAGGTCGCCAGACGATTTACGACCAGCTCCATCGGCTCGCCCGCGGCGTGCTCCGCGGCGGCTACTCGGTCGTCGTCGACGCAACTTTCCTGATGGCCGACCAGCGGCAGCGGTTCGCCGAATTAGCCAAGCAGGAAGGGGTGCGGTTTGCCATCCTCGACTTTCCCGCCGACGCCGCGACCCTCCGCCAACGCGTTGCCGAGCGGCAGGCCGCGGGCGACGATGCCTCGGACGCCGGGCTCGAAGTCCTCGAGCAACAATTCGCCAATGAAGAACCACTCTCGGCCGCCGAACGCCAGCGCATTGAGACACTGCCCGATCTGTAACCGTTTCTTCCATCAGCCGCCGGGCGCTAGCCCCCGGTTTCCGAAAACGCCGTGAGAACCGGACGCTAGCGCGTGGCGGCTGATTTAACGCACCGTCTCGCGAGGGTCTGTGGCAACTTCAAACACCACATGAACTTGCAACACATTTATCCAAACACATGAATAATCCGGGCTAGCCCCCGGCTCTTCGAGGCACCCTCCCGGGGGGAGGGCGCCGATCCTGCCCCCGTTTGGGAATTCCCTCTCGGGCGTTACGATTTCGTTTCAAAAATCACACTTCCCTCTCTCCCCAACCAAGCGAAGCGGTCCACATGGAAGCCGGCATCGTGGGGCTGCCCAACGTTGGCAAGAGCACCCTCTTCAATGCGTTGACGTGCAGCCGGGCAGCCCAGAGCGCCAATTACCCGTTCTGCACCATCGAACCGAACGAAGGGGTCGTGAGCGTCCCGGACGAACGGCTCGAGCGGATCACGGCGCTGATCAAGACGCAGAAAATCATCCCCGCAGCCCTCAAGCTGGTCGACATCGCGGGCATCGTCAAAGGTGCCAGCGAAGGGGAAGGGCTGGGCAACAAGTTCCTCAGCCACATTCGCCAGGTCGACGCGATCCTGCAGGTCGTCCGCTGCTTCAGTGATCCCGACGTGACGCACGTCAGCGGCAACGTTGATCCGCTGGCCGACATCGAGACGATCGAGAACGAGCTGATGTTCGCCGACATGGAAGCCCTGGAAGGGGCCCTGGCTAAAGCCCAGCGAACCGCCCGGAGCGGCGACAAGGAAGCCAAGCTCCGCGTGGTGGCGATCGAGAAATGCATCGCCCACCTCTCGGAGGAGAAGCCGCTGCGAACGCTGTCGCTCAAGGAGGACGAAGCGAAGTCGATCGCCAGCTTTGGACTGATGACCGCCAAGCCGATTCTGTACGTCGCCAACGTCGACGAGGACGATCTCGAAGGGCAGAGCGAAATGGCCCAGCGGGTTCGTAGCCATGCGGCGGAAGTCGGGGCGGGTTTTGTCCCGGTCTGCGCTCGGCTCGAAGCGGAGATCGCCGAGCTCGATCCCGAAGACCGCGACGAGATGCTCGAATCGGTCGGGCTCAGCGAACCGGCTCTCGCGGCGCTCGCCCGAGAAGCCTACCGGACGCTCGGTCTGCAGAGCTACTTCACGGCCGGAGAGAAGGAAGTCCGAGCGTGGACGATCCCGATCGGGGCCACCGCTCCGCAGGCCGCTGGCGTGATCCATACCGACTTTGAAAAAGGCTTCATCCGCGCCGAAGTCTACGAGCTCGCGGATCTGGAAACTTTTAAAAGCGAAAAAGAGATCCGAGCTGCCGGGAAACTGCGGGTCGAAGGCAAACAGTACGTCGTCAAAGACGGCGACATCTGCCACTTCCTGTTCAACTGACCGGCGCACCCAATTTCATCAGCCGCCAGGCGCTAGCCCGGATGATTCATCAGCCGCCGGGCGCTAGCCCCCGGTTCTCACAAACTCCGCAGCAACCGGACGCTAGCGCGTTGCGGCTGATGAGGCGACACCTAGAACATTGAAAAACAAAAAGCCGCCAGCGAACTTTTGCTCGCTGGCGGCTTGCGCTGCTTTCGGTTGTGCGCTTCTGCGGCTTAGAATCCGCCGCCGCCGACACCGCCACCGCCGATGCCGCCGCCCACACCGCCGCCGCCGCCGGTTCCGGTCCCTTCTTCGCCAGTGACGAAGTTGAAGGTGCTGACGTCGCCGATGGCGCTGAACATCGGGGAGGGGGTGATTCGCACATAACGGCGGTCACCCGAGATCACGCCGATCGCCATCATCATCGTCCCTTCGGGAATCGTCTCGATCACCGGCTGGTATCCAACCGCACCGCGACCAAAGCCGCCGTTGCGAGCGAATTCGGCCAGCCGCGTGCTGCGGTAGAACTCCCGCATCAGGTCCGAGTAATCCGGGTCGCTAGAGGCCCGGTTGCCAGGTGCATTGGCCAGCGGCGCCGGGGCTCCGATCTGAGCCAGCACGGCTCCGTTGAGCTTATCCTGGACGTCGCGGAGCTGTTCCAGCTGGGCATCGACCAACTCTTCTTGTCGACGTCCCTCTTTGACCTCGAAGGTGATCAAGGCGTCTTTTTCGGTCAGCGGAATCTGCTTCTGAATCAGCCGCTCTGAAGGACGCCCGGCGTCGGTCAGGATGTTCACCGTGACCTGACCGGTCGAGACGTTGCCCCACACGCGGCGGACCAGCAACCGGTACCGGCCGCTGAAGCCTTGCGGGCAAATGTAGGTCTCTCGGATTTGGCCAGTCGCCGAATCGGCACCACTCGAATACCCGTCGCCGAGCAACACGCCGCCGCCCGGAGAGCGGGGATTCTGAATCGAGCAGACCGTGCCTGCCGGTTCCTCCACCGCCAGATCGATGTCGGCATCTCCCGTCCAGACGACTTCAATGATGCAGTCACGAGCGGTCGACTGATTGATCGACTGGGCGAATTCCGCGGCCTTCTCCGCTTTGCCTTCCTCGACCAACTGCAGGTAGGTCGCTCGGGCTAGCAAGCGAACCTCCGCTTCCAGCTTCTCCTGACCCTTCGGCCAGGCTTGGCTAAGGATCCCTTGGCAGGCCCACGCCAAACCGTCGACGTCGTCGAGCTCGCGGGCCAACCGCAAGCCGACCAGGTAGGATTCGGACCGATAGGGCTCGAGCCGAGCGAAATCGCGACAGAGCTCCAAGGCCGCCGCATACCGGCCATGCCGCTCGAGGTGGCTGGCGACCAGCAACAGTTCATCGGGAGTCTCGGCAACGTCCGCCGCCGACAGCAGTGCCCGCTCGACCTCTTCCGGATCGGCGCCGATCGCCGACAGTGCAATCGCATACCCCTGCTGCATCCACGGCTGGACCGCTCCGCTGCGAAGGGCCGCGGCGATCAACGCCCGGACCTCGTCGTAGTAGCGGCGGGCGGCCGCTTCGTCATTCTGTTCGACCGCCTGAGCGGCCTTCAGATTTAGCTGCCGCACGGTCGTCCGCAGCCGAGCGTCGTGCAACGCCTGTGCTTCGGCCGTGGGCAATTCGAGCGAAGCAAAGTGGGCTGCCCAGGCCGCATCGATCGACTCCCCTTCGGCCGGAGTGACCCGCAGCGGAACGTCGCCGCGGTTCGCCTCGGCTGCCGACACCGCGCCGGGGGTCGCCGGAGTGGCCGCTGCCTTGGCGGGCTGGTTTTTTTGCGACGCAGCGGGGGCCGCAGTGGGGGCCGCAACGGGGGCCGCGGTGGCTTTGGCTTCGAGCGAGGCATCGTCCGGAACGGCCATCATGCCGCCCATCCCCATGCCTCCCATGCCGCCCATGCCTCCCATGCCGCCCATGCCTCCCATACCACCCATGCCGCCGCCCATGCCTCCCATGCCGCCCATCATCCCGCCGCCCATCATGCCACCCATGCCGCCCATGCCACCAAGCTGGATGACCGGGACGACCAAGTCGCCGACGGGATAGACTTTGGTGATCGCGTTGCTGGGGTCTTCAGCGTCTTCGATCGTCGTGATCTGCAGGACCTCGTCCTTGATCATGTAGGTCAAGTCGCTCTCGCGAAGCATGATCCGCAGGAAGGACCGCAGGCTGACGTTGCTCAGATCGACCGTCACCGGCAAATCCCGAATGAGCCCCAGGTCTTCCAGGGCGCGCGTGTTGATGATGATCGGGATCTCGTTCTCGGTGGCGATGATCCGAACAGCATCCTCAAGCGGAATTTGGTTGAAGCTCTGGCTGTATTCCTGCTCGAGCGCCCGGTAAATGCCTCGCTCCGCCTCGTTATCGCCGGTCAGCTCGATCGACCCGTAGCGTTCCAGGCGGCGTTCGCTGAGCCGCTGCCAGACTTCGGCGTCGGGGTAGACGATCGGGGGCTCGTCGACGAAGGCGATGAGCGCTTTTTCGTTCAGCGCCAGAGCATCGACGAACGCGCGGTGCCGGAGCGTGCGATAGCGATTCGCCCGCGTCACCGCCAAACCGAACGCGCCGTAGGTGTCGACCTGTTCGCCGACCGTCCGGTAACCATCGATCGCTTCGATCGCCGGCACGATCTCGGTGACCGCCTGGTCGTACTCGCCGATCGTCAGCAAGGCATTGAACTGCTGCACGGCCGCGGCCAGACGGGCTTCGTCGCGGGCAGAGAGCTCGAGCAAGCGTTCGGTCGCCGCGGCCCCGGCCAGCTGCTGCTGCTGGGTCGCTTGATCTTCGAAATAAGCCGCTTCCCGACGGCTCGCCTGGCGAATCGCCGCTTGGATCTGGCTGATCAGCTGGGCGCGGATCTCCGGCGGCAGGTTGGGTTCGCTTTCGACGACGCCGAGCAACACCTTCAACTCGCCCGCGACATTGACCGGGTCGGTTGCCAGCTGCCGCGAGGCCTCGGCGAGCCGGGCTCGCACTTCGGCCCGCAGCCGACCGACCAGCGCCGACCGTTCGGCTTCGACTTGGTCGAGCAATCCGCTCGGCGCTTCGCCGAATTCGAACACGTCGGTCTCGAACTCCGCACCGAGCGGAGCAGGGGGGACCGCCGGCGCCGGGACCGCCGGCACGCCCGGAATCTCCGCCGCTTCGGGAACTGCCGGAGCGGCGGGCGCGGCCGGCGGCGCAGGAGCCGGAGCCGGTTCATCGCTAAGCCCCGGTTCGTCGGCGAACGGATTATCCCCGGGAGCGGCGCCAAACGGATCCTCGTCCTGAGCGACCGTCAGCGTCTTTTCCTGCGAAGCCATCGAGAGCAGCGTCTTGGCTTCGGGGTTGTAAGGGTCAATCTTCAGCGCCGATTCGGCCAGCGCCCGAGCACCGCGGAAGTTCCCTTGCGCCAGTGCCAAGCGGCCGGCGCGGACCAATTCCTGAGCCTGCTGGGCCATCGCCTGAGCGGCGACCCGCAGCGCCGCCGATCCGGCGGTCGGCAGCATCAAGCCCGCATTCGGCTCGGCCGCAGCCACCATCGAAGGCAGGAAGGTGAAATCGGGATGGCTCGGCTCGGCCTTGACTTGCCAACGAAGCGCGACCGGGGTCTCCCCCGCAACGCCGTTGACGGCGACCGTGGCGGTTTTCTCGAGCCCCTCGGCGTCGGCGGCAATCCGGCCGAGCAGCACCGAGTCGCGGTCGAGTCGCAGCGGCGGCAGGCGGCCTTCTTGGACCGCGGTGTAACCCTCTGGCAGTTCCACTTCGCTGGCCCACACCGGGCTGACCGCAGCGGCGGCCGAAAGCATCATGCCCGACTGCTGCGGCGAGACCCGCTGATCCACGCCACTGACCAGCGTGACGCCGCCGGTCTGGTTGGCCAGGGTCGCCAGCGTGCTGACGTCGGTGGTCGGACCGACCGCCAACGAATGGATGCTGATCTGTTCAGTCCGCAAACGGTCGACGAGGCCGGCGAAGAACTCCGGATCGCGCAGCTTGCCGAGCGAGACGCCGTCGCCGACGTAGACCACGCTGCGGTGGCCGCTCCGCTCGCTCAACTGGTCGACTGCCAGCTCGAGGGCTGCCGCCAAATCGGTGTTGCCCAGCGGCAACCGCTGATCAAGCTTGCCGCGGGCCTGCGTGATGGCCGAACTGTCGCTGGCGGCGAACTCACCGCTGAGCATCGTCGCCCGCACGTCGACCGCGGCGATCGCAACGGAAACCGCAGAATCGAGCCCGTCGAGCAACCCGTCGAGAGCCGCATTGGCGTCGCCGCGAACCGGTCCGGCTTGGCTGGCCGAGGTGTCGACGACGATCAACACGCTCCGCGGACCGCTACTCAGTTGCTGGTGCAGCGAGCTTGATTCGGCAGGCCGGACGGCGAGGGCGAAGTAGTGCTCGCCGCGCTCGGTTTCGAACGTCGCCAAGCGGCTGTCGGAGCGGACCTGCTTCGTTTCGGCAGTCTGCTCGCTCTTGCCTCCCTCGGCAGCCCACGCCGCGGGAGTTCCCGCGAGGGACCCGCCGGTGACGGTCGCCGCGAGCAGCGCGATCCCCAGCAACTTCGCTCCCCAACCCTCAGCCACCCGGGAGCCGGCAAGCCAGCTGGCGATCGCGGCACGTCCGCTGTGCGCGCGTCCACCTCGAAGGGGCGACTTCGGGGCGTGGAAAGGGGAAGGAGCCCCCGAATGAGCATGGGATCGCTGGGGGGCGATCCGGCCGTGGAGGCAAGCGTTTCCGCGTCGCTCTGCCATGCGTTTGATCTCCGACTGCTGCTGTCGACAAGGTTTGATTACGAGAAAAGGCATCCTGCGTCCTTCCTGAGTCTATTTGCCGTACTGTAAGGCTGCTACGAAATTTCTCAGGGAAACCCTTAATGGAAGGCTCGCTGTAGCGGTTGTAAGTGTTGCAAGATGCAACACCTGAAGCTTTTTGCGCAAGCACCACAAAGCACAACCGGCCGCTAATGCAAGCATTGCCCATAGAAGGCAAACAGGGTGCCGCGAAGCAGGGCGGGAGAGGAGAAGAAGAGTCGTCGGCTGGCCGGATAATGCATCCGCCGCCGGGCGCTAGCCCTAATTATTCATCAGCCGCCGATCGCTAGCCCGGATTATTCATCAGCCGCCGGGCGCTAGCCCCCGGTTCCCGAAAACGCTGGGAGAACCGGACGCTAGCGCGTGGCGGCTGATTTACGGAGAGCCCCATCGGGAGGATATCGACAGGCCCCCCGCCGGCTTTACGCTCCCGCGGGGACTCCGATCCCAAACACTTCGGGGCCCGTGTGCTGGGTGCGGACGACTCCGGCTAGCGTGTGGGCGCTGGCGTCGTGGATCACCACCGGCAGCAGGTGCCCGGCTTGGCGACGATTGCCGTCAAAAACCACGATGCGGTCGCAGGGAGTTCGGCCAGTCATCTGGACGAGCGGGCCGTCGTCCCCGCGTTTGACCGACTTTTTGCTCGGTCCTTCGACGAGCACTTCGACGGTGCGACCGATGAAGGCGGCGTTATCCTCCTCGCAGATCGCGTTTTGGATTGCCAGCAACTCGTTGTTGCGAGCCGACTTAACCTCCTCGGGAACGTCATCCTCGAGCCGCTCGGAGGCCTTGGTCCCGGGCCGCACTGAATACTTGAAGATGAAGCTGTTCTTGAATCGGCAGCGGCGGACGAGGTCGACCGTTTTCTGGAAATCCTCGTCGGTCTCGCCGCAGAACCCCACGATGAAGTCGCTGCTGACGGCCGCTTCGGGCAGAATCCGCTCGATCCGCTCCATCATTTCCATGTAGTCGGCGACGGTGTAGCCACGTTTCATCCGCTTGAGCACGTCATCGCTGCCGCTCTGGGCGGGGACGTGCAAGTAGGGCGAGCACTTGGGCAGGTCGCGGACCGTCGTCAACAGATCCTCGGACATGTCCTTGGGATAATTCGTGACGAACTTCAGCCGCTCGATGCCGTCGATCTCGTGCAGCTGCCGCAGCAGCCCGGCGAGCCGCGTGGTCTGGCCATCGGCCGCGTAGCGATAGCTGTTGACGGTTTGCCCGAGCAGGATGATTTCCTTGCAGCCTTGCTCGGCCAGAACGCGGGCCTCCGAGAGGATCTGCTCCGGGGGACGACCTTGCTCGGGTCCCCGCGTATTGGGGACGACGCAGTAGGTACAGAACTTGTCACAGCCGATCTGAATCCGCAGATACGCCTGGAACGGAGTGGGTCGCATCGTCGGGTCGCGGAGCGGATCAAAAGTTTCGTGACTCCGCCGAATCACCTCCTGAGCCCCTGCCTTGCGATCCAAGCTCACGGCCATCTGACGACCGCCACCGCTGCGAATTTTCTCGAGCAGTTCGGGGATCTGCTGCAGCTGGCCGGGACCGACGACCAAATCGACGTACGGAGCCCGCTCGAAGATGATCTTTTGGTCTTTCTGAGCCATGCAGCCCATCACCCCGATCGTCTTCTCCGGATGCTTGTGCTTGTCGATCCGCAACCGACCGAGCTGGCTGTAGATTTTTTCCTCGGCATGCTCCCGGACGCTGCAGGTATTCAGCAGCACCGTATCGGCTTGGCTCGGATTTTCGACCAGCTCGTAGCCGTGGCGGCGGAGGTCGGCGACGACCATCTCGCTGTCCAAGACGTTCATCTGGCAGCCGACCGTTTCGATGTAAAGACGCTTGTTCATGGAGAGGAGTCGATCGGATCGGTGGTGTCTTGAGGGCCGGTCCCAGCCGTGCCGTCGGAGGATCGCGTGCCGTCGGAGGATCGCGTGCCGTCGGAGGATGATGCGTCGTCGGAAGCTTGTGCATCGCCGGAAGCTTGGGGGGGCCCCAAATGCCGCTCCACGTAACCTCGCAACTGGCCGGTCAATTGCTCCCGCCGTCGCTGCATCAGCGACGCCATCATGACAGCCGAAACGGAGGTCGCAAAAGCCCAAAGCAGGACCGAGGGCAAATCAAACATCGTTTCCAAGCGGAGCAAGCGGGAAGAAGACGCGGCACGGGATACTGAGTACTGAGTCCCGCGCCTTCAGTGCAACACGGTTCCCGCACGCAGCGGACGGCCCCGCAACCATTCCTCGCTGGCCATCTCCCGCTTGCCCGCCGGCTTCAAGCGTTCCAGCCGCAAGTAGAAATCGCCAGCGGCGACGAGCAGGACATCGCCCTCGATCTCGACGGTCCCGGCCGCGACTTGCTCGGGAACCGCGCGGTCGGTCGCTTCGACCTCGGTGATCATCAACCGCGTACTTTGAGCCCGCCGCCCCTCGCCAGCGGGCACTTCGGTGAACGCTCCGGGCCACGGCTGCATCCCTCGCACGTGCCACTCGAGCTCCGCGGCTGGCCGGGTCCAGACGATCCGACCGTCGGCTTTGCTCAGCCGCGGGGCTCGGCTAGCCGCTTGCGCGTCCTGCGGCTGCCCCCGCAAACCCTCCCCCAGGGCGGCCTGCGCCGGGGCTGCCTCCCCCGGGGCTGCCTCCCCCGGGGCTGCCTGCGTCGGGACGGCCTGGGCAAGATTCGCGAGCGCCGCGACCGCTTCGAGCGTCGCTTCGACCCCGAGCTCCGCCAGTCGAGCTTCCAGTTCGCCCGCGGTTTCCTTGGCCGCGATGGGCGTGCGCCGCGAAGTGATCACCGGGCCGGCGTCGAGCTGCGGCGTCATGTGGATCACCGAGACGCCGGTCTCCTGATCGCCGCACAGCACCGCCCACTGGACCGGGGCGGCCCCGCGGTAGGCAGGCAGCAACGACCCGTGCAGGTTGATGCCTCCCAGCCTGGCGGCGGCCAAGGCGGCGGGTTTGAGGATTTGTCCATAATCGCACACGACCAGCAGATCGGGCTGAACGCCGCGGACCGTCTCGATCGCCTCGGTTGTATTGATCGAGTCGGGAGCGATGACCGGCAGCTGGCGGGCTTCGGCCCATTGCCGCACCGGCGATTTTTCCGGCGGACGATTCCCCGGCCCCGGCCGCTCGGGGCGGGTGACCACGGTCGCGATCGCATAGCCCGCCGCGGCGAGGGCTTCGAACGAAGGGACCGCAAAGGGCCCGGTCCCCATCAGCACCAACCGCAACTCAGGCATAACGCTGTTCCCACTCGGCGAGCCGCGCGATCAGCTCCGCATCCGGGGGAACCGTTCCCTCCTCCTGCCGCGTCCGGAATTCGATCTCCAGTTCCTCGAGCGGCTCATACAGATCCTCCCGGGCCTGCTCGCTGATCCGGTCGAAGAACAGCACGCCGTCGAGGTGGTCGTTTTCATGCTGCAGCACCCGAGCTAGGAAACCTTCGACGCGGCGCTCGATCGGATTGCCCGAGATGTCGTAGGCGCTCAGCCGAACTTCTTTGGAGCGGATCACGTTGCCGTACAGTCCGGGCAAGCTGAGGCAGCCCTCTTCGGCCGACTCGCTCCCCTTGGGACGCTGCAGCACGGGATTGATCAGGATCAGCTCTTCCCCTTCGCCGCGGACCCCCGAGGGATTGGCGACGAACAGCCGCAACGGCAGATCGACTTGATTGGCAGCCAGCCCGACCCCGCGAGCTTCGTACATTAATTCCAGCATCTCGGCGGCAATCCGCTTCAGCTCCGCATCGACGCGGCGAATCGGTTTGCTCTTATGCCGCAAAGTGGGATGAGGATAGGGAATGATTTGCAACGGCATGGCAGAACAGCAATCCTCAGGCGGAGCGGGTGCGAACGAGGCCTTCGATTTTAAGCCCAACCGGACGCGGCAGACAGGAGGAGGGAGGGTTCAGGTGAATCCTTCACCCGTACTCGTACTCAGCGGAGCGGTACTCGTACTCAGCGCAGCGGTACTCGTACTCAGCGGAGCGGTACTCGTGCTTCCATCGTGCACACCCGATTTGGTTGCTCGGCGAGACGAGGCGTGACGTGATCGGCGGGTGCGAGCGTGGTCGCGAGTACGAGTACGAGTACGAGTACCGCTTCGCTGAGTACGAGTACGAGAGAAAGAATCCTCTTCACCCTTCACCCTTCACCCTTCACCCTTCACCCTTCACTCTTCACTCTTCACTCTTCACTCTTCACTCTTCACTCTTCACTCTTCACTCTTCACTCTTCACTCTTCACCCTTCACCCTTCACTCTTCACTCTTCACTCTTCACTCACCCGCCTCCCGCGGTGCGGCGATGGCCGTTAAATTGGCGGAGGTTGCTCCGGTCAGCCCAGCCTTTTGCTTCCCCCGAATCTGCGGAAGCTCCGTCTGTTGGTTCGGATGCCGTCATTTTTCCTACAACCCTCACGGAGGCCGTCCGCATGGCCGTCGACCAATATGCTCTCTGTCCTTGCGGGAGCGGCAAGAAGATCAAGTTCTGCAAGTGCTACGACTCGATCGGCGAGCTCGACAAGGTGCTCAAAATGGTCGGTGGCGGGCAGATGGTCGCCGCCCTCGACCGGCTCAATCAAGTTCTCGCCGAGCATCCCAGCGCCGCCTGGCCGCTGGCGATCAAGGGCCGCTTGCTGATCAACCTCAACGAACTCGACGCGCTCGAGGAGAATGCTGACCGGTTCATCCGCCTGCAGCCCTCGAATCCCTTGGCGCTGGCCCAAAAAGCGGCCTCGCAAGTCTTCAAAGGCCGATACTCCGAAGCGGCTCACAGTCTGCTCGAAGCGCTCGCCGAGAGCGGGCGGAGCGTCGACGCGTTTCTGCTCGAGATCGGTTCGGTCCTCTCGATGGCCTTGGCTCAAGAGGGCCAGGTGCTCTCCTCGCGGCTCTACGCCACGCTGGCCCTTACCACGCAGGAGCCGGAACACTCCTCGATGGCCCAATCGGTCCTCGGCGAGCTGAATCAATCGCGGGGGCTGAACCTGCTGACCAAAAGTCTGCCGCTGCCGATCGATCGTCCCGAGGACGTCAGCTGGGGCGAGCGGTACGACGAGGCGAACTCGTTGCTGCGGAGCAATCAGATTCTGGCGGCCGAAGCCAAGTTCGAAGCGCTCGACCGCCAGTTCCCCGAGCAGCCGGCGATCCTCTCGGGCTTGCTCAGCTGCGCCCTCTGGCGGGCCGACGTCGAGGGCCAGACGCGGCTGCTGCGAAAGTTGAGCGACGCTCTGGTCGACGAACCAGAACTCTCGGCGCGGATGCGGGCCGTGAGCATTCTGGTCGAGCCGGGCCAGCCGCAGCTGTCGGTCGCCGCCGATGAGCTGGTCTATGAGATCGCCGAAGCCGACACGGCGGTGATGACGTTGACCAGCCAGCGGACCGCGCAGGCGATCCCCGCCGAGATGCTCCGCGGCCTCGTCGACGAACAGGAGGAGGTTCCTCCCCGCGCCGGGTTCCAGATCCTCGACCGCGAGCTGCCCGAGGGGGACGAGGAAGCGGTGGACGCCGAGTCGTTGCCCCGCGTGCTGGCCACGGTGCTCATCTTCGGTCGCCAGACCGACCGGTCGGCGCGGCTCGAAGTCCGCGATGCGATCCAGGACGATCACGCTCAAATGATTGCCCAGCTCGGCGATCTGGTCAGCGGCGAACCGGTCGAGCGGCGCTCGCAGTCGCTGCCGCTGGTCGTGATGGCGAACCCGCGGCTTCCCATCTCGCTGCTGCAAAAAAATCGCGACGCGATGCTCAAGCTGCGCGACCAAGTCTTCCGCAAGCACTTCGTCTCAGCGATCCTCGCCGCCCGCGTTCCGGCCAGCGGTGGAGAGCCGATCGCCTCGCTCGCCGACGACCCTTCGGCCCAAACCGTGCGGACCGCGATCGTTCGCATCCTTCAAGGCTACGACGGCCTGCAGCTCGAAGCGGCCGACCTGCTCGCCGAAGTCGCGACCCGGCTCAAGGCGACCGAACTGCCGACGATCGTTCCCCAGAACGACGACGAACTCGAGCAGCTGAATGCATTTGACCTGGCGAGCATCGATCCCAGCCAGCTCGACCAGGAGGCTTTGTTCTACTTGCTCCAGCGGGCCTCGCAGGTCAGCAGCACGCTGGCCAGCCGCCGGGCGGCCGAGCGGTTAATCACGATGGAAGCGACCGATGAAGAGAGCAAGGCGATGCTCTCCCGCGCCTACCAGGTACTCGTGCAAGCCGCCCCCACGCCCGAAGCGGCTCTGGAAATGTCGGCTAAGGCAAAGGCCTGGGCCGAATCCGCCAACGTCAGCGACGCTCCGTTCCTGCTCATCGAGCTCCAGCGCCACCTGGAACTGGGGGACGCTCGGGGGTTCGAGAACACGATCCAAACGATCTACGCGAAACATCAAAACGATACGAACGTGATGATGTATCTGCAGCAGATGTTGGTCGAGCTCGGCCTGCTCAACCCTGACGGAACGCCCCGCCAGGGCCCGCCCCGCCAAGGGCCGCCGCGGGGCTCCGCCGGCGGAGCACTCCGCGGCGCGCAGCCAGCCGCAGCACCGGAATCACCGCTGGCCGCCGAGCCCTCCTCGGGCAGCAAGTTGTGGTTGCCCGGCATGGATTGACCGCCCGTGACGGATTGACCTCGATGCCCTCCGACCCCGACAACCCCATCGACCCGATTCACCCCGGCGAGCCCACCGGCTCCGGCGACTCCCCGAGGAAACCGCCGGAAGCAGGGAGCGATGAGGCTTGGATGCACCGGGCCGCCGAGTTGGCGATGCGGGGGCAAGGACTCGTCGAGCCGAATCCGATGGTCGGCTGCCTGATCGTCCGCGACGGGCAAGTCTTGGGTGAAGGCTGGCACAGGCGGTTCGGCGGGCCGCACGCCGAGCGTGAAGCGCTCGCCGCCGCTGGCGAGCGTGCTGACCTGAGCGGCGCGACGTGGTACGTGACGCTCGAGCCGTGCTGCCACTACGGCAAGACCCCACCCTGCAGCGGCGCGGTCATCGCCTCCCGACCGGCGCGGGTCGTCGTCGCCCTCCGCGATCCGTTTCCCGCGGTCGACGGCGGCGGGCTCGAGCACATCGCCGCTGCCGGAATCCCGATCGAGCTCGGCGTGGGAGAAGCCGAAGTGGCGAATCTATGCGCCCCGTACCTGAAGCGGGTCCGCACCGGCCGCCCGTGGGTGATCGCCAAATGGGCGATGACGCTCGACGGCAAAATCGCCACCTCCACCGGCGACAGCCGCTGGATCTCCTCTCCCGAGAGCCGCCGCCGCGTGCATGAACTGCGAGGCCGCGTCGACGCGGTCATCGTCGGTGCCGGCACCGTGCTGGCCGACGACCCGCAGCTGACCACGCGCCCCCCCGGACACCGCGTCGCCACCCGGATCGTCGTCGATCGCCATGGCACGCTGGCCCCCGACACCCAGCTCGTGCGGACCGCTCGCCAGTGCCCGGTCCGGCTGTTCGTCGGTCCCGACGCCGATGCCGCGCGGATGGCCAAGCTCCAAGAGGCGGGCGTCGACGTGGTTCGCTGCGAAGCGAACGGTCGAGTCAAAATGGTCGAAACGATGCTCAGCCACTGCGGCGCCGCAGGCATGACCAACGTCCTGGTCGAAGGCGGCAGCGCGCTGCTCGGAGCCCTCCGCGACGCCGGACAGATCGACGAAGCCCAAGTCTTCGTCTCGCCCAAAATCGTCGGTGGCCAAAAAGCGATCACGCCCGTCGCCGGCATAGGCCTCTCGGCCATGAGCCAAGCCCACGGCTGGGAGACGCAATCGATCGAACGGGTCGACGACGATGTGCACATCATCGTCCGCAAACGAAGCAAATCGGCGTAGGGCGAGGAGTCAGTACTCGTCTTCAGACGCTCAGTTGCTGACCCGTTCGACGTATTCCCCGGTCCGGGTGTCGACCTTGATGACGTTGCCGATCTTGATGAATCCGGGGACGGTGAACTCGGCTCCGGTTTCGACCTTGGCCGGCTTGGTGACGTTCGTCGCCGTATCTCCCTTGGCTCCCGGGGCGCAGTCGACCACTTCCAGCTCGACTTGGTTCGGCGGATCGAGCAGGATCGGGTTGCCGTTGTAGAGGGTGATCGTGCAGCCCATGCCGTCCTTCAAATACTTCCAGAGGTCGCCCCCCTGTTCGCCCGTCAGCTCGTACTGCTCGTACGTCTTGCTGTCCATGAACACGTAATCTTCGCCCTGGCGGTACAGGAACGTCACGTCGGTCTGCTCGACGTCGGCCGACTCGAGGGAATCTCCCCCTTTGTACGTTCGGTCCAGCATCGTGCCGCGAATCAAGTTCCGCATCTTGCACTTGTACATCGCGTTTCCCTTGCCCGGTTTGACGAAGTTCATCTCCGTCATCACGTAGGGCTCGCCGTCGATCTGGACCTTCAGGCCTTTGCGAAAATCGCTCGTGCTGTAAGTTGCCACTGGTAAAACTACTCCGAACCTTGGGTTGCTTCCCGGCAGCGATCTCCACGGCCCGTCCTAGAGCAGGGCCTAGCGGAGAGCAGGGCCTAGCGGAGCGTGAAACGTGCTGCCGAGTTTGAAAGTTGGATCCTGTCAGCGAAAGTCTAGCGGCGCAAGCCAATTCTGTCCGCACCACTGAGGGGCCGCGAGCACCGGAGGCGGTTTCCTGGCAGACCGCCATGAAACGGGCGATCCGCTCGGCCGAGGTGCTCTGCCAGCGATTGGAGCTCCCGGCGGAATTTAACCGGCGAGTCGCAGAGGCAGCCCCTGGAAACCCGTTCCCGGTTTTCGTGCCGCTCGAATTCCTCTCCCGGATGCGCCCGGGCGACTGCCGCGATCCACTGCTGCGGCAAGTCCTCCCGCTGCCCGAGGAAGGGGACACCGCAGCCGGCTTCAGCACCGATCCGGTCGGCGAACTCCAAGGCTCCCCAGCCGCTTCGCTGTCGGTGGGGCTGCTGCGAAAATACCACGGCCGGGCATTGCTGGTGGCCAGCGGCGCGTGCGGCGTCCACTGCCGCTATTGCTTCCGTCGCCATTTTCCCTACGACACCGTGCCGCATGGAGACGCCGCCTGGGACCAGCCGCTGGCGATGCTCTCCGACGACCCGACGCTCGACGAAGTCATCCTCAGCGGCGGTGATCCGCTCGTCCTGACCGATCCGGCACTGGAGAATCTGATCCGTCGCGTCGCCGAGGTGCCCCACGTCCGTCGCCTTCGCATCCACTCGCGACTGCCGATCGTGATTCCCCAGCGAATCACCGAGCGACTCCTCGACCTGCTGCGGGGAACGCGGCTTTCCACCTGGATGGTCGTGCACGCGAACCATCCCACTGAGCTCGATGCGGCGACCCTGGCGGCGCTTGGGCGGCTCGTCGACCGCGGGATCCCGGTCCTGAACCAAGCCGTCCTCCTCCGCGGCGTGAACGACCAGCTCGCAGCTCTCGAGCAGCTCTGCCGCACCCTGGTCGACCATCGCGTGCAACCGTACTACCTCCACCAGCTCGACCGCGTCGCCGGGGCTGCCCATTACGAAGTCCCCGTCGCTCGAGGCCGTCAGCTGGTCGCGGAACTGCGGACGCGGCTCCCCGGTTACGCCGTCCCCACCTACGTCGTCGAACAGGCGGGCGAGCCCTCCAAAACGCCTCTCTAGAGGTTGTGCAGTTTTCTGCCCCCTCTCCCCC
>NZ_WRPR01000030.1 GCF_010367455.1 Candidatus Laterigemmans baculatus | reverse complement strand
TAGCCGGCCGCTTAGACCCCCTCACCCCAACCCTCTCCCCCAAAGAGAATCGCGAAAATGTTTGGGGGTGAAGGTCAAGCGATTGCCGCGATTCTCTTCGGGGGAGAGGGGGCTAAAAACTGCACGACCTCCCCGGGAGGGTCGCGAGGAACGAGCGGGGAGGGCGATCCGCGACGCAGAGGCCGAAGCGCGAACAGATTCCGCTGGCCCTCCCCGGGCCTGAGAGCCCGACCCTCCCGGGGGGAGGGTTTCTGTTTATTAGCGGCTTACCGCTTCGCCACGCTGTCGATGATCTCCTCGAGGTCGTATTTCGGTTGGTAGCCGATCGTCTCGCGGATCCGCGTTAGATCGGGGACGCGGCGGCGGATGTCTTCAAAACTCTCGTCGTAGGCGTCGGCGTAGCTTTGGAAGCGGATCGTGGTGTCAGGGTTGACGCGGCTGCGGACCATTTCGGCCAGCTCCAGGATCGACACCGGGCGGTCGCTACCGATGTTGAACACCCGTCCGTGCGCCGCTTCGTTGGCCACCAGTTCTATCACCGCTCCGACCACATCGGCGACGTGAGCAAAGCAACGGACTTGGCGGCCGTCGTCGTGCACCACGAGCGGATCACCGCGGCGGGCGGCGTCGACGAACCGTGGCAGCACCATTCCGTAAGCACCCGTTTGCCGCGGTCCGACGACGTTGAAAAAGCGTCCGATGACGACCGGCAAGCGATGCTGGCGGTGGAAGGCGAGAGCGAGAAATTCGTCGATCGCTTTGGAGGCTCCATAGCTCCACCGGCAGCGGGTCGTCGAGCCAAAGACCAAATCGTCTTCCTCGTTCCAAACCGGTTTCGGATTCTTTCCGTAGACCTCACTGGTGCTGGCGATAAAGCACCGCACGCTGTCCCCGGCCGCGGCCCGAGCACCGAGCCGATCGAGGATCAGCTGCGTTGGGTAGATGTTACGTTCGATCGTGCGGATCGGCTGCGCGGCGATCAAGGCCACGCCGACGGCGGCAGCCATGTGGTACACCTCGTCGGCCCGGTCGACCAACTCGGCGGTCAACTCCGGATCCTCGATCGTCCCCTCGATGAACTCGAGCTGCGGATGGGAGCGGATCGCGGCCAAGTTGTCGCTCCGCCCGGTCGAGAGGTCGTCGACCACGACGACATGGTCCCCCCGCTCCAGCAGGCGTTCGGTTAGATACGATCCGATGAAGCCGGCACCGCCGGTAACGAGCGTTGTTTTCACGCGAATGCTTTTGCTGGAGAGAGGAGCGAGCGGGGAGCGCCGAAGAGAATCGCGGGGGCGAGTCGGCCTGGTCGCGGGGGGCGTCGGAGCGTCAATCCTTTCCGCTGTGTCGGGGCACCGGTAGACTACGCCTGTCGGAAAAGCCTAACGAAAAAATTGTCGACCGTGAGCCATCCTCAAATCGAGGGAATGATAGCAGTGCTGGTGATGTTTCGGACTCGACTCTCGCAGGCCGACCGTCGGCTGCGCTTTCGCTCGCCCACCTGGTTCTCGCCACGCTCCGTGGCGGTCGCTGGACTCGCCCTCAGCCTGAGCCTGCTCGGGTCGGCTCGGCTCGCAGCCCAGGACGACCCGGCCCCAGCCCAAACGCCCCCGCAAGCGACCGGGGTCGCGGAAGCGAGTGAGGCAGCCGAGGCGAGCGAAAACCCCGCAGCGCTCGCCCAGTACGCCGATGCGGCCAACTTCCAAACCAACGGCGAATTGGAGTTGGCGATCGAGGCCTGGCAGGAATTCCTGAGCGAATTCTCCGAAGACCCGCTCGCTCCCAAAGCGGCGCACTACCTGGGGGTCTGCTACATGCAGTTGCCCACGCCGAACCACCAGGCGGCCGCCGAGGCTTTTGAGCGGGCACTGAAGGACCAAAAATACGGGCTTCGCGAGGAGAGTTTGTCGAACCTCGGGTGGTGTCGGTA
Organism: Candidatus Laterigemmans baculatus; assembly: GCF_010367455.1. Classification (GTDB taxonomy): domain Bacteria; phylum Planctomycetota; class Planctomycetia; order Pirellulales; family Pirellulaceae; genus Laterigemmans; species Laterigemmans baculatus. Next base: position 45,461 of record NZ_WRPR01000030.1, on the reverse strand, counting down.
CGCGGCGGGAAGCGATCCAGAGTCGCCCGACGCGAAGCTGCTCGGCAAAGCGATCGAGGCCTACAAACAACTGATGCAGGAGTTCCCCCGCTCGCGGTTTGCCGACCGGGCGCTCTTTTACAGTGGTGAAGCGCATTACGCGCTCGACCAGCCCCGCGAGGCGCTGCGGTACTACGATCGGCTGCTCAAATCGTCGCTCGCCGAAGAGTCGGCGCTGCGGTGCGATGCGATGTACGCCCGCGGTTTGGCGCTGGAAGATTTGAAGGAGTACGACCAAGCGGCCGCCGCCTACCGCAGCATGCTCGAGACGTGCGGGAGTGATTCGCTGGCCTCGGCGGTACGGCTTCAATTGGCCGATCTGCTGGTGCTGCAGGAAAAATATCCCGAAGCCGAACAGGCGTTCAGCGAAGCGATCGTCGCCGGCGGGCCCGAGCTGGCTCGCTCGATCTACCGCCGCGCGTACGTGCTGACGCAGATGGACCGGGCTGCCGAGGCGGCCGCGGCTTACGAGTCACTGATCGAGCAATTCCCCGAGTCGCCCTACGCGGCTTCGGCGCTGCTGGCGGCGGCTCAGAGCTACTACCGTGCGGGTCAGTTGGCCGAAGCGGCCGAGCGATTCCAAAAGGTCGTCGACAATCAGAGTGACGAGGCGGGGGCCGATCGTTCGGCGGCGACCGAGGCGGCCCACTGGTTGTCGGTGCTGGCGCTGCGGGAGGGTCGCGTCGAGCAAGCCGAGCAGATCGCGCGGGAGCAGATCGCCAAAGGGACGGCTGGTCCGTACCAAACCACGCTCCGCTTGGACGCCGCCGAAGCGCTCTCGATGCAGCCCGAAAAACAGCAGCAGGCGTTGGCGGAGTTCGAGCAGATTCTCCAGGACGCCCCGGACGACCCGCTCGCCCCTCGGACGCTCTACAACGCCGCGTTCACCGCGCTGCAGCTGGGCCAACCCGCCAAGTCGCTGGAGCTCACGGCCGCTTTCACCAAACGCTTTGCCGAAGATCCGCTCGCTCCCGACATGCAGTACATCGCTGCCGAGGCGCACCTAATGGCTGGCGACCCAGCAGCGGCGAGCGATCAGTACGCCGCGCTGCTCGAGTCGGCCAGCGAGAATCCGCAGCGGCCGCTGTGGGTGCTGCGTGCTGCTTCGGCAGCGCTCGCCGCCGGAGAGTACGACCGAGCGATCGAGCAGCTTCAGCAGAACCTTGAGACGCTTCCCCAGGCTCCGCAGAAGGCCGAAGCGCAGTTCCTGATCGGCTCCAGCTACCTCGCTTCGCAGCGGCCCGCCGAGGCGGTCATCGCGTTCGAGCAGGGGCTCGCCGCCGATCCGCAATTTGCACGAACCGCCGAATTGTTGCTGCGGCTCGGGCTGGCCCAGCGAGCGGCCGACGACGGGGCGGCAGCCAAACAAACCTGGCAGCGGATCGTCACCGATTTCGCCGATACGCGTGCGGCCGATCAGGCGCGTTACCAGTTGGCTCAGCAGGCCTCCGATGCCGGTGAGATGTCCGAGGCAGTGAAGCTCTACAGCGAATTGCTCCGCGAGGGGGCCGAGCCCGGGCTGCGGCCGTTCGCTCTGTACGGGCGGGGCTGGAGCTTGCTGCAGCTGAAGGAGTACGAGCCGGCGCTCGAGCCGCTCAACTCGCTACTTGAGGAATTCCCCAAACATCCGCTCGCCGACGACGCGCGGTTGGCCCGCGGAATCACGCTCCGGCGGCTGGGGAAGAACGATTCGGCCAGCGAAGATCTGCAGGCTTTCATGGAGCAGTCTCCCGAGGGCATGAATCTCGGTCACGCGCTTTACGAATTGGCGATGATCGACCGCGAGCGGAAACAGCCCGGTGAGGCAGTGGAGAAACTCCAGCGACTCGTCGCCGAAGTCCCCGACTATCCCGCCTTGGCCAGCGTCCGCTACGAATTGGCCTGGGCTCTTCGCGAGGCCGATCGAGCGGAAGACGCGGCGGCCGAGTTCGCCAAGCTGGTCTCGCAGTTCCCAGAATCCGCGCAGGTGGCCGAGGCGAGCTACTTCGTCGCCGAACAACGGTATGCGGAAAAGGACTGGACCGCCGCGGCCGATGCCTATCGCACCACGGCCGAGCGGGCGGAGGATCCGGAGCTGCTCGAGAAGGCGCTCTACCGACTCGGTTGGTCCCATTACCAGCAGCAGGAGTATGACCAGGCGATCGAGGTCTTTGCCCGCCAACTCGACAAGGCCCCCGAAGGCAAACTGGTTCTCGATGCACTGATGATGCAGGGCGAAAGCCACTTCAAGGCGGAGAATTACGAAGCGGCCTTGGCTGCGTACGAGCAGGCCCGCTCATGGATCCTCGAGCACGATGGCGAGGGCCGCAAATTCTCCGACCCGGCCGAACAACAAGTTCGCGAGTTGGTGTTTTTGCACGGTGGCCAAAGCGCGGGACAGCTCGGAAAATGGCAGGAGGCGCTCACCTGGTACGACCAATTGCGGAGCCGCTACTCGACCTCGAGCTACCTGCCGCAGGTGTTTTACGCGACCGGATTCGCCCATCAGCAGCTCGAGGACGACGAGCAGGCCTTGAAATTCTATGCCGAGGTGGCGGACAACTACCGAGACGAGTTCGCCGCACAAGCCCGCTTCATGATGGGAGAGATCTACTTCAAACGCCGCGATCTCGCCCGAGCGATCCCCGAGTTCAAACGCGTGATGTATGGCTTCGGCGCGGAAAAAGCTCCCGAAGCGATCCGCCAATGGCAAGTGAAAAGCGGCTTCGAGGCGGGACGTTGTGCGGAGCTGCTGATCCAGAACAACCAGGGAGAGCGGCGGCAGCAGGCGATCGAATTAGCCGAACGCTACTACCAGTTCGTCATCGACGGCTTTCCTCAGCATGAGTTGGCGGCTAAAGCACAGGAGCGGGTCGACGTTCTCGAGCGGTTATGAGCGCGAGTACTGACCGCCCGAATTCGATTCGGAGAATGAGCGTGAGACCCGTAGCTCTGGTGGTTCTGATCGTGACGAGCGCGAGCCTGGGGGGCTGGGGAGCCTCGGCTGCCGCTCAGGCACCGGCACCTCCGGTGGGTCCCCCGCCCTGGGCCACCGATTTCGATCCCGACGAGGCGGAGCTGCGGGCGCTGGCTAACCCCGAGCCCGATCCGGCCCTGGAGGGAGCGGCCGGTGAAGAATCGGTGAGGGCTCCCTCGGGAATCGACTTGATCACGTTGATCGGCCAGGGGGGCAACTTCATGTGGCCGATCGGGGTGATGAGCATGCTAGTCGTCACGCTGGCGGTCGAGCGGATGCTCAGCTTCCGCCGCCGCCGAATGCTGCCACGCAAGCTCGTGCGGAGGCTCGACGAGTTGATGAACGATGGCGGGGCGGAGTTCGATCCCGAGGCGGCGTTTCAGGCTTGCCTGGAGCATCGTTCGGCGGCGGCCAACGTGATCGCCGCGATGCTGATGCGAACCGGACGGCCGCTCGACGAGATCGAGCGGGCCGGCAGCGACACGGCGCAGCGCGAAGCCGACGGGCACGCTGGCCCCATCCGCTGGCTGAATCTGGCCGCCGCCGCGACGCCGCTGATGGGGCTGCTCGGAACGGTCTGGGGGATGATCGTCGCCTTCCATACCTCTTCGGCGCTCACGGCCGATCGGAGCCGGAGCGAACAGTTGTCCGAAGGGATCTACGTCGCCTTGGTCACGACGTTAGCCGGTTTGGCGGTGGCGATTCCCGCGGCGATTATCGCCCAGTATCTCGAGAACCGGTTGGTCAAGATCTTTCACCGGATCGAAGAGCTGGCGTTCACGATCGCTCCGGCGCTCGAACGGTTTCAAGGCCGGATGCGGATGGATGCTGACGCCCGTTTGCAGCCGATCACGCCGCCGACCGAGCGGGGAACGTCGCCGTCCGTTGCCGCGGCCGCACCGCCAGCCACGGGCACGGCAACCGGCACGCCAACCGGCACGGGGCTCGGGCGAGGGGAGAGCGAAACTCGATCCCGCGGCGGGGGCGGCAAACCGGCAGCGACCAGCCGCTGAGTGAAGGCATGAGCGTAACCATCAAACGATCGGCCGCCGCGGGGACTCTCAGCCTGACTCCCCTGATCGACGTCGTGTTCTTGCTGCTGATCTTCTTTTTGGTGACCAGCAAATTCGACGAACAGGAGCGTCAGTTGCCGATCGAGCTGCCGGTGGCGACCAGCGCCACGCCGATGACCGAGCGGCCGCGGGAGATAACGGTCGACATCGATCGCGAGGGGAACTTGTACGCCAATGGCCAAGCGGTCACGCCCGAGGAGCTCGAAGGAGTGCTGCGGCGGGCGGTGGCGAACAATCCGGTCCATCAGCTGGTCGTCATCCGCGCCGACGCGGCAGTCCCGTTCCAGCCGGTCGTGTTCGTGATGGATCTGTGCAACCGCAGCGGCGTGGCCGAATATACCGTGACCACTCAGGAGGGGCCCGGCGCCTAAAGGGGCGGCCGCGGCCAACCAGCGATGCCTCGACCGTTAGGCCAAATTCTGCCCCGCGATGATGATCGCGCGATGGAGCGAATGTGGCCGATGGACCTCGCGCTGGCCGCCCTCAGCGGGATCGTCTTGTACACCGTGGCGACTCGGCTGCGGATCGACGACCCGCGGCCTCTGTACAGCGCCTGGACGTACTTCATCGGCGTTCCGGTCATCGTGGTCGCCTTTTCGGTGCTGCTGCGGAGCGTCGCCTCGCGGTTCGTGCGGCGGTCGATGCAGCTCGGGTTTTTAGCCAGCGTGCTCGTCCATTTGCTGCTGGTGATCGCCGCCTTCAACGTGATCATCTTCAGCCAGTACTGGCCGGCGGCGACGCCCGGAACCGAACCGGTCCGGACGCCGATTCGCAAAACCGTTCCCGATTATCTGTTCAATCGCTCGGTCGCTTCGCAGGAGAAGCCCGATTGGGCGCGACCGGTCGATGCCGCCACGGCTTCGCGGGTGCTGCCCGAAGAGGAGCGGCGGGTCTCGCCAGCCGAGGAAGCTGCCGAGCTGCTCGAGATGCCGCGCGAGCAGCCGCGGTTGCAGGAAGTCGAACAGCCGCCGCCGAGCCCGCCGCGACGCGAAGCGGTGGCGATGCCGAGCCCCGCATCGTCCGCTCCGCCGCTGCCTCGACAGGACCTCCGCCGCTCGCCCCAGGTCGAACTCTCGCTCGAAGTCCCCGAAGTCGCGATCGCCTCGATCCCTGAGGCGGCGGCCCCGGAGCGGCAAATCGACGATCCGGCGGCGAGCCAGCGGACGCGGCCGGCCGAAATCGAGCTGCGGATGTCGGCGGCGGAGCAGGCCCCCACGATGCAGCCAGAGCCATCGCTGCAGTCGGTTCAGCCGGCTCCGGTCCAGCGACGCATCGATCGTGGGCTGCCGCGAGTCGGAGAGCTGGCCGCTGAGCTCGCCGAGCCTTCGCGGACTCGTCGCGATGTGCGGCAAGCTCCGGCCGGAGCCGCACCGACGCCTCCTGCGATGCGGATCGCCCGCGAGGCTCCGACAGCCCTCGACCAGCTGAGCGATCGGGCAACGCCGCTGGGACCGCGGGAGCCGACCAGCGGAGCGACGCTCGAGCAATCCTCCGACGCCACCGGTGCGATCGCCGCGATCGCTCCGAGCGGAGCGTTTGATGCCCCGCTGGCCCGCAGCGACCAGGCGAGGGCAGGGGGGCCGCGGATCACGGCGGGCGGAGAATCGTTGGCGGTCGAAGAGCGTCGCGGGCGTGGCCGTCGCCCGAGCGATCTTCCCGAAGCGGCGCTCGAGGGACCCGACCTGTCCGATCTGGTCACTCCCAGCGGCACTCCGCGGACCGGCGCGAGCTCGGCGCCCGGCGAGGCCGCCCCTCAGGATCGGCTCGGCCAGAGCGATGCAAACGCCATCGGCATGGGGGCGACGGGACTGGCGGGGACCGATCCGACGATGCTCGGCGGACCGGCGGCGATCGATCCGCGGCTCGACCCGGGACCCGCCGGAGGGCCCGAGGGGATGAATCGCCGCGACCGGCTGGCGCTGGCCGACGCGCTGCCCGAAGTCGCCGCGGCGGATTTGAGTCCCCCGTCGGATCGTCGTCGCCAACGGGGCGGTCCGATGACGCCGGCCGGCAGCGAAGTCACGGCGGTGCGGCCCTTCGAGCGCCGCGCCATGCGGACGCAAGGGGGAGGTCCTCCGGCTCCGGTCGGCGCAGTGGGGCCGCAGACCGAGGAGGCGATCGAACGCGGCTTGGCCTATCTGGCCGAGCGGCAAAATCCCGACGGCAGTTGGTCGCTGCAGGGACATGGCGAGGAGATTCAGATCCGCAGCGACACGGCCGCCACTGGGCTGGCCCTGCTCGCGTTCCAGGGAGCCGGCTACACGCACAAGCAACATCAGTACGCCGAGACGGTCGCCCGCGGACTTGAATTTTTGCTCCGGATCCAGCGGAGCAACGGCGACCTGTTCCGGCCCGAGGATGACGCCTCGAACCGCAATGCCTGGTTTTACAGCCACGGCATCGCAGCGCTGGCGCTCGGCGAAGCGTACGGCATGACCCGCGATCCGGAGCTCCGGGAGCCGGCTCAGCGGGCGATTAACTTCATCGTCACCACCCAACATCCGCGGTACGGCGGATGGAGATACCTGCCGCGGTCGAGCAGCGATACGAGCGTCACCGGGTGGATGATGATGGCCCTCAAGAGTGGCGAGCTGTCAGGCTTGGAAGTGCCCGAGTCGACCTACGCGGGGATCGATAACTGGTTGGCGGTCGCTCAGGAAGGGGCCGTCCGCGGCTCGCGCTACCGCTACAACCCGTACGCCGCCAACACGCCGGCCCAGCGGCACGGCCGCGTCGTCTCTCCCTCGATGACTGCCGTGGGGCTGTTGACTCGGCTCTATGGAGGCTGGACCCGCGAGCACCTCGATATGCAGCGCGGGGCCGACTATCTCGCCGAGAACCCGCCAGCCATCGGCACGCCACGCAGCCCGGCTCGCGATACCTACTACTGGTACTACGCGACGCAAGTGATGTTTCACATGAAGGGCGAGCACTGGGAGAACTGGAACAACCAACTCAGCCCGCTGTTGGTTTCGAGCCAAGTCCGGGAAGGGCCCGCCGCCGGAAGCTGGAACCCCAAGCTCCCGATCCCCGACCGCTGGGGACCGCATGCCGGAAGGCTGTACGTGACGGCGATGAACCTGCTCAGCCTCGAAGTCTACTACCGCCATCTGCCGATCTACGAAGACACGGCCAAGTGAATTTCGTGCGCTCGGGGGGCCACGGAAAAACATGGGCCACGGAAAAACACGGGCCACGGAAAAACACGGGCCACGGAAAAACACGGGCCACGGAAAAACACGGGCCACGGAAAAACACGGAAGAAACACGGAAGAGGACGGAAGAGGACGGAAGAAGACGGAAGAAGACGGAAGAAGACGGAAGAAGACGGAAGAAGACGGAAAGAGGCGAAGAACCAAAGGGAAGAAAGACACCAAATCCTCCTTCCTCTTCCGTGCTTTTCTGTGTCCTTCCGTGGCCCCAACTCGAGCGCGTGGCCCCCGCAGGAATTCGCGACTTTTATTGGGCGGCGCTTCGGGAGCCTTGCGGGCCTCCGCTGATCGGGTGCCCCTTGGGGAGCGGCCGGGCGGCGGTGGCGATTCCCCGTTTGTAGAGATGCTCTTTGATCTGCCGGAATTCGGCAAAGCTGTCGGGGTAGACCCAGACCGTGACGGTGGTGGTCGTCGGTTCGCGGCCCGCCAGTTCGATGTCCAGCAAGGACCGCTCGCTGCGGAGGACTTCCTCGACCGGTTCCGCCACCAGCCCGGGCGTCGGCTCGATCGTCATCGAGACCAGTTCCAGCCGGGTGGCGAGGCCGACCGAACCGCCGCGATTGACCGTCGTGCGGCTTCGCTCCATTTCGTAGCGTGCGGTGTAGCCACGGATCGGTCCGACCAACGACTCGGACGTTCCGGAGCGGGCGCCGCCGGCGGCGCGGCGAAAGTCTTCGCGGATCGCTTCGATCAGCAGTTCGATCGGGACGACCGACAGCCGCCCCGCTTCAAGCCGCATGTGGATTTCCTCGCCAAAGACCGTTTTGGCCATCGGGCTCGGCAGATGCTCGAGCGTCACGACGGGATCTTTCTCGCCCTCCAGTCGCTGTTGCTGACCCAGCAAGTCGGTTAATTCCTTCTCCCGCTTCGCCGCTTCCGCCGCCAGGGCTGCCGCCTGCCGTTCGGCGTCCGAGAGCGTCGCCTGCTTCTTTTCCCATTGCTCGCGAGCCGTGGCCAGCAGGTCCATCAGCACCGCCCGTTCCTGGCGGCGGCTGAGCAGCTCGACGTTGTAGCCGGTGAGGTCACGGTTGAGCTGCAGGACGTTTTCGGCGACCGCGTCGGCTCGCTGGATCGTCTTTCGCAGCTCGACCGCTTCGGCCGAAGCGGTGGCCGATTCCCGCACCGCCTCTTCGGCGACTTCCCGCGAACGGGCTCCGAGGATCACGACCAGGATGATCAGGATCCCGACGAGGTTGGCGATGATGTCCAGGAATGAATCATGCCCCATTTCCAGGACGGCTCGTTTGCGGCGGCTCATTGCGGCTTCTCCTGCTCGACTCGGACGCCACTGCCGCGGAGCAGGGTCTGCAGCTGTTCAAAGCGGCGCTCGGCACCCGCGGCGACGGTGACTACCAGCACCGGATCCCAGCGGCCGTTCTGCATCGCCAAGCCCCAGCTCTCGACGCGTTCCCGCAGCGCCGCGCCGAGTTCCACGACCGCTTGCTGAACGTCCTCGTCGCGGACCGCGATGATGCGCGGCTCGCCATTACTGCGGCCAGCCGGCAGCAGAACGAACCGGTCGGGCTCACACTGCAGCCGCATCTGGCGAACGATCGAGGTGCCTCGTCGACCACTCATCGAAGCCGGCAACGCCCAATCGTTACCCGCATGCAACTCCGGAGGTTGATCCGCGTCGGAGCCACGGCGACTGGCTTGAAAATTCGGAGACTCGGCCGCCTCGCTGAACATTTTTGCGTGCGGGTCGGGTGGTGGCGGCGTTTGCATCGGCGAGCCGACCGGCGGGGCTGCGGCACCGGCCGCAGCGTTCACTCCGGAGGGTGGCGTCTGCGACGATGCGCTGCTCCCGCTTCCACTGCCTTGCCCTCCGCCGCTGATTTGCCCTTCCGTTTCGGTCCCCCCATCGCCGCTGAGCGGATTGGAGACGTCGCCCGCGATGTTCCCCTCGCTGCGGTCGCCCTGAGCCGTGGGCGCTAGCCCCGGGCCCGATTCTTGAGCCGTGGGCGCTAGCCCCGGGCCGGTTTGGGGCGCCGAACCGGCTGGACTCGCGGCGAGGCTGTGGCGGTTTGCTTCGGCGGAACCGGCGGTGGGTTCCTGGCCGTTGGCGGTTTCGGAACCCGCGGCTAGCGCCTCGCGGCTCAGGTTGCTGGAACCGGCGGTGGGTTCCTGGCCGTTGGCGGTTTCGGAACCCGCGGCTAGCGCCTTGCGGCTCAGGTTGCTGGAACCGGCGGTGGGTTCCTGGCCGTTGGCGGTTCCGGAACCCGCGGCTAGCGCCTTGCGGCTCAGGTTGCTGGAACCGGCGGTGGGTGCCTGGCGGTTCAGGTTGCCCGGTTCGAGCCCGCCGCCGGGGCCGAGTTGGCCGTTGCTTGCGGCGACGGCTTCGCGGCTGAGTGAGCCGTAGCGGCCGGGCATTGCGGCGATTTTGGCTTTTTGGCGGAGGACGGCTTGGTGGATCGTTTGCACCAGCTTGTCGTGCAGTTCGGGGTCGGCCTCAGGGAATCCGAGCCGCAGGTCGTCGGAGATCAGCTCATAGCCGAACTGGTCGTCCCAGGCGGTCATTGCGATCCGGCAGGCGGCATAGGCGTGGATTCCGCCGGGGCGAACCAGCAGCAGCGGGTAGGGGGGAGGCGATTCGGGGTCGGTCTGTTGCCAATGGTCGCGGACCGCGCGGAGGGCGGCGTCGAGCGGGTTTCCGGGACCGAGCGGACCTTCGAGATGTTCGGCCGTGATCCGCACACCCTCGGGCTGAATGATCACCGCTTGATCGGTGCACTCGACGTAGACCGGTCGGCGGTCGGTGCCGTGGGTGCCTTGGTAGGGGACGATCACGACGCGGGGCGGTCGGCCGCTCTGGGCTTGCTGGAGCTCTTCGAGCCGCTGTTTCTCCTCGGCGACCCGCGAGCGGAGCGAGACCAAGCGGGCTTCGGCCTGTGCGGTCGTGGCGTCCGAGGGACGCTCGGCCGCGGCCGCTTCGTCCGCCAATTCAGCCAGCTCTTGGCGGAGCCGCCGCAGATGGGCTTCGAGGTGCGCGAGCTCGCTCCGCCGCTTCTCGAGCTCGGCGGTTTGCCGCGCCCGCAGCTTCTGCAGCTCCTCGGCCCGCCACTGTTCTTCCTCGGTTTGCAGCTTGGCCGCCTGGGTCTGCGAGTGGGCGATCTGCGCGGCCGAATCCTTGGCTTTCTGAGCGACGAGCGCCAGGAGCAGGATCAGCGTGCCCATGGTGCAGACCAGGACCGCGAGGAAGGGGAACAGGTTGGGTGCCAGCGCGTGGCGCGAGCGACGGCTCATGCCGCCTTTCTCCGTGCTGCCACCCGGCCTTCGGACTCGCTCGCGACCGCCGCCGGGAGCCGGGCTGCGAGGATATCGACCGCACGAGCCAAGATCCGCATCGCGTCAGCCATCCCGGCGGCTCCAGCAACGCCCTGCAGCGTCCGATCGAGCGTCTCGACCGACACGTCCAGGGTCCGCACGTTCTGGTCGAGCGTCCCCTGCAGCCGCTCGAGTTCGTGGGCTCGCGAGTGGCTTTCGGCGAGCAGTTCGCTTTGGCTGAGCAGGGCTTTTTGGTGGGACAGGAGGATCCGCGCGTTGTCGCTGAGCGCCGTCTGCCACTGCTGCCAGCGGTGATCGATTGCGTCGGCTCCCTCGCGATTGGCTTGCCGCAAACTGGCGGTGTGCTGCCGAAGCGTCTCTCCGAGCGAATCGCCGAGCGTCTCGTGGAGCGCCTCGCGGAGCTGCGTTCCGGCCTCGGCGGCGGCTTGATGCCAGTGGCCATGGGCCTCGTCGATCGTTCGCCGCCACAGTTCGGCTTGGAGCTGGACGGACGATTCGACCGCGCGGCGGATCTCCACCGACATCTGGGCGATCGCCCGAAAAGGATCTTCCGCCGCTGCCTCTTCGGCTTCGGCAAGGACCGCTGGGAGCAGCTCACCGGCCCGGGCGTCGATCCGCTCGAGCAATCGCCGACTCGACTTCTCAATCGGAAACTGCAAGAAGATCGCGATCACGCTCAGCACGATTCCAAGCGCGGTGGTATCGAAGGCCACGTACAGCCCGGCCTTGAGGCGATCGACTGCGGCCGTTCCGTCGGTGAAGTCGAGTCCGCCGAGCGTTTCGGTGATCCCGATCACCGTGCCGAGGAAGCCAAGCATCGGGATCGCCCAGACGATGATCCGCACGAGCTGCAGGGCGTCGTGGTCACCGTCGGCGGCCCGGTCGGCCGCTTCCCGCATGTCCTCGCTGAGCTGCCGCGCGTGGCCCCGCCGACGCTGGGCGTCGAGCAGCCCGGCAAGGCGATTGGCCAACGGAGTCGCCGCCACGCTCGCCGGGAGTTCGGCCAAGTGGTTCCGCCAGGCGTCGAGCCGTTCGAGCAGCGGTCGGGCCGCGGACGCTTCGGTCGCCGGCAACGTGTCGAGGCCCGCCAGAGCGTGCAGCGATTCGGGCAGCAGATCGCGATCGCTGACCGCGTCCATCTGGCGGTGCCCGCGCTGCATGCGAGCGTAGCGGGAGCCGAGCTGGGCGACCGCCATCCAGAACAGGACGGTCGTGGCGACGGCGATCGGGTGTCCCAGAAAGTATCGCTGCAGGCTCGGCACCGGGACCGCGAACACGACCGCGTAGAAGACGCCGGCCAGAGCGAGCCCGGAGAAACGGTTGAGCATGGTGAGCAGCCCTCGCGGCGTGGTGCAGAGCGAGCGTGAAGGAACGACCGCCGCAGAGGGTGCCGAGAAATCGACCTCGCGGTCAAGAGGAACCGGTGTCCGGTGTCCGGTGTCCGGTGTCCGGTGTTCGGTGGCCGGTGTCCGGTGTCCGGTGGCCGGTGTCCGGTGTCCGGTGTCCGGTGGCCGGCTCCCGGCTCCCGGCTCCCGGCTCCCGGCTCCCGGCTCCCGGCTCCCGGCTCCCGGCTCCCGGCTCCCGGCTCCCGGCTCCCGGCTCCCGGAGACCGGTTGCCTTCTTCTGCTCTTGGCTTTGCGCGAATTGCTGAACTAGGCTTGGGGGTGGACGAGAGGGTTGTCGGCTAAAGCGGATGGAGCGTCTTTTCCGGTTGTTTTGCTCGGGCAAAGTCCGCCCAGTTTGGCAAAATGCTTGAATGAGCTAAGTCAGCTTTTAGAATACAGGTGTTCCGCAGGACCGCAGGGGCAAATCGCATGGGCCGTTCACGGATGCTCGGGGCCGCCATGTTGGGGGGGTGGTTGCTCGTCTTTGTCGTCGATTCGACCGGGACCGGGCAAGCTCCTCCGCAGGGTTCACCATTGGAAAAGGCGACATCGGCAGCGAAATCGCCGCCGGTCGTCACACCGATGGCCGTGGCCGACGGAATGCTAGGCTTCGCTTCCCCCGATGCCGCGGGGGGGCAGATGGTGACACTTATCGATTCGCGGCACAGTTGGATGGCGGTGTACGCGGTGGACGCGAAAGGCCAAATTCGGCTGCTCAGTTCACGACCGCTCCAGCAAGATTTTTCCGTCCAGTACAACGTCATGGACCCGACGCCGGCCGAGATCGGCCGTTTAAAACCACGTTAAAACCGAGTCAGGTTCCGACCGATGGCCAGCAATTACCTCTCGTTAGATGAAGCCGCAAAGATCCTTGGGCTCTCTCCCGACCGCTTGGTCGAGATGCGCTCGCAGGGGGAGATTCGCGGTTTCCGAGATGGGGCGAGCTGGAAATTTCCGCAAGACGAGGTCGACCGGCTGCTCGCCGAGAGCGGCATCAACGTGCTCGCCGATGACGAAGGGATGCCGGGGGGATCCTCGATCCTGGTCAGCGAACAGCAGGTCGGTTCGGCAATCCGCGAGGGTGGCAGCAAGATCATCGGCGGCGACAAGGAAGAATCGACGTCGGGGATCGACCCCTCGGCCGACAGCGACGTCCAGCTGGTGGCCCGCCAAGGCCATGGCAGCGACGTGCAGGTTGTCCCGAGCCGATCGGCCGGGGAGGAGCAACGCGAGCCGCAGGCGGTCGAAGAGGGGGACGAAGATTTGTCGCTCGCGCCCGAAGAATCGGGGCTGCTCGATCTAGCGGCCATCGAGCCCAAAGAAGGTTCGACCGGTCCGGTCGTCGGCGCTGAAGATTTGGCTTCCTCCGGCTCCGGAGGCACCGGACCGGGCAGCGATCTCGATTTGCAGCTCCACGATTCCAGCGCCGACGTGCTCGGCGACATCGATTTGGCCGGCAAGGAAAAAGGAGGCACGGGCGACCTGGTCCGCGGCGACAGCGATCCCGAACTGGGGCTCGGTGGAATCGACGATGCACTCAGCGAAGATGACGACCTGGTGATCGCGGACGATGACGACGACGATCTGGTCCTCTCGGGCGTCGGGAGCGATATCTCGATCGCCGGCGACAGCGGCATCAACTTGATGAGCCCCTCGGACAGCGGCTTGTCGCTCGAAAGCGAGCCGCTCGACTTGGCCGGTTCGAGCATCTCGGCGCTCGACCTCGGTGGCGACGCCGGCTCCTCCCCTTCGGCCGGAGGAAGTGGAAGCGGCTCGCTGGTCGATTTCCAGTCGGACGAAGAATTCCAGCTCTCCCCTTCGGGGGTCGGGCTGGAGGCCGAAGATGAAAGCGGCTCGCAAGTCATCGAAGTCGAGGATTCCGCGGCCTTTGTCGGCGATGTGGATTATGGCGATGCGGCTTTCGGCGGTGATGCAGCTTTTGGGGGCGGTTCGGTCGTCGCCGGCGAGGGGCTGCTCGACGACGGCGCGGTGATGGCCGACGAAGGGCTGGTCGATGAAGGCTTTGTCGACGAGGGGATGGGGCTGCAGAGTGGCGAGCCTGTCGCCGCCGCGGGAGCGGTCCCCGTCGCGTACGAAACGCCGTTCTCGGTGTGGAGCGTCGTCGCCCTGGCCGGGATCCTGCTGCTGATGAGCATCGGCGGAATGCTGATGACCGATCTGGTCCGCAACCTTTGGACCTACAGCGAACCGGCCGCGCCGGTCAGCTCATTGACTGACGCCTTGATCAGCATGGCCGGACTCGAGTAATCACCGACGCTGCAAATTCATGGATGGATGCGCGATGGATCGCCAACCCCGCCCCCGTAAACCGACGCCTGCCAAGCCCCGTTCCCGGCGAGCTCCTGCGCTCGGCAGCCTTTTCTTCAGGGGTCTTCTGCTGGGCGGCCTGTTGCTGGGCGGCCTGGTGCTGGCGGGCGGCTGCAGTTGGCTCGAGCACAGCAAACTCGAACAGTACCAATCGGAGAATGACCGTCTGATCGGCGAGTTTCGAGCCGAGCGGCAGCGGAGTTCGGTGCTCGATGAGCGGAACGAAGAGCTCAGCGATCGGGTGGCGGCCTTGGAAGACCGCTTGGCGAAGGTCTCCGGTTCGCTGCGAGAAGAAACGCTCGAGGAAACGCGTTCCGCGGCCGAGAGTATCGACGTCACCGAGCCGCCCGCCGAAGCGTCCGAGCGGCTCGCGGCCCCCAAGCCCTCGTGGCGGCAGCGGTTTTGATTTGCCGCAACGCGCTAGCCCGAATTATTTATCAGCCGCAACGCGCTAGCGTCCGGTTCCCTGGGTGTTCCCATAGCCTCTGCAGTGCACAGCGGTTAGTGGCACAGTCGTTTAACGGCAAGCCGAAGGCGACTGCTTTTAAAACACCGACGCCTTCGGCTTGCCGTTAAACGATTTTTTTCCGCCTCCGCCCCGCCCCGTGGTGATTTGTCGCTTCTTTGCACCGTGCGGGAAACAGGAGTACGGACAGCCGCGTAAGATCGTTTATACTGAGAGCGTCCCGCCCCACCTGCGATTCCCACCTTCGCTCCCCCCGGCCGCCTCGAAATCCTGCTGCACTTCGGACCCTGCTGCACTTTGGACCCTGCTGCACCTCGGACCCTGCGGCAAGGGTTCCCAACTGCGAACGCCGGAGAATGACGCTGCATCGGGAAGATCCCTCTCCCGTTCTGCTCCAGCGCTTCGTTTGCTCCGCCCACTGAACGCCTCGACCACCCTATGAACGCCCGTACCTTGCTGCCGTTGCTCTTGGCTCCCGCTCTGTTGCTGGCGGTGGGCTGCGGGCGGGAGCCGGACATCGTCCAGTATCAGATCGATACGCGTCCGCCTCAGGAATTGCAAACCGAGCAGCGGATGATCGGAGCGATCGTCCCCCAAGCCGACGCAGTCTGGTTCTTCAAGATCGTAGGACCGGCGGACGATGTCGAACCGGTGGTCGAGGAAGTCCGAGCGTGGATCGCCGACGTCCAGTTCGAGGGGGGCGAGCCGGTGCTCGAGTTGCCTGCCGAGTGGACGCGGCGCGAAGGGGGCGCGATGCGGTTCGCCACGGTCGAGATTCCCACCGAAGGCGAATTGCCGCTGGAGATGAGCGTCTCGCAGCTCGGCCGCGGTGCCGAATGGGGCGAGCTGGTGGCGATGAACGTCAACCGCTGGCGAGGCCAAATGGGGCTGGAGCCGTCGGAAGAACCATTCGCCGCAGCCGAACCGCTCGCCACTCAACCCGGCGGTGCTGAACAGGCCGGCGGTGCTGAACAGCCCAGCGGCGAGGGACCCACCGAGGGCGAAGTCGCGATGTGGGTCGATTTGAGTGGGGCCTTTGGCGGCGGCCCAAGCAGTATGGGAGCGAGCAGTATGGGAGCGAGCAGTATGGGAGCGGGCGGCATGGGAGGGGGCATGGCCGGAGCTCCCTTCGCCGGTGGAGCTCCCTTCGCTGGTGGGACTCCGGCAGGCGGACCGCCGCAGATGCCTCTCGGCCCGCCCGGATCGGCTGGCGGGGCGTCGGCCGCTGGAGGAGGGTCGGCCGATGGCGGGGCATCGGCTCCCGACGGGGGCGGGCAAACCGGAACCGAGGAGCTGACGTACGAGACTCCCGAGGGCTGGCGGCCGGGCAGGATGAGCGCGATGCGATGGGCCGCGTTCAATCTCGGTCCGGAGGATCGCCAAGCGGAGCTGACGGTGATGCCCGCCGGGGGGAATGTTCGCGACAACGTCCGCCGCTGGCTGGGACAGATCCGCCCCGACGGAGTCGACGACGCGCTGCTCGACCAAGTGATCGACGCAGCGCAGGAGGTGACGGTCGATGGACGGACCGGCCAGCGATTTTTGCTGCCCGGCAGCGGTGAAAATCCCTCAGCGATCGATGCGACGATCGTTCCCATGGACGAAGGTCGCAGCCTGTTCATCAAAGTGCTGGGCGATGCCGAAACGGTTGCCGAGCAGTCCGACGAGATCGGGCAATTTCTCGAATCTTTCCAGATGAACCGCTGATCTCGCTTGGGAGATCGGGCGGGCAAACGCAAGCACAAAAACCATGGCTACAGCGAACGTCAACGATTGGTCGACTGTCGAACGAGATCCGGAGGCCGCTTCGGAGTTCCGTGCCGGATCGCTGGCGTGGCAAGCGCTGGCGGCGATCGGTTCGCTGAAGCTGACCGTCGTCCTGTTTGCCCTCTCGAGCGTCTTGGTGCTGGTCGGCACGCTCGCCCAAGAAGACCTGAACATGGTCGAGGTGAAGCAGCGGTACTTCACCTCCTGGATCGCGGCGATGCGGTTGGAAGACTTCGTTCCGCAGGCTTTCATTCGCCACCAGACAATCCCGGGCGTGATCCCATTTCCTGGCGGGGCATTGATCGGCGTGTTGTTGATGGCGAACCTGATCGCCGCCAAGGTCACGCGGTTCCACATCCGCGCCAGCGGCGGTCGACTGCTCGGCGGGGCGATCGTGTTCCTGTTTGGGCTGCTGTTGTGCTACGGCGTGATCGCCGCCGGCCATAGCTCTGATGGCGTGCAGGGCCAACCGCCAATTTCCTACCAAACGCTGTGGAGCGGACTCGTCGGAGGAATGGCGGTCCTGTGGGTGGCGGCGGTCTACCGGGCGATCGTCGCGCCGCGGACCGGCTGGCGCATCATCTGGGGCTCGTTGGCGCTGGTCACCGGCATCTTCGGTGTCGCCACGCTCCTCGGCTATTTCTCAATGTCCGCGTCGAGCTTGCGGATCACGTGGCAGCTGATCCAAGGTACGATCGTCGCCGCTGTGCTGCTCGTCGGCAGCCTGCTGATGTTCGGCAAACAGGGAGGCAACCTGCTGCTGCACTTCGGCGTGGCGTTGCTGATGATCGGCCAGTTCGCGTTCGGCGACCAGCAACTCGAGCAGCGGCTCAGCTTGGTCGAGGGGGAAGCGACCAACACGCTGGTCAACATGGACCGCCTCGAGCTAGCGATGATCGATCGATCCAAAGAGGGAATCGAAGCGGTCACGGCGGTTCCCGAAGCAACTCTGCGGCGGTTGCACAAGAGCGGCGAGACGCTGCGGGATGCGCGATTGCCAGTCGACGTGCGGGTGGTCGAGTTTTTTCCGAACAGCACCCTGATCCGGTCGAGTGAAGCGAAGGGTGAGAATCTGGCCACGACCGGCAATGGGGAACGCGTTGTCGCAGTTCCCCAGGACAGTGCGGGCGGGGTCAGCAGCGAAGTCGATCTGGCTTCGGCCTACGTCGAGCTGCTCGACAAGGAGTCGGGCGAGTCGCTTGGCACGTACCTCGTCTCGCAGTTGCTCAACGACCGGCAATTTTTGGCGATCGGCTCGAGCCAGGACATGTTCGATTCGTTCACTGCCGGGGGGCAGGAGTTTGATCTCGGGCTGCGATTCAGCCGCGTTGCCAAACCGTACTGGGTGAAGCTCAAGGACGTGCGGCGTGTGAATTACAGCGGCACCGACACGCCCCGCGATTACTCGTCGTTCATCACGCTCGTGGACACCGAGACCGGCCAGGTTCGCGACGAGCGGGTGTGGATGAACAACCCGCTCCGCTATCGCGGCGAGACGTTTTACCAGTCGAGCTACCAGCCGTTGCCCGGTGGCAAGGAGATGACGGGCATTCAGGTCGTGAAGAACTCCGGTTGGATGATTCCCTACATCGCTTGCATGGTCGTGGCGGTGGGGATGATCGCCCACTTCACCGGCACGCTCGATCGCTTCTTGGGGCGTCGCGAGCGGGAGACGAAGCGGGTGCCGGTCGAAGGGGCCAAGCCGGGTTCGGGGCGGTGGCCGGTGGTGCTGATGACCGGCTTGGCGGCGCTGCTCGCAGCGCTTGCGCTGGTGCCGTGGTCGGCCGTCTCGATGGCGATGCGGCCCGAAAGGCGGCAGGAGGCGTTTGATCTCTACCGGGCTGGTGAGATTCCCACCCGCTATGGCGGACGCGTGATGCCGCTCGACGCCTTCGCTCGCCAGACGTTGCGAGCGATTAGCAACAAGACGTCGCTGCCGCTCGAGGAAGCCGAAGAGTCGTCGCCGGGAGCGCCCGGTGAAATCATCGCTCGGGCCGGCGACGCGTCGAAGCTGTCGGCGCTGCAGTGGCTGTTGGAAGTCGCGTCGGGCGATCCGGCGCTCCGCGATCTGCCGATGTTCCGGATCGAAGCCGACGAGGTGCTCGCCGAATTCAGCATCAAGCGGCGGCGGAGCATGCTCTACTCGCTCGCCGAACTCGCTCCGGGGCTGGAGAATTTCCAGACGCAGCTCCGAGCGGCCGAAGCCAAGGAGCCCGAACAGCGGACCTTCACCGAACAGAAACTGATGGAGTTGGCCAGCCGTTTGAACGCGTATCGGATGGTCGATATCGCGTTTGGCGAACCCGCCTTGCCGTCGGTTCCCGAAGAGTTCCGTGGCCCGAACGTGACGCCCGAGCAGCAACGGCAGGCTCAGTTCATGTTGCTCGCCCGGCAGATGTCGAGTCTCCGCGAAGCCCCGGTGCCGGCAGTGGTCCCGCCGACGGCCGAGACGACTTCGGCCAGCCAGGATGTGCCGCCGTGGACGCCCTTGGCGAGCGGTTTGTTTTTCAATGCGATCAGCTCGGTGACGGGCGAGCCGGCGGCGCCGGGGACCGAGACCTTTTCGGCCATCGTGCGGCATTACAACGAAGGGAACGAGCAGGAGTTCAACGAAGCGGTCGACCGCCATTTGGCGGTCGTCGCGGAGCTCGAACCGCGCGATTACCGGCCGGCGGCGGTCGGCGTCGAGCGGTGGCTCGAAGCGGTCCAGCCGACCGTGACGGCGCGGATTTTCTATGGGCTGTTCCTCGTCCTGGGGCTGCTGGGATTGATGATCGACCTGCCGCGGCTTCGCTGGAGCGTGTGGGGCGGGCTGGCGGTGGTCGCCGTCGTGCACACGTTCGTGCTGCTGGCCCGAATGTACGTCACCGGTCGAGCTCCGGTGATCAACCTCTACTCGTCGGCCGTCTTCATCGGCTGGGCCGCAGTGCTGGCCGGTTTGCTGTTGGAGCTGGTTTATCGCCGCGGCGTGGGCAACGTAATCGCCGCTTCGACTGGATTGCTCTCGCTGATGGTCGCCTGGTTCCTGAACACGGGCGATACGATGCCGGTCCTGCAGGCGGTGCTCGACACCCAGTTCTGGCTGGGGACGCACGTGATCACGATCGCCCTCGGCTATGCGGCGACCTTCTT
This sequence comes from Candidatus Laterigemmans baculatus, assembly GCF_010367455.1. GTDB lineage: Bacteria > Planctomycetota > Planctomycetia > Pirellulales > Pirellulaceae > Laterigemmans > Laterigemmans baculatus. Next base: position 25,818 of record NZ_WRPR01000030.1, on the reverse strand, counting down.
AGCGGGCGGCTTGGGGATCGTCTATCTGTTTGGGATGCTTGGACGCGCCGGGGTCCAAACCTCGCTGGCCCGCGACGTCTACCGAATGATCTACGGGGTGACCTGTTTCGCGATCCTGTTCAGCTTTGTCGGCACCGTGCTTGGCGGCTTGTGGGCCGACGACAGCTGGGGCCGCTTTTGGGGCTGGGACCCGAAGGAGAACGGCGCTCTGCTGATCGTGCTGTGGAACGCGTTGATGCTGCACGCTCGCTGGGACGGGATGGTCCGCGAACGCGGTTTTGCCCTGCTAGCGATCGGCGGCAACATCATCACCGCGTGGAGCTGGTTCGGCACCAACCAGCTCGGCATCGGGCTGCACAGCTACGGGTTCACCAGCGGCGCGCTGGCGCTGTTGAGCGTGTTCGTGGCGAGCCAATTGGGGCTGATCATCCTCGGAGCCATCCTGCTCCGCCCGTCGGGCGAAGCGAAGTAAACCGTCCGTTAGCCTTTCCAGGCTGACATTTACGGACACCCTCCCCCCGGGAGGGTCGCGAGGAACGAGCGGGGAGGGCGCCGGTTGCCTGAAACCGAGGGTTCGGTCTTTTGAGCCGTAGGCGCTAGCCTCGGGCCTCGCAGCCCCGGGATTTCCGCTGCAGCACCCGCGGCTAGCGCCGTCGGCTCAAGGTTTTCGGTCTTTTGAGCCGCAGGCGCTAGCCTCGGGTGAGCCGCAGGCGCTAGCCTCGGGCCTCGCAGCCCCGGGGTTTCCGCTGCAGCACCCGCGGCTAGCGCCGTCGGCTTAAGGTTTTCTGACAGAGCCTAGCTGGAAAGCCTGACGTACTTTTCACTCTTCGGCGATGGCTTCGGGGGCGACTTCGGGCGTGACCGACGGTGGGACGCCGCGGATCTTGAGGAAGCCGGAGATCGAGACGATCGCAAGGGCGATGAGGACCAGCACGGTCAGCCACGTCTCGCGTTTCCGCCGAATCCCTTCGAGCTTTCCCGACCGCCCCACGAGCGCTGACGCGAGGAAGAACACGACCAGGGCCAGCAGCATCTTGATCCCCATCAGCGCGTGGTAGGGACCGTCGCCCGGATGGGCTTCGATGCCTAGCATGTAGTTGTAGACGCCGGTGATCAGAAACAGCACGATTCCGAGGTGCACGTAGCGTTTCCACCGCCCGATGACCGCCGGCAGCAGCTGGGCAAGGGAGCCCTCGTCGAGTGGGCGGCCTTCATTGAGTTGGCGGCCTTGATTGAGTTGGCGGGTTGCCGGGAGGAGGACGAGCAGCGTGAAGATGCTGCCGCCGACCAGCACGATCGCCGTGATCACGTGCACGATGCGAGACAGCACGGCCAGCGCGAATTCCAAGTCCATCGTCAACTCCCTCGCGGAACAGTGTGATGCGTTGCGTTGGTGCAAGTAGGACGCACGAGCCACGTTTGCTCAAGTGGTCGAGCTACTCAGTTGGCGTCCCTCTTCCGGCTGCTACCGGTTGAACGATTCGGTGCCCTCTCTATAAAGCAGCTACGCCGCCGGTCGATAGCGACTGCTACCGTCGATCGCACCGGTCGGGTCGCAAACGCTGCTTTGGCGAACATGCGAATGAAATGGTTGGCCTCCTGGGCGGCCGCGGTTGCGATCAGCCTCCTTCGCTGGACCTGTCGGATTCGCGTCCACGATGATCCGCGCGACGAGCTGCGTGCGGCGGGGCGGCCGTACATCTACTCCATTCTGCACGCCCACCAAGTCGCAATCACCATCGGGGCCGAACCGGGCACCGGGGCAATGGTCTCGCGGTCGGCCGACGGCCAGATCATCGTGCCGGCGCTAAAAATTCGCGGCTGCGTGCCGGTCCGTGGCTCGGGGCGCGGCAGCGGAGCCGACAAGGGAGGCCGTGCGGCGCTGGCTGCGCTCATCGAGCACGTCCGCACCGGGCGCCCCGCGGTGCTCGCGGTCGACGGCCCCCGGGGTCCCCGGAATCACGTCCACAAGGGAATCGCGACGCTCTCGCAGGAGACCGGAGCGGTCGTGCTGAACGTGGTCACCGTCCCCACTCGCCGCTGGATTCTCAGCCACAGCTGGGATCGGCTGCAGATTCCGATGCCGCTTTGCACGATCCACGCCTACTTCGCCCCGCCGATCGAACCGCTGCCGGAGGAAGGGATCGAAGCCTACCGCAAACGGATCGAGCTCTCGCTCAACACGCTCGAAAGAAAGCACGACGCAGCGGAAGCGGCAAGGAGTTTGGGGTAGGGAGCAGCCGATGTTCGTGATCGTACTCGTACTCGTACTCGTACTCAGCGCAGCGGTACTCGTACTCGTACTCGTACTCGCTCCCGCGCACCCAGCCTCAGAACGGGCGCGCGGATCGAGTACCGCTTCGCTGAGTACGAGTACCGCTGCGCTGAGTACGAGTACCGCTGCGCTGAGTGCGAGTACCGCTGCGCTGAGTACGAGTACCGCTGCGCTGAGTACGAGTACCGCTTCGCTGAGTACGAGTACCGCTGCGCTGAGTACTGAGTACTGAGTACTCTGCCCCCTCCTCACCGCGGGCGTTCGCTGAGGCGGACTCGAGGGACTCGCGGGGGCTGGGCTTCGGCGGCGGACGGTTCGCTCTGGAGCGGCGGCAGGAGGCGGCGGGCCCAATCGTCATCGGGACCGAGCGGAATCTCGAGCCGCTGGTTGGGGTCGACCGTGCTGCTCAGCGCCTCGGCGGTGAGCCGGCGCTTGGGGTCGACGTGGGCCAGGGGGACGTTGTTCGCCACGATGGCCGTCCCGGGCGGCATCGATTCGAAGTGCGGTTGGCGATAGCAGAGCCCCGAGAGCTGGACCTCGGACCCGTACAGCTGGAACCCGAACGCGACGCTTTGGCAGGCGATCCGCTCGCGAGCGGTGAGTGCCTCGGGATGCACGCTGACGCCGAGCGACTGGGCGGCCGCTCGCAGCAGTTCCGGGTCGACTTTGGCATTCTCGATCGCCACCCGGCCAATCGCCTCCGAAATCGGCCGGCCACGGTGCCGCGTCAAGCTTTGAATCTCGATCGTCCCGGTCCCGGTCAGCCGGTGGTCGAACAGCTCGAACAGATCGAGCATGTTCACCTGCGTGAACCGGGCCCCTTGGAGCTGGACCGTGTAGTCGTCGTGATCGAGTTCCCAGCGGAGCGAACCGGAGAACTGGGCGTCGACGCCGAGGCGTCGCATGACGGGCAGGTAGTCGGCCAGCATGCTGCAGGGCAGGGGGCTGCTGCCGGTCGTCAGCGACAACCGGGTGCGGGGCAGGGGGCCGGAGCGATCGCGGCTGACCTGCAGCGTTGCCGGAGCTTCTTCGGGGCTGCGTCCGGCGAGCACGAAGCGGGCGGCCGCGACCGTTTCCCCTTCACGAGGCTCGATCCAAACGTCCAGCGGCGAGAGCGTCAGCCCCTGCGACTGGTTGTGAATCGACAGGTCCTCGGCCCGCATCCGCAGCCCCGCTCCGACCAGATCGGGCTGGCAGAGGAAGCGATCGTGGACCAGTTGCCAGGCGAGCGGAAACTGGTCCGAGAGCAGTTCGGGTTGAGAGAGGTGGATTTTCGTCTGGCCGTCGACCACGGCGTAGAACACCGTGCGGACACGGGCCACTTCGTCACCGGTCTCGGGATTCATCAGCCGCACTCCCTCGAGCTGCCACGCCCCGGGGCTCGGCCGCATCATCTCACCGATCGCCACGCGAACCCCGAGCCGTTGCTGCAGCGCGGCTTCGAGGGCTGCGATCTCCGCCCGGTAATACCACGGCGTGCGGGTGACGATGACCGCCGCGAAGGTCAGCAGCGTCGGCAGCGCGCAGAGCAAGAGAAAGGCTAGGCGGCAGAACGCTCGCTCGGTCCTCTCATGCATCCTTGCATTCCAGGCGTGGGGGGAAGGTGGATTTCTTTCTCTCGTACTCGTACTCAGCGAAGCGGTACTCGTACTCGTACTCGTACTCGTACTCGGATCACCAGGGTTGGAAGCGAGTACGAGTACGAGTACGAGTACGAGTACGATTGCATGCTCTCGCTACTCGCCGCTCGCTACTCGCCGCTTTCAAACTTGGCGAGCCATTTGGTGGAACAGCTCGTAGCGGGCTCGCATTTCCGTCAGGCTGTCCCCGCCGAACTTGTCAATTAAAGCGGCGGCGACTTCGAAAGCCACCACCGCTTCGATGATCACCGCAGCGGCCGAGATCGCGCAGACGTCGCTCCGTTCGTACTGGGCTCGGTGCGGCTCCTTGGTTTCCCAGTTGATCGAGTCGAGGGGTTTGCGGAGCGTGCTGATGGGCTTTTTGGCCGCTCGGATCACCAGCGGTTGGCCGTTGGTCATCCCCGCCTCGAGTCCGCCCGCGTTGTTGGTCGGTCGGCGGTAGCCGAGGTTCGGCGAATCGGCTTGGTTGCTGTCGAACTCGATCGGGTCGTGGACTTGGCTTCCCGGGAGGCGGGCTGCTTGGAAACCGAGCCCGATTTCGACGCCTTTGATGGCTTGAACCGCCATCACCGCTTGAGCCAGCCGGCCATCGAGCTTGCGATCCCACTGGGCGTGGGTGCCGAGCCCGAACGGGAGGCCTTCGACGCGGACTTCGATGATTCCCCCGAGCGTGTCTCCCTCGTCGCCGGTGCGATCGATGAACTGGCGGAACTCCTCGTCGGCCGCTGGGTCCAGCCCATAGACGACCGATTGGCCGCGGAGCTGGCGGTGTTCGGCGATCGTACCCGGGGGCGTCGTGATCGCCCGGCCGCCGATTTCCGTGACGTAGCCCAGGGCATCGATCCCGAATTCGGCGAGCAGCTGCTTGGCCAGCGAGCCGGCGGCGACGCGGACCGCGGTTTCGCGAGCCGAAGCCCGTTCGAGGATCCCGCGGATGCTGCCGAGATACTTGATCGCTCCGGTCATGTCGCCGTGGCCGGGGCGGGGTCGCTCGAGATCTTTCAGACGCTCGAGTTTGTAATCGCGGTTGATCACCTGCAGGGCGATCGGGCTGCCCAGGGTTTGGCCCTGCCAGATGCCGCTCAGGATGTCGACCTTGTCGGTCTCCAACTGCTGGCGTTTGCCGCGGCCGTAACCTCCTTGGCGAAGTCGCAGGTCGTCGTCGATCTTGTCGGTATCGATCGTCAGCCCGGCGGGGAAACCGTCGACCAAAGCCAGGAGGGCTTTTCCATGGGATTCGCCGGCGGTCCAGTAACGCAGCATCGGGGCGTGGGTGCCAGAATGGAGGTTCGATCAGGATGGAAGGGGCAGCCGGGGCTCCCGCCGCACGAGCGTTGCCAGTCAATTTGCGATGCGAGCGCGGCGATTTGCCCCGCGAGCGCGGCGATTGACCCGGCGGGCTCGGAGAGCGCAAAATCTCGGCCAGCCGTCGCATCTTACTTATGAGCCAATTTTCGGGCCAGGGCGTTCTGGGGGAGTGGGACAGATCAGCGTCAAAGAATTTGTCCTTCGCCACTGGTTTTTGTTGTTGCTCGCCATTTCGCTCGCGGTCGGCTTTCTCGGACCGAGTGCGATCGCCGATCTGGGCGATCTGCCGGGGCTCCGTCCGTCGCTGGTAGCCGGCGTGTTGTTTCTGATGGGGCTTGGGCTGGGGGCTCCGGCGGTGCTCGAGAGCATTCGCTATCCGGCGGCCGGATTGCTGGCTCTGGGGATCAATATCGTTGGCGTGCCGCTGCTGGCGGCGCTGGTCGCGCCGCTGTTGCCGATCGATCTCGGGGGCGGCTTGATCGTCGCGGCCGCGGTGCCGTGCACGCTCGCCTCGGCCTCGGTCTGGACCCGCAAGGGGGGCGGCAACGACGCGATTTCGATGCTCGTCACCGTGGTCACCAATCTGCTCTGCTTTCTGATCGCCCCGCTGACCTTGGTGCTGCTCCTCGGCCGCTCGGTTCCGCTCAGCTTTGCCGATCAAGCCGCCAAGCTGGCTCTGCTAGTCGTCGCTCCCTTGGTGGCCGCTCAGGTTTTGCGGCAGTTGCCCGCCGTCGCTGCCTGGGTGAGCCGCAGCAAGATGCGGATCTCGATCGCTGCTCAGGCGGGGATTCTGCTGATGGTCCTGTTCGGAGCCGCCGAGACGGTGCGGAGGATGGGGGAGGGCGGGACGACGACCTCGACGCTGTGGATCGTCGCCGTCGGGGCCTTGGTCATCGGCGTGCATGCGAGCGCGTTGTTCGGCGGCTGGTGGGCAAGCGGCGGGCTGGGGCTGCCGGCCCGCGATCGGATGGCGGTGGCGATCGCCGGCAGCCAGAAAACGCTGATGGTGGGGCTGCAGATCGCCATCGACTGCGGCGTCAGCATGCTGCCGATGATCCTCTACCACGTCGGCCAGTTGCTGGTCGATACGCTGTTCGTCGAGCGGTGGGGAACGTCGGAGCTGGAACTCGTGCTAGGAGCCGAAGACCGCGCTTCCGAGGGCGATGGCGATCCCCATCCCGAACAGCAGATGCAAGGGCATCCCGCAGAGCCCTAGCACGATCCCGATAATCGCGTGGGCTGAGCCTTTGATGATCGGTGTCTGGCGGCGGGCGCGGAGGCCCCCGATGCCAAGGATGATCGAGGCGACGCCCAGGGGGAATCCGATGACCGGCAACAGCGAGACGATCCCCAGGTAGTAGCTGATCAGCGCTTTGGGGTTTTTGTACGGGATCAGCCCCCCGGTCGCATCGCCCATTTCTCGCGGCGGCTGGCCGAATCCGGCGGGGCTGTACTGAGCTTGGCTGTGCTGAGTGGACGCGTGCTGAGTCGCGTGAGGCGGCGGAGCGGTGTCGGAGGCGAGGTAGGGATTCTGGGGCGAAGTGGTTTGCGGCCGATTTGTTTGGAGGTCGTGAGTTTGGGGGTCGTGCATCGCGGGGGCGCTCCGATTGGTGCAACTGGGGGGGTGGCGTCAGTATACGAGGCCGGCTCGTGCGGTGTCGGGGCGGGGGCCAACCACGAATGAGGCGAATCAGCCGAATGGATGTCAGTCGGAGAGGGACCGCAGACAACACGGAGAACGCGGATGGAGAATTCAGGAAAGTTAAGGGAGCGGGCTGCCGACGGTCCTTTAGCGGGGCTTTTGCCCCTTGCCCTCTTTGCCACTTGCGACCTAAGATCCCAGATTGCTTCCCCCCGGGTCCCGAGGCCATTCCTTGTACACGCCAAGGCGTGGTCCCTTGAGTTAGGAAATATGCGATGAAAGACGCCATTCACCCCCGTTACCAGGAAACGACCGTCAGTTGCGGTTGCGGCAACAGCTTCACCACTCGCAGCACTCAGCAAGAGCTGAAGATCGACATTTGCAGCGAGTGCCATCCGTTCTACACGGGCAAGCTGAAGTACGTGGATACCGCCGGTCGAATCGATAAGTTCCAGAAGAAGTTTGCCGCCGGCACCTACGCCAGCCTGGCGAAGAAGAAGGGCGGGGCGGCGAAGAAGAAGTAATTTTGGCACTGCCAGTTCTGCTGCGAACCGACGTCAGCCGCCGCGCCGCCGACCAGGCGTGCGGCGGCTGTTTTTTGTTCTCGACGGCCACGGCCGCCGACTGTTGCGCGCGTCCCTGCGGATCCATTGACCGATGAGCGAATCGATTCGCGATACCCTGGAAGGAAAGTTCGAACGGTTTGGCGAACTCGAGCGTCAGATGGCCGATCCGGTCATCCAAGGCGACGGCTCGCGGATGAGCGCGATTGCGCGGGAGCATGGGGGGCTGGTCAAGCTGGTCCACAAGTACTCCGAGTTCAAGAAGCTGAGCGGGGAAATTCGCGGCTGCGTCGAGATGGCCGAAGCGGCCGAGGATGCGGAGGAACGCGAGTTGGCCGAGGAGGAGTTGGTCGATCTGCGGTCCCGCCGCGAAAAGCTCTGGGATGAACTGCTGGCGATGACGATCGGCGGCGAGGACGCCCACCGGACCCGCTGCGTGATGGAGATTCGCGCCGGAACCGGAGGCGACGAGGCCGCTTTGTTTGCCCGCGACTTGTTCGAGATGTACCGCAAGCATTCGGAGCAGCGAGGCTGGAAGATCGAGATCCTCGACGCCAGCGCGACCGAGCTCGGCGGCTTCAAAGAAATCACCCTCGCCTTTACCGGCGAAGGGGTTTTTCGCGATCTGCAGTACGAGAGCGGAGGCCACCGCGTGCAGCGGGTTCCGGAAACCGAGACGCAGGGTCGGATTCACACCTCCGCGGCCACCGTGGCGGTGATGCCCGAGCCGGAGGATGTCGAAGTCGAACTCAAGCCGGACGATTACCGGCTGGACAAGTTTTGTGCTTCCGGCCCCGGCGGTCAGCACGTCAACAAAACCGAGTCGGCGGTGCGGCTGACGCACCACGAGACGGGAATCGTGGTCCAGTGCCAGGACGAGAAGAGCCAACACAAGAATTTGGCCAAGGCGCTGCGGGTTCTCAAGACGCGGATCTACGAGCTCAAGCGAAGTCAGGAAGATGCCAAGCGCGCCGAAGCACGCAAGACCTTGATCGGCTCGGGGGACCGCAGCCAGCGGATTCGCACCTACAATTATCCCCAAAACCGGTTGACCGATCACCGCATCAATTTGACGCTCTACAAATTGGATCAGATCCTGGCTGGAGATTTGGACGCTGTGACCGGAGCGCTGATCGAGTACGACCGCGACCAGCTCCGCAGCGACATGCACGAGGAATAGAAAGGATTGCGATGACGACCGGGCAGGCCGAGCCATGGACCGTGCTTCGATTGCTGGAGTGGACGACGCAGTTTTTTAAGAAGCGGGGTTTCGAGTCGCCACGGCTCGATGCGGAAGTCTTGCTGGCCGAAGCCCGGGGTTCGTCGCGGATCGATCTCTACACGGCTTTCAATCAGGAGCCGACTCCCGAGGTTCGGGAGGCGTTTCGGGAACTCGTTCGCCGTCGCGGCGAGGGAACTCCGGTCGCCTATCTCGTGGGCCACAAGGAGTTCTATTCGCTCGATCTGCGAGTCAGCGAAGCGACGTTGATTCCTCGTCCCGAAACCGAGCACGTGGTGATCGAAGCCCTCGATCAAGCCAAGGCATGGCGGGCGGCGGGCAGAGCCACCGAGCGGCCGCTGCGGATCGTCGATTGCTGTACCGGCAGCGGTGCGATCGCCGTCGCCATCGCCAAGAATTTGCCCGAGTGCGAAGTCACCGCGACCGATCTCTCGCCCGAAGCTCTGGAGATCGCCAGCTACAACATCCATCAGCACCAGCTCGATGACCGCGTCCGGGCGGTCGTTGGCGATCTGCTCGAGCCGATCCCCGCCGAGCCCGCGATCGACATCATCTGCAGCAATCCGCCGTACGTCAGCCAGAGCGAATACGACGCGCTTGCCGCCGAAGTCCGGGAGCACGAGCCGCAGATGGCGCTGCTCGCGGGACCGCGAGGGACCGAGGTGATCGAGCGGCTCGTTGCCGAAGCCGCGGTGCGGTTGGTTCCCGGTGGGCGGTTGATTCTCGAGCTCAGTCCGATGATCGCCGACGCCTCGCAGCAGCTCGTCGAACAGCACGGCGGCTACGAAGCGACGAAGTTCATCAAGGACCTGGCCGGCCACCGCCGAGTCCTCAGCACCACGCGAGCGGAGTGACCTCGCTGGACATATCAGCCGCAACGCGCTAGCATCCGGTTGTCACGGCGTTTTCGGGAACCGGGGGCTAGCGCCCGGCGGCTGATTTGATGTCGAGGCACTCAGCTCTGCGCGTCGACGTTGCCGACGCCTTCGGGGAGCGTGCCTTCGGCGACTTCGTTCTCCCACTCGTCCATCAGCGGCCAGCTCTCGGCGAGCGTGCCGAAATCGGCCATCGTCAGGTAGCCGCGGACGCGTTTGATCGTCCGCTCGAGCATCGCGTTGTCTTTTTCGAAGATCGGCCCGTGGCTGGGCAGCAACCAGCGGACGTCGCTGTCGCGGATCCGCTCGAGCGATTCGACGAACGCGCCGAGATCGCTGCCGTGGTGGGGATCGACTGCCCCGATGCAGCCGTCGCGATAGATGTTGTCGCCGCTCAGCAAGATGTCGCCGGTGCGGAAGGCGAGCTGGCTGTCGGTGTGCCCCGGGGTGTGCCAGACTTCCAGCTCGATCGAGCCGACGCGGAGGATGTCGCCGTCGACCACCGTCGTATCGATCTCCACCGGCGGCATCTCCAGGTCCAGCCCTTGCGGTTCGATCTCGGCGAGCGTCCGCAGGCGGTCGCCTGTCTGCAGGGGCGTGACGGCGTTCGGATGAGCCGTGATCGTCGTCCGCAGCAGTTGCTTGGCTTTGGCCAAACCTTGGATGTGATCGACGTCGGCGTGGGTGGCGACCAGCGTCTTGCAGTGGGCCAGCGGAAAATCGAGTTGCCGAATCAACTCGATGTAATCATCCACCGTCTCCTCGTAGCCGATGTCGATCAGGATCCACTCATCGCCATCGTAGATCAGGTAGACGTTGCAGCCGAGGACTTCTCCCGCCTGGAAATTCAGCTCGATGATGCCGGGAAATAAGGGTTTTCGGGTCAGCATAACGAAGCGTACTCCAAGCGGCGAAAAGGGGAGGGGATGGCTGGCTCTCGACGCGGGCTTTCCCCACCGGTGCTAAAACGTGAGCATAGGAAAAACGGGGCCCTTTCGGGAGGGGCAGCGGCGCGCGGACCCGGCGTTACCCTCGCCGAGCTTCGTTGCCGAGGATCGCGCGCAGCCCGTGGCGGTAGCTGGGAAACGCCAGCCGGCTGAGCAAATCGCGCTGCATCCGATGGGTCCAAATCCGCTTGTTCGAATCGCCCCGCGACGAAGCGGTCGGAGACGAAGCGGTGGGAGACGAAGCGGTGGGAGACGAAGCGGTGGAGGCGGTGAAGCGGACTGGGGGGCTGCCGCTCAGGCGAGCCATCTCCTGGTAGTACTCGGCTCGGACGACCGGGTGCCCGTCGGCGATCAGGTACAAGGGGGCCGGAGCCGGGTGAGCCCAGGCCCGCAGCACGCACTCGGCGGCATCGTCGATGTGGATCAGGTTCAAGAATCCCTCGCTCGCCGTCGCGATCGGCTCGCCGCGGCGGATCATGGCCAGCCGTGGAACGCGCCCCGGCCCGTACAGTCCCGCCATCCGCAACACGACCGTCGCCGCACGCGATTGCGGCGGGCGAACGCGCCGCAAAAGTTCCTCGGCCCGCAGATGCGCGGCCCCTCCTTCGCTCGCCGGATGGCAAGGCGAGCACTCGTCGACCCAGCGACCGTCGTGCTGGTGGAAGACGCCGGTCGAGCTGACGTAGCAGACGCGGCTCGCCGGGGAGATCACCTCGAGCGCCCCCCGCAGTCCCTCGACATACACCTCGTGCCGCGATTTTTTCGACCGCGGATCGTAACCCACCGAGACCAGCACGTGCGTGGCGGTTCGGGCCGTCGCGTGCAGTCCGCTGAGCGCGCGGCGATCGTTCCAGTCGCCCAGTTGGGGATCGATGCCCTCGGCGGCCAAGGCGCGGGCGCGGTCCGCGCTGCGGGTCAGGGCGGCTACCCGCCAGCCTTCGCAAATCAGCTTCCGGGCGACGCGAATGCCCAAGTATCCACAACCGAAGATCAACGCCGACTTCGCGGCAGGCGAAGTGTCGGAAGAAGCGTCATAGAGCGTCATGCCGGGCTCGGTTTGGCGATTCGATAGGAAACAAACCCGCCCCTGGACTCTCGCGGGTTGTCTACAATGATTTCAGTCGGTCTATAGGGAAAGCGGGCGGTCGGCAACCCGATGCGCTGCCCTCGCGTACTGTTCTGCTGGAAATGTTGAGCCGACTCTGCTAGCCCAAGTTATTTATCAGCCGCCACACGGCTAGCGTCCGGTTCTCACCGCGTTTTCGAGAACCGGGGGCTAGCGCCCGGCGGCTGATCACAAGTTACGGGGAGCGACCGGCGGGAGTGAGAATGCACGCAAAGAAAATGAGAGCGACGCGTGGGCCGCTGGTGCGCCTGCTGGTGCTTGGGCGAGTACTGGTGCTCGGGCTGTTGCTGGCTCCAGGGTCCTGGACCTGGGCTCAGGAATCGCCGCAGCCGAGCACGGCAGCGGGTCGGACGTTTGTCGCGGCTCCGGCCGAGCTGGAGCCAGTCCTCGATGGGGAAACCCCCGAATCGCTCGAACAGCTCTCGGCGATGGAGCAGCAGCAACGCCAAGTGGCACGCTTGGCGGCAGCCTGCACGGTCAGCGTCCAGATTGGGATCTCTCAAGGCTGCGGAGTGATCATCACTGGGGATGGCTACATCCTGACTGCCGCGCACGTGGCGATGCGGGCCGATCGTGATGTCACGATCACCTTGGCCGACGGTCGCGAAGTCGCTGGCCGGACGCTGGGGCTGAACCGCGAAGTCGATGCGGGATTGATCAAGCTCAAGAGCGACACCGACGACGGCAAACCGTGGCCGCACGCGACGCTCGGACAAAGCGCGGATCTCGAGCCGGGGATGTGGTGCGTGGCGATGGGACACCCGGGCGGTTATGAGCAGAGCCGCGGCGTCGTCGCTCGCGTCGGACGGATCTTGGCGGTTCGCCACGGAGCGATCGTGACCGACTGTGCGCTGATCGGTGGGGACAGCGGTGGCCCGCTGTTCAACCTCGAGGGGGAGTTGATCGGCGTCCACAGCCGCATCGGGAACGATGTTGCCGATAACCTCCACGTTCCGGTGGATCACTACGACCGCAGCTGGGATCGCTTAGTGACGGCCGAGGCCTGGGGGTTCCTGCCCGGCTTTCGTCCAGTGCTCGGCGTCCGCGGAGCTCCCGATACCACGGTCGCGGAGATTCAGGACGTGATTCCCGGTTCGCCAGCGGCCGCCGCGGGACTGAAGTCCGGCGACGTGATCGAGCGGTTTGGCGACGTGAACATTAGCGACTTCAATTCGCTTAAAGATGCGGTCGACGATACGATGCCCGGCGAACAGATCCGCCTGCGGCTGCGGCGTGGCGCGTCGGTGTTGCGAGTGATCTTGGAAATCGGCCGTGACCCCTCGTCCTGAGTCCTCAATGGAGTTGATCGTGATGCGACGTTCGCACCTGCTGGCTCTGGCATCGCTCGTGGCTGTGCTTGGAGTTGCTCCACCGCAGGCGGCAACCGCGCAGGATGCCAGTGACACGCAGTGGCTCCATGAGCGATTTGCGTTTCGCGTTTCGAATCGCCGCGATAACGGCGAGATGATGAAGCTGTTGCAGCCGGTCTGCGAATCGCCCGGCGCTGCGACCGTCCAGGTGTTCAGCGATGGCAAGCCCGTGGCGCTGGGAATCGTCGTCGGCTCCGACGGATTGGTGCTGACCAAGCGGAGCGAGCTCAGCGGCGATCCGATCCGGGTGCGGTTGCCCGACCAGCGGCTGGTCAACGCGCGGGTGGCGGCGGTTCGTCGAGAGGCCGATTTGGCGCTCCTCCAGGCGGATGCCGAAGGACTTGAAACCGCCAGTTTCTCGACCGTCGAACCGGAGGTGGGAAGCTTCTTGATCTCGGTCGGGCGGGGCGGTCGACCGATCGGGCTCGGCGTGGTCAGCGTCCGGCCGCGAGCGATCCATGCCTACGGACGTCTCGGCGTGCGGCTGGAGAATGACGAGCAAGGAAACGCGCGCGTCGATGTCGTCGTTCCGGCCAGCGGGGCTCACGATGCCGGAATTCAACCGGGCGACCAGATTCTGGCGGTCGACGGCCGAGAGGCCGATGGTCGCGACGAGGTGATCCAAGCGCTCCGCGATCGCTTTCCCGGCGAGAACGTGCACCTGACGATTTCGCGCGAGGGAGACAAGGTCGAGCTCGACGCGCAGATCCGCGAGTTCAGCCTGATGCTCGAGAGCGAGAATGACAGCCGCCTGAACGGTCCCCGCAGCAATCGCTTGAGCGGCTTTGAAAGCGTCCTGCAACACGACACGGTGCTCGATCCGGATCAGTGCGGAGGTCCAATCCTCGATTCGGCTGGCAAAGTGATCGGCGTCAATATCGCCCGCGCCGGCCGCGTCGTCTCCTACGCCCTTCCGGCTGCCCTGGTGGTCCCGCTGGTCGAAGAGATGGTCCAGGAAGTTCGCGGCAGCCAGAACTAGCGTCATCGTTTCGGCGTTGTATCAGCCGCCGGGCGCTAGCCCCCGGTTCCCAGAAACGCGGCTGGAACCGGACGCTAGCGCGTGGCGGCTGATATGTCACACAGCGTTCTTGAGTCGCGCAGGAATCCCCAGCCTCGTGCGAGTCTCTCGGGCTCGTGCTATCATGGCGGTCCCCAGTGGTTCCCGCCTTCCCTGCCCGAGAGAGGCACTATGCTGCGCACAATTGGCTACGGTTTTCTGTTCTCCTTGAGCGCGTCCTTGGCGATCCTCTCGACCGGCTGCAACCGAAGCGGCGGGGAGCGGCAGTACATCAGCGTCGGCACCGCTCCGGTCGGCGGCACGTTCTACACGGTCGGCGGGGCGGTGTGCGAAGTCGTCAATAACAACAGCGGCGACGCGGACTGGCGGGTCAACGCCGAGTCGACCGGCGGCTCGATGGAGAACATTCGGCTGCTCAGTCGCGGTCGGCTGCAGTTCGCGATGTCCAACTCGTCGATCACCTACTTCGCCGTCCGCGGGGAAGGGGATTGGGACCAGACGCACGAAGCCCGAGCCGTAATGACGCTCTTCCCGAACATTGCAATGTTCGTCACCGCTGCCGATTCGGGGATCGAGACGGTCGCGGATCTCAAGGGCAAACGGGTCTACATCGGTCCCGAAGGAGCCGGGTTCGAGTACTTCGTCGAACCGATCCTCGCCGCCCACGGACTGGCGCTCAGCGATCTCGAAGTCCGCTACGGCAGCCAACAAAACGCCGTCGATCTGCTCGGCGACGGAGCCGTTTCGGCAGCGATGATTGGCGGCGGCGTCCCCACGCCCGCGATCGCCCAATTGGCCCAGGCGATGGACCTGCGGTTGATTCCCTACGACGAGGCGGCCAAAGAGCAATTGATCCGCGAGTACCAGTTCTTTGAACCGGCGGTGATCCCGGGCGGCACCTACATGGGCATCGAGGAGGACTACCACGGGCTGAACGTCGGCTCGGCGCACCTCATCGCCCACGCCGACGTGGACGAGCAACTGGTCTACGACTTCGTCCGCATCGCCTACGAAAATCGCGAACAAATCGCCGAGCGGCATCGCGCAGCCAAAGCGATCACGCCTGAAAACGCCAGTCGCAATACCGGGACGCCGTTTCACCCCGGCGCCATCCGCTACTTCAAGGAAGCGGGCATCTGGAGTGAGGAGGCCGATGCGGAGGCTGCCCCAGCTGCCAGTGAAGGGGCCTCCAGTGAAGGGGCCTCCAGTGAAGGGGCCTCCAGCGACGCGCCCGAGTCCGCCCCAGCCGAAGCGGTAGCCGCTCCGGCTGGCGAGTAGTCTCCACAATCTTTTTTCGAAGGTTGCACCCGGTGACGACGCGTAACGAGTCGCGTGATGTTTCGGTGGACACGGCCGAGGCTTCGCTCCCTTCAGCGGCCGAGGCTTCGCCTCCTTCAGCGGCCGAGGCTTCGCCTCCTTCAGCGGCAGACAAGAGCCTCTTCGAACGCGGCTTGCACTATGTCGTGCTGAGTTTGGCGATCGTGCTCTCGCTGTACGTGTTGTTGGAAGTCAATTTTTCGACGATGTCGACGCTGGCTCAGCTCGCGCTCTTTGCCGCGATCGGGCTGCCGATTTGCTTTCTCTCCTATCCGCTGCACCCTCGTCTGCAGCACGTGACGGCGGTGCGGTGGCTCGATGTGGGGCTGGCGATCCTCTCGGTCGCCTGCTGTGGTTATCTCGTCGTGGTCGGATCGGAGCTCGGGCAACGCGCCGCCAATTACACGGAGCTCGACCAGTGGGTCGCCGGGGTGGGGCTGCTGTTGGTGTTGGAGGCGACGCGGCGGGCGATCGGGCTCGCATTGCCGCTGCTCGCGATCCTGTTCATCGTCTATGCCCACGAGTCGGTCGCGCGCGATTTGCCCGACTGGTTGTTTCCCCATGGCGGCCAGGACTGGGAAGCGATCTTTGGGCAGACCTACCTCCGCACCGAGGGGGTCTTCGGGACGGCGCTGAATGTGATGTTTCGCTATGTCTTCCTGTTCGTGCTGTTCGGCGCGTTTTTGGAAGCGAGCGGGGCGACGCAGTACATCATTTCGCTGGCGACCCGCCTGTTTGGCACCAAGTCGGGTGGCCCGGCCAAGGTTTCGGTGTTGGCCAGCGGCTTGATGGGCTCGCTCTCCGGAAGCGCGGTGGCCAACGCGGCTACGACCGGGACGTTTACGATTCCCTTGATGCGAAGCAGCGGGTTTAAACCTCATATCGCTGGGGCGGTAGAGGCCGCGGCTTCTTCCGGCGGGGCGCTGATGCCACCGGTGATGGGAGCCGGGGCGTATATGATGTTGGAGATCATCAATCGCAATCCGCCGGTCACCTATCTGGAGATTATGAAAGCCGCGCTAGTGCCGGCGGTTCTCTATTACCTGTCTCTATTTTTGCTAGTGCATTTTTATGCGCGGCGGGTGCACACGGTTTCCGCACAGCCGGCGACTCCCGTGGACCCTGAAGAGACGCGGATCTTGAGCTTTGAGGGGCTGACCTTTTTCGGTTCGCTCGGGGCGCTGATGGGACTGTTGATGGTCGGCTACTCGCCGTTCCGCGCGGTCACCTACGCGCTGGCACTGCTGGTAGTGATGATCCTGTTCAATCCGGCGATGCGAGTCGGCATCGCGACTCGGCTCGCCAGCTTGTTAGGAATCGTTGCGCTGTTAGTCGCAGCGCGATTCAACTTCACCATCTTCCACTTGGCCTCATCGCTGACCGTGGCCGTCAGCGGTCGGGAGCTGCCCTTTCCGATGTTGGGGAGTTGGGACGACGCGATCGTCGCGACGCTCGCCGAGGTTCTGATCGTGGGGCTGCTGATGCGAGCCTGGCGGGGAACGATCCTCGACGCGTTTCAAGCCACCTCGCGCAGCGGAATTGCACTGATCGTCGCTGCGTCGTGCGTCGGGATCGTGATCGGGCTGGTCTCCCGCACCGGGATCGGCACTGGAGTGCCGCAAGCGATCATCCCGCTGGCCGGCAACAGTCTGTTTTTGGCGCTAGTCGCGATCATGGTCTGCTCGATCATTCTCGGGATGGGACTCCCGTCGGCCGTCTCCTACCTGCTCTTGGCGACCGTGATCGGGCCGGTGTTTGCGGACCCTTCGTTGGGCGTGCCGATTCTCGCCGCCCACCTGTTCATCTTCTACTTTGGAATGATGGCGATGGTCACTCCTCCGGTGGCCTTGGCTGCTTATGCGACCGCTTCGATCGCCGGATCGAGTGTGATGCAGACCGGGCTGGCCTCGTTTCGCTTTGCGCTGGTCGGTTTCACGTTGCCTTATATGTTCGTCTATCGGCCGGAGCTGTTGCTGATGGCTGCCGACGGAGGTCCGCCGAATATTCTGAGAGTGCTAATGGCGATCACCGCAGCGGTTCTGGGGATTCTTGCACTCGCGGCGGGGATGGCCGGTTTCTATTTCCATCGTTTGGGATGGGGGATGCGGACTGCGCTGTTCATTGCCGCGGCGCTGGCGCTCTATCCAGGGCAGTTTGAGATGTCCGGCTACCATGTGCCGATTTCCGACATCGCCGGACTGTCGATCCTGGCGGTCGTGACCAGCCTCAGTTGGCGGCAGCGGGAGCGAAGAGCGACCGATACGCCGCCGGCGATCAGCCCTGCGTAACGCTACGGCAGATCGACTCTTTCGTCGCCGGCGATGGTGAGCATTTTGGCGAGGTTGGCCGGGTCGATCGTATCGGGGAAATACCGCACCGACGCATCACCCAGGAGGACTTGGATTCCGCCCGTGTGGCGGCTTCCCATCTGGCCGTCGGCTCCCGCGGCGAAGGCCCAGGTTAGATTCTGCCGCTCCAGGTCTTCCGGGGCGGCCCAGTGCACTCCTTGCTCTTCGACTTCCACCACCGCGATCGTGTTGCTCAGACCATCGGTAACATCGCGGAGGCTGACTGCCCGCTCGTAGGGGAACAGCGTCTCAGCCCCGGTCACGACCATGTAATTGGTCGCGGTCGAGCTAGGGTCGACCGACGATGGACACCGATAAACCGGGATCGAGGCGCTGAGCAGGGCGGCGTTCGCGGGGCTGTTCCACGGCTGCTGCGTGTCGAGTTGCCGGTACAGCGGTTCCTGGTTGAGGAACGGCAGAATCAGGACTCGCCAGCTGACCGTCGGGTTGCCCGCTGAGTCGGTCATGTAGGCCGGCGGGAACGTTCCATAGACGTCCGAATAGTTATGCAGGGCAAGCCCAATCTGCTTGAGGTTGTTCGAGCAACTCACCCGGCGGGCCGCTTCCCGTGAGGTCGTCACAGCAGGAAGCAGGAGGGCGACCAGCATTCCGCCGCAGACGAAGAGCACGAACCCGCCCGCACCGACCGCCAGCAGTGTAATCAGCAGCGAACTGCCTCGGCTGGCCGGCTTGGTTGGTTCGCTCAGCGGCTGCGACCAAGCGGGGACCGTGACCGGTTGTCCGCAGTGGGGGCAAGGCCCGGTTTGGCCGGCGTAGTTATCCGCAAAGTTGGTGCTTTTGCCGCAACGCGGGCAGGTAAAGAGGATGGACATACGCATGCTCCGCAGTGAAAGGCCGAGAGAAGGAACTAGGGATGGTTCGGAATCGACCCGTCGAGGTTGGCCAACCGCAGAAAGAAAACTGACAATAGCTGGACAGTGGTACTTTGGATCAGTTCGGAGCAGGACGACTTGCGGAATCATCGTTTAACGGCAAGCCGAAGGCGACTGCTTTTCAAAACACAGTCGCCTTCGGCTTGCCGTTAAACGACTTGGTAGCCAACTGCTGGACTCTGCTGACGTTATGGCAATTCAGCGTGAGAAAGTGGCGGTGTCCAGCTATGGTGCCCACCGCTTCAGCAAAGCGTGGGTGGGCCAATAGGCGCCGCCGAGAAGGATCGCCATTTGCGCCGCCATCCAGTAGGGCTGAGCGAGTGGAGGGCGAGGTGGATCGCCGAAGCCGAACACGAAGTTGAGGTTCTCCGCCGGATCGGTCGCATAGTAACAGGCGAGCAAAACGGCGAACGTGAGGATGCTGTAAAGGAGCAGGGCCCGGCAGTCGTAGCCGACTCGCCGCACGGCATAGACCAGCAGCGGCGGTAGGAAGACGTGGAACAACGACAACCCGCGGACAAACAGCGGAAGCTCGTCGTTGAACATGTATCCCGATTGCTCGAGCGGTCCGGAGTCGATCATCAGCCGCCCAAGAAATACAAACGTCCACGCCAGCTCAGGCAGCACGCCGCCGAGAGCCATCATGCTCAACAGCAAGCGACTCTCCGACCACAGCGCCACACAGGTGCCGAGCAGTGCGATGTCCGAGAGCCAGAGGAAATTGTGCAAACCCTGGACGCGAATCCAGACCGGCACCAACACCGCCACCCACAGCGTGCAGCCGAGTTTGATCGACAGCGGAAGCCGCTGCTCGCTGGCGGCGGAGGTGCCCAAGGGTGTGGTTATCGGAGGCTGGAGAGGTAAGCGATGATATCCGCCAGCTCCTGCTCGTTGAGCGCATCTTCCAAACCGGCGGGCATCAGCGACACGGTGCTTGCTTCGATCACCTCGATCTCATCCCGGGGAATCTGAAGCGGCTTTCCGGTCTGTTGTTGCACGGTCACCGCTTCGGCCGTCTGATCGACGACGATCCCGGTGAGCAGCCGTCCATCGACCGTAAGGACTTTGACCGGCTCGTAGTCCCGCACGATGCTGGCCGAGGGGAACACGGTCGATTCGAGCAGGGCGACGGTCGCCCGGTTCGCTCCGATCGTCGTCAAATCGGGACCGATCAGCTCGCCGCGGTTGCCCACGCGGTGGCAACTGCTGCACTTTGCTTTCTCGGAAAAGAAGAGTCGCTCACCTCGCTCAAGGTTTCCTTTGGCGACGAGCGGCAGCAGCGAGTCGAGCTTGGCAACCTTCTGCTCGTGGTCGGCTTCCAAGCGGTCGAGCAAGCGGTTCGCCTGCGGCAACAGCTCTTGGGGGAATTGTTTGATCGTGTCCGAAAAAGTCGTTGCCGCCAGTCCTCCGAATCCGCGGGAGCGTTCGATCGCTGTCAGAAATGCGCGGCCGGTCTCAACGTCGCGGGTCCGCGTGAACGGTGTCATCAGGTCGGCCAGCTGCATCGGACCCGCCTGTTCAAGCAACGGCAGCACGTCTTGGAGTTGTTCGCTGGTGAGCGAGGCGGAGGCGATCGTGCGGCTCGCCTGCGACGCTTCGGCAGGCGTGCCGGTCGGACCGAGCATCTCGAGCAACAGCGAGAACAGCTCGGGACTCAATTGGTTACCTCGCCCGGAGACCGCTTCGTAAGCCGCCACCCGCAGCTGACGCGAGAGCGACTCGTCACCGCCAATGGCGCGCAATTGCTCGTCAAAGCGATCCGTGCGAATCGCCCCGACAGCACCGATGGCCAGGGCAAGCGTCCGCGGATCGTTGTCGCTTTGAAGCAGCTGCCCGAGCGGCTTCTGCCACTCCGCCGGCAACTGGTCGAGGTTCGACTGAGCGATCGCCTGCAGCACGAATTGGGTCCGCTCGCTTTCCGGATCGGCGGCCGAGAGCATCTTGCCGAGCTGATCGATGACGCTCGGTTGGCGGATTAAGTTCGTGATCAGCCCTTCGATGACATCCGAGCGATCGGGCCGCTCAGCCGATGCGGTGAGCAGTTCGTTGAGTGTCGCGGCGGCCAATTCCGCCCACTCGGGACGACGCTGCAGGATCCGCAGCGCGGTTCGTCGCAACGACTCGGATTCGGCGTCGAGCAGCGACGTCACGAAGGCTCCGTCGAGCTGCCCGTGATCCATTTGATCGAGCGCGTTGAGAGCCCCCTCCACGCTGGCCGCTCGCTGCGAAAGTTCGCTCGGCTCGAGTCCTGCAAAAGCCTGGGCGGTCGCCTCAGCATCGTCGATCTCGATCAGCGCGTAGACCAGGGCGTGCCGCTCCGCTCGGTCGACCGCCTGCTCGAGCCCCTGGAGCAACGCGGGGACGGCTTCGGAACTGCCGATCCGGCCGAGCGCTTGAGCGGCGACGCGGCGGACCGCCGGCCGGTCATCCTGCTGCAGAGTAACGATCAGCTGGGGCAGAGCGGCGGCGTCGCGGTGGGTTGCCAGAGAGTGGCAGGCCGCTTGGCGAACCGTCGGCTCGGAATCGTCGACCGCAGCGCGGAGCGCGGCCAAGGCTTGGGAGCGAAGTTCAGACGGTGCGTCCTCCGCCGGCGCCTCCCGCTGCATCGACTCCCGCTGCATCGCCTCCGCTTGCACGATTCGGGACAGCGCCCACACGGCTGCCAGACGCGTTTGTGGCGAGCCGCTTTCGATCGCTGTCTGCAATGCTGGAAGAGCCGCAGCGCCACGGCCAGCCAGCTCGGCGGTCGCCCGCTCGCGAACGCGGAAGCGCGGGTCCCCTGTCCGCTCGAGGCATTGCTCGGGACTCAGCTGCGCCCACTCGATCTCGCTCCCCCAGGGATAATTCACGGCTGCCGCTCCCTCACGGCGGACGCGGTAGATCCCACCCAGGACGTCGGGCTTGGAGAACTGGGAAGTCGGACAGCCGCGATAGAACCAGCCCCCGGTGTCGATGACCAGCAGACTTCCGTCGGCGTCTTCGAGCACGTCGGTGGGATGGAAGTCGCGGTCGGAGCTGGACAGGAACGGACGCTGGATGGCCTGGTAGGTCGAACCCTGCGGCGCTAGCTCCACCTTCGCCACCTGCCCGGTGTTGAAGAACGTCGCGAAGAGGACATCTCTCCCTTCAAGATCGAACGAGTCGCTGCGGTACCGCATCATTCCCGAGACCGCGACATGCCCGAACGAATGGACCGGGCCGAGCAGATCACCCGTGACTTTCAGTTCTTCGAGCACTTGGCTGCGGTGGGGATAAGCACCGCCGTAGAGCCAGTGCACCAGGGCGTCGACTCGCGGGCGGGTGTAGAGAATGTTGACCGTTCCCAGCACATCGCCCGCTTCGGAGAAATCGACTTCGACCGGGTTGTCCATTCCGCCGCCGGCGTGAATTTGAACATCCGAACCGTCCGGACGGCAGGAGAAGATGTAGCTCCCGACTCGTTTGCTGGTGATCTCGCCCGCTTCGTTGCGGAATTCGTGGCCGTGGTAACCGTCGCACCAGTAGAGCCGTCCGTCGGGAGCCAGAAAGCAACCATGGATGCTCGCCGCGTTCCCGGTGAAGCCAAACTTGTCGACCAGGATCTCGCGTTTGTCGGCAACGCCGTCTCCGTCGCTGTCCTCCAGCCTCCAAATGTTCGGCGGCGAGGCGACGTACAAAGCACCCTCGTGCCAAGCCGCTCCCATCGGGAAGGTCATCTTGTCAGCGAACACTGTCGCATGATCGAACCGCCCGTCCCCGTCCCGATCCTCCAGCAGGCGGATCGAATTCGGCGTCTGGGCTTCGAGCGTGTCGGCGTCGAGATTCAGCCCCGCGCTCTCGCACACGAACAACCGCCCGCGGTCGTCGAAGCAGGCCATCGTGGGATGCTGGACGAGCGGAGGAGCAGCGACACGCTCGACGGTAAAGCCCTCGGGGACGGTGATCTCCGGCGTGCGAAGCTCAGCCGCCGCGAGCGGAACCGCAGTTCCCAAACCCATCAGCAGCGCGGAACCGCAGCGGGCGAGCAGCCGCCGAGCGGGAGTCTCGACACGACGCAGGAAGAACGATCCCAAGTGACTGCCGACGGATAGATGTGTCATGGCTCGCTAGCTGCCGCGAGGCGGAAGGTGGGGGAAATCGTGGGAGGGGAGCGTACTGATGTTAAACCGGTTCGCCCCCGCGTGCAGCATTCGAGCGGCGAATTACCGAACGTACGCGTCCCAGGCGCCGTACCGCTCGCGCACTTGGCCGCGGGGAAGCGACAGAAGGATTGCAGCGATCGCCAGCCCCGTCGCGGTCGCTGCATACCCAGTCGACGCCTCGTCGGTGAACCAGACGCCTCCCGCCACGATCAAGCCAATCAGCACATTCAGATAGCGCCCGATCCGCACGACCTCACCCATCGCGATCACCGCGACAGTCACGATCAAGGCCCCGCCCAAGTGGCCAATGTCGGCGGCGAGGCTCTGGATCCCGATTCCGAAAAAGGTCGGAGTCAGCATCAGGGCGACTCCCGCCAGCGTCGCTCCGCTCAGCGTCCAAGGAAAGCTCATGCCCCAGAGCGAGGCTTTGACGACGTTCCCCGGCTGCTCCGCAAACTCCACGAGCTCTGGCGACCGCTGATCCTCTTCGCAGCCCTCGGCGGTTCCCCCTTTCCAGAACAGCTTCCACCACGAGCCGCCGCGGTCGCCCCGGCGGTGGGCTTGCTTGACGTGCTGGAACATGGCGATCACCTCGTCGGCTTGCAGCGGAATCATCGGCAGCATGATCGCCGCGGCCAACAGGCAGAGGGCGCACCAGTGGTGGACCAGCACGGGCTGGGAAATGACCAGGATCACGTGGGCTAGCCCCAGCGGAATGACTAAGATTCCAAAAAAGGCCACCATCCAAGGCATCGTCCGCCACCGCGCGGAGCTGCCCATAAAACCCATTAAGAACTCAAACGTGTAGGAGATCGCTCCCAAGCCTCCGTCGGAGATCGGCCAGGAGTGAGACATGCTCGAATTGAGCACTTTTTTTGTCCCTTGGCTGAAGCCGACCAAGGGGTCCCAAACATAATCGATATATCCGAGCTGGAACGCGGCGAGATAGCGCGAGACCAGCCAGCCAGCAAACGCCAGCGAGATCATGATCCAACGCTGCGGCCAGCTCGAAGGATTGTAGGTCCAGCCGGGAGGCGAATCGGGACCCATCTGCATATACATGATCATGTTGGGCATGCCAGGGATGAGGATCGTCAGCGCGATGATCCAAGCCCCGATGATCGTGTCGTTCAGATAAGCTCCGGCGGTCGGTGCCCAAAACACGATCGGAGCGAGCGTCAACCAGACCCCGACGAAACAACAGCCCCAGAGGCTGACCGGTCGGTTCGGACGCAGCGAACGCCAGCCCAAGACGAGCAACACGAGCCCGCTCAGCACATCGCTGGCCGCCATCAACTGGGCCCGCAGCTCGGTGTGCGTCTGGTCGCTGAACCACACCCCGCGGCCGCCGCTTGGATCGACCCACAGCTCTTCGTTGAGGTATCCAAAGGTGAACGGCGACGAAATCAACCACACCGCCAAGAGGATCAGCGACCAGTAGATCCAAAGCGTCTTCTTGTGATGCATCCGCAGCATCTGGTGACGCTGCTCGTCGCTCATCGCGTGCCCACCATGCCCTCCGTGCCCCGACTGCTCGTGTCCCGAGTGCTCGTGCCCCGAGTGCTCGTGCCCCGACTGCTCGTGCCCCGAGTGCTCGCCGTGCTGCATCAGTTCCATCGGGCGCGTCACTCCTCGCTCACCCATTCCACCATGCGAGTGCTGTTCACCGTGGGAGTGCTGTTCAGCGTGGGAGTGCTGTCCAGCGTGGGAGTGCTGTCCAGCGTGGGAGTGCTGTCCAGCGTGGGAGTGCTGTCCAGCGTGGGAGTGCTGTCCAGCGTGGGATTCGTGTTCGTGAGCGGCTTCGGTGTGGGGGTGGTCCTCGCGGGACATTGAAAGTCCTCGGCGGGTTGGGGGAAGCGAGTGGGGAGCAGGATTCGGGCGCAGCAACTGGCATACCGCTTGGGTCCAGCGTGCGTCGGTCGGCGGTGGGAGTTATCTTGGGAGCTCTGCCGTTTTGCTCCGGCGTCGACTCGCTTTGCTCCTCTTCCTCGAACCATTGAAACGCTATGGCTCTCTCGCGACGCGCTCTTCTTCGTACCGCCAGCGCAGGCTTGGCGACCTGTGCCGCCCTGTCCGCCGCCCCGAGCGTCGGGGCTCAAGAGGCCGAGCAGGAATCGTCCGCTGCTGAGGGTAAGTTCAAGCTGGCCTACGCGCCGCACCCGGGGATGTTCCGCAACCTCGCCCGCCGCGAAGGGAAGGGGGAGGAAGCGATCCTCGACGAGATTGCTTTTGCCGCCGAAGCGGGCTTCACGGCGTGGGAAGATAACGGGCTGCCCAAACGCGAGCCGGCGCTGCAGGAGAAAATCGGTCAAGCGCTCCGCGACCACGACATGCAGATGGGGGTGTTTGTCGCCTATGCCAACTTCAACGAGCCGGTGTTTGCCCGTCCCTCGCTGGGCCGGCAAGAGGAAGTCCTCACCGCGATCCGCGAATCGGTCGACGTGGCGCGGCGGGTCGGTGCTCGCTGGGTCACCGTCGTTCCCGGTTCGATCGATCAACCGACGCCCGAAGAGGCGGCCGACAATCGCTACGGCGGACCCCGGTTGGCCGAGGGCTATCAAACGGCCAACGTGATCGAACTGCTCCGTCGGGCCAGCGAGATCCTCGAACCGCACGACC
The DNA here is from genome assembly GCF_010367455.1 of Candidatus Laterigemmans baculatus. GTDB lineage: Bacteria > Planctomycetota > Planctomycetia > Pirellulales > Pirellulaceae > Laterigemmans > Laterigemmans baculatus. The sequence goes on along the minus strand of NZ_WRPR01000030.1, from coordinate 516 downwards.
TGGTGATGGTGCTCGAACCGCTCAACTGGCACACCAACCACGGGGGCACGTTCCTCCGCGACAGCGATCAGGCCTATGCGATCTGCAAAGCGGTCGACAGCCCGTCGTGCAAAATCTTATTCGACATCTACCACCAGCAGATCACTGAAGGAAACCTGATCCCCAACATCGACCACTGCTGGGACGAGATCGCCTACTTCCAAGCGGGCGACAACCCCGGCCGCAAGGAGCCGGGCACCGGCGAGATCAACTACCGCAACGTGTTTGCCCACATCCACCGCAAAGGCTTCCGCGGCGTAATCGGAATGGAGCACGGCAACAGCCTATCGGGACCCGAAGGCGAGCGAGCCGTCATCGACGCCTACCGCGAAGCCGACGCCTTCCCCGCGTGACCGGGTCGCCATAGTCGCCTTTCGCTCCGCGAAAGTAGCGTTTGTCTGCGCAACTTTCGCGGAGCGAAAGGCGACTATGGAAAGTAGCGTTTGTCTGCGCAACTTTCGCGGAGCGAAAGGCGAC
>NZ_WRPR01000029.1 GCF_010367455.1 Candidatus Laterigemmans baculatus | reverse complement strand
GTTTTAAAAAGCAGTCGCCTTCGGCTTGCCGTTAAACGATTTTTCCGCGAGCCGTCCTGCTCCGAACCAATCCAAAATGGCGCTGTCCAGCTAGCAGCGGTTCCAGGGCGTCACGGCTTGAGAACGACTTTGATGCAGTTGTCCTTCTTGTCGCGGAAGGTTTTGTAGGCCTGGGGCCCTTCCTCGAGCGGGAGCCGGTGGGTGATCACGAAGGAGGGATCGATCTCCCCTTGCTCGATTTTCTGGAGCAACGCGTTGTAGTACTTCTTGACGTGGGTCTGGCCGGTTTTGACGGTCAGGCCTTTGTTCATCAGCGCCCCGAAAGGGACTTTGTCGGGGAACCCGATGTAGACCCCGGGGATCGACAGCGTGCCTCCTTTGCGACAGCACATGATCGCTTCGCGGAGCACGTGCGCGCGGTCGGTCGCCATCATCACCGCCGTCTTGGCTTTGTCGTAAAGGGCGTCGAGGCTGCCGGTTCCATGCGCCTCGGCACCGACCGCGTCGATACACCGATCCGGGCCGCGACCTCCGGTCATGTCCATCAAGCGGTCGTAGACGGTCTCCTCGCTGAAGTCGATCGTCTCAGCCTTGCCGTGCCGCCGCGCCATCTCGAGCCGTTCGGGGACGCAGTCGATGGCGATCACGCGCCCCGCTTTGAACATCCACGCGCTCTGGATCGCGAACTGCCCGACCGGTCCACAGCCCCACACGGCGACCGTCTCTCCGGGTTCGATCTCTGCATTTTCGGCTGCCATGTAGCCGGTGGGAAAAATGTCCGAGAGGAACAGCACCTGGTCGTCCGACAGCCCCGATTCGATCTTCAGCGGCCCCACGTCGGCGTACGGGACGCGAAGATACTCGGCCTGCCCACCGGCGAACCCGCCGAGCATGTGCGAGTAGCCAAACAGCGCCGCCGGAGACTGCCCCATCGCTTTGCGGGCGATCTCGGCGTTGGGGTTCGAGGTGTCGCACAGCGAGTAAAATTGGTGGTTGCAGAACCAGCATGTCCCGCAGGAGATCGTAAAGGGGACCACGACGCGGTCTCCCTTCTTCAGCTTTTGCACCCCCTTGCCGACTTCGACCACCTCGCCCATCGGCTCGTGACCGATCACATCTCCAGCCTGCATCGTCGGCATGAAGCCGTCGAAGAGATGCAGGTCGGATCCGCAGATTGCCGTGGAAGTGATCCGGATGATCACGTCGCCGGGATCCGCAATTTCGGGATCCGGAACGGTATCGAGGCGAATGTCGCCGGTGCCATGCCAACAGAGAGCTTTCATCATTTTCACTCGGGTGCGAGGAGGGGCTGCATTAACCTTCGAGCGCTTCGCCGGCGCGAAGCTCCGAGTAGCAGAGAAGATCGACCGCCATCACTCCGGCGACCGTGGCGGCGGCCAGCCCGGCGCGACGCCGCTGCTCGTCGTCCTCGTAAGCCGCTTCGCCGATCGTCGCTAAGTCGAGTGCGTCGCCTGCCACCCGCGCGGCGACCCATCCGGCGGGACGCGAGCTGCTGAGGATTCCGACGCCGGTGAGGATCTCCCGCACTCCGTAAGCCTGAATCAGCCCGGGATGCGAAACACCCGACCAGCGGGCGACGGTCCGCGGCGCCAGCAGTTCGGCCAACCCCAACCCGATGCTGAACCACCCCAAGCCGCGGGCCAGCCCGAGCCCCGGGGCGTAATGGACATCGGGAGGCGAGTGAGACGGGGCGTACCCGTGAGTCGGTGTCGGCACGGTGATCCGGGTCATGGCATCGGTCCTGAGCAAGAGAGCGGCGTTCTTTCCTGAGCCGAAGGCGCTAGCCTCGGGCCTCGCAGCTCTCTCAAGCAGATCGAGTGCCAGAATCCGAATTCGTTCGTCCCGCTTCGCTCAGCTCGATTCGGCGATCGCTTCGGACTTCGATGCCCCGGCCGCTTGCTCCGCCGCCTCGCCGGTCGATTCGCTCGCGGCGGCGGAATCGCGCAAGAAGCCGAAGTGCCGAAGCCCTTCGAGGATTCCTGCGGCGTACTCACTGCGAGCGTAGAACAGCTCTCCGCCCCGCGGCTTTTTGAGACCCTTGAGTTCGACCGTATGGTTGCCGACGATGATGCCCCGCCCGATTCCGCTGAGCATGTCGCGGTCGTTTCCCGAGTCGCCGGCGGTATAGATTTGCTCGGGCTTCCAATTCCACTTGTCGGCCAGGTAGCGGATCGCTTTGCCTTTGCTGGCGGCTTTTGGCAGCACGTCGACCAAATCCGCGTGGGAAATGATCAGCGTGTAAGTGGCGCCGGTCGCATCGAGCGCTTCGCGAATCTGCTGCTCCGCTTCCTCCGGCGAGACCTCGCGCGTGATCCGATAGCTCAGCTTGAACATCCGCTGGGTGTGCGGCTCCGGTTGGAGCTCGATCCAGTCGATGCTGTCCATCGCCGAGCCGAGCGCTTCGGGCCGCCAATTTTTCTGCAGCCGCGCAATCCAGCCGCGGTCGGGAATGAATCGCCGCCCGTAGCAGATCTCCGAGCCGACCGCCGCGATCGCCAAATCGACTTTGGGAATCCCCGCTTCCTGCAGCGCCTCGTCGACCAACTCCGGCGAGCGTCCGCTGGCCACCCCCAAGGCGATCCGCCCCCGCTCTTCGTGGAGCACGTCCTTGAGAGCCGACAGCGCCTCGTGGTCGCCGAGTAGGGTCCCGTCGATATCGGTGATCAGCATGCACTCGACCTGCTCGAGCCGGCGGCGGGGATGGGCGCTGCCCGCCTCGCTTGGCGGCGCGTCACCGGCGATTTCGTGAATCGCCCGCATGTACTTGGCACAGTGGGCATCCCAGCTGTAGTGCTCCCGGACCTTGTTGATCCCGGAGCTGCTCATCTCGTCCCACCGCTGCGGATCGGAGAGCACATCGAGCATCGCGGCGGTGAGCGCTTCCTGGTCGGTCACGTCGACCGTCAGCCCCGCGTGAGTGTTGGCCGCGATGTCGGTCGGGCCTCCTTTTTCGGTCGCGACGAACGGCAGCCCGGTGGCCGCCGCTTCGATCGCCGTGAGCCCGAAGAGTTCGATAAACGCGCTGTTGACAAACACGCCTCGCGATGCGGCCGCCAACCGGTACAACTCGGGAACCTCATACTCCGAGTCGTGGCGTTTGGGAATCGCCAGCCGGCCGTACAGATCGTGCCGATCCATCAGCAGCAAGATATCGGTCAAGACTTGCTGCTCGTTCTCCGGCATCGACTCAATGTCCGAGCGGATTCCGGCGAAGACGGCGAGGTTCGCGATCGCCTGCAGCCGCTGGCTTTCGCCGTAAGCCTTGATCAGCGCCTGAATGTTCTTGCGGCGGTCGGGCCGGCAGACCGAGAGGATCAGCGGTTTGTCGGGATGGGTGAAAAACCGCGACAGCGATTCGCTCATCCGGAACCGCGCCTGCTTGAACCGCTCGTCGATCGTCTCGCCCGGCAACTCGTAATCGTAGTGCGGAAAGAACCGCTCGAGATCGGTTCCCGGGGGAATAATCTCCTGCCGCAACCCCTCGGGTTTTTCGTACTCGGCGTACTGCGTGAGCATCTCGTGGCGGGTGCTGGCGATCAGCAGCTTCGCCTCGTTCAAACAGTCCTGCTCTTCGGCGATCCGGCGGTCGATCGTCAGGACCTCGTTCGCCTTCTCATGCGTCCACCCCTCGCTCATCAAGTACTCGAGCTTCGGTTTGCCGAGCGAGTGACCGGTGAACACGAAGGGAACGGCAAAATTTTCGGCCAGATGCCGCGCGATGTAGCCGCCGTCGGCGTAGTGACCGTGGACGATTCGCGGCGTACGTCCCTCGCGGGCGGTGAAAGCGATCGCCCCTTCGACGAACTCGTCGAGATGCGGCCACAGCTTTTCCTTGCGGATGTACCGTCCGCCGCCGCAAGCGATACGAACGATCCGGCACTTGGGGCCCAGCGACTCGATCTCTTCGGAATAGTCGCTCGAGACGCGTTTGTCGCGAATCCGCCGCGTCAGCAGATCCACCTGCTCGACTTCGGGAAACTTGCTCAGCGTCCGTGCCAGCTCCAGCACATAGCGAACTTGGCCCCCCGTGTCGGCGTCGCGGCCCATCTCGACACTCTCTCCGCGGACCAGTCCATGCACGCTGACCAGTTGAATGTACATATCCCTTCACTTGGCTTTGAAAACGTTACCCGCTGCAGGACGCATCGACGGCGGTCTCCCCCCAATCCGAGAACCCCAGCTGCAGCGGAGCCCAGCGACACCCTACCAAAAATCGACGCACGGTTGAAAATCGCAGCGAGAGCAGGAGCCAGGCAGAAGAACATGCTCGGCGACCAGTGCACACGCCGTGCCAACCCGGTCTCCGGTCTCCGGTCTCCGGTCTCCGGTCTCCGGTCTCCGGTCTCCGGTCTCCGGTCTCCGGTCTCCGGGAATCTGAAATCTCAAAATCCTTCGCGCGCACCTCCCCTTTTCCGTGCCCTTCCGTGTCCTTCCGTGGCCCGCCTCCCCCCCCGTTCCGTGCGGTTCCGTGTCCTTCCGTGGCTCGCCTCCCCAGTTCCGGTCTGCGGCGTTACCTTAGACCCCATCGGTTTGCTTCCGCCATTTCCACTTTCCCCCGAAGCTCGCTCCTGCCATGTCCGCTCCTGCCCCAGCGACGACCCAACAGAAGATCCGCGTCGGCCATAGCCCGGATGCGGACGACGCCTTCATGTTCTACGCCTTGGCGAAAGACAAAATCGACACCGGGCGGTACCAGTTCGAGCATGAGCTGGTCGACATCGAGACGCTCAACCGGCGGGCTTTCGGGGCCGAGCTGGAGCTGACCGCGGTCAGCCTGCACGCCTACGCCCACCTGGCCGACAAGTACCTGCTGTGCAACAGCGGGGCGAGCATGGGCGACAATTACGGACCGATGGTCGTCACCAAGGAGGGCGGCACGATCGAGCAGATGAAGGGCAAGCGGATCGCCGTCCCCGGCACCCTGACGACCGCCTTTCTGACCCTGCAGATCTGTCTCGACGGCCAATTCGAACACGTCGCCGTCCCCTTTGACGAGATCATCGACGTCGTCAAAGCGGGTGAGTATCAAGGCCAGCCGATCGATGCCGGGTTGATCATCCACGAAGGCCAGCTGACCTACGGCGAAGATGGGCTGAAGCTGGTCGTCGATTTGGGCAAGTGGTGGATGGAGCAGACCGGCTATCCGCTGCCGCTCGGCGCCAACGCGATCCGCCGCGACCTGGGCCCCGAGACGATCGCCGACGTCGCTCGGCTGCTCCGCGAGAGCATCGCCTACGGGCTTGAGCACCGTCAGGACGCGCTCGACTACGCGCTCGGTTTTGGCCGGGGTCTCGACCGCAGTAAAGCCGACGACTTTGTCGGGATGTACGTCAACGAGTGGACGCTCGATTTTGGCGACCGCGGCCGCAAATCGGTCGAACTGCTGCTCGAGCGAGGCCACCAAGCCGGCTTCATCCCCACCCTGGTCCGCCCCGAATTCGTTTAAGCTCAGACAGAAATTCCGGCAATTGCGACCAATTTGAGCCGTAGGCGCTAGCCTCGGGCCTTCGCGAGCAACGGGATTTCTGCAGCAGAACCCGCGGCTAGCGCCGTCGGCTCAGGGTTTCCGAGAGAGCCTAGCGCGCTCCCGCTTCCAGCCCGAACGGACTGAGACAGACCAGCCCCCGCGGGGCAACCTAACGCCGCAGCTGGTCCGGAGCCTTGCCACGTTCTTCGCTGAACGCATTCTCCAGCAGCGATTCGGTGGGGCGGCGGGTGTGGTCTCTTGCTAGGCCGCTGACGTAGCGGTTGCCGTCGATGAAAAACCGCAGCGGTAACTCGGCGGCGTGGCGGATGCCGATCCGTGGGGTGGCGCTGGTCTCAAACTGCAGCGGCTCGGCAAACCGCTCGATCCAGATCGACTGGCCGTCACACAGATTCGCCCCGTCGAGCCGCAGATCGACGTCGAGCGATTGGCAGAGCATCGCCGGCCCGCGGCAGAGCTTGCGGAGCTCGTCGCGGCCTCGCCGCCGCCGCATCTCCTTGAGCCCCCAGACCGGCTCCAGGGCGCGGATCAGCACCGCGCTGCCGCGGCCGACCGATTCGGTGACCGCGTTCAAACAGTACTTGGCGTGAATCGTGTACACGTACAGCGTCCCGGCCCGCCCGAACATCGACGCGTTCCGCGGCGTCGGCCCGCGATGGCTATGGGCTGCGGGATCGTCCTCGGCCAGGTAGGCTTCGGTCTCGACGATCAATCCGCCCACGAGAGAACCACCCATGCGGCGGACCAGCGCGCAGCCGAGCAGCGCCGCGGCGACGTCGTAGGGAGCCGCCTGGAAAAACGATTCGGGAAGCGGTTCTTCGGTGGGCCGCGGGTTCACGGCGGGCTGGGGGTCATTCGGGGAACGAGAAGAGCGAGCCGCCATGCGATGTCCAACCGAGGGAAGTTTTCGGGCGAGGTGGATCGTACCGGTCAGCCGCCCACCGATCCACGGCGGCTACCTCCGCTGCGAAGGGGGCCGAATCACGCACCTCGACCGGACCCGGCCGCCGGGTCCGGTGACCGATCTCGGCGACATGGCCATTCTCCCAGGGCTGGTCAACGCTCACACCCACCTCGAATTCTCCGACCTCCGCGAACCGATTGGACGCGCCCCCGCCGACGACGCGACACGTGCCACCCAGTTTCCACGGGCGTCGCTCGGGTTTGCGGACTGGGCTGCGGCAGTTGTCCGCTCCCGCGGCGCGGCGGCCTCGGATCCCGACGCCCGAGCGGCGGCAATCGCTGCCGGGCTGGCCGAATCGGCTCGGTCCGGAGTGGTGCTGATCGGCGAAATCGCCACCGCGCCGTGGCCCCTCGAGCAGGTGAAGTCACTCGGCCCGCTCGACGCTTCCCTACAGGAACCTCGGCTGACTCTGTTCGCGGAGATCCTGGGGCTCTCACCCGAGCGGCAGACGCAAACTTGGCAGTGGGCAACCTCGCTCGAATCTCAGGCGAGTTCCCACATCGCCCTTGGGCTCAGCCCGCACGCTCCCTACTCGACGCCCCCGGAATTGGTCCGTCGGGCCGTCGCCCATGCCCGCAGCCACCAGATGCCACTGGCGATGCACGTGGCGGAGAGCCGTGAGGAGCTGCAGCTGTTGGAACACGGCGAGGGCCCGTTCCGCGAATCGCTCGAGCGGATGGGAGTCTGGCGCGGCGGGCTGTTTCCCCACGCGGGCCGAATCGACCAGCTCCTGCGGGAATTGGCGGCAGCCCCGCGGACGCTCGTCGTCCATGGCAACTATCTAACGCCCGAGCAGATTGCGTTTCTCGCGGGAGAGCCGCAGATGAGCGTTGTCTACTGTCCGCGGACGCATGCCTATTTTGATCACGACCGACACCCGATCGCCGAACTGTGGCGGGCGGGAGTCCGCGTCGCCCTCGGCACCGACTCGCGAGCCAGCACGCCCGACTTGAGTCTCTGGAACGAAGCGAGATTCCTGCAGGCAACCCGCAGCGATCTCCCCCCGGAAAATTTACTCAAAGCGATCACCGCCGACGCGGCCGACGCCCTCGGCTATCCGAACTTCGGGCGGCTCGAGGTCGGCACCTCGCCAGGAAGCATCGCCGTGCCCACGACCGCGAGCGAAGCGAGGCAACTGTTTGATTCGCTGTTCGAGTTTGAGCCGTAGGCGCTAGCCTCGGGTCCCAGCCGTTTTTTGATACGCGGCCCGCGGCTAGCCCGGGTTATTCATCAGCCGCCGGGCGCTAGCCCCCGGTTCCCGAAAACGCCGTGAGAACCTCCCCCTGGGCATTGATCTCTACCCAAGTCGCACACCCTATCAGCACCCTCCCCCCGGGAGGGTGTCCATTGGCTATAGCCGCAACAGGTCGATTCATGAGCTAGGTTTGCTCAGCACCTCTGCCACCTCGACGCTCAGAAGAACTCGACACTCGGAAAGAATCCGATGGAATCGCTACCGCTGTGGGATCAGCCGCATCTGCTCTGGATCAGCATCGCTGGTCTGCTCGTCTTCTTCGCCGCCAGCCTGCTGGTCAGCGGCTGGAGCATGAAGGTCGCCTGTCGGATCTGTGGTGTCGACGAAATCAGTTTTCGCTACGCTCTGCTGGTGGCGGTCGTCAGCGGATCGGCGGGGATCGCGACGAGTTTGGCGGTGACGTTTGCGGTCTCCGAACCCTCGGCGGGACTTGGAGCGTTTGCGCCTGCGGCGGCGATGATTGCCACGATCGCCCTGCTCGTCGGCCACAATCCGTTTCGCGCCCTTGGGATCTACGTGCTGTATTCGATCCTCAGCGCGCTGCTCACCCTGGCGGTCTTCGTCCCGCTTGGGATCGCAGCCGTTTTCATGATCCCCACCGGCACGATGGATCAGCTGGCGGCAGCTGCCGCCGAAAGCGTCGAGCAGGCCCAAGTGCTGCCGAATCTGCCGGCCGTTGCCGAGCGTTCTGAACGAATGGTCACGCCAAGTGAACTCGAAAACGCGGCCGCCCCTTCCCAGCCGAAGATGCGGCCCGTGTTGCCCGAAGGAGTCGAGCAGAACCCGTTTGTGAAGTAGCGGCGCCGCAACGTCATCACCCTCCCCTCGGGAGGGTGTTAATCAGATTTCCGCCCCTACGGCATCGTCTGCTGGCCGGCGTAGCGGAGGCCGCGGACGATTTGGCTTTTCAGCTCTGACTCGTCGACCGCCGTGGCGACTTCCATGTTGCACCGCCAACTCCGCTGGTTGCGGCGATCGAAGACCGTTTGGCCTCGCGTCAATTCTCCGGCGACTTCCACGTCGCCAGCCATTTCCTGCCACTCGAACAAGTCGGGTTCGAGGGCCGCGAACAGGGCGACCGGATCGTACAGCGGGATGACTTCGCGACCCATCTTTTGGTGCTGCGCGCGAAACGCGAACGGCAGCAACCGGTGCAGCAGATCGCCGGCCCGGGAATAGCGCGGCGGCAAGCCGTCGATCAACTCCAGGCCAAACTCCACGTTTTCGCTGACGTCCAGCGGCAGGAGGCTTTTGGTCGTGGCCGAGTGAAAGACCGAACGCGCCGCCGTGGGATCGAAGTACATGTTGAACTCGGCCGAGGGCGTGATGTTGCCCCCGTGGGAGACCGAGCCGCCGCTGATGATGATCCGATCGACGATCTGCTCGAGCGACGGGTCGCGCTGGAACGCACGGGCGACATTCGTCAGCGGCCCGAGGCAGACCAGGCTGACCTGGTTGGGAAATTGCCGCAGCAGGTCGCCGATCACCTTGTCGCTGGCGATTTGGTGCTGGCGGTCGCTGGTTTCGAAATTGCACCCCGCCAGCCCGTCGGGGCCGTGCAGTTCGAGGTCCGTCTCCACCGCCGCGTTCTCGATCGACTGGGCCGCTCCGATCCGCGGGTACTTGGCCGGGTCGAGGCGGCTGACCAGAGCATGCACGTTGGAGGTCGAACGGTCGGCATCGATCCGTCCGGCGGTGGCGGTGATGGCGACGACTTCCACGCGCGGGTCGAACAGTGCAATGCTGATCGCCACCGCGTCGTCGATCCCTGGGTCACAGTCGATGATGATTTTCCGGGTCATGCGCAGATCTTAAGGCTCAGAGGTGGTATCCGGCGAGAGAAAAAGCGTGGCGGCGACAGGATTGGAGGGAATGGAAAGCGTGCCGAACGGCGTCGGCCGCTGTCGGTCGAGCCGGTCGCCGATTAAGTTGCACGGTGGCAGCAAGTTGCGATAGCCAACCAATTCATCAGGCCAACCAATTCATCAGGCCAACCAATTCATCAGGCCAACCAATTCATCAGGGCAGCCCATTCATCATGGCAGCCGGTCATGGGGGTCGTGGGTCCTGATTGTAGGGAGCCGCGGCGAATCGGCCCATATCGAAGGGCCCCCTATCACGGGGCCCCTTTTCAAAGAAGGCCGCAGGCGAAACAGCGAAGGCGAGGACGGAATGGCGGATTTCGAGAATGCGATTCGGCGGGTGCGGCGGGGCGAGGATCTGGAGGCGGAGGAAATGGCCGGTCTGATCGGCGCGCTGCTCGATGGAGCAGTCGCCGCCGGCGAGGCCGCGGTCGGTGAACTCCTGGTGGCGCTGCACGCCAAAGGAGAGACGGCCGGGGAGTTGGTCGGCGCGGCCCGCGCGATGCGAGCCCACATGACGCCGATCCGCAATCCGCAAGGGACCACCGCGCTGCTCGACACCTGCGGCACCGGGGGGAGCGGTTCGGGAACGTTCAACATCAGCACTGCCGCGGCGATCGTGATTTCCTCGGCCGGCGTCGCGGTCGCAAAACACGGCAATCGCCGCGCCACCAGCCGCTCGGGCTCGGCCGACGTGCTCAGCGAACTCGGCGTCCGCATTGAATCGGATCGCGAAACGGTCGAACGCTTGCTCGCCGAGCTGAATCTCTGCTTCTGCTTCGCTCCGGTCCTGCATCCGGCGATGCGGCACGTGGCGGAGATCCGCCGCAGTCTCGGAGTGCCGACGCTGTTCAATTTGCTCGGGCCGCTCTGCAATCCGGCCGGGGCGACCCATCAGCTACTCGGCGCCGGCAAAACAGCCACCCAGAGCATCTTGGCCGAAGCCCTGGCGGCCCTCGGCACGACGCGCTCGGTCGTCGTCCGCGGCGAAGATGGCCAGGACGAAGTCAGCCTCGATGGAACGACCACCGCGATCGAAGTCCGCGGCGGCGATTCCCCCGAAACCCTGACGCACGCCTGGACGGCGGCCACGTTCGGGCTTTCCCCCTCGGGAGCCGACGCGCTGCAAGCAGCCGACCCGGCCGAGAGTGCCAGAATCATCGGCGAAGTGCTCGAGGGACGCCGCGGACCGTGCCGCGACATCGTGCTGGCCAATGCGGCAACCGGGCTGTGGCTGGTCGAGCGGTGCCGGACGCTGCGGGAAGGCGTCGAGCTGGCTGCCGACAGGATCGACAGCGGTGCGGCGCGGCAGCAGCTCGAGCGGTTTGTCGCCGCCAGCCAAACCGAAGGCCCCCTTTTCCCGCTACATTGAATCCTGGACAAATCGCTCGGTTGGCCGATGGACCGAATGCCCGACTGAATGCCCGACTGAATGCCTGGGGTGGAGAAACGGAGTCCGATGAAAATATTGCTCGCAGAGCAAGAGCTGCAGGCCGGGGTGCGACGGCTGGCCGCCCAGATTCGGCAGCAGTACGGTGAGCAGCCGTTGACGCTCGTCGCGGTGATGACCGGCTCGGTCGTGCTCTTGGCCGACTTGATGCGGTTGCTCGACATGCCGCTGCGAATTGGCGTGATCGGGGCGAGCAGCTACCGGGGCGGGACCACCGCCGGAGAGCTCCAGGTGGCCAGCGAGATGCTGATCGACATCCGCGACCGCGACGTGCTGCTCGTGGACGATATTTTCGACACCGGGCGAACGCTCGAGCGGCTGGTCGCCCACATCGGAGGGCTCGGCGCCCGGTCGGTGCGGACAGCGGTCCTGCTGCACAAACAGCGCGAGACCGAGGTGACCCTCCGACCCGACTTCGTGGCCTTTGAGATTCCCGATGAATTCGTCGTCGGGTATGGGCTCGATTATCGCGACCACTACCGCAATCTCCCCTTTCTGGGCGTGCTCGAGCCGCAGGACTTGGAGCGGGATTCGCCGGCGGTGCTGAGCGCGCGATCCGAACCGGGCGATGGCTGACGCGCGGCCGGAGGGTGGCCCGGCAATCTTGATGGTCACTCGGCGTTTCTGGCCTCATACCGACGATGCCACGGGGCGTTTGACCGTGCTCGCCGAAGGCTTGCGGCGGAGCGGTGCCCGGGCAACGCTGCTCGCTCCGCGGTACTCGGCAGCTTGGCCCACGAGCCTGGTGTACCGTGAACTCCCCGTGCTCCGCCCGGTCGCGGCTCCCCGGGGCGATTGGTCGGCGGCGCTCTACCAGCGCGGCCTCACGCGGTGGCTGCGCGAGCATCTCGCCGAGTACGACATCGCCTACGCCGACAACATGCGCGATGAAGGGGCGGCGGTAGTCGATGCCGCGCTGCGGCTGGGTATCCCGAGCCTCGTTCGCTGCCGCGGGACGGGTGAATTCTCCGACTCGCGGTGGGCCGGCGGCTCGCGGGCGGCGAGGCGGATGTTCAACCAAAGCCTGCGTGCCGGGGCCCTCATCGCCCCGACCGCCTCGGCCGCGCGTGCCCTGCTCGCCTGCGGGGCATCGGCGACCAAAGTCCACCGGATCGACGACGGATTTCCGGCCGGTCCCCGTCGCGACCCGCCACTGGTCGCAGCCGCTCGCGCCAGTTTGGCGGCGGTCAACGCGGATTTGCGGGTTCCGCAGGGAGGACGCGTCGTCGTCTGCCCGGCTCCGCTCGACGCGTTTTCAGGAGTCCTGCAGCTCGCCGAAGCGATCGTGCCGCTGTGCGAGGAGTGGCCCGAACTGCGGGTTTGGTGGATCGGCGATGGGCCGAGTCGCGAAACGCTCCACAGGTATCTCCGCGAGCAAGGCGTTCGCGACGTGACCGCCCTGCCCGGCTGCTTTGGACACGTCGAGGAGTTGTTTCGGGCGGCCGACCTGATGGTCTTTCCCACCGACGGCGAGGGACTCGAACAGCGGTTGCCAGCCGCCCTCGGTGCGGGAGTCCCGACGGTCGTTCCCGACACTCCCGAGATCCGCGCGCTGCTTGGCCCGGCCGTCTCGCAGATCCCGACGTTCATCCCCGGCGACGTGGCGGACCTGCGACGCGTCTTGCGGGCTTCGCTCGAGGACGCCTCGCACAGCCTGTCCCGCGCCGCCGACCTGCGGGGAATCCTTCGCCAATCCAACCCACGCGAGCATTCGATTGCGGCGCACCTGGAGCTGATCACGCAGCTGCTCGGCGACCGGCGGCCGATCGATCTCGACCGTCCCACCGGAGCGACATCATGACGATCCGCGTTGCCCTGATCATTCCCACCATGGATCGCGGAGGAGCCGAGCGGCAGGTGTGCATGCTGGCGGCCGCTTTGCCTCGCGAGCGGTTCGACGTGCACGTTGTGCTGCTCACCCGCGAAGGGCCGCGGATCGCCGAGCTGGATCAAGCCGGTGTGCCGCACACGCTCGTGGGCAAGCGAGGCAAAGCCGATCCCACCGCCTACTTTCGCCTCCGCCGGTTGCTCCGCGAGCTTCGTCCCGACGTCGTGCACACGTTCTTGTTCGCCGCCAACAGCTACGGACGGGCGGCTGCGAAGTCGGTCGGCGTGCCGGTGATCATCGGCTCGGAACGCTGCGTCGATCCGTGGAAGACGTGGAGACACGGGGTGATCGATCGGCGGCTGGCAAAAATCTCCACGGCGATCACCACCAACAGCTCGGGCGTCCGCGACTTCTATGCGGCGCGAGGAGTTCCGGCGGAGCTGTTTCGCATCATCCCCAACGGCATCGAACCGGCTCCGCCGAGCCAAACTTCGCGGCTCGAGATCGCGCGGCGGTTGGAGCTCGACCCCCAGCGACACTGGATCGGAGCGGTCGGACGGCTGTGGCCGCAAAAGCGGTATCGCGATTTGATCTGGGCCACCGACATGCTCAACACGCTCCGCCCGGATGACGTGTCGCTGGTGATCGTCGGCGACGGGCCGCAGCGAGACGAGCTGCTCCGGCATCGCGACGCGGTCTCCAACGTCGACCGCGTCCGGTTCGTCGGCCCCCGGGAGGACGTCGCGGAGCTGCTCCCGCATCTGGACGTATTTTGGCTTGGCAGTGGCTACGAAGGGCAGAGCAACGCGCTGATGGAAGCGATGCGGGCCGGCCGCCCCTGCGTGGCCACCGACATCCCAGGCAACCGCGACTTGATCGAGCACGACCAGCACGGGTTGCTCGTCGCCGTCGGAGACTCCCCCGACTTCGCTCGCCAAACCCAGCACTTGCTCGAACACCCCGACGACGCGGCCCGGCTCGGGCGAGCGGCAGCAGAGCGGATCGCCCGCGAGTTCAGCGTGTCGGCCATGGTCGACGCCCACGCCCTGCTTTACGAATCGCTTACAGGCTTGAGTGGGAGCGAAAATTTCTCTGAAAAATCTGTGAAGGCGTAGGGCTGGTAGCGATTCCGCCGGGCGCGAATCGAAGAATCTCACTCGGAATGGCTGTTTTGGCTAAGCAAGACGTTGAGTGGCCGCCTCGCGTTGATAAATTCGAAGAGATGGCACCGCGGTTCATGCCCCGGCTCGCCCCCTCCCTTCCGCCCCTCGAGAAGCAACGTCATGTCCGAAGCTGGCCGCCCGATGTTGGATGAAGTCGAGCTGCTGTTGCTCAACGCCCAGTTGCGCGACGAACTTGAGCCGTACGTCGACGAATCGCTCAATGGCCTTTCCCAGCGACGGATGCCGCTGAGTGTCGAGAACGAGTACCTCGCCTCGATGCTGGCCTGGGAACGCGCTCCAGCGATGCCGATCAGCCAATGGTTCTCGCCGGAACTCAAGCTGCCCCACCCCGACGAAGTCGCCGAAGAGGAGCTGCACAATCTGCTCTGGGAGACGATCCAAAAACTGTACGATCAACGGGTCGTGCTCGAATGCACCGACCACCTCGACGATCTGCAACTGTACCGGATCATCTACCGCGACATCCTGCCGGCCTGGGAAAAGAAAGTCGATCTGCCCCGCAATTTCCTCCATTGGCGGTGCCTCGACGACGACGATGCGGAGACGTGGTTGCGATTCTACGCCACCAATCGCGAGCGTCGGCAGTGGCGTGAAGAAACCGGCCAGCAGCCCCCGGCGGCCGAACTCGCCCCCTATCCCCGCCACATGCCCAGCCGCCCGCATTAGGCGGACGCCTTGCCCAATCAGGGCACGCGGGGGAGCCCAATCAGCCGCCACGCGCTAGCGTCCGGTTCTCCCGCACTGACCGGATGTACGTCAGCCTATCCAGGCTGACTCTCGTCCACTCGAGCCTCGGTTGAGCCGTAGGCGCTAGCCTCGGGCCTCAGCCGGTATGCGCCGCGGGAAAACGTTGCACTGCTGCGGCGCTGAATCACGAGCACGATCCGTTCGCCAGCGCAACGGAACCCGCGGCTAGCGCCGTCGGCTCACCCGCAGAGCGCCAGCGGCTGAAGAAATACCTCGACTACAGCTGCAAATCGCGGAGGAACGCGTAGCTCTGGGCGATCGATTCGAGCGGGGAGAG
This sequence comes from Candidatus Laterigemmans baculatus, assembly GCF_010367455.1. Lineage (GTDB taxonomy): Bacteria > Planctomycetota > Planctomycetia > Pirellulales > Pirellulaceae > Laterigemmans > Laterigemmans baculatus. The sequence goes on along the minus strand of NZ_WRPR01000029.1, from coordinate 18,296 downwards.
CGAATGATCCTGCTCGACGTGGCACTGCTCGACCCCGATCCGCTCGGCCACCTGGAGCAGCTCGGCAAAATCGATCGAGCCGTCGCCGACTTCTTGAAAGGTGGTTTCTGAGACTTTGCTTTCGTCGAAGACGGTTCCGGCGCCCGGCTTCACATCCTTCAAGTGAAGTTGGCTGACGGCCCCGTCGAGCCGCTTGAGGATCTCGACCGGTTTCCAGCCTCCCACGGCGGTCCAAAACACGTCGATCTCGAATTTGATCAGCTTCGGATCAAAGCCTTTGACCAACAGGTCGAAGCCCATCGTGTCGTTCTCGAGCGGCTCGAATTCGAAGGCGTGGTTGTGATAGCAGAGCTGCATGCCAGCCTGATGGATCCTCTCGCCGACGGCGTTGGCCGCGTCGGCGGCGCGGCGATAATCGTCGGCCGAGTCGCGGTGCCCGGGACCGATATAGCCGAAGACGAGGTACTTGAGGCCGATCTGCTGGGCCGCCTCAATTACCTCTTCAATCTTCGCCGCGCCGGGCGTATCCGGAGCGACGACCGCCTTCCAATCGAAGAACGCACTGGTCACCGCCAGCCCCTGATCCTTGGCCGCCTTGGCGACCTCTTGGGCTCCCACCGTCTCGACCAACTCCACTTGCTTGTAGCCGATCTCCGCGATTTTCTTCAGCGTCGCATCGCGATCCGCGGCCAACTCGTTCCGCACCGTGTACAGCTGCAGACCGAGCCGCTGCATGTAGCGATGGTCCGGAGGCAAGGCGAGCAGAGGGCGAGGGCAATGGACGGCAGCGGCAGCCAGGGCGGAGCTCAAGAGGAATTGTCGGCGGCGCATGGGAAGCTCGCAAGCGATTGCATGAAGAGAAGAATCGAGGGCCATGCAACTATAACACCGACAATGCAAACATGCGCCAAAACCGCAATGTCCGTCAGGCTTTCCAGCCTGACGCACCGACCGCCGCGTCGATCTCGGCGACCAGCTCGGGCGAGAGTGGCCGAGCGCGGGCCGTCTCACGAATCTGCTCCGGCCGCTTGGCCCCAACCAACACGGAGCTGACCCCCGGTTGGCTCAGCACCCACCCAAGCGACAGCTGGGCCACCGTGAGCTCCGCCTCCTCGCCGAGCTGCCGCAGCCGATCGATCACCCGATGCGCTCGCTCGCGGGCCGCTCCTTGATAGATCGCATACCCGGGGCGCGAATCGCCCGGATCGAAGACGTGCTGGCGGTCGATCCGGCCAGCCAACAGGCCCTTCATCAGCCCCCAGTAGGTATGCACCGCGATCCCTTGCTCGCGACACCACTCCACCCGGCGGTCGAGCACCTCTCGCTGCAGCAAATTCAGCGGCCACTGAACTGCCGACAGCGGACCGGCTTCGGCAGCGGCCAGGAGCGCCGGAAAGTCGGCATTGCAGAGCCCGATCCGAGCCGCCAACCCGCGCTCCCGAAGCCCCTCGAGCGCCTCGATCGAGCGCCGAACGTCGATCTCTGGGTCGACGCTATGAAGCATCAGCAGATCGAAGCGTTCGATCCCAATCCGCCGGAGTGAGTCCTCGGCGTCAGCCACCAAAGTTGCTGGCGAAGCATCGGTGACTCGCTTCCGATCCGCCGTCCACCGCTGACCCACCTTGCTGATCACGACACAGCCTTCACGCCGCCTCGAGGAACCTGCGGCCAGCATCTCGCCGAGCAGACGGTCGCTCTCACCGTCATAACCGTAGCTAAACGCCGTATCGAAAGTTGTGACGCCTGCATCGAGGGCCGCTCTGATCGTCTGGCGACTCAGCTCAGGCGTCACTCCCACCGAGGTCACGCCGGCAATCGGCCAGAGACCTAAAACGACTGGAGATACTACAAGGTCGGACAACTGGGGCAGCCCCTCGAGAAACGGGATCGGCGAACCGCAGGCCGCTCCAATTCGCAGCGGGCCCACATTCGGGGGACCTCCAGCGAGAAGTCCTCCGCCCCACGATACAGCGTCCGCAGGCGCAGGAAAAACCCCCGCAGGCAAAGGACCTACGGGGGTTTTCCAAGTGCTGGCGGGCTCCTCCTGTTCCGCGGGCGACCCGTCAGTAATCAGGCAAGCGGGGCAGGTTTCCTATGGCTAGTTGTCTTCCTGCCGTTCACGCTCCTGCTGCCGTTCACGCTCTTGCTGCCGTTCGCGCTCTTGCTGGCGTTCACGCTCTTGCCGTTCACGTTCTTGCTGGCGTTCGCGATCTTGCTGGCGTTCGCGCGCCTCCTGCCGTTCGCGTTCCTGCTGGCGCTGGCGATCCGCTTGTCGCTCACGCTCTTCCTGGCGATCGCGGTCGGCTTGCCGCTCCCGGTCGCCTTGGCGGTCGCGCTCCTCCTGCTGGCGGCGCATCTCCTGCTGGCGGCGATCAGCCTCCGCGCGGGCGTTGTTGAGCGCTTCTTGGCGGGAGACGAGTCGGGCATTGAAGGTCCGTTGCTGATCCTCGCGCATGGCGACGACTCGGACCTGTTCGCCCGGTTGCCGCTGGACGATGGCACCGATCAGGTCCCGGGGTTCGCTGATTTCAGTTTCATCGACTTGGGTGATCACGTCGCCGGCGCGAAGGCCCGCTTCGGCCGCCGGACTCCCCCGCATCACGTCCAACACCCGCACGCCATTGCCTTCCCGATCGGGCGCCATCGCGACTCCCAATCCTCCGGGAAGGTTGCGCCGGGCAACGTCGCTACGACGGTCGTCCTGGCGACGGTCGCGGTCCATCTGCCGGTCCATTTGCCGGTCCCGGCGAGCGGTTTCTCGTCGGCGGTCGTCTTGGCGACGCTCGCGATCCATGCGGGGATCTTGATTTACAACCTGCACCACCGAGCGGCCGCGTCCCTGGAACTGTTCTGCGACGACCACCGCGCGGTCACCGATGCGGACCAAGCGTCCACGAATCCGGACTTCATCCCCCTTGCTCGGCGCATCCGGTCCGAGCCGACGGACATCCCCGAGATCGACCGCGACGCGGTTACCGCGTTCGGTTTTCAGCAGCGCGACCAAGTGCTGGCGATCGGTACCCCGCACGTCCACGCGTTTGGTCTGGACGACCTCACCCTGGATGCGGCCGCGCCGCGCCTGGGACTGGGACTGAGAACGCTGCCGATCGTCGCGCTGCCGATCGTCGCGCTGGCGGTCCATCCGCTCTCGTTCGCCGCCCTCGCGCTGCTCGGCGCCGTCACGCTGATCGGCGCGGGCCCGGCGATCGCGCTGGTCATAGTCGTCCTGAGCGATGCTCGGCTGTATCGAGAAGAGCCCGAGGGCCAATCCGAGCGCCGTCGTTGTGATGCATTTCTTCATCGGAATCTCCAAAGCGATTTGGATCGTTGATTGATACGGTTGGTTGAGGTGACGCAGTGACGACAGCCGGCCTAAAAATCGTCCTCAAAGAAGCCGTTGTCGTAGTCGTATTGATAGTCGCGGTCGTAGTAGTCGTTGTCGTCGTAGTAGTCGTAGTCGTCGTCATAGCCGTAGTCTTCGGCGTCACCCTCGTAGTCGATTCCGCGATCGTTATCGAACCAGTCGGACGGGTCGTACCACTCCTCCTCGTGCACCCCTTCGCCGGGCTCGTACTCGTAATCCTCGTCGTCGTAGTCGTCGTTGTAGTCGTAGTAGTCGTAGTACCAGTCGTCGTCGTAGTTGTCGTCGTCGTAGTACGCGCCGTTGTAGCCATAGCCATAGTCATACAGCCCATACTGGGCGTGGGCAGGCGCGCCGCTGAACGACACCAGCGTGATCGCTGCGGCGGCGAGCAGACCGAGCGGCCAACGCATCTGACGACTCGCGTGGGTCAAAAACGTCTGCGACATATCTCTGCACTCCATTGGAAGGCGACAAGACATTCCGCCCCCGGCGGGCGGAAAGCTAATACCCGGAGCAGCGGGCAACTAGCATTCCAGGTAGGCAAACTGTGCCGAATGTGCCAAGAAGGAGGCTAGGAGAGAGGGGGCAACGGTAGAAACCGGGGCGCCCTGAGCGGAAACCGCGCATAGTCGCCTTTCGCTCCGCGAAAGCAGCGTGAGCGGGCGCGCTACCTATAGTCGCCTTTCGCTCCGCGAAAGTAGCGTGAGCGGGCGCGCTACTTTCGCGGAGCGAAAGGCGACTATCGGCGACTCTGGGCGACTATAAGAAAAGCCCGCCGATCACGCGGATCGACGGGCCTTGGGTCGCAGATGGTATCGATCGAGTGGGGCTGACAGGAATCGAACCTGCACTCCCGAAGGAACTAGATCCTAAATCTAGCGCGTCTGCCAGTTCCGCCACAGCCCCCCACTGCACCTCGCCCCCAATTCACCTCGCGCCGAACGCGCCTCGCGCCGGACGCGCCTCGCGGGCGCGCCGGCCGCTTTGCGGGGCGATATCCGTTGGGGTGCTTACTCGCCAGCGGTCGGAACGACCCAGACCTTCAAGTCGGCTTCGACGTCGCTGTGTAGGTGGATCTTGACCGTGTACAGACCGAGCTCCTTGAGCGGGCCCTGCAGACGAACTTGATCCTGCGCCAAGGTGATGCCCTGCTGCTTGAGGGCGTCGACGATTTCATGTGCCCCGACGCTGCCGTAGAGGTGACCTTCGTCGTTGGCATTGGCTTCGATCGTGATCGACTGTTTTTCGATCTCGTCGGCCTGAGCGCGGAACGCCTTAAGCCGCTCGAGCTCGACCAACCGCAGCTTCTCGCGGTGCTTTTCGATCATCCGACGGTGGTGATCGGTAGCGATCGTCGCCAGCCCCTGCGGGAGCAGGTAATTCAGCGCGTAGCCCCGCCGAACTTCGACCAGTTCCCCCTGTTTCCCGAGGTGTTCGACGTTGTGGATCAGCAGCAGCTGGACGCCGCCCGTTTTTCCCTGGGGAAGTCGCTTGTAGGGACGGTCGTGCTTATTGCGTTTAAGAGCGGTCTGAGACATGGAAACAGCTTCGTGGATCGAAAGAATGGACGTTGGGGAATTGGGGAATGTCGGAATTTAGAAGGGGATGTCTTCCTCGTCATAACCGGGACCGCCACCGGTCGGTTGCGCTTCGCGGCGTGCTGCCGGAGGCGCTCCATACTCGTCGTTCCGCGAGCCTGCATCGTGCCCGCCGCTGTGGGAGCCGCCGTGGTTCGACGAGCGGGATCCGCCGCCAGATCCGCCCCCCTCGCGGCCACCGACGAATTGCATCCGGTCGCAGACGACGCGGAGCTTCGATCGCTTTTGGCCGTCGGTCTCCCACGTATCGAGCTTCAATCGTCCCTCGACGAACAGCGGTGAACCTTTGCTGAGGTACTCGCTGGCCAATTCGGCGGTCCGCCCCCAGAGCGTCACATCGACGAACGTGGTCTCGTCGACCCATTCACCCTGGGCATTTTTACGGCGATCGTTGACCGCCAGACCGATATCGGTGACGGCGGTTCCGCCGGGCGTGTACTTCAATTCGACATCGCGGGTCATATTGCCCATCAAGATGACGCGATTGTAACTAGCCACTGGCACACCCCCGTTTGGTCTCGAGCGCTGGACGAATAGGAGCCGATTGGCTTAAGAGGTCGCTGCCGTCTCGGCCGGTTGCTCGCTCGCTTCGTCGGCTTCTTCGGGCCGCAGCGCCTCGCCGCGAGCGTGAGCGACCATCGCGTCGACCAACCGCGGATCGATTTTCAGCACCAACTGCCGCAGGATCGACTCGTTCAACTGACAGGCTCGGTTCAACTCGGGCAACCGGGTGCTCTCGATCTCAAAATAGGTCAACCAGTAGGTGCCCTTCTGGTGACCATCGATCGGGTAGGCCAACTTCTGCTCATTCCACAGCCGGTTGGCGAGCACGCTGCCCTCGAGCTCCTCGATCATCTGCGGGATCGAGTCGCTAACCCCGCCGGGATCGCGCGCGTAGCGATTGCTGTCGAGGATGAACAGACATTCGTAAACATTCCGAGCCACGTTTTCCGTACTCCTGATTAAATCATTTACTCGTTGGATTTTTGACGTTGTACCGACTCATGCTGTGCTCCAGACCGTGCAAAGCCCAGTCCACCGCAGCCATCGCCGCCAGTTCGGTTGCCTTGTCGATCTCACCCTGCTCGCCACGCGGAAACTTGCTCAGCACGTAGTCAGGCACGGCCCATCCTGGCGGTGGCGGATCGATCCCGATTCGCAACCGGGGGACTTGTTCGGTCCCCAGGTGACGGAGGATGTCCGCCAGCCCCTTCTGTCCGCCGCTGGACCCCTTGCCTCGCAAGCGAAGCTGGGCGAGCGGCAGGTTCATATCGTCGCAGACCACCAACACGTCGGCTGGCGCCACTTTGAAAAAATCGACCGCCTTGCGAACGCTCTGGCCGCTGGCGTTCATGTACGTCAGGGGACACATAACGACGAGCTTCTCGCCCTCGACCTGCCCCTCGACCACCTCGGCGTCGAATCGCTTCTTGGCTCCGGCGGCCGCCAGCATGGGAACCAGCTTCGCCGCTGTCATGAAACCGACGTTGTGCCGCGTCTCCGCGTATCGGCTGCCCGGATTCCCGAGCCCCACCACCAGCTTCATGACCTTCCGACTTATTCCTGCTCTTCTTCGCTGCGGCCGATCACCTCGGGCTCCCCGCCCTCCGCAGCCCCTTCTTCGCGAGCCGCTCGCGGAGCCTCGATGTGGGCGATCACCGTCTCGGGATCGGTCACCAGCTCGACGCCCTCGGGCAGTTCCAACTCAGCCGCGGTGAGGCTCTCGCCGAGCTTCAGACCGCCGACCGCCAAGCCGAGATCCTCGGGGATCGCCCCGGCCGAACAGCGAACGTCGACTTCGTGGAGATTTTCCAACAAAATCCCGCCTTCGCGAACCCCCTGCGGCTCACCGTGCAACCGCACCGGAACGGTGACTTCGACCATTTCCTTCAGGTTGACGCGGATCAAATCCAAGTGCAGCACGTCGATCCCCAACGGATCCCACTGCATTTCATTGACCAAAGCATGCTCGTTCGCCGCACCGCTCAGCTGAACCGTCTTGCCGTGATGGCGGACCAACGCCGCAACCTCGCTCGAGGTGGCCGAAAAATGCAGATTCTGCTCGCCATGACCATACAACACGCCAGGCACCTTACCCGCCTTGCGGAGTCGCCGGGTCGCTGCGGTTCCAATCTGCTCACGCAGCTCCACGTGTAGCACGTCGGTCATCGTATCCTCAAAATTCACAAACGTTAAACAGGGGTCCAGCGACCACCACGGACATCGAACCATTCGAGCCGCAGGAGCCCATCCGAGCCGCAGGAGCATTGCCAGCGGGAGTTTCGTCGGGGCCGGCGGGAGTTTGGTGGGGAAAACCGGCTAGTATGCCACTAAACAGGGCTCACGCAAGCCCAAGAACCGAACAAAAAGGGGACCCCCTCTTGTCCGACCGATTCGGGCGAGCGTAGCTTACCATGGATGGCAAAGAAGATGACACAGTCGTTTGAATACGTTGAACCGATCGGTGCCCGCGTCCTAGTTCGCAAAGACGAACCCAAGCGGGAGACGCGGGGGGGCATCGCGCTGCCCGACGCCGCCGAGATCCCCACCATCACTGGACGCATCGTCACGATCAGCGTGGAGATTGAGAACGACGAGGACGTGCCGCTGCGGCAGTACGACAAGATCCTCTTCCATCCCAAGAACGCGATCCCCGTCGACCTCGAGCACGACAACCAACTGTTCGTCGTTCCGGTCGAAGACGTCGTCGCGGTCTTCCGCCGCGAAAAGCCCGAAGAATAAGCTATCTCACGCGGAACATTTCGCTGATCGATTGATCGTGGTGGATCCGCTTGATCGCTTCGGCCAGCAGGCGGGCGACCGAGAGAGGGACGAGCCCCGGCAGCGCCTCCTGGCTGGGGAGCGGGATCGTGTTGGCCACCGCCAGGGAGTCGATCGGCGCGTCCCGCAGCCGCTCGATCGCCGGTCCGCAGAGCACCCCGTGGGTCGCACCGATATGGATCTCGCGGGCCCCCGCGTCGTGGACCAGCCGGGCGGCGCCGCAGATGCTCCCGGCGGTGCTGATCATGTCGTCGAACATCAGCGCGACTTTGCCGGTGATCGGACCTCCGATGATCGTGCTCTGCTTGACGTCGAGCGCATTGGTCCGCCGCTTGTCGACGATCGCCAGGCTCCCCCCGAGCCGCTTGGAGTGGCCCAGCGCTCGCTTGATGCTCCCCTCGTCGGGGCTAACGACGACGATTTCCTCGGGATCCCAGCCGCGACTCTCGAAGTGGCCATTGAGCACCGGAGCGGCGTAGAGGTGGTCGACCGGAACGTCGAAGAAGCCTTGGATCTGAGCGGTGTGCAGGTCCATCGTCAGGACCCGATCGGCGCCGGCGCGGGTGATCAAATTCGCGGCCAGCTTAGCCGTAATCGGCACCCGCCCTTCATCCTTGCGGTCCTGCCGGGCGTAGCCGTAGTAGGGAATCACCGCCGTAATCCGATCGGCGCTGGCCCGCTTGCAGCTGTCGATCATGATCAACAGCTCCATCAGGTTGTCGTTCACCGGCGGGCAAGTCGGCTGCATCAGAAAGACGTCGCGGCCGCGGACGTCTTCCTCGATCTTGCAGAAATTCTCGCCGTCGGGGAATTTCCCCAGCGTGATTCGGGCCGGTGCCAAGTCCAAGCACGCGCAGATGTCGCGGGCCAGTTCCGGGTTGGCTCGACCGCTGAAAATCTTCAGTTCACGCACGGGAATCGCGTCTCCGGCAGTTGGAGGGGTATAGCAGGAAAAGAGGTGCCGCGCCAGCATCCTCCGGGCCCCAGCCCCGGATCAATGCCGGTTGGCGACGGAAATTTGCAGCGTCTCAGGCGTTCAGGGGGTAGCCCATCGCCTGCATCTTGGCCTCGACGATCTCCAGTTCGTCGGTCGTGTTGATGCTCAGCGCTTCGCATTCTTCGAGCACCGGCAGCGCCTCGACATTGCGGCCGAGCGACAACAGGATTCCGGGAGCATCGGTCAAGTAGTACTCGCCTTGGCTGTTCTCGTTGCGGAGCTTCTCGAGCGCCTCGAGCAGGTCGGCCGCGTTGAACACGTAGGTGCTCATGTTCACCTCGCGGATCTGCCGCTCCTGGTCGCTGGCATCCTTGTGCTCGACGATCCGAGCGAACCGCCCGTCGGGATCGCGAACGATGCGTCCGAGTCCCGTCGGATCGGCTTTGACGAGCGTCCCGAGCAGGGCGGCAGGATGCGTCTGCTCAAAGCGGTCGAGCAGGCGGCGAAGGCTGGTCGTCTGAAGCAGCGGCGAGTCGCCCGTGACCACGATGACGGGCCTCCCGTCCTTTCCAGCCCCCCCACTTTCCCCTGCCCCCTGGGGACCGGCGATCGCGTCGCGACAGACCTGGACGGCGTGGCCGGTGCCGAGCTGCTCGGCCTGCTCGACGAACTCCACCCCTTCCCGCCCCGCAAGCTCCTTCCGGACCCGCTCGGCCTGGTAGCCAACGACGACGATCTGCCGCTTGGCGCCGGCAGCGGCCAGGGCGTCGAGGACAAAGTGGATCATCGGCCGGCCACAGACCGGAAACAGCACCTTGGCGAGGTCGCTCTTCATCCGCGTGCCTTTGCCAGCGGCGAGCACGACGGCGATCGGATCGTTTTGGGCCACTGCGTCTCTCCCCCAGAATCTTGCGGGCTGGTCGGAATCTTGCGGGCTGGTCGAAATCTTGCGAACGGTTGGAACGGGGCCGCCGAAGCGAATCGGCTGCCGGGCTATCTTGCCACTCCCGTCGACGAAAGACGAGTGGGGTGGCGACCGCTTCGCTGTTTTCGCCGTTCCCCCATCCGGCACGCTTCGGCATAATCGCGCCACTCGCTCCCCCGACCTCCGGTTTCCGCAGCTCGCTTTGTCCCCCGCCCGCCATGCAGCCCCTGATCGACTTCGCCGCTTATCTCATCGTGCGACTGTTCATCGCCGTCGTGCAGGTGATGCCGGAGGATCGAGCCGACGCGATGTGCCACCAGCTAGCCCGATTGCTCTCCGGGCCGGTCTCGATTCGCCGAGCGACGATCGAGCGGAATCTGACGCGAGTCTTTCCCGAAGCGACCGAAGCCGAGCGGGCGGCCCTCCGCCGCGCCATGTGGCACCACTTGATGTTGATGATCTGCGAGATCGCGTGGGCTCCGCGGCGGCTGCACCGCTGCAACTGGAAGGAGCACGTCGATTTCCCCAATGCCCCGGCGTTTCTCAGCCGACTGCTTTCCCGCCGCCCCACGGTCCTGGTCACCGGCCACTTTGGAAATTTTGAAATCGGCGGCTACGTCACCGGCCTGATGGGGCTCAGCACGACGACTATCGCCCGGCGGCTGGACAATGCCTACCTGCATGACTTCGTCGCCGAGTTTCGCGGTGCGAAGGGCCAGCGGATGGTGGATAAGGAAGGGTGTGCGAGCGAAGTCGACCGCCATTTGGCCGCTGGTGGAACGCTCTCGCTGCTGGCCGACCAGCACGCCGGCACCAAGGGTTGCTGGGTCGAGTTCCTCGGGCACCCGGCCAGTTGCCATAAAGCGTTGGCCCTGTTCACCCTCTCCGGCGATGCTCCAATGGCCGTTGCCTACACGATCCGCAACCAGCGGCCGATGCAGTTCACGATGGGTTGCACTGGCGTGGCCGACCCGCGCGAGCCGGGAGAAGAATGCAAAGGCGTCCGGCAGCTGACCCGCTGGTACAACGACCGCTTGGCCGAAGCGATTCGGCTGGCGCCCGAACAGTACTGGTGGATGCACAACCGCTGGCGCGACCCCCCGGCCAAGCAAGCCAAACGGTTGGCCGCTTAGCTCGACTCCCACCAGCGACCGATCTCTTCGGCCACCTCGGCTAGGCTCTTACCTTCGGTGTCGACCGTCCACTCGGCCGCCGCTTCGTAAGCTTCTCGGCGAGCTTCGAGCAGTTGGCGGATCTCTTCGATCTGCCCCAGACGCGTCAGCGGTGGTCGCTGGGCGGCGGTAACTCCGTCGCCAGCAATCCGCGCAGCGATCGTCTCGACCGAAGCGGTCAGCCGAACGCATCGTCCGGAGCTGCGGATCACCCGCCGATTCTCCTCCCGCAACACCGCACCGCCGCCGAGGGCCACGATCTGCGGAGAGTGTCGGGCGGCCACTTCGCCCAGCGCTTGCGACTCCAGCCGCCGGAATTCCGCCTCCCCAGCATCGGCAAAAATTTCTGCAATCGACCGCCCGGCAAGCTCCTGGACCACTGCGTCCAAATCGACCGCCGGCAGCGACCATCGCTGGGCCAGCAACGCGGCGATCGAAGACTTTCCCGTTCCCCGGTAGCCGGCCAGAAAAAGATGGGACAACGCTGCGAATCCTTCAGCACGACGGAAGAGCGACCGCAGGCGCGCCATCCCGACACGCCTCGGCACCGACGCGGCGGATTGTAGGAGACGCGCCCGATCGAAGCCAGACGCCCGCCCAGAGACCAGGCTCTGTCAGCCCCCCTGAGCCGACGGCGCTAGCCGCGGGTTCCTACAGCCGACGGGCGCTAGCCCGGATTATTCATCAGCCGCCGGGCGCTAGCCCCCGCTTCCCCAGAGCCGACGGCGCTAGCCGCGGGTTCCCCTGCAGCGGAAATCCCGGGCTCGCCAAGGCCCGAGGCTAGCGCCTACGGCTCAAAAGACGCAGCGGCGCTCCGATCCGGTCGGTCTTGACTTTTTTTCGCGGTCGAGCGAACCATAGGGACTCTGCTCCGATAACAATCGATAGCCATGTATCCCTTTCCCTTCCCGTCGTTCGCTTTCCTGACGAGCCTCCTGCTGGTCCTGCCCCCTTCCGGGTGCGGAGATTGGCTGCGGCCGGAAAGCACCGCCAGCAGCTCGGCCCAGACGCCCGTGCGGAGCTGCTGCGGGTCCGCAGCCGCGCCGGCATCAAGTGTCCGGGAGCACTCGCGGCCGGCCTCGCCGGTGTTCGGGTGCCACGCGTCCGGGGCCCATTCGGACGCCCCTTGCGCTCCGCTGCAGTCGGTGTGCGACTGCTGCGATGCCGCCGAAGCGACGGTTCCCCTGCGGACGAATGCCCCAGACACGGAGGCGAGTTTCGTCGCCTCGACGGCCGATCTTAGCATGGATCATGCTGCCGAGATCAGCTCGCCGAGCCGCGAACCGATCGCCACTCCCGTGAGGCTGCATATTCTCAAGTGCGTGTGGCGGTGTTAACAGAACGGCCCTAGCGGAGTCCGTTCTTGCTTCACACATCGCCGTCGCGTCCCTGATGACGCGAGGGTCCCGCACCGCCGACCCGCGGCGCGGCACAACCGCCTGAAGCACTGTTTGCTTCAGGTAATCAAACCCACACGCTTGTTCTCAAGGAACTCTGAATATGTTGATGAACTCCCTCACCGGCTTGTTGCTCGTCCTCGGCCTCACCCTGACCGGCGTCGCCGCGACGCAGTCCGAGGAAGCCCCGAAGACTCCCGCCTGCTGTGTTGAAAAACTGGCTTGCTGCGAAGAAAAACTCGCCTGCTGCGACGCAGAGAAAGCCAAAGCGTGCTGCCAGGAAGGCAAGGCCTGCTGCGACGAAGCGAAGGCTTGCTGCCAGGAAGCCAAAGCCGAATGCTGCGAAGCCAAAGCCGAATGCTGCGAAGCCAAAGCCGAGTGCTGCGAAGCCAAAGCCGAATGCTGCGAGAAGGGCGCTGAGTGCTGCGAGGCCGGCGCTGAGTGCTGCGGCGAAGGCAAGGCATGCTGCGAAGCCGACGCGAATGCCTAAGCTGGCGGCCAAGCGGATGAGCCGCTGAGGAGCGGCTTTGACTGGGCTCGGTCAGAAAATTGCCTACGTCACCTTCCCCCCGGGAAGGTGGCGAGGAAGTGGGTCACACAGTCGTTTAACGGCAAGCCGCAAGCGACTGTGTTTTAAAAAGCAGTCGCCTTCGGCTTGCCGTTAAACGATTTTTCCGCAAGTCATCCTGCTGCGAATGACTTCAAATCGGCGCTATTTAGCTAGCGTGCGGCGGCTGCCGGTTCGGGCCAATCGAGATGGCGATGGAGGAACTCGTAGCTCCCTTTGCCAAAGATCGCGTGCGGTCCGGGGAACCACTCGATTTCGGTCCGCTCGGGGATTTTCAAGCGAGCCGCGTACAGATAGCGAACCGGGGCATACTCGAAGCCGACCCAGCGGTCCTCGGCGACCCCGTCGAAATGCCCCCGCTCGACCATGAACGGCCGCGGGCAAATCAGCGCGGCCATCTCGGCGTAGCTAAAGGTCCCGGCGAGGTCGAACTCGAAGATCTCGTACTCGCCCGTCCAGACATAGCTGAACCGATCACTCGTGCTGACGTTCTTCAGCACCCATTCGTTGTAGTCGCCCGAGCAGATCGTCGGGCCGTATTCGGTGACGACGGCCGGGATTCGCATCGCTGATTTTCCCCCGTAGCTCAGCCCGTAGAAAGCGACCCGCTCGGGATCGACTTGAGGCAGCGTCTGCAGCCAGCGGACCAGTTGCCGATGCTGGGGAACGATCAGCGAAAACAGAGTCTTTCCGAGCGGGTTGGCTTTCCGCTGCAGGACGCGAAACCGATCGCCGCCAGTGTAGGGTTGCTGCGGACAGAAGACGATGAACCCTCGCTCGCAGAGCGACGCGGCAAAGTGATTGTAGGCGGCACGCTCCTCGGTGATCGTGTGCTCCGGCGTTCCCTCCAGCCCATGGACGCAGACGACCACCGGTCGCGGTTCGTCCGCCGGCGCATCGTTGGGAACGAGCAAAATGCCACCGGCAATCAACTCCGGAAACACATCCATCTCGACTTCCCAGCCAGTCCAGCGATCGCTGCGTCGCCAGAGCCGCGAGCGGACCGCTGGCGGCAGCAGTGGCTGGTCGAAACGGCCCAGCACGTCCCGCTCGAAACGCTCCCGAAGCGGAGCCGTTGCGGCCTCGTACGCCTCGAGCGACGACGTGTCGAGTTCGTCGATCATCCCACTCCGCACTTTGCGGCTGGTCCGCACCCAGTGGTCCCCCAGCCGCTCGATCTGCCGCAATTGTTCCGCACGAGCCGCCTCGGCATCGAATGGCCCGCGACTCGTTGCGGCCACTGGAGCCCGCAGCGACTGGCGATCGGCGATTCGCTTTGCGGTGACACCCAGCGATTCGACCAGCGTCTCGAGAGCCTGAGTCGATCCATAGCCGGCACCAGGCGGATCGATCACCGTCAACCAATCGCACGCGTCGCCCATGATCTGACGCGTCGCCGCGGTGGCCTCCTCGACCTCTTCGAGAGTGGGCGAAACCAACCGACCCGGCGCCGCCGATTTCGTCGCAATCTCAAGCTCGGGTCCCTGGGCCGCCTCGATGATCAGCCGCCGCGGCCCGATCATCGCAGCCAAGGGCGCATCACCAAAATCGCTGAGCAACCCAAACAGATTGCGGGAGACCGGCTCGCTCCACATCGCATCCCGGTTTCCCCACACTCCGCTGGCGAGCACGACATCGACGCGGGGATCGATCGCACCGGTCAGCAACGCCACCAAACCGCCCTCGCCATGACCGGCAACCGCGATCGGCGAGTCGCTCGCGCTGGCCCCCTCCGGCCGCAACCCGTCGACCACCGCCCGAACCGTTTGAACTTCCAACCCCAGCGGATGCCGTCCGAGCACAAACGTTGCCCGATAGACGTACTCGCGGTCGGTGATCTCGGCTCGCCCGCCGCGGACTTCCATCCGTCGGCTGATCATCTGCGGGACGATCACGCGGCAGCCAGCCGCGGCCAACTGCAAGGGCAGCCCTGCCGCGGGATCTTCACTACCACCCGCTGCCACGCCGTCGAGCCCCACCAGCGTCTCAGGTCGCACGTCCGCCTCAGGCAACCAGATTACAGTCGCTTGCGGAGCGCCACCCTCGGGAGCCCCAGGACGGTGCTCCGGAGTCACCGCCAATCCTTCGGCGACATACCCGTCCAGCACCGGCCAGCGGACCTGGTGCACCACCACCCCGCCGCCGCGGGCGAGCTCCGATGGCCCACCGAGCGGAGCGACGATCTGCGGCAGTCCCGCGGTCACTCGTGAATCGTCCCCTCCCACCATTTTCTGCAAACGCTCGCGCAGTTCCGCCAAGCGTGCTTCGCGTTCCGCCGCCGGCTTCTGCATCCGCTCAATCCACTCCGCCCGCCGCCGCTGCTGGGTCGCCACCAGCTGCGCATCCAAAAAGCGCTCCGCCCCGACCAGCATCCGATCGATCAACGGCTCTTCGGCCACCAGCGGCGCCGTATTCGGCAATCGCTCGGGAGTCTCCGAGGATTGAGCGAAAACCGTAGCCGGCCCCATCGCAACAGCAACGGCCAAAACAGAGAGCGGCATGCGCAAAGAAAGGTGGGGCAACATGGCGAGGCTTCTTTTGGAGGGAAGGGGTAGACAGAGCCCTGCGCTCTGACAGAAAGCCGAAACATCACCCTCCCGGGGAGAGGGTGAACAAGACGGGTATTTATCCCTCCGTGCTCTGAGGGTGACACCAAGCGCTACTCATACTCCCATTTCATGATCCACGGGTCTCCCATTTCCTCCTGAAACGCCTGCAGCTTTTTCTTGTAAGTCTGGAGCGTGTCAGCATAGCGGGGATCATCAGCTAAATTTTTAGCTTCGTGCGGATCTTGCTGCATGTCGTACAGTTCGAAGTATGGACGCTGGATATATTCCCCGACGGTTTTCTTTCCATAAGGTGCGTCCAGCCCCTTTTGATATTGCGATTGCCAACTCGACGCGGCCCACAGATCCGAAGCGAACGGGTAGGGGAGGGGCGCGGCGATGTTCCAGATCAGCTTGTAATTGCGATCGCGAACGACGCGCATCGGATAGTACATCTGAATTTCATGGAACGTGTGCGAAGCATGGATCTGGTCCCAGTGCTTCGCGTCGGGCTTCCCAAGGATCGGAATCCATGAGCGGCCGTGATAGCGGTCAAACTTGTGCGGCCCACTGCGATTCTCCTTAACGTTCTCACCCCGCTCTCGCCAGTAGGCGTCGGCATCGATCAGCTCCTTTGGGGCGTTCGCTTCCGCATCGAGTCCTCCGGCGAAATCGAGCAGACTCGGGGTGATATCGATATGGCTGATCATCGCATCGCTGACGACGCCCCGGTTTTGCTCGTACGGATTGCGAACCAAGAAGGGGACGCGAAGCCCTCCCTCATAAACCGTTGTCTTGCCGCCGGAGAAGGCCATTCCATGGTCGGAGGTAAATACGATCAGCGTCTTGTGGTATACGCCCGCCTGTTTGAGAATTTCGATCAACCGCCCCAGCCCCTGGTCGACCCGAGAGCAGGACTGGTAGTACTGCGCCAGCTCTTCGCGAGTTTCTGGCGTATCGCTGAGGAACGCCGGAACAGGCACGGTTGCCGGATCATAGAAGACTTCGTCGACGCCGACATGCGAGCCATCGTTCGGGCGATTGCCAAACAAGTCGGGCTTCAGCGCCAATTCCGATTGCTTATCGATGCCTCCGCCCCGATGCGGATCCGAGGTGGCGAAGTACAGGAAGAACGGCCGCTCCTCGGTGTGGTCTGAAATGAATTCGCGGCAGTTCTCCGCCATCTGGACCGCATTTCGCCCATTGCCGCGTAGATACGTCTCGAAGTGGTAGACCTCTTCGGGAGCGACGTGAAACTTGCCGATCTGCCCAGTGCGATAACCCTGCCGCGCGAGCACCTGCGGGAGGGTTAAACGAATCGCATCAGGAAATGTTGTGAATTTGTGGTAGGCGTGTTGGTGCCCGTACTGACCATTGACGTGGTTGTGCAGCCCGGTGAGGACGACCGAGCGGCTAGCACTGCAGCTCGCCGTGGTGGCGAAAGCATGTGTGAAGCGAGTGCCGTCGGCCGCCAGCGCATCGGCGTGGGGAGTTTTGGCGACCGGGTCGCCATAGCATCCCAGCGTGGGGCTCTCATCGTCCGTGATAAAGAACACGATGTTCTTTTCGGCCCCCACGGCAACGCGGGCCCCGACGGCATGACCGGCCACCGCGATCACCAGCAGCAACAACGAGCGAAGTAATCGGTGATCGAACAAACGTCGCGGCATCGGTCAGTCTCCAGTGCGGACGAAGCAAACAGTGCGTATCAACAAAAGCCGGGGGAAGACCGCCCAGTGTGATTGATGCGGAAGCGCGAAACCAGTCGGGGGATCGGATCCGCAGCTCGTTCGGCCAGCTGCCGAATCGTGAGCTACGGTTAAAAACGTTCCGGCTTTCTCGTTGACCCGCCATGCATGAACACTGAAAGGCAACCGATGACCGACTCCCCATTCAAGCTGGTTCCGCAAGATCCCGTGTGGCAGGCGAAGCTAGGTCGCGAGACGCTGGTTGCCAGTCACAACCTGGAAGCAAGCGGATTGTTCGGCGATGCCGCACTGGCCGACTTGATCGAGCGTCACCCCCGCCAAGACCTCAGCGTCAACACGATGGGCGACGATCCGATGCAGCGGAACGAGTGGCGAGAAGGAGATCTCAAAGACTTCAGCGGCAGCGAGTTGCTCGAGATGGTGCAGCGCGGTCGCCTGTGGCTGAACCTGCGAAAGATGGTCATCCACCATGAGCGGTATCGCGATCTGGTCCACGGCCTGTACGGCGATATGGAGGCCCAAGTCGGCGGCTTTCACTCCTTCGAACATTCCGCCAACCTGCTGATCTCCTCGCCCACCGCTCAGGTCTATTACCACGTCGACGCACCACTGAACATTTTGTGGCACATTCGTGGCACCAAACGGGTCTGGGTGTATCCGCGGCAAGACCCCTTCGTCAGCAACTCGATCCTCGAAGGGATCATGGTTGGGGAACGCTCCGAAGAGATTCCCTACCACACCAGCTTCGATGAGTCGGCCGAAGTGCTCGATCTCCAGCCCGGCCAGGTCGTCACCTGGGCCCAGCATTCACCGCACCGCGTGGTGAATTTGGCGGGCCTGAACGTGTCGCTCTCAACCGAGCACATGACCCGCGCGGCTCAGCGTCGCAACAACGTCCACATGTCAAACCACTTCTTCCGCCGCTGGTTTCCCGGCTGCACCGCCTCGGCGGAGGTCGAAGGGTGCACCGCAGCGATGAAAGAGTTTGGGATCCGCGTCGCCCGCCGGATGCCCGGCTTCCATCAAGACGCCCGCAAAGGATATCGATTCCCAATCACCTTTGAGGTCGATCCGCAGGCCCCGAACTGCGTCCAGCTGCTCAACAAGGCCGAGCCGAAAGCCGAGCCGCAATTGGTCGGTGCCGGCCAGGCGTAGGAGGGGCGTAGGACACTGTTTCACGGCAAGCCGAACAGGCATGCTGCTTCAATCAGCCGCCACGCGCTAGCCCGGATATTTCATCCGCTGATCAGCGTAGGTATCTAGCGCGAGAGCCTTAGTTCCGGTAGACATTGGAGTTAC
>NZ_WRPR01000028.1 GCF_010367455.1 Candidatus Laterigemmans baculatus | reverse complement strand
CCCAAAGAGAATCGCGAAAATGTTTGGGGGTGAAGGTCAAGCGATTGCCGCGATTCCCTTCGGGGGAGAGGGGGCTAAAAACTGCACGACCTCCTCGGGAGGGTCGGGCTCTCAGGCCCGGGGAGGGACTGCTTAAGTCAGCCGTGGGGAGGCTCTACGTCGCGCATACCCCTCCCCGCTCGTTCCTCGCGACGCTCCCGGGGGGAGGGTGTCGTTTCAGGTTTTCTTCGAGAGCCTGGCGCTCCGCGAAAATAAGCCGGAGGCCCGCTGATCCGTTAAACTTCTCCCAGCCCGAAGGACTGGCGAACCATTGGCTCCACAGGCGGGAGCGTGTCGATCCATGGAAGAACGGCGTTCCAGTTGCTACGGTAGAACCGTTAAAAACGACACACTCCATTGTGGACCCCGCGAGAGTGAACCTCGAACGTTCCCTTGGCCCCTACGATCCGCCCCGCACGAACTTCGTGGAGATTCTCCGCTACTGGGCGGAGCAGCGGCCTAACGACTTCGCCTATCGCTTCACCGACGCTGAAACGCGCCACGAGCAACTGTCGTACAGCGAACTGCTCCACCGCGTCGAGGGGCTGGCCGGGTACCTGCAGCGCGAGGGGGTCGGCGGCGAGCGGGTGTTGCTGTTTTACCCGCCCGGGCTCGATTTTGTCGTCGGTTTCTATGCTTGCCATGCGGCTGGCGCGATCGCCGTCCCCGCCTTCCCGCCGCGGAAGAACCGCAAGTCGACTCGGATCCGCTCGATCGCTCAAGACGCCGAAGCTCGCTTCGGACTGTCGGTGGCCAGCGTCGTCGAACAGATCCAAGCCAACGCCCAGCAATCCGAAGAGCTCGAGAGCGTGCGGTTGCTAGCGACCGATCGCCCTGAAGCTTTCGACCGCTCGGCCTACCGCCCCGTCCGTTTGCAGTCCTCCGACATCGCGCTGCTGCAGTACACCTCGGGCTCGACCGGCTCGCCCAAGGGAGTGATCCTGACGCACGAAAATTTGGTTCGCAACTGCGAGCTGATCAATTACGGTTTTGAAACCCGCCATAATGAAATCGGGCTGACCTGGCTCCCCACCTACCACGACATGGGGCTGGTCGGGGGCGTGCTCAATCCGCTGTTCCTCGGCACGACCAACGTGTTGATGAGCCCGATGACGTTTCT
The DNA here is from genome assembly GCF_010367455.1 of Candidatus Laterigemmans baculatus. GTDB lineage: Bacteria > Planctomycetota > Planctomycetia > Pirellulales > Pirellulaceae > Laterigemmans > Laterigemmans baculatus. The sequence goes on along the minus strand of NZ_WRPR01000028.1, from coordinate 92,054 downwards.
GCAGAAGCCGATCCGCTGGCTGCAGGCGATCACCCAGTACAAAGTGGTGATCAGTGGCGGTCCCAACTTCGGGTACCAGCTGTGCGTCGACAAAATCGAGCCCTCGGAGATTGCCCAGCTCGATTTGTCGTCGTGGAAGATCGCCTTCAACGGTGCGGAACCGATCCGCGAACGGACGCTGCGGGCGTTCGCCGAACGCTTTGCCCCTTGCGGGTTTGACGCCAAAGCATTTTTGCCCTGCTATGGAATGGCCGAAACGACGCTGATCGTGACCGGCGGCCCGAGCGAAACGCGGCCGGTGCTCCGCGATTTCGACAAGTACCAGCTCGACCAGGGAACCGCCGTCCCGATCGGTGCGAGTGGGCCCAGCGGCGAGAGTGAGACCAGCGGCGAGAGTAAGTCCAGTGGGGCTGAGGGTGAACGGGCGCAAGAAGCGCGGACGCTGGTCGGCTGCGGCGCGGTGCTGCCGGGCGAGACGGTGCGGATCGTCGATCCGACGACGCGAGCTCCGATGCCAGGGGGGGAGATCGGCGAGATCTGGGTCCAAAGCCCCTGCGTGGGCCGCGGCTACTGGCGGAACCCCGAAGCGACGCACGCCACTTTCGAAGCCGTCACGGCCGATGGTGACGGGCCCTTCCTGCGAACCGGCGATTTGGGTTTTTTGCATGAAGGCCAATTGTTCGTGACGGGGCGGCTCAAGGACATGATCATTGTCCGAGGCGTCAACCGCTATCCGCAGGACATCGAACAGACCGTCGAACGGGCTTCGGCTGCGGTGCAAACCGGCTCGGTGGCCGCCGTCTCGATGCAGGACGACGCGCACGGCGAGCAGCTGGTGATCGTGGCCGAGACGATTCGTCGCCGCGACCTCGACTGGGATGCCGAGATCACCTCGATCCGCCGGGCCGTCGCCGCCGAGCACGATCTCCCCCCCGACGCGGTCTACCTCGTCCGCAACAGCTCGGTCCCCAAGACCAGCAGCGGCAAAATTCAGCGTCACGCCTGCCATCAAGCGATCCTGGAGAACGACCTCCGCATCATCGCTTCGTGGTCTCGCAGCGAGCAGTTGCGAATCGAGCCGGACCGGACTGGTGGGCGGTTCGGCGGCGGCGTGATGCAAGCGGCTGCGCAAAAAGCGTCCGCGGGCTCCGCCGACAGTTCCGCGCCGCACCCGCAAGTGGTCGCCGCGGTCATGCAGCACGTGCGCGAGATCGCTCGCGAGCGGGCGGGCGACCTGAGCCCCGAAACCAACATCATGCTCGACCTGGCTCTCGACAGCCTCGAACGCCTGGAAATCGCCCACGCGCTTGAGCAAACCTTCGGAGGCCGCTTTCCCGAAGATATTTTGCTGGAGATCGAGACGGTCAACGAAGTCGCCGCGGCCATCGAGCGGCACATGGACCCGCAACAGGTCCAGCGGGTGATCGCCGCTGCGGAGAATCGTGGCCCAGGAAGCGGCGGCGGGGAATTTCGCAGCGGTGCGGGAGCCTCGGCTGAGGCTCGGCTCAGCAGCGGCGTCAACGGCACGCCGTCCGCGTCGGCAGCGCGGGAAATCTCGCCCGAGGAGTTCCAATTCGAGCACTTGCCCGAGTACCGGCGGCTGAAACAGACGATGGCGCAGGTCGAGCTCACCGGTCTCCCCAACCCGTACTTCACCGTTCACGAAGGGACGGTCCGCGATACGACGCGGATCGGCGGACGCGAGCTGATCAGCTTCGCCAGCTACAACTACCTCGGCTTTTCCGGCGATCCGGTCGTCGTCGCAGCGGCCCAGGCGGCAATCGCCCAGTACGGGACAAGCGTCTCGGCGAGCCGTCTCGTCTCGGGCGAAAAACCGCTGCACGGGGAGCTCGAGCGAGAGATCGCCGACTTCGTGGGAGTCGATCAGGCACTCGTGTTTGTCGGCGGCCACAGCACCAACGAGACGACGATCGGCCACTTGGTGGGTCCGGGTGATTTGATCGTCCACGATTCGCTCTCGCACAACAGCATCGTGCAAGGCGCGGTGCTCTCCGGAGCGCGGCGACGCCCGTTTCCGCACAACGACTTCCGAGCCCTCGACGCACTGCTGAGCGAAGTCCGGGGCCAGTATCGCCGCGTGCTGATCATCGTCGAAGGGACGTACAGCATGGACGGCGATTTCCCGCAGCTGCCCGAGTTCGTCCGCGTCAAGCAGCAACACAAATGCTTCTTGATGGTCGATGAAGCGCACAGCATCGGAACGCTCGGGGCGACCGGGCGAGGAATTGCCGAGCAGTTTGGCGTGAACCCCCGCGACGTCGACATCTGGATGGGAACGCTCAGCAAGTCCTTTGCAAGCTGCGGTGGCTACATTGCCGGCTCAGCGGCGCTGGTGGAGCTGCTGCGGTACACGGCCCCCGGCTTTGTTTTCAGCGTGGGGATGCCGCCCAGCGCCGCGGCTGCCGCTCTGGCTGCGTTCCGCCAGCTTCGCCAGGAGCCCGAACGAGTCCAGAGGCTTCGCGAGCGGAGTGAGCAGTTCTTGCGGAAAGCCAAGGCGGCCGGATTCGATACCGGCGAGAGCGGCGGCACGCCGGTGATCCCGATCATCACCGGCAATTCGTTGCTCGCCCTGCGGCTTTCGCACCGTCTGTTCCAGGAGGGGATCAACGTCCAACCGATCCTCTATCCGGCGGTCGAGGAAGCTGCGGCTCGGTTGCGGTTCTTCATCACCGCCACGCATACCGCTAAACAAATCGACAAGACGATCGCCGCGTTGGCCCGGCATGGCGCCGATCTGGGGCTCGTCTCGCAAGACCGTTCGAGCGCCGACCGGTCGGCAGCCAACGTCGGCTAAGTCGCGGAAGGAGGCGATCGCCGGGTGCCGCCCGCCCCTCCTTTCCACCTCCTCTGGAGCCCCGACTGGGGGCCACGATTTGGGTTGCGGTGCAGGGTCCAGTGCCTACACTACAGGAGCCCAATTGATTGCCCCACGAAGGAGAGTTCCCTTGCTGACCGAGGCCACTGTTGAGAAGAGTTTTCGCAAGCTCTTCAGCACCCCGAACCAGGACGAAGCGACGTTCGAGAAGGCGGAAGATCTGCTCGAAGAGCTGCGTCCAGAGAGTCCGCTGCGGCACCGCTTGTCGCAGGAGTTGGAAGAATTGCGAAACCTGTCGCAGGCCTGAGCTGGATTCGCTCGCGACGTGACGAAAAAAAGGCGGCTCGGAACTGGTTCCGAGCCGCCTTTTTTTGTGGAGCTGGGGCGTCTCTCGCGGCGCTTCGGCCGTTAGCGGTTCAGGGCGATCCCGAACGTCCCCCCGGCCATCACCATCTGCTGGTCGGTCAGATCGTTGATCTGCCCACGCCACAGCCCTTGAGCCAAGTCGACCACCTGGAAGCCGGCACGGAGTTGGAAGTGCCGCGTGAGCTGGTAGGCGACTTCCCCGCGAACTTCGAAGCCGAACACAAACTCGTCGTTGTCGACATACACCACCGGGCTGCGGGTGCGGTCTTCGAGCACCACTTCATCCAAAGCGTCGTCGTAGCCGGTGACCACCTCGTCGATCGCCGAGCGATGCGTCTGGAAGTTTGCCATCCCAAAAGCCCGCAGTTCGGCCGAGTAGGTCGTGCGGACAAAACTCTTGTAGTAGCGGAAGCCGAGCTGGCCGCCGAACATGTTATTGTCGGTGTCGCTGCTCTGCGTGGTCAGCGTCTCGATCGGAATCACGTTGCCGTCGATGTCGAGGGCGATGCCCTCTTCGTACGCCTGCCGCTGGAAGCGATCCTGGAGCCCCATGTAACGGAAACCGACCATCGGCTCGAGGATGCCGCCGTAGTGGTACGGCTCGAGCCGCCAAGTCTTGTTCAGCTCAAAGGCTCGCAGGTCCATCACGTTGAGGCTGTCTTGCAGCTCGTAGACGCGATACCCGAAGACCGGGTTGTTGCGGTCGGCCGGCGGGAGCAGCTGGCCGAACTCGTCGGTCAGCAGGTCATCGTCCCCGGCCGCCTCTTCTTCATTGATCCGGTTCAACCGTTCGACGAGCAGCGTCTCGTAGGCGTTCGGCCCGGCCATGTGGGTGAAGGTGGCTAACCAGCCGTGGTCATCGTCGGTCATGTACCCGATGTCGACCCGGTTTCCCCACCCGCGATCGAAATCCGAGTAGATTTCACCGGTGCCCGGCTCGCGGAAAATCTCCGGCCGGCTGGTGTACAGCATCAGCCGGTCAAAGGTTCCAAACCATCCGACACTGGCCCGCTTCTCGGGCTTCATGTCCAAGAGGTCCACGTCGGTCACCGGTTCGAACCACCGGAAATCGGGCTCGAAGTACAAAGGGTCGGCAACAGGCATGTGCTCAGGTATGTGCTCTTGTGCCTCCACCCCCCGTGGCCCAGCCAGCAGGGCGGCAGCGGCCAGCAGACCGATCGTCAGCTTCCGTACCGACATGACTTTTTCCACCGTTGTTCGTATACGTGACGCGGGACGCCCCCCGCCGGCCACTCACCATTAAACATCGGTCGCAGGCCCTTCTCAGCGAAGCGCACCTGAACCGGTTGTGCGGGTAGTATCGGCGCGTCAACTGCGGATTATTCACCCCGTTTTGGTTGCATGGATGGCAAAACCCATAAATCCCGCCCTCTCATGAGCTGCAGTAGGGCCATATCAAGTCGAATCAGGAAAGATAGAGAACCCAGGCAAGAGCAGCTCGCCTCCAGCCGAGCCCCGGCACTCCCCCCTCAGCCCGAAGGGCTCAAACAGAACAGCCCAGGGCTAGGCTTTGTCAGAAACCCCTGAGCCGACGGCGCTAGCCGCGGGTGAGCCGACGGCGCTAGCCGCGGGTGAGCCGACGGCGCTAGCCGCGGGTGCTGCAGCGGAAATCCCGGGGCGGCGAGGCCCGAGGCTAGCGCCTACGGCTCACCCGAGGCTAGCGCCTACGGCTCAAAAGAGAGAAATCGCCGGGTTTCCTGACAGAGCCTAGCGGCGGCGATTCGCGTCCGCAGCGGCCCGCTTGGATAGCTCGATCGCCGGTTCGACGTACTGCTGGTGATGAGTGTAGAAGTGATTCATCGACGCTTCGTCAGCGAAGAAGAACATCCGCCCGTACACCGGGTCGGTATATCCCCATTCGCGACTCCCGGGGACAACCTTGTGGTCGTCGAAAAATTTCACCACGTCGATCCCATTGAGGACCGGGGTGTAGGGTTCGGGCGAGGCCTGGAATTTCCGCTTGGCTTCCGCGGAGGCGAACAGGTAGAGCTGGCCGAGGTGGATCACTCCAAACTCCGGTTTGCCCTGCTCCCAGCGGATTTCGCTGATCATCGTGACCGGGCAGTAGCCGTCCATCGCTTCGGGCGGCAGTGGCTGGTCTGATTTCGCCGCGGCGTGTGGGTTCTCGGCGACCCGGGGACCCTCGGCGACCCGGGGACCCTCGGCAGGGCGGGAATCCTCGGCGGGGCGGGTATTCTCGGCGGGGCGAGCATTCTCGGCGGGGCGGGCGGAATTGGCCGGAGGGGCGAGTCCGAGCGAGGTCGGAGAACCACCCTGGCGGTGGGACGCGGCGAAGGCGGGGGTCCCGGCAAAGGCGGGGGTTCCGGCGAAGGTCTGCATGTCGAAATTGCCCGCGCTGATTCCCGGAGGCATAGCGAATCCCGCCATCTCAGGTCCGGGTCCGGCAACTTGCGGATTCTGCTTTCTCGCTGCTGGCGGCACAGCCAATCCGCTCGCGATGGCCGGCTGCGGAGAGGCCGTGTTCTGCGGGGGCACAGCCCCTGAAGCGGCGATTCGCCCGCTGACTTCGGGAGCATTCAGCATTGCCAGGAAGCCCGAGGGCTCCTGGGGGCTGAGCTGGTGTGCCAACACGCTGCCGTCGCTGGCGACGATCACGTCGGTGGGATACCGCGTGATGCTGAACGCGCTGGTGAATTTAGGTTCGCGCGGTCCATTGACTTTCACCGGGATGAATTGGGCTTCGATCGCGGCGGCGACAGTGGGATCTTGGAAAGTCCCTTGCTCCAGGCGATCGCACCAAACGCAATTGTCGGAGTAGAAGTGGACCAGGATCGGCTTTCCGGTGGCGGTTGCCTCTCCGTGAGCGGACTTGAGATTCGCTCGCCAGGCGATTTCCGCTTGGGCCGAGGTGGCAGTCAGCAGAATGACGGCGATCAGCAGTGCACTACGCATCTCGATCTCTCGGTCCGATAGATCGTGGTTGAAACGGGGCCAGCGGCAAAGCTTAGCCGTGCCCCCAAAAGCGCGGGTCTTTCTGTTGGGTTCGGCTGTTTCGGTCGTACCACTTGAATCAATCAATCCCCCGGAGCCATTCCCCCTGTGGCTGCATTGCGCGTATGCTGGTCGTTGGTCGGACTCGTCTTCTGTTTTCCTTCGCCACCGCCGTGGAGCCTTTGACCATGACCCGCTGCCTTGCCTCACTTTTTTCCAGCAGCTCCATTCCCGGCCCGCTCGCCGCGCTCTTGCCGCTTGGCACCCTTCTGGGGCTGCTTTGTGTCGTCGGATGTAGCAGCGAATCGACGCTTCCGGATACCCCGCCTCAAGATACGCCCGGCCTCCACGACGACCACGATCATGGTCACGAGGGGCACGACCACGAGGGGCACAGCCACGATGAACTCGGCCCCCACGGCGGGCACATCATCGTGCTCGACCCCGGCCACTATCACGCCGAGTGGGTCCATCTGGACGAAGAGAACACCGTCGAGGTCTACCTCGGAGAGCTCGGCAAATCGGCCGAGAAGGTCCAGTTCGTCGCGGAGCTCGAAGGGAAAGAGCCGGTCACGTACGAACTGCAAGCGGCCGACGAGTCGCTTGGAGCCGGCGGCTACCAGCTGCAAAGTCCGAACCTGCTGACCCATATCGCGATGAGCGATGGCACGACCGCTCGCGTGACGCTGGTCGTCGAGACGGCGGACGCAACGCTCAAAGCTCCCCTCTCGGGCGATCACGACCACGATCACTGAGCCCCGCCGCTTTCCCGCTGCTCCCTTCCGCTCCCCAGCCGCAATCCCGCCCGTAACGCTCCCCCCATGCCGCTGCTGACGCTCGAGAACCTCAGTATTCGATTTCGTGGCCCCGCCTTGCTCGACGATGTCTCGGCGGTCATCGAACCCGGGCAGCGGATCGGCTTGCTCGGGCGCAACGGAGCGGGGAAGACGACGCTGCTGAAGATGATCAGCGGCGACGTCGAGCCCGATTCGGGAAGAATCGTGATGGCTCCAGGAACGCGCGTGGCCAGGCTGGTCCAAGAGGTTCCTGCCGACCTCCACGGTAGCGTCCGCGAGATCGTTGCCGGCGGCGTCGCTGACGAGCACGCGGAATCGCCCTGGCAGGCGGAACACCAGGTGGAGACGACCCTCTCGCGGATGGAGCTCGATGGGGAAGCCGCCTTCGAAACTCTCTCGAGCGGCCTCAAACGCCGCGTGCTGCTCGCCGGGGCGCTCGTCGCCGACCCCCAACTGCTGCTGCTCGACGAACCGACGAACCACCTCGACATTGATTCGATTCTGTGGCTCGAAGGCTTCCTCTCAAGGTGGACCGGGACGCTGCTGTTCATCACCCACGACCGTTCGTTCCTGCAGAAGCTGGCGAGCCGGATCTGGGAAATCGATCGCGGGCGGCTGTTCGATTGGTCCTGCGACTACCAAACGTTCCTCCGCCGCAAGGAAGACGCGCTGGCGGCTGAAGAGAAGGAAAACGCGTTATTCGATAAGAAACTGGCTCAAGAAGAGGTCTGGATCCGCCAGGGCATCAAGGCCCGGCGGACCCGCAACGAAGGCCGCGTTCGAGCCCTCAAGCAAATGCGCGAGCAGCGTCAGGCCCGACGCAAAACCGAGGGAACCGCCAAACTTCAAGTCCAAGAGGGATCGCGGAGCGGGGCGCTCGTCGCCGAACTCAAGAACGTCTCCTTCGCCCGCGGCGACAATCAGATCATCCACGACTTTTCCACCACGATCATGCGGGGAGACAAAGTCGGGATCATCGGTCGCAACGGTGCCGGCAAAACGACCCTCCTGCGTTTGATGCTCGGCGGCCTGGAGCCCGACGAAGGCTCGATCCGGCTCGGCACGAACCTCGAAATCGCCTACTTCGACCAGCTCCGCGGCCAGCTCGACGACGACAAAAGCGTCCAAGACAATGTGGCCGAAGGGAGTGACCGCGTCCAAATCGGCGGAACGACCAAGCACATCATCGGCTACCTGCAGGATTTTCTCTTCACGCCCGAACGAGCCCGCACCCCCGTCCGTTTCCTCTCCGGCGGTGAACGCAATCGGGTCCTGTTGGCCAAGCTGATGACTCGCCCGGCGAACGTCATCGTCCTCGACGAACCGACCAACGACCTCGACAGCGAAACGCTCGATCTGCTCGAGGAACAGCTCGTCAATTTTTCGGGCACGCTGCTGCTCGTCAGCCACGACCGAACCTTCCTGAACAACGTCGTGACCAGCACGATCGTCTTCGAGCCGGACGGTCTGAACGAGTATGTCGGCGGCTACGACGCGTGGCGGGAGAGCGTCGAACGGCGGCAAGCGACCGAGTCGCGCGAAGAAAAGTCCAGTTCGGGCGGCAAGAAAGCGAAGTCACCCGTCGACGACTCGGGATCGAAAACCACTCCGCCAGCGAAGTCCGCTGCGGGCGACCGGCTGAGCTTCAAAGAGCAGAAAGAACTCAAAGCGCTTCCGGGACGGATTGAGACGCTCGAAGCCAAGATCGCCGAACTGCACGAAGCGATGGCCGATCCCGACTACTATCGCCGCGATGGGGCTGCAATCGCCTCCGACCGCCAACAGCTCGAGCAACTCGAGCAAGACCTCACGGCGGCGTTCGAACAGTGGGAAGCGCTCGAAGCGAGGGCGTAAACGCTCCGCTGCGTCGCAAGCATTCATCCCATCAGCCGCCACGCGCTAGCGTCCGGTTCGAACCGTGTTTTGGAGAACCGGGGGCTAGCGCCCGGCGGCTGATCAACATAGCGAGCTCGCACCCGGCGGCTGATAACCGCCTTACTCCTCGCGGCTGACGAATTTGCAGAACCGGCTCAGCGATCCGTCGTCGGTCTTTTCCTGATATAGAAACGCCAATCGGCTCTCTTCGAATTTCTCAAAAAAGTCCTCCCAGGAGATCGGCTCCAAATTCGGGTCGGGGGTGGCGTCGGGAAAGTCGATCCGCAGCAAGCCCGCCTCTTCGTCCCCTTCAGCGGTTCCTTTCACCGTCGCGGGAACGGCTTTGCGAGCTTCGACCCATTGGCGAATAGTGTCGTGATCGGTCGTGCGTTCAGCGGCTGCCATCGTCTTTCCTCATTGGAGTAGGGCATGCGTTCAAGTCGTGACGGTTCGGTCTCTCAATTCTAACTCTGAGCGAACCGCCGGTCCGGCCGTTGGCACAGCGGCTTTCGGGACTGGCAAACCAGATGCCGAAGTCACTCCGACTTCGCCGCCGGTTCCTTGAGCAGAGCGTCCTCTGGAGGCTGGCGGGGATCGACCCGCGTCGCGGCTCCCGCTTCCGGCTCATCTTCCGTTTCCGGCTCATCTCCCGTTTCCGGCTCGTCGCCTGCAGAAGGCTCATCGGTTGGAAGCGGGATCGGGACGAACACCAGCCGCACCGGCGTTCCCTGCGGCGGGATGTGGGAGGTGAACGCCGAGTACTGGAGCGCCGCGTTCGACTGGCTGCTCTCGACCGGCAAATCGAGCATGGCGGTGGAGAAGTTCGAGACGCAGACGAGGTCCCCGGAGTCGGCCTGATAAAACTCGCGGCCGGTCGACGGGTCGCGCCAGAAACTGCTCCCGGCAAAGACCCAGTCGCTGTCGAGCGTCTGGTCGGTGCCAGTCAGCTGAACCCACTGCTGAGCCGGTGCTTTCTCCACGTCGCCCTCGGCGTTCCGCCACATCACCCAGATCGCGATTCGCTGTCCGGTCGCCGGACGATACTCGGGGCTGAAGCTGACCGGCGTTCCCGGTTTTGCATCGATCGCCAGCAACCCCGCGTGGACGTAGCGGGCCGGCGACAGCACCGAGACCACCGATTCGTGCTCCTTGGTTCCCACCGGGCAGGCGAACATTTCCAGCGGCCCTTCCCGCAGCGTGACGTAGCCGTCGACGATCAGCCGCCCCCGCTTGGGATCGATCCACAGCTGCGCGTCAGGGCTCAGCCGCCGCGCTCCCTCGGGCTCGGCAAAGGCTTTCGCAGCCGCGATCTCGGCCGGAGTCCGCCCCGAATCGAGATCCTCCACCACGGGCTCCTCGGCTGGCGAGTCGGCTGCAGCGGAACCGGTCGGTCGCTGCAGCGGCCGCGGGTCGACCGCCGAATCGCTCTCCATCGCCGGGTCGGCGGAACCGTCCGCAGCCACCGACTCCCTAAGCATTGACTCACTGGGCCCCGACTCCCTGGGCAACTCCGGCCGCAGCGGCTCGCTCTTTCCTACCTGATCCGGCCCCAGCGGGTCCGGCGCCTGCTCCGGCTGACGATCGGCCGCGGGCGCTTCGGCCGTCGGCTCGTTGGCGGGCCCCCTCGTCCGCTCGGGCGCGGACGGCACGGGTGCCTGCGAGACCGCGGGCTCCTCGGGAGCCTCGGATCGGTCGGGCGAACACCCGCTGAGCGAGCAAGCGACCAGCAGGCAAAGGCCGATCTGCAGGCAAAGGGGGGCCAGCAGCGGTATGCGGTGGCAGCCCAACAGCTGCGACTGGAGAATCTTCATAGGGAATGTCGCTGGGCGAGGGTCATTGCGTTCGTCGCATGGGCGGAAAGAATAAGACCGCGGAGAACACCGTACCTTATCAGTTTGCAGGCGCTGAAGAGAATCCTTTTTATGTCAGTCGCAGAACAGAACGGCGTTGCCAATGGACACGCGGAGCTGCGGTGGCCGGAGCTGCGGCAGAGGGTCGCGCGGCGCGTCGGGCGGCGGAATCTGGCGACGCTCTGGCCGGAATGCGCTGCCGACGGTGCTCCGCTCCGCTGGGGAGCGGCAGTCGCTTGCGGCGGACAGCTGCCTTCGACGATCGACGCTTTGGCACGCATTGCCGCTGGCCGCAAGCCACCGCGGAGCTGCGATCTGAGCGGAGCGGCCGAACAGTTCGTCGCGGCGGTGCGGGCCACGGCGACCGCTCCCTCGGCGGCGAACTTTGCGGCGAACTTTGCGGCGACGGAACTGCTGCCCGAAGCGATCGCCTGGAGCTACGCCCTTCCGGAGCTGGTCGTGGCCGAAACGGCGGAGCTCCCGGAGCGGCTGTGGTGGATGGTGCTCGGCGAGCTGCAGTCGCTGCACCGGGCCGCCTCGGAGCAAGCGGCTGCCGAGTCGCTCGACCGCTTGCTCGCCGCCGGGGAAATCGGTGCCGTTCTGTCCTGGCGCTTAGCGGACATCCCCTCGTGCGATGCGCTCCGCGTCGCCGCCCTCGAAGCGATCGCCGATTGGTACGACGCCGGCCCCTACGCCGTGGCGGCCGCGCTCAGCGGAGGAGCGAGATTCGCCCGATTCGCCCTGGCCTCGGCGCTGCGTTCCAAGCGGTTGGCGGCCCGACAGAGTCGTCGCGTGGGGACGAAGCGAAACAACGCGGCGTTCGAGCTGGCGACGCGGGTCACCGCGCTGACGCGGCCCGACGGATCATCGAGCCTGCAGGATGTCGCGGCGAAGCGGCCCGCTGCCAGCGACGACCTTTCGCGGAGCGGGTTGCTCGCGATCGCAGCGGTCGAAGTGGGCGAGCCGGCGCTGCATACCGCCGCGGCGGCCATCTGCGGCCGAGAAAAGTCTCGCGGCCGGCTGGCTTGGAAAGTGGAACTGCCCGAGCCCGGCTGGTCGGACGAACAGGCAAAGCTGGCGGTGATGTTGCCCGAGTGGGACGTGCGCCGAGGTCGAGTGGTCGTCGATTACTCGGGGCCCACAACGCGGATCGAAATCAGCAACGGCAAACATCCTTTCGTTTCGGGGGAGTGGAAGGCCGACGTCCTTCAGAACGGCCAGCTCCTGGAACCGTCGAGCGCGTGGAGCGAAGTCTGCTGGCACTCGGATGACGACGTGCACTACCTGGAACTCGAACAGAGCTATACCGACGGCCTCAAGTTCCAGCGGCAAATTTTGCTGCTCCGCGACGACGCTTGTCTGCTGCTGGCCGATGCGGTGATCGGCAGCGATCCCGCCGCGCCGCTGGAGTACGCCGCGCCGCTGGAGTACGCCGGCCAATTGCCGCTCGTCGCCACCGCCCACATTGAAGAAGAACGCGAAACCCGCGAGCTCACCGTCATCGCTGGCAAACCACGAGCGGTGGTCTACCCGCTGGGGCTCAACGAATGGCGAGTCGGAGCAGCTCCCGGCGCGCTGCGAGCGGTCGACGCGGACGTCTCGGGCGAAACCGAATCCCACGAGCCCCGAGGGCTGTTGCTCGAGTCGCGGATGCGAGGCATCGGACGGCTCTACTCGGCTCTCTGGTTTGACTTCGATCGCAAACGGATGAGCCGCGACCGGACGTGGCGGCAGCTGACGATCGCCGAGAGCCTACGGTTATTGCAGCCGAACGAAGCAGCCGGCTATCGGGTTCAAGCGGGCGACGATCAGTGGCTGATCTACCGCTCGCTCAGCGGGCAGAAGAATCGCACGCTACTGGGCAAGAATCTCGTTTCCGATTTCTTCTGCGGCCGGTTCACAGCGTCCGATGGGTTTGTGGAAGAGCTGATTGCCGTCGATGATCAACCGAGTTGAAAGCAGCCCCCTTCCGATGCCACCCCAAGAAGCCTCTCCATCTCCCGAAACGGCCGCCGATCGGGTCGCCGAGAATTGGCGTCGCGTGGTCGACGCCGTCGGTGACGCGGCGATCGCAGCGGGTCGCGATCCGTCGAGCATCACGATCGTGGGCGTTTCGAAGTACGTCGATGCGGCGACCACGCGCCTGCTGGTCGCCGCCGGCTGCCGCGATCTGGGCGAGAGCCGTCCCCAGTCGCTGTGGTCAAAGGCCGCCGAGATCCGCGAGCCGCACCTGCGGTGGCACCTGATCGGGCACCTGCAGCGGAACAAGGTTCGCCGCACGCTACCGGTCGTGACGCTGATCCATTCGATCGACAGCGTGCGGCTGGCCGACGCCGTCCACGCCGAAGCGGAAGCGAGCGGCCGCGTCGTACGAGGGCTGGTGGAGGTCAACATCTCGGGCGACGAAGCCAAGCACGGATTCGCGCCCGAGGCGGTTCTCGAGGCGCTCGAACAAATCAGTCGACTGCCGCACCTGCAGATTCAAGGGCTGATGGCGATGGCCGCCGAGCGGGGAGACCTGGCCGCGGCGCAGCGAAACTTTGAAGACCTCCGCCTGCTTCGCGACCGGTTGGCCGAGCGGGGGCTTCCCCAAAACATCTCGCTCGGCGAGCTGTCGATGGGGATGAGTGGCGACTTTGCCGAGGCGATCGCAGCCGGAGCGACGATCGTGCGAATCGGCTCGCGGCTGTTCGAAGGGATCGACGGCTCAAGGTGACGACGATTCATGGGAAATTGGGGCTGGGCAAAGAAAAGAATCCCTGACACCCTCACCCCGGGAGGGTCGCGAGGAACGAGCGGGGAGGGCTTCCGTAGAGGGAAGTTCACTTTCATCGCAATCGTTGGGATCGCTCTCCCTCCCCGGGCCTGAGAGCCCGACCCTCCCGGGAGGAGGGTGACGGCGGGCATGGCTCAGGCGAAGATCGGTTGCACGATTTTCGCCGGTCGGCCGTCGGTCAATTGCTGAGCGCGACCGCTGTGATGGTAGATCAGCGAGTTGTGATCGATCCCCAGCAGATGGAGCAGCGTGGCCTGGTAATCGTTCGGGGAGACCGGATCGACCACCGCCCGGTGCCCGAACTCGTCGGTCGCTCCGTGAACCATGCCGCCGCGGATCCCGCCTCCGGCCAGCCACATGCTGAAGCCCTGGCCGTTATGGTCGCGCCCCGCTTTGTCGGCTCCTCCCTCCCCTTCGGTCACCGGCAAGCGGCCGATTTCGCCGCCCCAGTGGACGAGCGTCGTGTCGAGCAACCCGCGCTGCTTGAGATCCTTGACCAGCGCCGCTGCCGGACGATCAGTCCGCTTGCAAATGTTGGTCAGCCCCGTCCGCAAACTGCTGTGGTTGTCCCACGGTTGGCCGCCGAGGAACAGTTGGACGAACCGCACCCCACGCTCGACCAACCGCCGGGCGATCAAACACCGTGTGCCGTAGTCTCGCGTCGCCGGGTCGTCGAGTCCGTAGAGGGCATGGGTGGCGGCGGTTTCCTGGGAGATGTCGAGCGCCTCTTTGGCTGCGGTCTGCATCCCGGCAGCCAACTCGTAGCTGGCGATCCGGGCTTCGAGATCCGCTTCGCCCGGATGCCGCGCCAAGTGACGCTCGTTCAAACGGTCGAGGAACGCGAGGTTCTCCGCCTGCAACGGCCCGCGAAGATGAGCCGGCGGTTCTAGGTTGAGAATCCGCGGCTCGGTGGGCCTCAGAACCGTCCCTTGAAATAGCGGCGGCATCCAGCCGTTCGACCAGTTCGAAACGCCGTCGACCGGCAGCCCCCCGGGATCGGTCAGCACCATGTAGGCGGGCAAATTCTGGCTTTCGGAGCCGAGCGCATAGGTGACCCACGAGCCGAGCGAGGGTCGCCCCGTGACCCCCGGAATCCCCGCGTTGAAGTAGCGGATCGAAACCTCGTGGCCGTTCGCTCCGGTATGCATCGAACGGATCAAGCAGATGTCGTCGACAATTTCACCCAAGTGTGGCAGCAACTCGCTGATCTCGGTTCCGCACTGGCCACGCGGAGCGAACTTCCAGGGGCTGGCGAGCAGCTTCTTGCTGGCTCGATTGACGAAGCTGAACTGGATGTCGCCTTCAAACTCTTGGCCATCGCGGCGAGTCAGTTCGGGTTTGGGATCGGTCAGATCGATGTGCGACGGACCGCCGTGCATGAACAGCGAAATCATCGCCGTCGCCCGAGGAGCAAAGTCTCCCTGACGCGGCTTCAGGTCGTGCCGGACTTCGCCCCGCGGCACGTCGGGAGGCGTTCCCAGCAATCGTTCCTGCTGGAGCATCCAGGCCAGCGCGACGCCGCCGATCCCCATCGCGTTGTGAGCCAAAAACTGACGGCGCGATCCCGCCATCCGCGGCCCGGCCCCAGGCAACTGGGGCGCTCGAGGATCGCAGGTAGCTTCGGCGGTGCGGCGGCGGGAAGCGAACATGGCGGAAACAGGGGGGAATGGGGGTGGCGGGGAAATCCGTGCCTGTCGGAAAATCAGGGGCTGTAGAGGAACTCGTTGCTGCTGAGCAGCGTTTGGCAGAGATTGATCATCGCCTGCCGCTCCGGAGGAACGTTGCCATCGCGGGGAAGATGTGGCCACTGGGCGGCGAGAAACGCGAGCGAAAGCTGCAATTCTTCGGCTTCGATCGGCCGCGAATAGGCCAGCTGCCACGCGGTTGCGACTTGCGGGGCAAGCGCTGCGGCGGCCGCCTGGGGATCGTTCGGCTCCGCCCAAGTCATCGGCGGAGTCTCCGCCACGCGGCGAGCCATCTCGGCGGCTTGCTCTAGGAGGAAGTCGCTGTTCATCATCATCAGCGCCTGCGTGGCCACGGTTGACGAGGGGCGGACTTCGCAGTTGGTCTCCATCACCGGAGCGTCGAAAGCGGTCAGCATCGCCACCGGCTGCGTCCGCCGAACCTGCACGTAAACGCTGCGGCGGGGAGCGGCGTTGACCACAATTTGTCCCGTCGGGTCCGCCTCGATCGGGACCGGCGGGCCGCCCATCGTGCGCTGCAGTCGGCCGCTGGCGGCAAGAATACTGTCGCGGATCACTTCGGCATCGAGCCGCTGCACATTCTGACGAGCGTACCAGCGGTTATCGGGATCGACCGCGGCGAGCTTTTCGGTGCGGACCGACGATTGGCGGTAGACGGTGGAGGTCATGATCAGCCGGTGCAGTTGCTTGAGACTCCAGCCTTCGCGACGGAGCGTGGCGGCAAGCCAGTCGAGCACTTGCGGATGCGAAGGGCGGCCGCCGAGGATCCCAAAATCGCCCGGCGTATCGACCAGCCCCCGGCCGAAGTGATGCATCCAGATCCGGTTGGCCAGCACGCGGGGAAATAGCGGGTGATCGGGCCCGGTCAGCCGTCGAGCGAAAGCCAGCCGCCGGCCGGTGGTCGGTCGCTCCGGGTCGTTGGCGGCGATGGCGAAGGGTTCACCGGCCGGGGCGGCAACCGTCAGGTCCCCAGGCGACACCTCCTGGCGTGGCTGCTGGGGATCGCCGCGATGGAACAGCCGAGTCGTGGGGACTTGGCCGGGAATCTCGGTCAGCGCCCGGACGAAATCCTCGACGGGCTTTTTGGCTCGGATCTCGACGATTCGAGCGTCGTACTTCTTCAGGTCCTCAGCCGCCTCGGGGTTGTACTGGTAGAGCACTCCGGGAGAGATGTTCACGCTCGGATACATCTTGAGCAACTGTTGCTGCGCTTCGCTCCGCTCGGCCGCGGCAGTTTGGTACGCGTTCCGCAAAGGCTCGCGGAGTTCTTCCGGATGCTTGGCCAACTCCTGTTCGAGAGCGGCCGCCATGTACTCCTGTTGCTTTTGGGTCCGCTCGGCAACGACCACCGCCGCTTCGGCTTCGACCTCCGCGGCCCGGGCACGGTCGGCGTCGGAGTACAGGCTGATCCTTCTTTGATCCGGGTTTCGCCAATGGGCCGGATCGTAAGCCGGCTCGAGGATCGCTCGCAGCCGAAAATAGTCTTCGTGGGAGATTGGATCGTAGCGGTGGTCGTGGCACTGGGCGCAAGCGACCGACAGCCCGAGCAGTCCAGAGCCGACAATCTTGACCGTGTCGGCGATCACCTGATTGCGAGCGGCCACCGGATCGACTCCGCCCCCTCCCGTTCCATCGGCTGCCATCCGCAAGAATCCAGTCGCCACCAAACGCTCGATGTCCGCGGCGGACAGGTTCTCGAGCGACCCTTCGACTAACTCGTCTCCGGCCAGCTGCTCCGCGATGAATGCGTCGAGCGGCTTGTCGACGTTGAACGAGCGAATCACGTAATCGCGGTACTTGTAGGCGTACGGACGCACCGCATCTTGGTTGTCGTAGCCTTCGGAGTCGGCATAGCCGGCGACGTCGAGCCAGTGCCGCCCCCACCGCTCGCCATACTCGGGCGAAGCGAGCAAGCGTTCGACCAGTCGCTCGTAGGCATCGGGGGCCGGATCCTCGACGAAGCGTTGGACTTCCTCGGGCGTCGGCGGGAGCCCGCGGAGGTCCAGACTCGCACGCCGGATCAGCGTCAAGCGATCCGCATCGGGAGAAAAGCCGAGTCCCTCGGGCTGCATCGCCGCGAGCACCAGAGCGTCGATCGGCGTCCGCACCCGCCGCTCGGCCGCGAACGTCGGCACCTCGGGCAGGACGATCGGCTGGAAGAACCAGAACTCGCGCTCTTCCGGCGTGATCCCAATCCCTGGATCGATCTCGGCGGGCTCTGGACGCGCCGTCGGCGCTCCCGCGGCGATCCAGCGGGCAAGCAACTCCACCTCCGCGTCTTCGACCCGGTGATCCCCAGGCGGCATCTCACCCGAGCGGACGCGCTGCAGCAGATAGCTTCCCTCGGCGTCACCCGGCACGAGCACTTCGCCCGAATCGCCCCCGTCGAGCATCAACCGCACCAGCCGCAGGTCGAGCCCTCCCTTGTACTCCTCGGTCGCTCCGTGGCAGTCGAAACAGTACTTGCGAAAAATCGGCCGAACGTGCTCTTCGAAAGTGAGCGTCTCAGCTTCCGGTTCCGCGTTTGATGCCGGCTCGGCGGCGACGCCCCAGCGGGGCAACAACGCAGCGACCAAACCGCAGAGGGCGAGCGTCCCGAGCATCCGGCGCAGACTTCGATCCCGGAAAGCGGCAGGATGGGTCATGGCGAGTGACTCGCAGCAGGGTGGGGCAGGGTGGGGCGAACCGCTCTCAGCGGCGCCCGGCGGGATCTCTGATTATAGAGCCGGTGCTTCCCCGGAAGCCAGTCGCAGCGGCGACGCAAGTACCACCATCACCCTCCCCCCGGGAGGGTCGCGAGGAACGAGCGGGGAGGGTTTCCGCAACGGTGCGTTTCACTTGGGGCTATCGTTAGGGGTTGCTCTCCCTCCCCTCGCTGACGCTCGACCCTCCCGGGGGGAGGGTGTTGGTAGGTCGTGCGACTTGTGTAGAGACCAATGCCCCGGGGGGAGGGTGAAGTACGGCGCCGACATTTCCGGAGTTCCCTGCTTAGAATGGACGGTGGCGACGAGTGGTGCGACCATGACAACCGTGGAGAATTATGCTGTGGCAGGAATTCGCTTTGTGCTCATCGGGGGATTCCTCGGCGCAGGCAAAACGACGCTCGTTTCGCGGCTCGCTGCACATTACATGGCCCAGGGACTCCGCGTCGGGATCGTGACGAACGACCAGGCCGCCGATTTGGTCGACACCCAGACGCTCCGCGGACAGGGCTTTGAGGTGGGAGAAGTCGCTGGGGCTTGCTTCTGTTGCAGCTTCGATAACCTC
This sequence comes from Candidatus Laterigemmans baculatus, assembly GCF_010367455.1. Taxonomy (GTDB): domain Bacteria; phylum Planctomycetota; class Planctomycetia; order Pirellulales; family Pirellulaceae; genus Laterigemmans; species Laterigemmans baculatus. Next base: position 73,611 of record NZ_WRPR01000028.1, on the reverse strand, counting down.
CTGCAGACCGCCGGTGAACTCGGCAGGGAAAGCCCTCCGGATGTGATTCTCGCCGAGCCGGTTGGAAGCTGCACCGATCTGGTCGCAACTGTGATCCTGCCGCTCGAACAGCTCTACGGCCAGCGGTTTTCCCCCGCCCCGTTCGGCGTGCTGCTCAAACCGTCGCACGGTCGGCGAATTCTCGGCGTCTCCGGCGAGCGTCGACGCAGTGGATTTTCTCCGCAAGCGGAATACATCTTCCGCAAGCAGTTGGAAGAGGCCGATTATCTGATGATCGGCCGCGCCGACGAGCTGTCCTCGACCGAGCTCGACCAGCTTCGTCAGGTGCTCGCCCCGTTGGCCCCGGACGTCCCGGTCCTGGCGGTCAGCCCGAAGACCGGAGCAGGGCTCGAGGCGGTCCTTGCGGAAATCGAATCCGAGGGAGGCGGGCGACGAGTTCTGGAGATCGACTACGACATCTACGCCGCGGGCGAAGCCGAACTCGGCTGGGTGAACTTGACCGCGACCGTCGAGCGTCCAAACGGCACGCTCGACCTGGACGTGCTGACCGAACGGATCGCCCAGGCGTGTGGCGAGCATCTCGCTGGTGAAACCGCCGAGATCGCACACCTCAAATGCGTCGCGATGGCCGATGGGCTGCAGTCGGTCGCCAATCTGGTGCACACCGGCGGAAAAGTCGATCATGCCCTCTCGGTCTCCCAACCGGTCGCCGGTCCGGTCCGCGTCGTCGTCAATGCCCGCGTCGCGATCGATCCGCAAAAACTTGAAACGATCTGTCGCCGAAGCGTCGAGGGCGCCGCGGCGAGCCTCCTCGGCTCGGTCAGCGACGTCAGCTCGCACGCTCTCCGCCCGGGACGCCCCGAGCCCACGCACCGGCTGGCTGCGAGCGGCCGGGAGTGAACTGAACCGTTTTCCGGGCGGTATAACTGAAGCTCAGTCCAACGATATCCCCCACCCCATCCGCGGAGAGGATCCATGGAAAAAGTGAACCGACGATTATTTACGGCGCTGCTCGCTGGCAGCCTCGGTGGCTATTGGATCCTCGGAGGGACCCTGGCGGCAGCGGCAGGCGCAGAGACGAAGAAGTCAGCAACTCAACAGGACGGCAAGAAGATGGCGGTGGCGACGTTCGGCGGTGGATGTTTTTGGTGCGTCGAAGCGGTGTTCGAGCCGGTGGCCGGCGTCACCGACGTCGTTTCGGGCTACGAGGGTGGGCACGTCGAGAACCCAACCTATGAACAGGTCTGCGGCAAACGCACCGGTCATGTCGAAGTCTGCCAGATCCACTTCGATCCGAGCGTCGTCAGCTACGAAGAGCTGCTCAAGATCTTTTTCAAGACGCACGACCCGACCAGCAAAAATCGCCAAGGGGCCGACGAAGGTCCGCAGTACCGGAGCGTGATCTTCTACCACGACGAAACGCAAAAGCAGCAAGCCGAAGCGTTCATCAAGAAGTTAGACGATTCGGGCGAATTCGGTCGTCGCCGCGTCGTCACCGACGTTGAGCCGACCAAAGTCTTCTACCAGGCGGAAGAATACCACCAGGACTACTACGCCAAGAACCCGTTCGCCGGTTACTGCCAAGCGGTGGTGCGGCCGAAAGTGGAAAAGGTGAAGGAAGTTTTTGGGGACAAGCTGAAGTGATGAGTTCCCTCTCCCCCGCGGCTTGGCTGCGAACGAAAGTTCCGCAGCCAAGTCGTGGGGGAGAGGGTTAGGGTGAGGGGGCCGTAGCCGGCCGCTTAGACCCCCTCACCCCAGCCCTCTCCCCCAAAGAGAATCGCGAAATTCTTCGGGGGTAAAGGCTGAGCGAGAGCCGCGATCCTCTTCGAGGGAGAGGGGGCGAAAAACCCTACGATCCGACGATCGTCAGGAGCAGATCGCCCGCTTCGACTTGGGTTCCGGCGGTCGCGGCGATCGAGCCGATGGTGCCGGCGACCGGGGCGTTGATCGTCGTCTCCATCTTCATCGCTTCGAGCACCATCAGCTTCTGCCCCGCTTTGACGCGGGCGCCGACCGAGACGGCGACGTTGATCACCATCCCGGGCATGCTCGCGCCGACCTGGCTGGGGTCTTCCGGATCGGCTTTGACCGCCGCCTTGCCTTCGGGCTCGAGCGAGCGGTCGGTGACCGTCACTTCCCGCGGCTGGCCGTTGAGCTCAAAGAAGACGGTCCGCGTTCCATCGGGGTGCGGTTCGCCGGTCGCCAGGTAGCGAACGATCAGCCGCTTGCCGGGCTCGATCTCCACGGCAATTTCTTCCCCAGGCTCTTGGCCGTAGAGGAAGTTCGGCGTGGGGATCACGTCGACTTCGCCGTACTTGCGGCAATGCGCCGCGTAATCCTTGAAGACCTTGGGATACAGCAGGATCGAAGCGGCGTCGCGGTCGTTCGCCGGGCGACCGCTGAGCTTGGCCGCTTCGTTGCGAGCCGCCTCGATATCGGCCGGCGGGAGCGATTCGCCCGGTCGTCCCTCGACCGCTTCCACATCCTGCAGCACCACTTCCTTGACTCGCTCAGGAAATCCTCCCGGCGGCTGCCCCATCCGGCCCGCCACGAGATCGATCACCGAAGCGGGGAAGGCGAGCTGGCGATCGCCGCTGAGCACATCCTCGGGAGTCAGTTCACCGGCGACCATGAACAGCGCCATGTCACCGACCGCCTTGCTGGTGGGCGTGACTTTGACGATGTCGCCGAGCATCTCGTTGACCTGCGCGTAGGTCTTGCAAACTTCCGCCCATGAGTCAGCCAAACCAAGGGCGCGGGCTTGCTGGAACAGGTTCGTGTACTGGCCGCCCGGCATCTCGTGTTCGTAGAGGTCACCGGTCGCCGGCAGCACGGTGCTTTCGAACGGCAGGTAGAACTCGCGGGCCGCTTGCCAGTACACGGCCAGCTGCGTCAGCGCCTCGGTCCGCAGCTCGCTCTCGCGGGGCGTATTGCGAAGGGCTTCGACGAGCGTGTTGAGGTTGACCTGCGAAGTGCCGCCGGAGAGGGGCGCCAGCGCCCCGTCGGCGATCTCCAGCCCTTCGTCGGCCGCGGCCAAGATCGAAGCGGCTTGGATGCCCGCCGTGTCGTGGGTGTGGAAGTGGATCGGGATACCGATTTCCTGGCGGAGCGCTCGGACGAGCTGCCGGGCGGCAGCCGGTTTGGCCAATCCCGCCATGTCCTTGATTGCCAAGATCTGCGCCCCGGCCGCTTCCAGTTCCTTGGCGAGCTCGACGTAGTACTTGAGGTTGTACTTCGTGCGTTCGGGATCCTGCAGATCGCCGGTGTAGCAGACGCAGGCTTCGCAGATCGCACCCGCTTCGAGCACCGCGTCCATCGCCACCCGCATGTTCGGCACCCAGTTGAGGGCATCGAAGACGCGGAAGACGTCGAGCCCAGCCGAAGCGGCTTCGCGGACGAACAGCTGCACCACGTTGTCGGGATAGTTCGCGTAGCCGACGGCGCTCGAGGCCCGCAGCAACATCTGAAAGAGGATGTTCGGAACCGCTGCTCGGAGGTCGGTCAGGCGATCCCAGGGGCTCTCTTTGAGGAACCGCATCGAGGTGTCGAAGGTCGCGCCTCCCCACATCTCGAGCGAAAACAGTTCGGGAGCGAGCCGCGCGTAAGCCGGCCCGATCTGCAGCATGTCGAAGGTCCGCAGCCGGGTGGCCAGCAACGACTGGTGGGCGTCCCGCATCGTGGTGTCGGTCAGCAGCAATCCGGGCCGCGAGCGAATCCACTCCACAAGCCCCTTGGCACCCGACTCGAGGAACACGTCACGGCTTCCGCGAGGAAGCGGCTGGGCCAGATCGAGCTCGGGCAGCGGAGCCGGAGTGCGGCGTGTGGCGACGGGACGATCGACCACGAGTTCATTGCCGTTGACGATCGTCTCGCCGAGGAACGTCAGCAGCTTGCTGGCTCGGTCGCGGCGGCGAGGCAACTGAAACAGCTCGGGCGTCTGGTCGATCAACCGCGTCGTCGCTTCGCCGCGGAGGAACGTCTCGTGGCCGACCAGGCGAATCAGGAACGGGATGTTGGTCTTCACCCCGCGGATCCGAAACTCCTGCAGACAGCGATCCATCCGCCGCGAGGCTTCGCGGAGGGTCCGCCCGCGAACGGTGCATTTGACCAGCATCGAGTCGTAAAATGGATTGACGACCGCTCCGGAAAACGCGCTTCCGGCATCGAGCCGAATTCCCATCCCGCCGGCCGAGCGGTAATGGCTGATCCGCCCGTAATCGGGCCGGAACTGGTTTTCCGGATCTTCGGTCGTCACCCGGCACTGGATCGCAAACCCGCTCGTCTGAATCTGCTCCTGCGGCGGCAGTCCGACGGCGTCGTCGCTCAAGCGGTGCCCCTGGGCGATCAGGATCTGCGATCGCACGAGGTCGATCCCGGTCACCTCCTCGGTGACGGTATGCTCCACCTGGATCCGCGGGTTGACCTCGATGAAATACGACTGGTCGGTATCGACGTCGTAGAGGAACTCGACCGTTCCGGCGTTCTCGTAGCCGACCGCACGGCCGATCCGAAGCGCCGCGTCGCACAGCTCCTGGCGGGCCTGTTTGGGGAGATTCGGCGCCGGAGCAACCTCCACGACTTTCTGGTGCCGCCGCTGCACGCTGCAGTCGCGTTCGTACAAATGCAGCAAACCGCCGTGCTGGTCGCCGAGCAGCTGGACTTCCAAGTGCCGGGCCCGGCGGACAAATCGCTCGACAAAAACTTCGTCGCTCCCGAAAGCCGACAGCGATTCGCGACGCGCCTGCTCAAAACCCGCCTCCAATTCGTCAGCCGACTGGATCACCCGCATCCCGCGGCCGCCGCCCCCTTTGGCCGCTTTGAGGATCACCGGGTAGCCGAGCTCCTCGGCCGCTTGGCGAGCGTGATCGAGATCCCGCAAGGCCTCGTTCGTCCCTCCCAAGACCGGGACGTTCGCTTCGGCCGCCAGCCGCCGCGCGGACGTCTTATCCCCGAGCACCTCCAGCGAGCGAGCGCTGGGACCGACGAACAACACCCCGGCCGCATCCAGAGCATGGGCCAGTTCCGGGTTTTCGCTGAGGAAGCCGTAACCGGGGTGGACCGCATCGATGTCGTACTGCTTGCACAGCGAGACGATCCCGTGGATGTCGAGATAGGAGCGGATCGGCTCCCCGGGGCGGCCGATCTGGTAGGCCTCATCCGCCTTGAAGCGGTGCAGGGCGTAGCGGTCTTCGTGGGAATAGATCGCGACCGTGCGGATCCCCAATTCAGTCGCACTGCGAAAGACACGAGTGGCGATTTCGCTGCGGTTGGCGACCAGCAGTTTACGAATCGGACGCATCGGTGAAGCACTCGGGGTAAGCGGGACGGCAACGGTGGACAGAGCAACCGTTTTAGCCGCCAGGGCCGATTCGTTCACCGGGGGGCAACGCGATTTGCTGCCGCGGCCGCAGCGAACTTTCGCTCGCGGCCCGACACGATCAGCAAAAACGCTGCGACCAGTACTCAGTACTCTCAGTACTCAGTAATCAGTACTCAGACCGGAAGCTGGGTGAGGGCCCGGAAGGAGGCGTGCAGGCGGATCGGGTCGAAATCGGGCTCGCCGTCGATACGCGCACGGAGGTCGGGATTCAAGTCGAACGCCCAGAGCAGTTCGCTGACCGCCATCTCCGCCTGGCCGAGCCGCCCCAGGTAGCAGGCGAAATTGAAGTGCAGCAGGGCGTCGTCCGGGATCATCTCGACCGCTTGGGCGAGCACCGCGGCTGCCCGATCGATCTCCCCCATCCGCTTGAGACACCAGCCGAGGGCGATCCACGCCTCGCGAGAATCGGGATTGCGGCTGACCGCCGACCACAGCGGTCCAATCGCCGCGGTGTAGTTGCGGCACAGCCGCAGCGCTTGGCCGATCACCAGATCCCGCCGCCAAGCGTCGTCGCCGCCGACGCGGTGGCGGACGACCAACGCCAGGGCGCGGCGGGCCAACCGCCGGCGAAGGGCGGGCCGCAGCCCGAGCCGGGCCGCCGGTCCGGTCGCCAGCTCGAGGAGTCCCTCCGCCTCGCGAATCCGTTGCCGCTGCAGGACTCGAGGAGTGTTGTATTCGCTGATCATGACCCACCCCATCCGAGTTTTGAGTTCCCCGCGCCGCATCTCCGCTGGCTCCCATTCTAACGCTCCCTGAGAGGGGGCAAGAGGAATCTGTTGGGGAATGGGAACTTCCCCCTGGATGTGGAGTCCAAGGGTCCAGCCATTCTTCCCAAATCGGGAAAATGGCTCTCGGGGTGTCCGCGACAGGCCTCACCGCCCGCCCAAACCGCCCACCCCGGAAGGGTCACTTTGCCCGCCGCAGGACCCACTGGCGGGTCGGCCAAAGCGCGTTAAAACGTTCACCCCCCGGAAGAACCGAAGCGGAGCGAACCTGGAATGGCACCGCCTGTGGCCGATTCCCTCAGCATGACCGGTACGACCGGAACAACAGGGCGGAGGCTCATGCCGCCGCACCTCGGATGGACATTTAAAACGCGACAAAAATTTGAGCCCCTCGAGAGGCGGACTATACTCGCCTCTCAAGTTGGACAGGCGGTTCAGCCCCACCCAGTGCTCTATGGCTCATCCCTCTCGACCGCAGTGAAAGCCGCCGGAACCTCGCTCTTTTTCGCGACCGTTCCGCGTGCTCCTCGGCGGCGATTCGCAGGCACCCCCTCGCGCCCCTCTCCCTGTTCTCACAACTCTGCCGTCAGCCTCGGCTGGCCGCGAATTCACGTCTTCGAAGGTTGGCTTCATGGCAACGCGTAAACGTCGCCCATTCGCTTCCCAATCGTCTGATTCGCGTCAGGAGAGCCGTCAGCGGCTCCGTCGCTCGTTGGTGGAAACGCTCGAGCAACGACAACTCCTCGCCGCCGGTCCCCAGTTGATCGGAATCCAACCGAACGACGGCGCGCTGATCGAAGACGGCGTCACCCGCAATATCGCCCCGCGGGTCCTGACGTTCCGCTTCGATCAGGGACAGCAGATCCATCCGGGGACGCTCGACGCGATCCAGATCACCCGGGCCGGTAACGACGGCGTGTTCGACACCGGCGACGACGTGGCGGTCGAGCCGGGAACGATCTCGGTCGGTTCTCCGGCGGGTAACGAAGTCCTGGTGCGATTTGCCGACGCGCTGCCCGACGACCGGTACCGGATCGAAGTGTTTGGCTACGACGATGCGAACCAAGGCATCGTCGGGCTTCGCAACACGGCCGCCGATGGTTCGCCCGGGCTGTTGCTGCAGCCCCGCGACGCCGCATCCCGCAAGGAATCGATCGAGTTCGATCTGCGGCTCGGAGCGCTGGTCGAGGCGGTCGTGCCGCAGCCGGTCGTGCGGTTGTCCGATGGCTCACTCCAGCAGCGTCGCGATCAAATCGTCGTCTACTTCAACGAAGACGAACTGTTCGTCGAACACGACGCGTCGGGCAATCCGACCGCGCGGTCGGCGGACAACCCGCGGTTCTACCAACTGCTGCACACCCAGGAATCGGTCCGCACGACCGACGACTACTTCGTCCTGCCCGAATCGGTCGAGTACGACGCGACGACGCACACCGCGACGCTGACCTTCGCCGACGATATCGACAAGCTGGCACTCGACGCGTCGGGCACCACGCTCCAGGCCGGGGGCGGCACCTTCCGGTTGCGGATCGGGACGGCGATCGATGACCGCGCCGAGCTGATCATCCAGCCGAACCGCATCAATCCCAGCGGTGCCGAACCGGGCGACACGTTTGGCAGCGCCTACGATGTCGGTCTGCTCGGCGACGGCTCCACGCTGAGCAACCTCGTGATCAGCGGGCGGATCGAAGCCGGCTCGCAGCAGTACCTCGTCGAGCTGCCCGGTGGCAACAGCGACCCGGGTCACCGCGAGCTGGATGAGTCGGTCGGCAACAGCTTCGAGCAGCATGTCAACAGCCTGTTCGGCGCCGACGTGACGGCCGGCGTCACGACGATCTCCTATAACTTCCAGCAGTTCTATACGACCTCCTCGAATGGCGTTCCGCTGGTCAACGCGATCACCGGGCGGATGCAGCAACGGGTCCGCGAGGCGCTTTCGCTCTGGAGCAACTACCTCGGCGTTCAGTTCACCGAGACGACCGATCAGGGAGTGACGTTCGCCGTCGGCAATCCCAACGAGGTCACCGGGGACGGAACGGTTCGGCTTCCGAGTTTGGCAACCGCCGTCCGGGTCGATCCGACCTTCGCCGATTCGCTGATGGTGCTCAGCAGCCAGCAGCAGTGGGCCGACGCCTACGGTGAAAACTTCTTCCGCACCGTGATGACCGGCGTCGGCACGCTGCTGGGGCTGGAGTACACCGGCGATTTGCCGATCTCGACGTTGATGGCGCTTTCGACTTCGTTCATCAACGGCCCGATCAACCAGAACCTCAACGCGGACTTCACCCAACCGAACTCGCGACCGCTCGAACCGATTTTCCCGGGCGCCTACGACATCCTGCACGGCCAGCATCTGCACCGCGCAGACAGCGTCGACATCGACATGTATCGGTTCACGGTCGATCTGGGGGATGACACGACGGTCGGCGATCTGACGGCCGAGACGTTTGCCGAACGGCTCAGCGACAGCAGTCTGCTCGACACCGACCTGCGGTTGTTCCGCGAAGTCAAAGCGGCGATCGAAACCAATTTGAACGCCTCGGAGACGCTGACCGTTCGCTTCCAGGCGACCGCCGAAGGGCGTCTCGGCAACCGCACGCGAATCGACTTCATCCGCACCGACCGCAGCGGCAGCGACAACGCGGTCAAGGTCGTCGAAAGCGGCGTGAACGGGATCCGCATCGATTTGCCGCGCGGCCAGGCCGTCACGGCCCAGCAACTGGTCGACGCGGTCAATTCGCTCTCGACTCCGATCGTGACCGCCGAGATCGTGTTTGGCGACGGCGCGACGAACATCAACGTCGGCGATCTGAGCTACACGCCGCTCCTGCTCTCCGGTGGCGGCACCGAGGAACTCGCCCGCAACGATGACTACTTCAGCGAAGACTCGTTGCTGCGAGCCAGTCTCACCAGCGGCACCTACTACATCGGCGTCGCCGCCTCCGGCAACGCCCAGTACGACCCCACGATCAGTGGCACCGGATTCGGCGGGCGCACCGAAGGGGCTTACGAGCTGCAGCTGAAGTTCGAGCCGCAGGTCGACAAAGTCAACGTCCTTCGCGACCGCGACGCGCCCCGCGCCGGGCTGCCGGGAACTCCCATCGATGGCGACGGCGATGGCGTCCCGGGGGGCGAATTCAACTTCTGGTTCCAGGCCCGCCCCGAACATCGGCAGCTGCACTTCAACGCCAGCGGGAACGTGCTCAGCCACGGACAAGCGATCACGATCACCGGCGCCACCGGTGCGGTGCGGACTTACCAGTTCACGCAGGTCGGCAGCGGCGGAACCACGATTGCCGGAGCGACGCCCGTCTCCTACTTGGCCAGCGACACGCCGGCCGCCCTGGCGCTCAAACTCCGCACGGCTGTGAACGCCCAGTCCGCCTCGACCGGCGTCCAGCTCTCGAGCGACCCGAGCAATCCGGCAACGCTCTCGTTCACCGGCGAGCGGTCGATCGACGTCAGCAGCAATTTCCGCGGCGCCGAGATCTACGGGCGGACCATCTTCGTCGACAAGACCGCCGGTCCCAACGCCGATGGCTCCGCGGCCCGTCCGTTCAATAACATCAGCAATCCGAGCGTCCCCAACGCTTTCGATGCGGCCATGCCGGGGGACATCGTGCGGATCGTCGGCAACGGCGGCCAAGACCAGAAGCTGGAAACGCAGCTCGACAACTTCGCCTACAAAATCGGTTTTGCCGAGTCGTCCGGGATCCTCGAGGACGGTTCGACGATGGAAGTCCCCGGCGGCGTGACCGTGATGGTCGATGCCGGTGCGGTCTTCAAACTCCGCTCGTCGCGGATCGGCGTGGGCAGCTCGACGCTGCTGGTCGACCGCAGCGGGGGAGCCCTGCAGGTGCTCGGCACGCCGCGATTGGTCGACGCCGCCGGCGATCTGGTGATGCGGAACGGCGAGGCGATTTCCGGTGACGTGGTCTTCACCAGCTCGCGCGACAAGACCATCGCTCAGCCGACGCCCGAGAACAGCCAAGCCCCGGCTGCGGGCAACTGGGGTGGCTTGGTCTACCGCCGCGATCTGGACCAAGCCGAAGGACGCGCCGATCTGGAGGATCAGGGGATCTTCCTGCAGTACGTCAACCACGCCGACATTCGCTACGGCGGTGGCGGCAACATTCTGATCGACGCGGTCCAGCAGATCGTCAATCCGATCCAGATCGTCGACATGCGGCCGACGGTCACGTTCAACCGGATCACCAAGAGCGCCGACGCGGCGATGAGTGCCGCGCCGAACAGTTTTGAAGAAACCTCCTACGCCGCCCCTCGATTCCAGCAGGCCGGTGCGTTCACCGCCGACTACGACCGCGTCGGACCGGATATCCACCACAACCAGCTGGTCGACAACAGCCTCAACGCGCTCTTCATCCGCATCGAGACACGCCCCGGGGCGGCGCCGCGGCAGCTGACCGTTCCCGGACGCTTTGACGACATCGACATCGTCCACGCGCTCAGCGAGAACTTGGTCCTGGCCGGGACCCCCGGCGGGCCGATCGCCGACGGTGTGGCACCCACGGTCGATCTGATCACCACCGCCGTCTCCTCCGGCGGCGGAACGCTGGCGGCCGGGACTTACGATTATCGGATGACGTTCGTCGATGCGGACGGTTTCGAGAGCTTGCCGAGCGACGCTTCGGCTTCGGTCACGGTCGCCAACAACAACGGCGCGGTGATGATCGAGGGGCTCCCCCCGACTCCCGAGAACTACGTTTTCCGCCGGCTGTACCGCTTGGATCCGGCCACCAGCGAGTACCGGCTGGTCGCCGACCTGAACTCGACCGACACCGGTTTCTTCGATTCGGGAAGCACGACCGAGGGCAAACTCGACCTGACCCGCAACGGCGTCCGCGGACGCTCCGATGCGAGCCTGATCATCGATCCCGGTGCGGTCCTCAAGCTCGAAGGAGCCCGCATCGAATTGGGGATCGGCACGCAGTTGCTCGCCGAAGGTGTGGCCGGCCAGGAAGTCGTCTTCACCAGTAAGCTCGACGATCGCTACGGCACCGGCGGAACGTTCGACACCAACAACGACGTCGGCACGGTCACCGGCAACAATGCTCCGCAACCCGGGGACTGGGGCGGGATCTACGCTGCTCCGGGAGCCCACGTCAGCCTCGACCACAGCGTGATCGCATTCGGTGGGGGTCTGACGCGGATCGAAGGAACGGTCAAAGCCTTCAACCCGCTGGAGCTGCATCAGGCGACCGCGCGGGTCACCAACAGCTCGTTTGAATCGAACGCCAACGGCCAGGGCGGGCAGGGCCCCACCGGGCGGTTTGGCCGCTTGGCCAACACGCCGGCGACGGTCTTCGTCCGCGGGGCCGATCCGATCCTGGTCGGCAACACGTTCATCGACAACGGCGGCAGCGTCATCGACATCGACGCCAACTCACTCGACGGCGATTACATGACCGACAAGGGGCGGCAGAGCGGCAGCCTCGGTCGCCTGGTGGGCCTCGACGACAACCGCGGTCCGCTCGTCCGCCGCAACCTGCTGGAGAACAACGGCCTCAACGGCATGGAGATCCGCGGGGCGACGCTGACGACCGAGAGCATGTGGGACGATACCGACATCGTCCACGTGCTCTACGACACGATCACCGTGGGGAACTTCCACAGCTCCGGTGGGCTCCGCCTCCGCAGCCGTCCGGACGAATCGCTGGTGGTCAAGCTCGTCGGCGACAGCAGCCCCTACCACAGAGACTGGGGCACCGGGATCACCGCCACCGGAACCCAGGGCGACGTCAGCGACCGGATCGGCGGCACGGTGCAGATCATCGGCCAGCCCGGCTACCCGGTGATCATGACCAGCCTCTACGACGACACGGTCGGCGCCGGTCGCCGCCCCGACGGCTCGCAGCAAACCGACACCAACAACGACCGCTACCGCACGCGGCCGACGGCTGGCGATTGGCGAAGCGTGCTGCTCGACCAGTGGAGCAACGACCGCAACGTCGCGACGGTGCTCGAACTCGAGTCGCCCAACCAGGTCGCCCCCGGCCCCAACGGCACGGCGCTGACCGCGCAAGTCCTCGGCGACTTGGCCGGTTCGATCTACCAGAGCGATGAAAACTTGCGGCTCGGATTCGCTATCGAAGGGCACCTCAGCGAACCGACCGACGTCGATACCTATGCCTTCACTGGGATCGCCGGAACCGACGTCTGGATCGACATCGACCGGACCACCTTCTCGCTCGATACGGTGCTCGAGCTGCTCGACGCTTCGGGCAACGTGCTCGCAACGAGCGACAACAGCTTTGCCGAAGTCGCCTCGCCCAATGGCATCGGCGTGCAGTCCTCGCTGGTCGACGGACGCGTCGGTCCGCTGGCCAACGGCCCGGCCCAGTTCCACGACATCGGCAGCGGCGGTTTGTACCGCGACTTCGAGTCGACCAATCCGCGGGACGCCGGGATGCGTGTGGCTCTGCCGGGCGTCAGCGGCACCCGCAGCGTCTACCACTTCCGCATCCGCAGCGGCTCGGTGAATCCCACCGATGCGGCCGGTGGGGTGACCTCCGGCGGCTACCGCGCCCAGGTGCGGATCCAGGAAGAGCAAGAGTTCGCTGGCAGCTCGGTGCTGTACGCCGATATTCGCTACGCCAATCACGGCGTTCATCTGCGGGGTCTGCCCGGGACGTCGCCGCTGATCGGCGAATTCCAAGAGAACGAGGGACAGGACCAGACGGCCTCGAACAACGGCAGCATCACTTCGGATCCGAGCGCCCCGGGCCGGCGAGCGCAGTACGTCGGCAATCTGCTCGAGACCAGCCGCAACACGATCAGCATCGGCGGAGCGCTGGCCCACCAGTCGGACATCGACTTCTACGAGATGGTGGTCGATCACAACAACATCCGCAGCTCGACCGGGCTGCTGCATCAAAGCGCTGTGTTCGACGTCGATTACGCCGACGGCTTGAGCCGGCCCGACACGAACATCGCGGTGTACTACGATCCCGATGGTCCGACCCGTCCGGCGCAGCCCCAACTGGTGCTGTTCGGCCGCGACAGCAACATCGCCGAAGACCGCCCGAGCCCGCTGACGTCGCTCGCTTCGGAAATCCTCGCCCGGGGCAGCTACGAGTCGGGCGACCCGTTCCTCGGACCGGTCGCGCTCCCCGAGGGGTACTACTACGTCGGGATCAGCAACGGCTCGGCCGTTCCCAACCAGATTGCCAACAACCCGCAGGTCCGTCTCGAACCGATCAACTCGGTGACGCGGATCATCGACGACACGGTCGAGTCGCAGCCGAGCTACGTGGCGACCCCGCCGGTCGTCCCCCAGATGTTCTCTCGCGATTCGCTGCCGCCGGGCTGGAGCGTCACCAACGAGCGGGCAACCGACGCAGGGCACGGCGCGAGCCGCGTCTTTGACGGCAGCCGCGGCGGGGTCGACCTGGGCAACTTCACGCGGCAAGAATCGGAACCGAACAACAACCGCAACGCCTCCGACAGCCTGGACACATCTCCTCAGTGGACGATGTTCTACGACGGCAACATCGGCGACACCTTCAGCAACACGTCGCTGACGATTCCCCATACGACCGTCAACGGGTTGCTCACCGACGCGGCCGACGTCTACGAGCTGAACGTGCCGGTCGGTGGCGAACGGCTGATCGTCGACATCGACGGGACCTCGGGGCTGAACACCAAGCTGTTCCTGCTCGAGGCCGACGGGACGATCGTCGCCCAGAGCTCGATCTCCTCGACGTTCAGCGGTGCCGGCGGCAGCGCGACGATCAACGATCCGTTCCTCGATGTGGTCGTCGCCAATCCGGGTGACTACTACATCGCCGTCGTCCAGGAGTCGGCCGATTACGATGATGCCCAGTTCGCCGGCGGAACCCCCTTCACTTTCGACGACGATGCGGTCATCCAGGCCGGGCAGTACACGCTGCACGTCTCGCTCGAAGGCCACCCGGCCTTCGGCGGCGGTTCGCCGAGCAACCAAAGCCTCAAGTTCAACGGCTCCTCCGGCAGCGGATCGCTGCTCTCGAACGGGTTTAGCCTGGCGGGCTACTCGGCCGAGGATAAGCCCTACGCGTACTTCAACTATCTGATCGAAGATTCCGCCGACTCCGTTCGGGTCACGGCCGTCAGCGATCAGAACCCGAGCGGCACCGTCATCGCCAGCACCGGGAACAGCGGCGTCAATCTGATCCGCAACGGTCGTTTCTATCAGGCCCGGATCGCGCTCGATGCGTTTGCCGGCCATACCGGAATCCAGCTGCGATTCGATTACACTCCGGGTACCGGTGGCGGCGGCGATCTGTTCTTGGACGACTTCATCGTCGGGTTCGCCGAGCGTGGAGAGATCGTCACCAATGCCACGCCGGGTGACGATTCCTACACCATCGGCACGGCCGGGGCGATCAGCAGCGGCGAGTACCAGGTCGAAATTCGTGAGGGCACCGAGTACTTCCAAACGGGCACCAACGGCGTGCTGGACTTGGTCTCCAGCTTCGACACCAACGATCGCCACACCGAAGCGGTGACCCTGCTCGCTCCCAGCGGGCGCGAGCTGAGCGATGGCAACTTCTTCACGCTCAGCGACGGAGCGAAATCGGTCACGTTCGAGTTCGACCGGGCGGGCAGCGCGTCGGGCGTGACGCTCGGCCGGATCCGCATCCCGTTCGCCGCCACCGACACCGCAGCCCAAGTCGCGACCGCGATTCGCAACGCGATCAACCATCCCTCGGTGCAGGGCTCGCTGAAGATCGACGCGGCCGGAGCCGACGGCAATGACACCACCGCCCTGAGCGACAACCGCATCGATTTGGTCGGCGCGGTCACGGGCGACTTCGCCGAGATCAGCGTCTCGAATCTCCAGATCGACGCCACTCCGCTCTCCAACGCCGACGTCGCTGGCGAGTTGCTCGGCGGGGGACTGTCGCTGGTCGGCACTCCGGTGATCGATCCGGTCGGCCAGGTCGGTCGCTTCAGCGGTGGCCAATCGAACCTCGGACTGTCCGACGGAATCGTGGTCACCAACGGCCAACTCGATACGCTCGAAGGCCCCAACCGCAGCGGCCGGACCTCGGGCACCGCGAGCGGCATGGCCGACCCGCAGTTGGCGAGTGTCGACTCGAGTGCCACCGAGTTCGATTTCCAACTGGCCGGCACGACCGCCCAGCACCTGTATTTGGAAGCGGTCTTCGCCTCCGAAGAGTATCGCGGCGACACGCCTGCCGGCTTCGACGAGGTGGCGGTCTACTTGATCGCCAATCCCGACAGCCCGACTCCGACGGTGAGCCAGTTGGCGGTCCTCCCCGGAGGCACGGCGGTCAACAGCCAGACGATCAACTCCAGCACGCGGTCCCACCTGTACGTCGACAACGATCTATCGCGGGGCGGGGATCTGCTGCGTCAGATCGGGATGGACGGGTTCACCGTTCCGCTGACCTTCTCGACCGAGAACCTCGCCGGCGGCGGCTCGCCGCTGCTGCCCGGCGAGACGTATCGGCTGCGGATCGTCGTCGGCGATTCGACTGCCGACGAGTTCGACTCGGCCCTCTTCATCCGCTCCGGATCGGTGGCGACCGCGCCGCCGGCGGAGACCACGGGCGGCGGCGGGGAGAGCCTGCGGCTGTCGCTGCCGGCCATCATCCACCAGGGCTTCGGCGATTCGAACCTCGCCCGGGCCCAGTCGATGGTGATCATCGAAAACACGCGGATCAGCGACGCTCGGGTGTACGGCATTTGGAGCGAGTCGGGCGACCGGATGATCGATCCGGAAGACCAGCGCTCCCTGCCCGGCTCGAGCATCTTGGACAATCCGTGGGTCAACCCGATCCCGATGTTCTCGAACTCGCCGGGAGCGGTGCGCAATCTGCCAGCAGCCAACGACAGCGTCGAAGGCGGACTCGCCGCCGGTCCGGTGATCCGCAACAACGTGATCGACCAAGCCGGCTACGTCGGCATCCATATCGAAGGCGAAATGCAACCGTTCACGATCGACTCCAACTCGATCGTCGATGCGGCCATTATCGAGGATGACTACGACATCGACGGCAGCCCCGCCTTCGGCTCTCTGATCGCCGATGGTGTGACGTTTGCCATCGACGCCGCGGGAACCCGCGTGGTCTTCGAATTCGAGGACATCGGCGGCGACCCGACCAACGAGCTCGGCTCCGGTCAAGTCGGCGGCGACGGGTTCACCGATGGGCACGTGCCGGTCTACTACCGCAAGGGTGGCGGCGCGCTCTACAACCCGAACGGCCCGACGCCGTTCCGCAACTACGCCTCGAGTCGCCAGGAGGTGATGAACGCGATCTACGACGCGATCCTGGGCAGCATCCTGGTGACCAACGACTTGATCCCGCTGGTCGAGGTGCATCAGGGCCCGTCGTACTTCCGTCGCGATCTGGCTCGCGAGCAGTCGTACAGCCAGGAACAGGACTTCCCGACCTCGGCGATCTTTATCCAAGGGGCGACGCACATCGACTTCACCGGTGTGTTCGCCAAGGGGGGCTCGTCCGGACCGTTCTTCACCCGGCAAATTCCGGTGGCCGACGCTCCGCAGCCGTTCGCCCGGATCGTCAACAACACGATCTACGGCGCCGACGGCACTGCGTCGCTGTACCCGGGACAAGGGACCGACGAGTCGAATGACACGCTCGAGACGGCCGTCGACACCCGCCAAGGCCGCTCGCACGACGAGAACGGCTACGTCACGATCGCCAATATCGGCGACAGCGGAGCTTCCGACCCGACGACCGACGTCGACCTGTACCGCTTCGAGCTGACCGTGGGCGATCGCGTGCAGATCGACATCGATACGCTCCCGGACGGTCCCGACACGACGCTGCGGCTGTTCAACAGCCGAGGTGCGGTCCAGGCCTTCCTCCAGAACGGTCAGTGGGTCACGGCCAGCCACGCCGCCCTCTCGGACGACGACGTGCCGCCGGTCGCCGGTGGACCGTCGAACCAGGACCCCTACATCGACTTCACCGCGACCGAGACCGACACCTATTTCGTCTCGGTCAGCAGCGCGGGCAACGAGTCGTTCGATCCGCTGAGCTTGGCCCAGCGGACCAGCGGCGTAGGAGGAACCGGCGAATACGAGCTGGCGATGCGCGTGCTCGCTCCGCGGCAGTTCGTCTTCAGCCTCGACCCGACCGGCACCTCGCTGATCGGAACGACCTTCACGATCGAGCAGATCGCCGATCTGCCCGGCCAAACCGCCAACGAAGTCGTGTTCGAATTCACCGGCGGCGGTGCACCGACCACGCCCGGTGCCGTGCCGATCCCGATCCGCGATTACGGCCCGGGCGGCTCGTTCGTCGTTCCCGACATCATGCGGGCGATCGCCGGCGCGATTAACGGTCCCGGCACCAGCCCGCTGCCGTTGCCGAACCACGAGCTCAACAACGGTCCCTTCGGCGTCAACGGTCCGATCACCCGCGTCGAGGCGACCGCCCTCGGCGGGATCAGCGGCTATGACAACGGACTGCAAGTCTTCGACGGTCCGGGGCTCAACCGGTATCACATCTTTACCTTCGGGAACATCGAGGACCTGCAACGCGGCTTCGGTCACGACCGCACCGCGCAGGTCGGCTCGAGCGGCTTCGCAGGCACGACCACCGCTGGCGATGGGACCAGCGAGCTGTACGTGCTGATCAAAAATGCCGCGAACGTCACGATCAGCCCGCAAGCGGCGGCAGCAGGCCTCGGACGCGATCCGCGGCCGGGCATGAACACCGACCAGTTGCTGCCTGAGATCGGCGTGTTGGCCAGCCAGGGCGCGAGCCCCACGCTGCTGAACAACATCATCATCAACACCCAAGCGGCGGTGGTGAACGAAGAGACCCGCATAGACGGGTTTGGGGATCCAAACTCCCGCGGCATTGTTGATCTCCATCCGAAGAAGGGTGAAGTGATCGTCGTCGGCTCGGTGTTCCAGTACACCGAAACCGAGAACATGCTGTTCCGCCAGCGGATCATCTTCGAACGAGGACGCGACGCGGGGATCACGACCGACGCCGCGGTTGGGCCGAGCAACGTCAACGGCGGCAGCGACGACTTCAACTTCGATGTCGGCAACGGCACGACGCTGCTGGTCAACCCGGCGGGCAACCAGTTCTATCCGGCGGCGGGCTCGATCGTGATCGACTCGTCGGTCGACTCGCTCGCCGAGCGGAATGACTTCGCTTCGCTCAAGCAGTCGATCGGGCTGGCGGTTTCGCCGCTGCTCTCGCCGAACCGCGATTTGACCGGCCAGCTGCGTGCGGACGATCCGCAGGTTTCGACGCCGAGCGGTCTTGGTTCGAACATCTTCAAGGACCGGGGTGCTTTTGACCGGGCTGACTTTGTCGGTCCGATCGCGATCCTCGACGCCCCGCTCGACAACGATTCGAGCAACCTCGACCTCGACCCGGCCGTCAGCTTCGTGCAGCTGGCCGGGGGCATCTACAACGAGTTCCGGATTCTGCTTCGCGACGCGGGCGATGCCTCCGATCCGTTCCTCGGGACGGGCATCGACGACAGCAGCGTGCTGGTCCCGCAGACCGCCGCGAACGATCGCGTGGGCGGCGTGCTGACGCTGTTCGAAGACGGCAAGTTGTTGATCGAAGGGGTCGATTACACCTTCAGCTACGACGAGACCAAGAACCTGATCACGCTCCGGCCGCTCGCCGGCATCTGGCGATCGGAGTCGGTGTACGAGATCGCGCTGAACAACCGCGATCGCTTCATCGCCACTGCGCCCGAGAGCCAACAGGTCTCCGACGGCGAGCAGTTCACGGTCGTCGACAGCGATGGCGGTCGGGTGACGTTCGAGTTCGAAGCCGGTTATCAAATCGAAGTGCCCGAAGTCATCTCGCTGGCCGCGCCGGCGGCGCTGACCGGAGCCGGCGGGATCGCCGACGGGGACCGCGTGGTGATCCACGACGGGTTCCGCCAGCGGACGTTCGAATACACGACCGAAGCGGGCAATATCGTCCCGGGCAACCTGCCGGTGCTGTTCTCCCTCGGCGATTCGGCCGAGCAACTGCTCGACTCGCTCGAAGCGGCGATCCAGGCCAAGATCGACGACGGGACCTTCTCCACGACGATCGAAAACGTCGGTTCGGTTTCCACGGTGAGCCTGCTCCGCGACCCGGTCTCGGGGGACCTGCGGATCGGGATGGAAGCGGGTGGCCTGGTCGACGCCTCGGGCAGCGGTCTGCTCCAGTCGGCTCGAACCCTGGCCCTGCGAGTGCCCACCCTCGGGGCGGCTCCCGGCGGCATCGCCGATGGCGATACGTTCGTGATCGACGACGGCTGGCAAACCGTGACCTTCGAGTTCGATACCAATGGAAGCGTCGCCAGCGGCCGCCAACCGGTCAGCATCTCGGGGCGCACCGATCCGGCCGAAGTGGTCCAGGCTCTGGCGACCGCGCTCGACGCGACCGAGCTTCGCGTTCGGGCGTCCAAGGTGTCCGACGAACTGCTGTACCTGGGACTGCCCGAATCGGGCACGGCCACGGTCACCCGGGGCCAACTGGCTGCGGTCAGCTACGCCCGCACGCTCGACGACGCGGGAACGATCACGCTCACAGCCGCCGACGGCACGCCGTGGACGTTCGAGCTGAACCGGGCCGACGAAGCCGGTGGCGATGATGGCGTCGCGACGGGCAACACACCGATCGCGTTCAGCCGGACCGACAGCGCTGACGAAATCGCCGCTCGAATCGCCGCGGCGATCCGCACCGCGACTCCGCTCGGGCTGAACCCGACGGCTCCGGGAAGCGGACTGATTTCACTCGGTGCCGACGCTACCGGCGAGTTGACGCTCGCCGGCGCCGACGAGCTCTCGATCATCAGCACTCCCGGCGTCACTCCGAGTTCGACGATTGGCGTCCGCGGACCTCTGTACCTGCGGACTCCGGTCAATGGTGGCAGCGGTATCGGGGACAACACCACCTTCACGGTTGCCGACAGCACGGGCGCTACCGAGCTGTTCATGTTCAACCTCGAGAACACTCCGGCACCGGCCAACGGGGCCACCCGGATCACCTACAACTTCTTTGATTCCCCCAGCGTGCTGGCGTCGAAGATCGCCACGGCGATCAACGGCTCGACGCTGGGAGTCGTCGCCGCCCCGCTGCCGACCGGCGAAGTTTCGCTCGGCGATATCCCCGTCACAGCGGTCGATCTGACCGGTACGTCGCTGACCACCCGTCGCGGAATCGTCGGCGACGGAGAAACGGTTCGCATCACCCACGGCGGGCAAACGTTCGTCTTCGAGTTCGAGGAAGCCAACGCTGGCGGCGGTGTGCAAGCCGGAGCCACGCCGGTGCTGTTCCCGGCCAACGGGACGACCGATCAGATCGCCGAGGCGCTGGCCGACGCGATTCGCGTCCGGGCCGGCAGCTTCGGGCTCAATGCCACGCACGTCGGCGAAGGCCAAGTGCGGTTGACCGATTCGCCGCAAACGCAGATCGATCTGACCGCCGCTTCGACGCTGAGCCTCTCGGGCGCTCCCGGCGGGGCGGTTCCGGTCCACTTCGTCCCGACCCCCTCGTTCACCGCCGAGGACATGAAGCTGGCGTTGATCGAGGCGATCAACAGCGTCAATTCTCGAGGTGGCGGTTTCGTCAGCTCGCTGACCGCTGGCGATCGCGGTGGCGATACCCTGTTCCTGGAGAACGCGGTCTCGGTCAACGCGGCGATGGAGAACTTCTTCCTCCCGGCAATCCGCGACCTCGAAGGCAATCCGCTCAAGGCGAACCGCGAAGACGGCTCGACGCAGTTCACGTTGCTGCTCCCGACCGTCGGACTCGACTTCGGCGATGCTCCCGATCCGGTCACCACGATCCCCGGACGCTACCCGACGCGATTCGATCACGATGGAGCCCGGCACGTGGTCACGCCGAACGGACCGCGGCTCGGCTCGCTGGTCGATGCCGATCCCAACGGCCGCCCCGGCCCGGTGGCCGACGGCGACGACGTGGCGATCGAAGTCGTGGGAAGCTACGACAGCCTGTTCACGGTCAGCCGCGAAACGCTCCCCGGCAGCGACGCGCTCGACCTGGTGATCCGCGTCGGCGCGAGCTTCCCGACCGACGGCGGCACGATCACGATCAGCACCGGACTCGATCAAGCGACCCTCGAGCTCGACAGCGATGGCATCTTCGACGAGGACAACTACGCGATCGAAATCGCTCCCGGCGATTCGCCCGCACAGATCGCCGAAGCGGTTCGCCAGGCGATCCTCGCCAGCCCCCTGCGACCAGCCGACGTCGTCGTCGACGGCGCTACGGTCCGCATCGTCAGCGATGACGAGGACGGTGTTCGCTTCGATTCGGCAATCAATCCGTTCGGCGTGTTCAACCCCAACATCACGACCGAAGTGACGGTCACGGTGACGGGCGTCGGGTTCGTCGACGGCTGGGTCGACTTCAATGGCGACGGCGACTGGAGCGATCCCGGCGAGCAAATCTTCAAAGACGTGTTCTTCGATGGCTCGGAGCCCACGCAGACGTTTGCCGTGACGGTGCCGGCGAGCACGCCAGTCCCCAATGGCCCGCTCGATACCTTCGCCCGCTTCCGCGTCAGCAGCACCGGCGGACTCTCTCCGTCGGGGCTTGCGATCGACGGCGAAGTCGAGGATTACGCGGTGCGGGTCGTCCCGGGTCGTCCGCCGGTACCCAACAACCCGAACCTCGAGTACCACGTCAACGAAGACCTGACCTTGGTGGGGCTCGATGCCGACGGCACGACCACGCCTTCGATGGTCGACGACGGGTTGCTGGCTGGAATCACCGATCCCGATGGGGACGTGATCGAGGTCTACGCCACCCCGAGCGATCCGGCGAGCGACGAGTACATCCTCGGCGTCGGAACGTTCCCGGTGACGACCAACGGCGAGCGAGATGGAACCATCGGCGGGTACATCACGATCAATCCCGATGGACGGTTCACCTTCAATCCGTTGCCCGACTTCTTCGGCGACCTCGTCTTCAAGTTCCGCGTCACCGACGCCAAACCGGCGGGCGAGCAAGACCAAGAATTGGTCAACGCCGATCCGGTGACGGTGACGATCAGCGTCGACGCGGTCAACGATGCTCCGACCGTCGTCGGACCGCTCACCCTCCAGATCAACGACTTGGCCGAAGACCAGCCGATCGTGCTGACCGCGGCCGACTTGATTGAGGGACGCTTCTCGCCAGGCCCGGCCAATGAGAGCGACCAGGAGCTGCGGATCCTCTCGGCGGGCTACGGCGGAACGGCCAACGTGACCCGCCGCGGCGGCTCGCTCGAGATCACTTCCTCGGGCCAGCTGATCTACACGCCGCCGGCCAACTACACCGGTCCGGAGCCCGACGAATTCGTCTACCGCGTCGTCGACGTCCCCGGCGGAGCGCTGACTCCGCGAGAAGCGGCCCAGCCGGGAACGGTGGTCATCTCGTTCGTTCCGGCGAACGATCCGCCTTCGGCCGGTGCGGACACCTACAGCGGCGTCGAAGACAACCCGGTGACGATCCCGCTGCGAGGCGGCAACGGCATCTTGACCAACGATGCACCGGGTCCGCAGGACGAAGTCGCCGAAGGGCAGACGATCTCGCTGGTCCCCGGCCAGTTCCCCCGGACGACACTCCGCGGCGGCACGGTCACCCTCTCGGGCGATGGCAACTCGCTGATCTACACGCCGCGAGCCAATTTTGCCGGCACCGATTCGTTCGAGTACCAGATTGTCGACAGCGACGGGAGCAATCCTCGCACCGCGGTCGGCACGGTCTCGATCAACGTCTCGGCGGTCAACGACGCCGCGATCTACGCCGGACCGAACGCGCTGAGCTACATCGAGAGCAAGGACACGGCGAAGACCTACACGATCGACCTGAACACCTGGTTCACCGATCCAGAAGGCGATGCCCTCAGCTTCAGCGTCATCTCGGGCAACGGCTCGCTCGTCCAGAGCAGCGTCTCCGGCGGAACGCTGACACTCACCCTGCCGCCGTTCCAAAACGGAAACACGAACCTGACGATCACCGCCACCAACCCCGGCGGATCCCTGCCGACGCAGGTGACGATCCCGGTGACGGTCACCAATACGCCCGACGCACCGCGAGTGATCGGCACGCTCGATCCGCTCATGGTGAACGAGGACGCGGTGATCTCGGAAGATCTCTCGACGATCTTCTCGGATCCCGATGGCGGACCGCTCGGTTACTCGGTGGTCACTCCGGCTGGCCAGGTCGATCCGTTCGACCGCAGCCTGGTCGAAGAGATCACGTTCGTGAACGGGCGGATGAACATCGTCCTGGTCCCGAACGCCTCGGGGAGCACCGAGATCACGATCCGGGCGACCGACGGCCAGTACCAGGTGTTTGAAACGTTCACCTTGTCGGTGGCCCCGCAGGCCGACGTGCCGACCGGTGGTGCCGATCACTACACCGTTCCGGTTCGGGGACGGCTCGCGATCATCGATCCGCGGAACGGTCTGCTAGCGAACGACAGCGAAGCCGACGGGGACGCGTTCACCGTCGACGTCGCCTCGGTCTCGGATCCGCTGCACGGGACGGTCGACGTCAATGCCGACGGCACCTTTAGCTACACGAACCTGCGGAACGAAAGTGCCGGGGAAACCGACACGTTCAGCTACCGCTTGATCGACAAAGACGGGCGAAGCGTTCCGGTCCAGGTGACCATCACGATGACCCGGTCGACGCACCAAAACCCGGTCGACCGTCTCGACACCAATGCCGACGGTTCGGTCTCGCCGATCGACGCGCTGCGAGTGATCAACCTGCTGAATCGCCAGAACGGCTCGCCGGCGGTTCGCGATCTGCCCGCACCGCCCGACTACTACGACGTCAACGGCGACGGCTTGGTGACTCCGCTCGATGCGTTGGTGGTGATCAACCACCTCAACCGCAACCCGGCCGCTAGCGAAGGTGAAAGCCTGCAAGCGGAAGGGGGCCTGCAAGCGGAAGGAGAAAGCTCGGTCGATCTCCGCACCGGGACTTCGACCGCTTGGGTCGCTGCCGGGACTTGGAACCTGCCGCAGAGCGGGTTCGTCGCCAGCACCGCGGACGAGGATCGGCGGCCGAGCGACGAACTGGCCGGCGAGCTGCAATCCAGCGGCGCGAACGCCTCGCCGTCCGGGGATCTGTTCGCCGAGCTAAGCGTCATCGACGGCCGCCTGGCCGGTGCGGTCGACGCGTTGCTCGCCAGCGACGGCTCGAGCTCTGGACACGATCCGGAATCGACCGACGCGGCTCTCTCGGATCTCTGGTCCGAGCTCGACAGCGACCTGCTTTCGAACTGATTCGATGGACCTTACAGCTCGACCGACCGCCATGGGGGGAAAATACCACCCGTGGCGGTCAGCTGGAGCTACTATAAGTACTTTTATCTACATCCTGATCCTGCCGAAGGTCTGCCCCGATGGCCAATCGCACCGACGCGAAAAAGCACACTGCGCTCCGCCGTAAGCAACGCTTGAGCCGCCGACAGTTGCTGCACCAACAGCTTGAACGCCGCGAGCTGTTGGCCGGTGACGCCGGACCTCGCTTGATCAGTGTGAACCCGAACGCGGAGGAGATTTTTGCTCCCCAGCAAACCAATCCTCTGAGCGTTCGTCCGACCGAGCTGACCTTCCGCTTCGGCGGCACCGAAGACCTTGATCCGTCGACGCTCGACGGGATCCGGATCACCCGGGCCGGCGGCAATGGACAACTCGGTGACGCCGACGACGTCGTGGTCGAGCCGGGCTACATCGGGTTCGGCGAGACCAATCGCGTCGTCGTGGCTCGATTCGCCGAAGCCCTCCCGGACGACCTGTTCCAGATCGACATCTTTGCCGAAGACGGTTCGGGGACCGTTGCGCTGCGAGATGTCGACGGCAACGCGTTCCAGCCGAGCGATCCGAACGCCACTCGCGAGAGCCTGTACTTCGACCTCGAACTCGGGGCACGCGTCGTCGGTGTCGTCCCCCAGCCCGTGGTCGTCGTCGGCGGCGTCCGCGAGCAGCTGAGCAAGGAAGTCCACGTCTACTTCGACGATCCCGATCTGTTCGAAGGCTCCAACGGTCCCGATCCGACGCTGACCGATCCGGCGTTCTACAAATTGATCCACACCGGCGATACGGTCGGGACCAGCGACGATCTGGAGTTCGTTCCCGACCAAGTCACCTACGACGCAGAGCTCAAGCGGGTCGAGTTGCACTTTGCAAGCGATCTGCACGCCCTGCCAGGCCTCCCGGCCACGCTGGGCTCGTTCCGGCTCCGCGTCGGCACCTCGGAACAGGTCGCCCCGCCGCTGGAGTCGGCCGGCCCGATGGGCGAGGCAGGAGAGACGGTCGACACGGCAAACGACCTGGGAACGTTCGGCAACCGCAGGATTCTGACCGTCAAGAACCAGAGCATCTTCGGCGGAAGTCTGCCGTTCGATTATCCGGGGGCGAATAACGAACCGGGGCACCGCCAGATTCAGGACGAAAGCCACCTCGGCTCCGGCAGTGGCACCGTCGCGACGCGGACATTTACGATCCGCAACGGTATCGAGTACGGCAACAACTCGGCTGGCCAGCCCCTCTACAGCGACATCAATCCCGACCAGCAGCAGCGGGTGCGGGAAATCTTTGACTACTACGGCGAGCTGCTCGGCATCGATTTCATCGAAGTCGATGGCGATAGTGCCAACCACGTTGTCGTCGTCGGCGACATGTTCCCGCTCGGCCAGACCCAAAGCGGCCCGGGGGGCATCGCCGGGATCGCACAGAATCCAGGCGTTCTGGCCATCATGGACGGAGCGGAAGCCTGGGACGATTCCCATGGAGGATCCTTCTTCCATGTGGCCATGCACGAGATCGGCCACCTGCTGGGCATCGGTCACTCCTACGATTTGCCCGAAGGGACGGTGATGGGGAGCCAGCCGCTGCTGGGTCCCAACCCCGAGTGGGTTTTCCCGGGCGACAACGACGTCGTTCACGGCCAGTACCTGTATCGGCCCGACAGCCGCGACGTCGACATGTACAGCTTCGTCGTCCCGGCCGGTGAGCGCGGCGAGGTGACGATTGAGACGCTGGCTGAGCGGCTTCCCAGCAGCAGCAACCTCGACACGCATCTGACGCTCTTCCGGCAGACCGCCGAGGGTCTGGAAAAAATCGCGACGAACGACGACGCCTTCGGCAACGATTCGCGGATGAGCGTCGATCTCGAGGAGGGCCAGTACTTCGTCGCAGTGACGGCTCAGGGCAACGAAGACTTCGATCCCAATAAATCCAACACCGGCTCCGGCGGAACCAGCCAAGGCTCGTACGAACTTCGCGTCGAGTTCCGCTCGGCGAACGCTTCGACGATCGTCGACACTCGCGGGACCGCGATCGATGGCGATGGCGACGGTGAAGCGGGTGGCGCGTTCAATTTCTGGTTCAAGGCCAATGATCCGGCGCTGACGCGATTCGTCGATCCGAGCGCGGCCGACGGCGGCGACGGCTCGCTCGCCAGCCCCTTCCGCACGATTCCGCAAGCGATCAACGGGATCTCCTCAGGCGAAATCATCCGCCTGCTCCCGAGCGCCGGACTCGATGGCGATTTTGACACACTCGCCGACAACCGGGCCTACGAGATCGGCCAGAACAGCCTCAACCAGGCTCTGGCCGACGGCTCGAACCTGGTCGTCCCGGCGGGCGTGACCGTGATGGTCGACGCGGGGGTGATCCTCAAGATGCGGCAAAGCCGGATCGCGGTCGGCAGCGGCGCCGGCGGAATCGACGCCAGCCTCGGCGCCTTCCAGGTGCTGGGGACTCCCCATTCGCCGGTCCAGTTCACCAGCTACAACGATGCCTCGATCGGGATCAACACCAACAGCCTCGACAACACGCCCGATCTGGGTGACTGGGGCGGAATCCAGTTCCGCAACGACATCGACCGCGGGCAGGGGCGTCGCGACCTGGAGCGGCAGGGGATCTTCCTGAACTACGTCGCTGGTGCCCATCTGCGGTACGGCGGCGGGCAGGTGCGGATCAACAACCAGTTTCAGACCATCGCTCCGATCGATGTCACGGCCGCACGGCCGACCCTGCTGCACAACACGATCACCGATTCGAACTCGGCAGCGATCTCGGCCGATCCGGCCAGCTTCGAAGAGACCACCTTTACCGAGCCGCGGTACCAGCGGTTCGAGCAGTTCGTTCCCGACTACACCCGGGTCGGTCCGCAGATCTACGGCAATACGCTGACCGACAACTCGATCAACGGGTTGTTCGTTCGCATCGACACCGACGCCTTTGGCACGCTCCGTCAGCTGGAAGTTCCGGGACGGTTTGCCAACACCGAAATCGTCCACGTCCTCGGCGAGAACCTGCTGATCCGCGGCAATCCCGGTGGGGCAATTCGCGACGCCAGTCTGCCCGGATTGGACCTCGTCTCAGTCACGCCGCAATTCGGTTCGGGCGCGCTCGCCCCCGGACAGTACCGGTATCGGGTCAGCTTCGTTGACGCGAGCGGAAACGAGACCGCTGCCTCGGCCGCAACAACCTCCGTCACGCTCGCTGCGGCTGGGCAGATTACCTTGAGTGGTCTGCCGGTCGCGACGGGTGACTTTGTGGCTCGCAGAATCTATCGCTCGCGGAACGGTTCCGCTTTCGAATTCATTGCCGATCTGAACCGCAGTCAGCAGACGCTGGTCGATCGTGGCTTCGTGGCCAACCCGGATCTGCAGCCGCTCAGCGGAACCGTTGCCCGCCCTCGACTCGACGCACGTTTAACGATCGATCCGGGAATCATCCTCAAGAGCAGCGGCGTTCGCATCCAGACGGGCTTCGGCGCCGATCTGATCGCCGAAGGGGTCGAGGGGCGTCCGGTCGTGATGACCTCGCGGTCGGACGATCGCTACGGTGCCGGCGGGACCTTCAACACGAACAACTCGAACAGCTCGAGCTCGGGACAGGCGGGCGACTGGGCGGGGATCTACGCTTCGCCGTTCAGCACCGTCAGCCTCGACTATGCGGTGGTCGCCTACGCCGGTGGTGATGCGGGAGTGGCCGGGACGAACGTCGGATTCAACGCGCTCGAACTGCGGCAGGCTCGGGGCCGCGTCGCCCACAGCCTCTTTGAATTCAACGCTTCCGGAGTCATCGCCGGCCAGGGAACGCGGCAGGGACTCGGCCCCAACGAGGCTGCCGTGATCCATGTGTCGGGCGCTCAGCCGGTGATCGTCGAGAACGTGTTCCGCCACAACAATGCGGCCAACACGGCGATGATCAGCATCGACGCCAATTCGTTGACGGCGACGCCGCTGGACGACTTCGGACGCCAGACGGGCTTCTCCGATCCGATCGATCATCCGCCGGGCAACCTCGGGCCGCTGGTCCGCGGCAACGCGATCGGCACCGCAGCGATCGGTGGGCTGCGAGTCCGCGGCGGGACGCTGACGACCGAGACGGTTTGGGACGACACCGACATCGTGCACGTCCTACGGGGCGCGATATTGGTCCCCGACTTCCACACCTACGGCGGGCTGCGGCTGCAGAGCCGTCCGGACGAGAGTCTGGTGGCCAAGTTCGGCCCGGGCGCCGCACTGACCGCCGACGGGCGACCGGTCGATATTGAAGACCGCATCGGCGGACGGATCCACGTGCTCGGAGCCCCTGGATTCCCGGTGGTGATGACCAGCCTTTCGGACGACTCGGTCGGTGCCGGGTTCGGCCCGCTCGGCCAGCCCTATACCGACACCAACGGCAACGGCCCCTCGGTCGGCGCCCCCGGCGGCTGGCAAGGAATTGAGCTCAACGAGTTCAGCCACGACCGGAACGTAGCCACGGTCAGCGAGCTGGAAGGCCGAATCGGTGGAGCCGGGGATTCGAACTCGATCCCCGGAACCTCACAGTTTGTCGCCGCGCTGGCCCCGCGTGAAAATTCCGGGGACGAGAACTTGCGACTCGGCGCCACCGTGCACGGTACGATTGCCGATCCGGGCGACACCGACGTCTACTCGTTCCGCGGGACCGCCGGGACGCTGGTCTGGATCGATCTGGACCGCACCGGATCGGGACTCGATTCGGTGCTGGAGTTGATCAACTCCAACGGTGACGTGCTGGCTCGCAGCGACAACTCGCACGCCGAAGACGCCGCCGGAGCGCTCGACTTCGTCAACTCCGCCGAGCTTCCCACTGGCCACGCGATGCCGATGCGGCTGAGCCCCTTCGCTCCGCTGAATTCCAATGGCACCTATCGCGACTTCCATTCGCTCAACCCGCTCGATGCGGCGATGCGCGTGGTGCTGCCGGGAGTCACCGGGCAAGAAGATGAGTATTTTGTCCGAGTCACCGGCGCCGACGGCACGACCGGTGTGTACCAGCTGCAATTGCGACTTCGCGAAGCGGATGAGTTCGCAGGCTCGACGGTCCAGTTCGCCAGCATCCACTACGCGGAGACCGGGATCGCCACCCGCGGGATGCCCGCCCATTCGCTGCTAACTGGCGAAGCCTCGGTGATTCCCTCCTCGCCGACGACCGCGATCAACCTCGGCAACATCTTCAACAGCGACCGCAGCGCGATCTCGGTAGCCGGGCAGATCAACAGCCAGAGCCAGTACAACGTCCTGCAGTTCTCGATCAATCGAGACTCGACGCAGAACATTGGTAATGCCTCGACCGGCTTGTATTCGACCGTCACGATCGACGTCGATTACGCCGACGGCTTCTCGCGTCCCGATACCACTGCCTGGCTCTACCGGCTCAACGGTAGCAACCGGGAACTGGTGATGATCGGCACCGATTCGAGCATCGGCAGCGACCGGGCGACGCCGCGGAGCGGAACCGACGTCGGTGACTTGTCTCGCGGCTCGGCCGGCTCACGCGATGCGTTCATCGGCACGGTCGATCTGTTGGCTGGCGATTACGAACTGGTGATCACCAACAACTCGGTCCTCGACAGCCAGATCTACGGCCAATACCACTCGGCCAATCCGAGCAATCCTGGCATCCGCCTGCAGCCGAACGATTCGGTCGTGCGGATCGCTGAGGACCGCAACTTCGATGGCACCACCGGTCCGCTGACGACCGCGGAAGCGGCCAAGCAGGTCGCCTTCCGGGGCCAGCAGAACTCGGTGCCGTTCGCCCTCGGCGACGTGACGCTGTTCATCACCGGCCAGGGAGACCTCGACACGCGGTCGCGGCTGAGCATGAACAACCCACAGCTCGGCTATCGCGAGGCGGTGATCGGCAACGACTTCACTCGCGTCGGTTCGATCGCGATGGATCCCCGCGGCCGCCTGGTCGGCTTCGTCGCGCCGCCGGATGATGTGACCGACGCGAACGCGCAAGGCTTCTTGCTGCTCGACGACGGCGTCACCTACGGCAGCTTCAGCACGATCGGCAGCCACGGGCTGGAGACGTTTGAGGCCTATACCAATACCGGGGGCACGGACGTTGTCGACAAGCCGATCGGGACCGGCACGACCCGCAACGGCGACGGGATGATCGTCAACGGGCTCGGTTTTCGGATCAACACTGGAGATCAGTCGCAGAACCGATTCTATGGCGTTGCTAGCCGAGGCAATAATACTGCGACGTTCCGACGTCCCGTGATCGATTTCTCCAACGGCAACGTTACCGGCATTCAAGCCGCTGCGGCCCCTGCCAAGAACATTCTGTATCGCTTCAATCCCGATACCGGAGCGGTGATCAATGCGAATTCGAACAACACCCCACGCTCCGGGAACCTGCGTGCTTTGGGAGCTGGAACCAACGGCGTCGAAGTCGGCTATCTGCAAACTCCGAATGGCGACATCACCGGGGATGTAACCGGGATGGCGTTCATCGGCACGACGATGTACGCGGTCACCGACGACGGCGAACTGTTCGAGCTGACGAGCGTTCCCGATACGAACATCAATCCCAATGGAACGAACCACCTGCTCTCGAGCGTCGCGGGTAACAAGATCACGACCGTTCTCGATGAGGACGGGGCCCCGATCAATTTCACGGGCCTGACGGTTGGCCCCAAATCGATCGAGGGCGGGAAGTACGCGAATATGCTGTTCGCGACGGACGACGAGGGCAATCTGTATGCCCTCGGCACGCAAGGCTCCGAGTACGGCGAGTTGCAGCCCATTTTCGCGGGTGGTAAGACGCAGATCGCGACGGGCGTCACCAGCCCGACCGACCTCGATTTCTCGAACCTCGACGTCAACCTCTGGGGTGTGACCGACGAGCGGCGGGGAGATGCCGGGCACGGTATCGTCCCGACGCCCACGCGGACCCGCCACATCACCACCGAAGGAGGCAACAGCCTGCACTTCGGATTCACCGACCGCCAAGGCGGCGACGTGCGGGCCCGCACCTGGACCGCGGGGGAAGACCCAGGCCCGCGTTCGGACGACTCCTACAACTTTGCTGGTGGAGCGAAGGGAACGATCGAGAGCGACGCGATCGATCTCTCGGAGTACTCGCTCGAAGACCAGCCGATGCTGTACTTCAACTACTTCCTCAACGCCGAGACTTCCAGCGCGCTGATCAATTCCGGTTCGCAGCAGATGCGGGATTCGCTCCGCGTCTATGCGGCCGCCGACAACGGCGATTGGCAGCTGGTGGCGACCAACAACCTGGCCGGTTTTGACTCGGACTTCAGCCGCGGTTCCGACCACAATCAGGCCGACGAATTCGACGAATTCGAAAGCAATTTTGTCGACGCCAACGGCAAGTACCAATTCGTCCAGAAGCTGTTCAACACGAGCGAATGGCGGCAGGCGCGGATCCCATTGGCTCCGTTTGCGGGGAGTTCCGACGTGCGGCTCCGCGTCGAGTTCAGCTCCGCTGGCGAGCCCGATCGCGACGTGGTCGAACTCCGAGGTTTGCCCGGCTACCAATTGGTCAACAGCCAGTTCTTCCAGGTCACCGGCGGGAACGGTACGCAGCAGGCATTTGAGTTCGATCATGGGCTGGTGCTGGATCTTCCCAGCGGTGCCGCACTCTCAGTGGGCGATTCGATCCGAGTCGATGGTCAGACTGTGACGTTTGTCAACGGTCCGGCTGGCCCCGGAGAGGTTCAGATCAGTGCGAGCCTTACGGCCGAGCAGGTCGCCGATCGTGTGCAGACAGCCCTGGAAGCCCTCGGCGTCGGCCCGATCGTTCGCTCCACCGACCAACCCTCCTGGCTCAACTTTCCCGCCGCTACAAGTGACTGGAACGTGACCGGCACGTTGGCGGTCTCGGGCGTGATTCTCGACACCCCCGGCACGGTGTTCGGCGCCGCACCGGTCACAGTTGATATCGGCATGACGGCGGCCGAGGTTCGCGATGCGATCCGCGTCGCACTCGCTGCGGAGCTGAACGAACCGGGGCAGGAAAGCAACGTCGATATCTATCCGGTCTACGGCGATTCGGTGCGGATCTTCGGCGGCAGCATCGACTATGCAGGCCCGCTCCCCTCGATCGGATCGCAGGACGGCGGCAACGCGTTGCCCGGCAGCCGGTCGGGTGTCTACCTGGCCTCGAACGAACAGAATTACAGCGGCAATGACCTCGACCGGCTGCGGGTCGCCGGAACGCGTGCCCAGAACAATTCGGGGCAGGGTGTCTTCCTCGACGACATCATCATTGGCTTCGCCGAGCGGGGCGAAATGGTCACTGGATTCAATCCGGGAGCAGCCAGCCGGACGGCCAACCCCCAATTCCAACCAATCGTTCCCGGCAGCGACCCGCTGCTGGAAGTCACCACCGGACGCTACCAGGTTGAGATCCGCAGCTCGGCTGAATACGCCGCCGGTCCTCCCGACAATCCTCGCAACGTGCCGTACCGCTCGTTCGACACGAACGACGTGATCGGCGAAGCGTTCGGGCTCGAGGTCACTCGTGACGGCAGCGTGATTCGCGACGGCGACTCGTTCACCCTCAGCGATGGGGTGGACATCGTCCGCTTCGAATTTGAAGACCTTGATATCGCCAACTGGCTCCCGAAGAAGGGTGTCAGCTCGGGTTCGATTTCCATCGGCTTCCGAGGTTCGATGAGCCGAGCGGAAGTGGCCGCAGCGATCCGCGAAGCAATCAACAGTCCGGCGGTCCGCAACCGGATCGACGTGATTGCCGCTTCGCCGAGCGGCGAGGCGAGCGATGCTCAAACCTCCAGTCGTCTCGTGCTGCATGGAGACATCGCCGTCGGACGTCGCGGTGAGACCAGTTTCGGACTGTTCTTCCTCCAGTCGATCCACTGGGGGACGACCGCCGGAACCGAGACCGGCGACCGCAATCGGGTTCGCGAGCAAGGTCAGGTGATCCTGGCCAACAACGTGATCTCCGACAGCTCGATCGTCGGAATCCATCTCGACGCCGGCCGCCGCAATCGCAGCAGCGGCGACATCGTCGGCCCGGGGGCGAGCACGCAACTGCCTCGCCCGGGCAGCCCGATCAACTTCCCGACGCCCAACGCTGACCGGCTCGCTCCGAGCGTCGTGGTCGTCAACAACGTGCTGGTCGGCAACGTCACCGGCGGGATCGAGATCTCGGGCGATCCGGTGATTGCCAGCCAGGGGAGCGGCCCGATTCCGTTCGCTCGGGTGATCAACAACACGATCGTCGGCAGCGGACGCAGCAACGACTTTGGGATTCGCGTCGAGACCAACGCCAATCCGACGCTGGTCAACAACGCCATCATCGATCAGACGACCGGCGTGCAAGTGACCAGCGGCAGCACGGTCGAGCTGAGCGGCACGCTCTACGCCGGCAACTCCACGAACTCCAACGTGGGACTCGGCAGCAACGCGATCACCGTCAGCAGCAGCAGCTCGCTGTTCGTCGATGCGGCAGGCCGTAACTTCATCCCCGCAGCAGGCTCGCCGCTGATCGACAGCTCGATCGAGTTCACCGCCGATCGGCTGAACTTGGCCAGCCTCCGCGAAGCGCTCGGTATTCGCCAGTCACCGATCCTGGCGCCCGAACGCGACATGACCGGCCAACTCCGCTCGAACGACACGGCGGTCGGCGGAGGCACCGGGTCGAACGTGTTCATCGACCGCGGAGCGATCGACCGCTCGGACCTGGTCGGACCGGTCGCCGAGCTGGTCCAGCCGCTCGACAACGCGCCCGATGGTAGCGACGCCGACGCGGGCAACAGCTTCGTCCGCTTGGTCGAAGGTCCGCAGAGCTACTTTGAGATCAAGCTGGTCGACCCGGTCGGCAACGGGCCCAACCCGGAGACGATCACGGCCGACGCGGTGATCGTGACCGAGAACGGACGCCGGCTGGTCGCGGGTGCCGACTACGAGTTTGGCTTCAACAGCTCGACGAACGCGATCCGCCTGACGCCGAAGTCGAACGTCTGGAAGCCCAACGCGGCTTACGAAATCACCCTCAACAACCGCGACCGCCAAGTGCTGACCGTCCCGACTGGGGATCGGATCAGCGATGGCGACCAAGTCGTGATCACCGATGTGGCGAGCCAAACCGCGACGCTCGAATTCGACACCGGTTTCGTGCTCACGGTACCTGCGGCCGGAGTGATCGACGGCGACCGTCTGATCTACACCTCGCAGAACCGGATCCGCCGGATCGAGTGGGTCGAGGAAGGAACCACGCGGACGCCGCTGGCCAACAGCAGCATCTTGGTCGACTTCTCCGCGAGCGATACGCCCGAAGTCCTCGCGAGCAAACTGGCCGAAGCACTCCGCGATCTGGAGCAAGGGCTGGAAGCGGCCCGAGCGATCGAAGGGGGCCGCGTCTACATCGGCGGCCGCGCCGGAGACACGCTCGAATTCGAAGGCTCGACGCCGCTGGTCGAAGGCACCCCGGGCGTTTCCGAAGGGGCCATCGCCGTGCCAATGATTCCCTCGGCGCTGCTCAACCAGGACGTCGTCGCCGGCCAGCTGGTCGCCGCGATCAGCCGGGCTCGGAGCGAGCTCAGCCCCGCGCTGCTCAGCAATGCGTTTACTCCGGGTGGCGGCAGCGTGTGGCTGGAGAACACGACCAGCGTCACCGGACTGCCCTCCGGCGGCGACTGGAGCGTGGTGCAGACGCAGCCGATCCGCGACTTGGCGGGCAACCTCCTGCAGCCGAACCGGGCCAGCGGCGAAACCCGCTTCACGATTCTGATGCCGGGCGTCGAACTCGACTTCGGTGACGCTCCGTTCGATTCGCTGCTCAGCCAGAACGGCGCCCAGCATGTGCTCGGCGACCTGGCCCTGCCGCGGCTCGGCTCGCTGGTCGATGTCGAAGGCAACGGAGCCCCGGGCAGCAGCGACGATCAGACTCCGCTGCCGTCGGTGGAGATCGTCGCCAGTGGCGCGGCCACGCTCGTCGAATACGTCGCCGGGGCGAATCCCTCGCAGGGCTCGCTGGTCTTCGGCGGTGTCGGCTTCGATCCGCTGAGCGATACCTTCGAAGCCACCGAAGGGGACACGATCACGATCACTGTCGGCTCGCGTTCGGTGACGTTCGAACTGACGACCGATGCAGGTGTCGGTGCGGGCAATGTCGGCGTGACCTTCGATCCGCTGACGGTCACTCGCGAGTCGCTCGCCGCCTCGCTGGCCGCCGCGATCAACGACCAGACTTGGCCGATCGCCGACGCCGTCGTCGACCCGGTCGATGGGCAAACCGTGCACTTCGATGTGGACGATGAAGACGGGGTCGGAGTCGGAGCGTTCCAAGCCGACGGACAGCCGGCGGTCGAAGGGCTGCTGGTCACTCAAGACGGCGAATTCCTGAGCTTCCTCAACCCGCTCGACGGATTCGCCGAAGCTTCGGTGTTCGTCACTGGCAGCGGTCTGCTCGACGCTTGGGTCGACTACAACCAGGACGGTGACTGGGACGACATTGGCGAACAGGTCCTCACCAACGCGCTGGTGCTCGACGGCGACAACCGCCTGCAGCTGCCCGTTCCGGCTAACGCGAAAGAAGGTCTCACCTGGGCTCGCTTCCGGCTCTCTCCGACCGGCAACCAGCTGCCCGGCGGGGTCTCGATCGGTGGTGAAGTCGAAGATTTCCAGGTCCGCGTCGTCTCGCTGACGCCGCCGACGCTCGAGGATGACGCCTACGACATCGATGAAGATAACGGGCTGACGGTCGACGCCGGCTCGGGCGTGCTGCTCGGCGCTGGCGCGGATACCTACGCCGGCCTCGACGACGTCCGCGCGGTGATCGACGACTCGCCGCTGTTTGGCACCGTCACCCTCAATGAGGATGGCAGCTTCAGCTACACGCCGAGCGACAACTTCTACGGCACCGACGTCTTCACCTATCGGATTTTGGCCACGCGGGAGCTCGTGCCGGGAGTCCCCGGACTGGGCGTCCTGCCGGTCCGCTCGGCCGATGTCGGCACCGTCACGATCACGGTCAATCCGGTCAACGATGTTCCAGCGGCCGAGGACAAGAACTTTGCGGCGCTCGAAGACAACGGCACCGGCTCGCCGATCCTGACGATCACCGCCGCGGATCTGTTGGCCGGAGCCGAGCCGGGCGATTTTGCCGGCTTCCCGCTCACGCCCGATGCTCCCTGGAACGAGCAAGCTCAGACGCTGCGGATCAGCGCGATTACGGTTGCCGGCACGACGCTCGCCGCAGCCGGACAGGCCGACGAGACGCTCACCGCCTCGACCGCCGAGGGGTCGCTCGTCACCGCTCGCTTCTCCGC
This sequence comes from Candidatus Laterigemmans baculatus, assembly GCF_010367455.1. Classification (GTDB taxonomy): domain Bacteria; phylum Planctomycetota; class Planctomycetia; order Pirellulales; family Pirellulaceae; genus Laterigemmans; species Laterigemmans baculatus. The sequence goes on along the minus strand of NZ_WRPR01000028.1, from coordinate 36,937 downwards.
CGGGGCGCTCGTCGACCTGACCTTCGAGCCGACCGACAACTACAACCGCCAGAACCCGCCGAGCCCCGCGGGCGACACGCTCGACTCCTTCACGTTTACCGTCACCGACGATGGACTGACGGTCTTCCCCGAAGGTCTGGGGCCGGACGACGGTTCCGGTGGTTTCCTCACCGAGACGACCGAACCAGAACAGTCGACGGTCCGCACCGCGTTTATCCGCGTCAACCCGGTCAACGATCCGCCCGAGGTCGCTGGACCGGCGACGATCGAAGTCCTCGAAGATGCGGGGGCTGTCACGGTCGCTTGGGCCGACTACATCCGCTCGGGCCCGCTCAACGCCTTCGATGAGTTGACGCAGGACGTTTCGCTGGAGATCACTGACGTCGCCGCCAACGTCGCGGGCTTGTTCGCCGTGGCCCCATCGATCGACAATTCGGGCACGATCACTTTCACCGCCGCCGACAACGCGGTGGGCTACGCCGTGCTGACGATTGTGGCCAGCGACGATGGTCCGGCCGACGCGTCGATCGGCGATGATCCGGTCGCCGACGCGATCCAGATCACGCTTTCGATCCGTCCGGTCAACGACGCTCCGGCACTGGCTCCCGATGTCGATCCGAGTGAACCGGCGACGTACTTCCTGCTCGAAGACAACGACAGCGCCGATCCCGATCAAGCGGGTCAGCCACTGTTCATTCCGGTGACTCGGGCCCTGCCGACCGATACCGCCGGCTTGCTCGACCAGTTCGTCGTCGGTCCCGACAATGAAGCCGACGCGACCGAGGGGGGCAGCCAAACGCTGCGGATCTCCGAAGTCGATTCGCTTGGCAACGCGGTGTTCCCGATCACGACGGCCGCTGGAGGAACGATCACGGCGGTCTATGACCAAGACGACCCGACTCGGATCATCGGTCTGGAATACCTCCCGCCGGCCGACTTCAACGGCGACGACTCGTTCACCTACTCGGTCGTCGACAACGGTCGGACGTGGGAGTTCGCCAATCCGGTTGCCGGCTCGGGTCCTGAATACGCCTTCGACGAAGGGGCGAGCGTTGACGATCCGCTGGTCAGCGAATTCCAGATGCGATTGCAAGTCGCGTCGGTCAACGATCCGCCGCAGTTCGATGCTCAAGGCGACGTCGAAGTCTACGAGGATCGGGGCGAGTTCGCTGCACCTCCAGTCGATCCGGCCGACGTCGGCCGGACCGTGATTCCGGGCTGGGCCTATAACATCCTTGCCGGTCCGCCGACGGCGACTGATGAAAACGATCCGCTCACCGGCCAAGCCGTCTCGTTCATCGTCACCTTCACCGGTGGAAGCGATCCAGCGGAATTGTTCGTCCCCGATGCCAACGGCGATTACGTCACCGTCGACGATGACGGAACGCTGCGGTTCCAAACTCTGCGGCACCGTATCGGCTCGGCGACTTTCGAGGTCGTCGCTGTCGACGATGGGCCGTTCAGCTCGCCGAACATCAATACCTCCGCGCCGCTCGAGTTCACGATCGACGTACTGCCGGTCAACGACGCTCCGGAGTTTGGCGGAGCCGATTTGGTGCGGTCGCTCGAGGACAGCGGGCCGGTCGACGTCCAGTGGACCGACACGCTCCGCCCGGGACCGGTCGAAGCGAACGATGAAGAGGGACAGGTCGTCACCTTCACCGTCACGCAGGTCGACACCAATAACCCCAGCCTGTTCGAAGTCGCTCCGGCGGTCGATTCGAGCGGACGACTGACCTACACCCCGGCGGCCCACCAGGTCGGTGCGGCGGTGTTCATGATCGTCGGCACCGACAACGGGCCGAACAATGATCCGGACGCAATCGGCGACAAGCCGGTCTCCGAGCCGGTCTACGTCACGATCGCCATCGACTCGGTCAACGACGCTCCGGAGTTCGATGGACCGGCGACGGTCGATGTGCTCGAGGACGCCGGCGACGTCGTGATCGACTGGGCGACCTACGTCCGGCCCGGTCCGGAAGTGGCGCTCGACGAGTTCGGCAACTTGCCCGACCTGGGTGGGCTGTTTGGCGACGCGGAGCTGGAGAACGTGACCTTCACGATCGCTCCGCTCGCAGGGCACGAAGCGGAAGCGGCCCGGATCTTCGAGGTCCAGCCGCAGCTGTCCTCGTTCCTGGCCGCCGACAACACCGGAGGCGAACTGACTTTCCGTCCGGCGCTGCATCAGAACGGTTCGGCGGTGTTCGTCATCACGGCGACCGACAACGGCTCGAGCTGGTCCTATGAGGATCCGGCGGGGCTTGAGGCCGATCCTCGTTCCACGACCTTCACGCTGACTTTGACCGTGGGTGCGGTCAACGATGCTCCGGAGTTCGATGGAGCGGACTTGGTGCGGTCGCTCGAGGACAGCGGACCGGTCGACATCCAGTGGACCGACTCGCTTCGCCCAGGTCCGGTCGAAGCGACCGATGAAGAGGGACAGGTCGTCACCTTCACCGTCACCCAAGTCGACACCAACAATCCCAACCTGTTCGAGGTCGCTCCGGCGGTCGATTCGAGCGGACGATTGACTTACACCCCGGCGGCCCACCAGGTCGGTGCGGCGGTGTTCATGATCGTCGGCACCGACAACGGGCCGAACAACGATCCCGACGCCATCGGCGACGACCCGATCTCCGAGCCGGTCTACGTCACGATCGCCATCGACTCGGTCAATGACGCTCCGGAGTTCGACGGACCGGCGACGGTCAACGTGCTCGAGGATGCCGGCGACGTCGCGATCGATTGGGCGACCTACGTCCGGCCCGGTCCGGAAGTCGCGCTCGACGAGTTCGGCAACCTGCCCGACCTGGGTGGTTTGTTTGGCGACGCGGAAGTGGAGAACGTGACCTTTACGATCGCTCCGCTCGCGGGACACGAAGCCGAAGCGGCCCGGATTTTCGAGGTCCAGCCGCAGCTGTCTTCGTTCCTGGCCGCCGATAACACCGGCGGTGAGCTGACTTTCCGTCCGGCGCTCCACCAAAACGGCTCGGTCACATTCATCATCACCGCGACCGACAACGGCACCACCTGGTCCGACGAGGATCCGGCGGGGCTTGAGGCCGATCCCCGCACGAAGACTTTCACGCTGACCCTCAACGTCGAAGCGGTCAACGACGCACCCGAGTTTGGCGGTCCTGCCGAACTGCAGGTCCAGGAGGACTCGGGCAGCCACACGATCGATTGGGCGGACTTCATCCGGTCGGGTCCGAGCGTCGCGGGCGATGAGCTCAATGGCGACAGCGATTCGCAGGCCCAGACCGTGACGTTCACGATCGCTCCGGATCCCGCCTCGAGTTTCCCGGGCGATCTGTTCGTCGGGGGAGCCGCGGGCGTCACGATCGACGACAACGGCATGATCTCCTTCACGCCGGCGGTCGATGCAGTCGGCAGCGGTGTGTTCGTCATCACCGCGACCGACAGCGGCGATCTGGATTCGACGCGGGGCGATGTGAACTTCACGCAGCAGACGCTGACGATCCACGTGCGTCCGAAGAACGATGCGCCGCGAGTCACCGTCGGCGAAGCGGCCGAGTACTCGCTGCTCGAAGATCACACGCTGCTGATTCCGCTCTATGCGTCCGGCCCCGGCGAGCCGGCCGGTCTGCTCGACCAGTTCTCGGTCGGCCCGGACAACGAAGCCGATCCCACCACGCCCGGCGGCAACCAGTCGCTCGCGGTGGTCGACTTCGCCCCGATGCGGACGCTGCACGGAACGGTCGAACCGGTCCACGACGCCAACGGACGTGTGATCGCGCTGCTGTATCGACCCGACGCCGACTTCAATAGCGGTGCCGACGGAAGCGACCTCGACACGTTCTTCTACACCGTCACCGACGACGGGGTGACCTTCAACTTCACCACCGGTTCGGAAGCCTCCGATCCGCTGACCAGCGAGTTCATGATCGATCTGCGGGTCGAGCCGGTGAACGATGCACCGAGCTTCACGCCCGGCGCTAGCTCGATCGTGCGGCTCGAGGATAGCGGTCGGGTGACGGTCCCCGGCTGGGCAACCAATATCGTCGCCGGTCCGGAAACGGCGATCGACGAAACCGACCCCCTCACCGGCCAAACGGTCACTTTCGACGTCGTCCCGGCAGCCGGCTACACGGCGGCCGACATGGCGGCGATGTTCTCGGTGGCTCCGGCGATCTCGAGCAATGGCACCTTGACCTACACGACGGCGGCCAATGCGGTCGGCACGATCGTGGTCCAAGTGACCGCGGACGACGGTGGCGCTGGCAGCGAAACCGGTCGCGGCGACGAGAGTTTCTCCGAGTCGGTCCTGCTGACGCTGACGCTAGCTCCGGTCAACGATCCGCCGATCGCAACCCCCTCGGTGCTCCATCTCTCGCTCGACGAGGATGGCACGATCGATCTGCCGATCCACACCCTCGAAGCAACCGGGCTGTACGACATCTTCCGTGTCGGACCGGCCAACGAGGCCGATGGAACCCCCGGTGGCAATCAGACGCTCAGCACCGACGAGTTCTTCTTCTCGCCGACCACGCCGCACGGAAGCCTCGTCGCTTACACCGTCGGCGGCGAGTTTGCTGGGCTGCGGTACACTCCCCACCCGAACTTCAACGGCACCGACTCGTTCGTGTTCGGAGTGGTCGACGACGGGCAGACGTTCAACCTGACGAGCGGTCAGATGGTGGACGACTCGCGCGGCTCGTACGCCACCGTTTCGCTGACGATCAACGCCGTCAACGACCGCCCCGAGTTCGGCGGTGCGGCCGACGTGACCGTCGCCGAGGACGCTTCGACCAATGGCACGGCCGGTTTGTCGGTGATCCCCAACTGGGCGACCAATGTGCTGGCCGGCCCGGTGACGGCGGCGGACGAAATCGAGGGACCGACCGCCCAGGACTTGACGTTCATCGTGACTCCGATCTCGGGCACCAATGCGAACGACCTGTTTGCCGAGCTGCCGACCGTCGATCCGGTGACCGGGGAACTTCGCTTCCGGACCGCCGCCAACGCGAACGGCCGCACCGTCTTCCAGGTCATCGCTCGAGACAACGGCCCGCAGGGTCACTTGGGCGGTGATCCGTCGCGTCCGGAGCACCAGTTCGAGTCGCTTTCGCGGACGTTCGCCCTCCAGGTTACGGGGGTCAACGATCCGCCGACGTTCACCGCCGGCGGTGACATCACGCTGCTCGAAGACAGTGGTCCCTACAACCGGCTGTGGGCGACCAACATCTCCCCCGGTCCGGCCGACGAGGTGGCCGAGGGCCAAGCGGTGATGTTCGACGTCAGCGTCGCGGCGGCCGACCGGGCCAAGTTCTCCAGCCTGCCGACGCTCTCCGACGACGGTCTGCTGCAATTCACCCCGGCTCCGAACGCTTCGGGAGATGTCGACATCCTGATCACCGCTCGCGACACCGGCGGTGCGGTGGCTCCTCAGCCGATCACGCTCTCGTTGACAATCACGCCGATCAACGATGCTCCGGTCGCGGTCGACGACAACTACACGACCAACGAGGATTCGGTCCTGACGATCTCGGCAGCCAGTCTGCTGAGCAACGATCAGGATGCGGACCCGCAAGACGTGCTCTCGGTGACGGGGTTGCCCAGCACCAGTCAACTCGGAGCGACGCTAACGCTTTCGGCCGACGGATCGACGATCACCTACAATCCGACCGGCTCCATGGCGATCCAGGCCCTGCGGGCTGGCCAGCTCCCGGTGACCGACGTCTTCACCTACCAGGCAGTCGACGAGGCGGGAGTCCCGAGCACGGTAGCGACGGTCACGATCACGCTCACCGGGGTCAACGACGCTCCGGTCGCTCGTCCCGACGCGCCGATCGTGCATCCCACCAATCCCACGACGTTCTATCCGCTGAGCAACGACACCGATGTCGACGGCACGATCAACCCGTCGTCGGTGGTGATCACCCTGCAGCCAGCCTTCGGAACGCTCGACGTCAGCTCCTCGGGGGCGTTCACCTACACCCCGTCGCCGACGTTCCAGGGCAGCGATCGGATCCGCTATGCGGTTCGCGATGACCAGGGAATGCTCAGCCAGCCGGTCGAAATCCAGATCGGGGTGAACCATCCGCCGACCGCCGGCAACGATTCGGTCCTCGTCTACCGCAACGAATCGCGGACCTTCGACGTGCTCGCCAACGACAGCGATAGCGACGGCACGATCGATCCGGCGACGGTGGAGATCCTCAGCGGGCCGACCCACGGACAGACGATCGTCCACGTCGACGGAAGGATTACCTACGTCCCGGCGACCGACTACGTGGGGAGCGATTCGTTCACCTACCAGGTGCTCGACGACGACGGAGCTCCAAGCAACGTCGCGACCGTCAGCGTCCGGGTACTGGCGAGCGTTCAGCAGAACCCCGACAACCCGCTCGACGTTAACGACTCGGGTGAAGTCTCTCCGATCGACGCACTGGTGATCATCAACTACCTGAATCGCAATGATTCGGGAGCGATCGATCCCACCCAGCCCACGCCGCCGTACTACGATGTCGACGGCAACGGAGTGATCTCGCCGCTCGATGCCCTGCAGGTGATCAACGCTCTGAACCGCGCCAATATCTCGGGTGGTGAAGGGGAGGGGGGTGCAGCGACGCCGTTCGCCGGCCACAGCAGCAATGCAGCCGCCGAGCCCATCGTGCGGATCGATGCCCCAGAAACCGTTCCGGCCCCGAGCAGCTCGCTGGAGCTTGACTGGGACTTCAGCCAGGTCGGCGAGCTGGACGACGATCGCCTGGACACCCTGCTCGACGAACTCGCCCGGCAGCGAGACGCGTCGAGCGAGAAGGGGACCGCCGACCTCGACGCCGTCTGGTCGAGCTTCGGCGGCGGAGAGGCGTAACGGAGGAGGGTGGTGTTGTTCCGCCGTGCCAGGGACGCATGAATGATGTCATCAGCCGCCACGCGCTAGCGTCCGGTTTCCGTGAATGGGAACCGTGGGCTAGCGCCCGGCGGCTGATGGTGGCGCGGCTAAGCGAAGAGTGGCTGCTTTTAGCCGGCCCAGCCGTAGACTTCGGCGAGGGCCTCGCGGACGAGGCTGTCGACTTGGCGAAGCCGCAGCGGTTTGCTCATCACGCGGTAGGCCCGCATCCGTTCGGCCTCAGCCCGAAGCGACTCGTCCATCGCTCCGCTCATCAGGATGAAGGGCAGCTCGGGGCACTCGATCCGCAACTGCTCGAGCATCTGCAATCCGCTCAAGCGGGGCATTTGGTAATCGACCAATGCCAGATGGAATTTGCCGCGACGGGCCACGTCGAGCCCCCGCTCTCCATCCTCGGCCAGCGTGACTTCGAAACCCCGCCGTGCAAAAGCTTCACCGAGCGACTCGCGGAAGGCGAGATCGTCGTCGGTGATCAGCAGGCGAGGACAGGCTAACATCCCGGTCTCATCCGTTCACGAAAAGCGGGGCGTTCCCAAAAAGCGGGGCGTTCCCAAAAAGCAGGGCGTTCCCGAAAGGAAGGCGTATCTCTGTCATTATGACATGAAAAACCGCCAATTGCCCTCTAAATGCAACCGGAATGCCATCGAGCGTGGGGACATCCGCCGCGACTAGGCGAAATTCGCTGCTGGCCCCCCGGATGCCGCTTTGCCATCAACCCCAAGCCGTTTAAACTCAACCTCCAGCGTAGGGCTTTCCATTTCATTCCGGCATTTTACCGGGCCGCGGGCAGCTGCCTGGCCACTGCGGCGCGAAGGATCTTCCATCTGTGTCCGAACCCACCGCTCCTTCGTTCTTTCTCCGTCATGAGTTCGCAATTCGCCGACTGCACTCGCTGACCGGGATCGTCCCGCTCGGCGTCTACATGGTGGTCCACCTGGTCACCAACGCCAGTCTGTTGAACGGCGTCCCCACCTTCCAGCGAGCGGTTTACCAAATCCACTCGTTCGGCGTCGTGCTGCCGCTTATCGAGTGGACGTTCATTTTCTTGCCGCTGTTGTTTCACGGGTTGATCGGGGTGTGGATCGTCCGCACGGCGAAGATCAACAGCAACCATTACCAGTACGCGGCCAACAAGCGGTACACCTGGCAGCGCTGGACCGGGATGATCGCCCTGGTGTTTTTGCTGGTCCACGTGTTTCACATGCACGGCTGGTTCCACACCAAGATCTGGCTCGACTACGTCGCGACGCCGTTCGGCGGGCACCGCTTCCGAGCCTATAGCGCCGCCTCGACGCTGGCCGAAGCGATGGACGGCTTTCTCTGGCCGACGTTCTACTTCATCGGCGTGATGGCCTGCGTGTTCCACTTGGCCAACGGCTTGTGGACCGCCGGGATCACCTGGGGGCTGTGGCTCACGCCGGAAGCGCAGCGGCGGGCGCTGAAAGTCTGCAGCGTGTTTGGAGTGCTCCTGGCTCTGGTCGGTGCCGGCGCCTGGTGGGCTGCGATCTCGACCGACGCGGCCAAAGCGGTCGAGCTTGAAGACCAGATGTTCGACGAAGCGGTCAAGGGACTGCTCGTCCCGGACGACCCGGCCAAACGTCGCGCCCCGCCGCTCGTCGCCCCCGAATCAGCCGAACCATCGGCAGGGCTGCAAGCCGCCAGCGAGCCTGACGCGGCGCTTCCCCCCGCCGCGGCGATTCCCCCCGCAGGAGCACTGCCGGTCGCGGCCGAGTAGTGGCCATTGCATTCCTTTACCGGGCGCCGCCCCGCTGTTCGGGCGGCGTCTCGCGTCAGCGACCACGCTTCGTGTGTCCCCCCCCCTTCCAGCTGAAATTCAATTCGTTACGGAGTAAGTGAACTATGGCCGATCATCGCGTAGTCGTCATCGGAGGCGGTCTAGCCGGCCTCGCGGCGACGATGAAGCTGACGGAGCTCGGCGTCAGCGTCGATCTGGTCAGCCTGACCCCGGTCAAGCGGTCGCACAGCGTGTGCGCGCAAGGGGGCATCAACTCCTGCAACGACGCCACGCGGCAGTTGGGCGACAACGAGTGGAAGCACTTTGACGACACGGTCTACGGCGGAGACTTCCTGAACCACCAGCCGCCGGTCAAGGAGATGGCCTACTGGGCTCCCAAGGTGATCGACCTGATGGATCGCCTCGGGGTTCCCTTCAACCGCACCGGCGAAGGCTTCATCGACCGCCGCCGGTTTGGTGGCACGCTCTACAAACGGACCGCCTTTGCCGGAGCGACCACCGGGCAGCAGCTGCTCTACGCGCTCGACGAGCAGGTCCGCTGGCAGGAGAGCGAAGGCCGCGTGCGGAAGTTCGAGTTCTGGGACTTTTTGGGTCCGATCCTGGACGACTCGGGGCGGTGCCGCGGGGCGATCGCCCAGGACATGGTCTCGATGGAGATCCGGGCCTTTCCGGCCGACGCGGTGATCGTCGCCACCGGCGGCTGTGGATTGATCTACGGCCGGAGCACGATGAGCGTCTTCTGCAACGGCAGCGCCGCCAGCCGCTGCGTGCAAGCCGGAGCCAAGTACGGCAACGGCGAGTTCATCCAGGTCCACCCCACGGCGATCCCCGGGGCGGACAAGCTGCGGCTGATGAGCGAGTCGGCCCGCGGCGAAGGGGGCCGCGTGTGGGTTCCGCGGACTCCTCAGGACACCCGCGACCCGCGAGAAATCCCCGCCTCCGACCGCTATTACTTCCTCGAAGAACGCTACCCGGCGTACGGCAACCTCGTCCCCCGCGACATCGCAACTCGCGAGATCTTCAACATCTGCGTCACCGAAGGGCTCAGCGTCGAACCCGACCGGATGTGCGTCTACCTCGACTTGACCCACATCCCGAAAACCGAACTCGACCGCAAGCTGGGCGGGATCCTGGAGATCTACGAAAAGTTCCAAGGGGTCGACCCCCGCGTCGAACCGATGAAGATCTTCCCGGCGGTGCACTACAGCATGGGCGGGCTGTGGGCCGATTACGTCAAATCGTCCGATGGCGGACTCGAGCCGGGTGCGCCGCGGAACCACATGACCAACATCGACGGTCTGTACGCGATCGGCGAGTGCGATTACCACTACCACGGGGGCAATCGGCTCGGTGCAAACTCGTTGCTGAGCTGCATTTTCAGCGGTCTATTTATCGGCCCCTCGGTGATCGCCTATGCCGCCAGCCAGAAGGGCTCGCATGCCGATGTCCCAGCCGGGTTGCTCGAATCGGCGATTGGAGCCCAACGAGCACGGCACGACGCGCTCCTCAAGGGGCAGGGCAGCGTCAAGGGAAAGAGCGGCAGCGACGAAAATCCCTACCTGATCCACCAGGAACTGGGCGACGTGATGACCCGCGTGGCCACGGTCGTCCGCCACAACAAGCAGCTCGAAGAGGGCTACGCCAAAGTCGACGATCTGCACCAGCGTGCCCTGCGGGTCTCGCTCTCCGACAGTGGCTCCTGGACGAATCAGAACGTGATTTTCGCCAAAGCCGTTCAGGACATGTTCCCACTGGCCAAGATGATCCTCAAAGGCGCACTGCTCCGCGACGAGTGCCGCGGTGCCCACTTCAAACCCGACTTCGCCAAACCGAGCTTGACCTCCGATGAACCGGCCGAGCGGCGGCGGCAAGCCGAACAGTGGTGCGACGAGTTCGAGGAGAACAACCGCAAGTACCTGAAGAGCACGATCGCCACCTGGGACGGCAACGACCCGACGATCACCTACGAAGACGTCGACACCTCGCTGATCCCGCCACGGCCACGACTGTACGGCTTGGTCGGGGCCGAGGAGATCGAAGAGGTGTGGGCGGAACGCTCGAAGAAAAAATCGGCGTCGCTCGAAGCGGCCAAGTGAGAGCAGAGCCCAGAAGAACCGGTCGCTCCACACCATCCTCCCGCTTGCGGGAGGGTGAGGGTCAAGGCCGACCTTTAACTTGAATTTCCGGGAAGTCTCCCCCTCACGATAAACCTTAAAACTATGATTGCCCCCGAACCGACCTCCACCAAGCGTCCCACGCACATCAACGTCCGCGTCAAGCGGCAGGATCGTCCGGGGGAAGCGCCGTACTGGGAGCTGCACCGGATCGCTTACGAGCGAGAAATGAACGTGATCAGCGTTCTGCAGCGGATCGCCGCGCAAGCGACCACGGTCGACGGCAAACGGGTCACCCCGGTCGCCTGGGACTGCGGCTGCCTCGAAGAGGTCTGCGGCTCCTGCACGATGGTCATCAACGGCCGCGTCCGCCAGAGCTGCAGCGCCTTGGTCGATCGGCTGCTCGAAGAGGAAGCCGACGAGATCGTGCTCGAGCCGATGTCGAAGTTCCCGGTGATCCGCGATCTGCTGGTCGACCGCTCGCGGATGTTCCGCGACCTGCAGCGGATCAAGGGCTGGGTGCCGGTCGACAATTACTACGACATGGGCGCCGGTCCCCGCCAAAGCCGCGACAACCAGGAACGCAACTACCCGCTCAGCAAATGCATGACCTGCGGCTGCTGCCTCGAGGCCTGCCCGCAGTACCAACGGGTGGAACTCGAGCGGCTCGAAGGCGAGTCGGACGAGGCGTTCGAGCAGCGGAAGATTGCGGCCTACGATGAAGCCTTCATGGGAGCCCACGCGATCAGCCAGGCGGTGCGGTTCAACGACCATCCGATCGGCGAAAGCATCGCCGACGAGCGGCTCGAAGCGCTGGCCGGCCCGGGAGGCGTCACCACCTGCGGCAACGCCCAGAACTGCGTGGCGGTTTGCCCCAAAGAGATCCCGCTGACGACCTCGATCGCCCGCGCCGGTCGCTCGACCACCGTCTACACGATCAAGAAGTTCTTCGATCGCTGAGCGCTGAATCAGCCGCCACGCGCTAGCGTCCGGTTTCCGCGCCGTTCTCCAGAACCGGACGCTAGCGCGTGGCGGCTGATGGACATATCGGGACCGGCGGCCAATCAACGGACGGGAGCCACCGCCGGCCGCTTGGACTGGCCGTTGACAAGCGGCTGCGAAGCGGGAATGATGGAGCTAATGAGATTGTGTCTCAACGGCGCTATCAGGCCGATTCAGGGGGCCGGTGCAGCGCCGACCGCAGAGCGCGCTGGCGGCACGAGCGGCCGAGGGAAAACTTGCATGACGACGTTGGATCAACTGCCTCCCGGCAAATCGGGACGGATTCTCAGTATCGATGGGGCTGACGGCATCGCCTCGCGGCTCCGCGAGATGGGGTTCATCCCCGGGGCGGACGTCCGGGCCATGTCTCCGGCACCTTTTGGCGATCCGCTGGCGTGCTTGATCCACGGGTGCCGAATCGCGCTGCGGAGCGGCGAAGCGAGACGCATCAGCATTCAGGCCGAGGGTTAGCGTGGCCACTGTGGCTGCTCAAGCCGTCCCCACCGCCGCCCCTCCCGCCCTCCGCCGCGTCGCTCTGGTCGGCAATCCCAACACGGGTAAGAGCACGGTCTTCAACGCCCTCGCGGGAATGAATGCCCGGACCGGCAACTACCCGGGCGTTACGATCGAGAAGAAGCTGGGGCGGTTCCGCGCGGGTGAGCAGCTCATCGAGCTCGTCGACCTGCCGGGAACCTACAGCCTCGCTCCTCGGTCCCCCGACGAACTCGTCGCCGTCGATGTTCTGACTGGCGACGCCGCGGTCAGCGAACCGGTCGACGCGATCCTCTGCGTCGTCAATGCCACGCTCCTGCAGCGGAACTTGTTTCTGCTCAGCCAAGTCCTCGAGCTGGGCAAGCCGGTGGTGGTCGCGGTCAATATGGTCGACGCCGCCGAAGCGCGCGGGCAACGGATCGACGCAGAGCGGCTGAGCCAGTCGCTGGGGGTGCCGGTCGTGTTGACTTCCGCCTCGCGGCGGGTCGGCATCGATCAGCTCCGAGCGACGATGGTCGCAGCGGCTAACGCGACCGAGGGCCCGGCTCCGGCTTGCCCGCTGCCGCCCGCTTTCTACCAGGCTCGCGACGGGCTTAAAGCCTCTCTCGCCGGGCGTTCCGCGGCTGGCGAGTCGCTCCCGGATGACTACGTTTTCGAGCGAGCGCTGCTGGACCAGGGAGGGGAGGCGGAGCGTCGGCTGCTCCGCCGCTTCGGCCCCGAGACGGCGGATGCGATCGATGCGGCTCGCCGCCAGTTGACCGAGGCCGAAGGGCTTCCCGCCGACGTCGAATGCAACGCAAGGTACGCTTGGGCTCGCGAAAAGCTGCAAGGGATAATCAGCCAATCGAGCACGACGGGTACCTCTTGGACCGACCGGCTCGACGCTCTGCTGACCCACCGCGTCTTTGGTCTGGTGATCTTCTTCGCGCTGATGTTCACGGTCTTTCAAGCGATCTACACCTTCGCCCAGTGGCCGATGGAGATTTTTGAGACGACCCAAGGCTGGGTCGCTGACGCGGTCACCGGCGCTCTGGAACCGGGGATGCTGCGGAGCCTGGTCGTCGATGGCGTCATCGCTGGGGTCGGCGGCGTGCTGATTTTTCTCCCCCAGATTGCGCTGCTGTTTTTGTTCATCGCGATTCTCGAAGACTGCGGCTACATGTCCCGGGCTGCTTTTCTGGTCGACCGGGTGATGAGCGCCTTTGGGCTCAGCGGCAAAGCCTTTCTGCCGTTGATGAGCTCATTTGCCTGTGCGATTCCCGGAGTGATGGCGACGCGGGTGATTGAAAACCGTCGCGACCGGCTGACGACGATGATGGTGGCGCCGCTGATGAGCTGTTCGGCACGGCTCCCGGTGTACCTGTTGCTGATCGCGGCCTTCATCCCCGCCCAAGCCTACCTCGGCGGACTCGTCACGCTGCAGGGGCTGGTCCTGATGGGGATGTACCTGCTCGGCGTCGTGGTCGCGATTCCGGTCGCCTTCCTGCTGAAGAAAACGGTCCTCCGCGGCGAGCCGGCCCCGTTCGTGCTCGAATTGCCCGAATACAAATGGCCCTCGATTCCGGTGCTGGTCGAACGGGTGTACCAGTCGTGCAAAGCGTTTGTGCTGCGAGCCGGAACGCTGATCTTCGCCGCTTCGGTGCTGATCTGGGCCGCCGGTTTTTTGCCCGGCGATCATTCCCAGCAGTTCGCTCTGCAGGCTCAGATCGAGCAGCTCGAAACCGACCTGGCGGCCGCGACCCCTGAGAGACCAGCTGCCGAAGAAGCCGCAACTGCCGAAAGGCCCGCGGCTCCCGAAGGATTGGCGGTTTCCGAACTGGTGGCGGAACTCGAAGCGGCTCAGGCGGCTCATAACCGAGAGAGCAGCCGCTTGCTGGAGACCAGCTTCCTTGGCCGCACCGGTCACTTCATCGAGCCGGTGGTCCGTCCGCTCGGCTGGGACTGGAAGATCGGCGTGGGAGCCTTGGCCAGCTTTCCGGCCCGCGAAGTCATCATCGCCACCCTGGGAACCGTCTACAGCCTGGGGGGCGAAGTCGACGAGGAGGACGAGGGTCTCGTCAGCGCCCTTCGCTCCGCCCGCTGGCCCGACGGAAGCCCGGTCTACACCGTGCCGGTCGCCCTCTCGATCATGGTCTTCTTCGCGCTTTGTGCTCAATGCGTCAGCACGCTGCTGGTGATCCGCCGCGAGACCAATTCCTGGCGGTGGCCGATCTTCTCGTTCACCTACATGACCGTGCTCGCCTATGTCGCAGCATTGGTCGTTTACCAAGTCGGTAGCCGCATCGGCTGAGTCTCGCGGATGGCCCACTTCACTCCTCTCCACCTGGACGCGACGCTGTGGGGCGAGATCGCTTGGCAGCCCCTGATCGCCTATCTGCTGATCGCCTTGGCGGCAGCCTGGGTGCTGCGGCGGACGTGGCGGACCGTTCAGCGGGCGGCGCGGGGGGGCAGTCGGCCCGGCGAAGCCAGCGGCGGCTGCAGCAGTTGCCCCCAAAACATCGGCGGCAGTGAAGGCCCCAAAGCCAAACCGCTCGTCCAGCTCGCGCCCAAACCCCGCGGCGAAGATTCTCGGTCGGCATGAGCCGCAAGGCGCTAGCCGCGGGTTCCGTCGCGCTGTCGAACGGTCTGAGCTTGCGACTGGCCGCCGCTACAACGTTACCATTCTCCGCGGCGCGGAGCGGATTGGGCCCGAGGCTTGGGCCCGAGGCTAGCGCCTACGGCTCAGGGGAGCGGGTCCCCTGCAACTCACCTGTCCGGCGTCGGAAATGCCGAGGCGGGCTGCGGCGGGGGGCTCGTCTGGAGCGTTCCCACGATCTCGCTGACGCTCTCGGCACCGAGCTCCGCCAGGGCTGCCGGCAGGGCGTCGATCATCCGCGTCGAGATGGTCGGGTCGTAGTAATTGGCCGTCCCGATCTGGACGGCGGAGGCTCCGGCGACGAGAAACTCCATGACGTCGTCGATGCTTTGGATTCCACCGATTCCCACGATCGGCACGTCGACCGCTTGCCGCACTTGATGCACGCATCGCAGCGCCACCGGCTTGATCGCTGGTCCACTCAAGCCTCCCATGACGTTCCCGAGCAGCGGACGCCGGGCGCGCCAATCGATCGCCATGCCCAGCAGCGTGTTGACGAGACAGACCGCATCGGCTCCACCCTCGGCGGCCGCCGCTGCGATGTCGACGATCCGCGTCACGTTCGGCGTCAGCTTGGCCAGCACCGGCACGTCGCTCACCGCGCGAACTCCGGCAACAACCTCGCGGCACGCTTCAGGACTGGTCGCATAGTCGACGCCTCCCGAGACGTTCGGGCAGGAGAGGTTCAGCTCCAGCGCTGCGACGCCCGGCTCCCCGGCGACCTGCGCCGCCATCCGTACAAACTCGTCCCGCGTCTTTCCGGCAATGCTGACGACGATTGCGGTGCCGATCCCCGCCAGGTAGGGCAGGTGATTCTCGAGGAACGCGTCGACTCCATCGTTATCGAGACCGATCGAGTTGAGCAGCCCCGCCGCCGTCTCCACCGTCCGCCAGGGAGCATTGCCCGTTCGCGGCTCGGCCGTGATCGTCTTGGGCAAGATTCCCCCAAGCCGGCTGCAGTCGACGATCCGCTCCATCTCGCGGGCGTAACCAAACGTTCCGGAAGCGACCAGGATGGGGTTGGCGAGCGTCAGGCGTCCGAGGTGAACCGAGAGATCGGGCATGGGGAGCGAGTGGGTTGAAATGCGAAACGTGACCAGAGAGAGTTTACTCTTTTGAGCCGTAGGCGCTAGCCTCGGGCCTCCGCGCGCCCCGGATTTCCAATGCACCGCCCGCGGCTAGCGCCGTCGGCTCAGACGTTTTTGACGGCGGCCCGCACTACCTCAGCGGCCCCCACTACCTCAGCGGCCCGAACTACTTCAGCGGTTGGCACAGCCGCACGTCGATCTCTCGCAGCAGACCGTCGGCGACTGCTTCCTTGCTGCCGGCCAATTCAGCGAGCACTTCCCCATCGGGAGCGAGCAGCGCGACCTGCGTTTCCGCGGCGTTGATTGCCTCGGCTCCGTTGCTGACCATCAGATCGCAGTGCTTGCGTTCGAGCTTGACGATCGCTCGGAAGTGATGGTCTTCGGTTTCGAGAGCGAACCCCACGACCCACTGGTCCGCCCGTTTCTGCTGGCCGAGCGTGGCGACGACGTCGGGCGTCTCGATGAACTCCACCACGAGCGGACCGCCCGTCTTGGCGATCTTCTGCACGTTCACCTGTCGCGGCCGATAATCGCAAGGGGCAGCGGCGCCGATCGCCCCCTGACAGCCGGCAAAAAGCTCTCCCGCCACCGCCAACATCTGCTCGGTCGTCTCCACGTCAACGACTTCCGCACCGGCCGGATAATCGACCGCCACCGGACCGCTGACAATGACCACTTGGTGGCCGAGCCGCAGTGCCGCAGCGGCCAGCGCGGCTCCCATTCGCCCGCTACTGGCGTTGGTCAGGTAGCGGACCGGGTCGAGATACTGACGGGTTGGCCCGGAAGTGATCAGGATGCGAGCCAACGCGTCGCTCCGCGCGAGTGTGAGGACGAGTGGGCTACTCGGTGAGCTCAGCCGGCGCTTCGTCGTACTGCGGTTCGAGCACGTCGGAGTAGAGCCGCGAGTCGGAGAGCGTGCCACCGATGAACAGCGCGACGAAGAACAGCGCGGAGACAAACACGATCGCGTTGAACGGTTTGTCGAACGCCAAGTGCATGAAAAACAGCACCACGAGCGAGGCTTTGATCGTCGCGATCAACATGCTGAGGAGCACGTCCCAGCCGCCCAGCTCGAGACTCGCCTGGGCCACCGTGATCACAGTCAAAAAGAGCAGCGAGATGAAGACGGCCACCAGCCCCCAAACAGGGAAAGGGTGGGCGAAATCCCAACCGGGTCGTCCTCCGTGCCCATGGGCACCATGACCATGAGCGCCATGACCATGAGCGCCGTGGCCGTGGTCGCCTGCCGCGTGATCGTGAGCGACCGTGGTCTCTTGAGGAGTGGCGTGATTGGACATCGGACGTGAAAACCTGCGAGAAATAATGCGAGAGGGGGCTGAAATCGGCGGACTAGCGAATCAGGTACAGCAAGGGGAACACATAAATCCAAATCAAGTCGACGATGTGCCAGTACAGCCCCACGTAGTCGACCGGTCCGAAATAGTTCGACTCGAATTCCCGGCGAGCCGCCCGCACGATCAACCAGGTGAGAAAGCCCATGCCGACCAGAATGTGAAACGCGTGCAGTCCAGTGATGCAGTAGTAGATACTGAAGAAGACTCCGCCGAGCCGCGGCGTGTCGATCGCTTGCACGAGCTCACCCACCGGACCGGTCACATCTTCAGCCGACGTGGTGATCCGGCCGCTCGCCATCTCCGCCTGCCGCTCCTCGGCCAACAACTGCTGCCGCACGCCGCTGTTGGTTTCCTGCTGCGCCAATTGCCCGACCACGCCCGTCGCTCGGGCAACGGCCGGCTCGTTCTCAGCATCGGCCGCGTCGATCGGTTCGACGCCGGTCGGCTCGACCGGATCCTGCCGGTGGATCCCTTCCTCTTCGCCCACCAACGGGCCAATCTCCGCGAGACTCTCCTCGGCACTCTCGGAAACGTGCTCAACGCCTTCAGTCGACTCGCCCGATTCGAGCAGCATCCCCAGCCCGACACCGGCAAAAAAGCTCAGCCCCGCTGCGAGCAGCGGACCGGCAACCAGCGACTGGAAAGCGTTCTTGCGAACCTTGGCGATCACATACCAAACCAGCAACCCAATGGTCGCGATGGCGAACGGGGCGGCCATCCAAATCAGGAAGGGAGAAAGCCCCTCGTGGTGATGGACCGCATGGGGGTCGTAGCTGTAGAAGCCTGCCGGGAGCAGCCCCAGGTCCATCTTGTGCGAGTACTCGATCGACTTAACGCCCAAGAACAACGAAGCGCACCCGAGGGTCGCACCGAGCATCCCGACCAGCATCCGGTGCTGCTCGAGCTGAGCACAACGCACCGCCCACGCCATTGTCAGAGAGCTGAACAGGAGCACGCCCGTGTTCACCGCTCCGAGCTGGGTGTTCAAGAACACGCTGCTGCCAACGAATACCTCTGGCCGCATCGCCCGATAGATGGCGTAGGCACAAAAGAGCCCGCTGAACATCATCACTTCGGTCACCAGGAACAGCCAGATTCCGAGCTTCCCGGAATCGAATTGCTGCTCGGGGGTATCGAAGTGGTGGGCGAGGAACGCCGGATGATCGCCGTGATCGTGATCCTCGGCGGTGGCATCGTGCGGGAGTGCTTCGGTGGTTGCCATGGGGGCGAACTGGTTCAGGTTGAGCGGTTGCAGGAATCGGTAGGATCAGGAACCAAAGTCCCGAGTAATGGTTCAGCTGTGGCTGTCCTTCGCCGTCGCTGGCTCGGCCTGCGGCGTCTTCGGCAGCACCTCCCGCGGGGGCGAGGTGAACACGTACCCGTCGATGCTCCGGTCGTAGTCGATGTGATCGAATTCATACGGATCGCCGACCACCGGAGCGTGGGCAAAGTTGTAATGCGGCGGCGGGCTGCTGCAATGCCACTCGAGCGTTGCTCCACCCCAAGGGTTCGACGGAGCCAGCTTGCCCTTGAACAACGCGTGCAACAGCGTCAACCCGGCGACCAACAGACCGAACCCAAGCAAGAACGCGCCGATCGACGACATCTGATGCAGTCCCTGGAACTCGACGTCGTACGTCGCATATCGCCGCGGCATTCCACGGCTGCCCAGGATGAACTGCGGGAAGAAGGTCAAGTTAAAGCCGATAAAGACGATCGCGGCGCTGATGCGGCCCCAGAACTCGTTGTACATCCGGCCGAACATTTTTGGCCACCAGTGGAACAGGCCACCGACAAACGCCACCACCGTTCCGCCCATCATCACATAGTGAAAGTGGGAGACGATGAAGTACGTGTCGTGCAAGTGCAGGTCGGTGTTGAGCGTTCCCAGGAACAATCCGGTCAGACCGCCGATCGTGAACAGGAACAAGAACGACAAGGCGTAACACATCGGCGTCGTCAGGCTGATCGAGCCCTTATACATCGTCGCCAACCAGTTGAAGACCTTGATCGCCGACGGAATCGAGACGCTGAACGTCAAGGCGCTAAAGACAATCGTCGTCAGGTTGCTCATCCCGCTGGTGAACATGTGGTGTCCCCAGACGAGGAAGCCGAGCAGCGCGATGGCGATCGAGCTGTAAGCGATGAAGCGGTAGCCGAAGATGCCCTTATGGCTGTGCACGCTGATCAATTCGCTGATGATGCCGAAGCCCGGCAAAATCATGATGTACACGGCCGGATGGCTGTAGAACCAGAAGAAGTGCTGGTAGGTCACCGGGTCGCCGTTGTACTCGGGGTCAAAAATCCCGATGTGCATCGTCCGTTCGGCGATCAGCAACAACAGCGTGATCCCGAGCACCGGAGTCGCCAGAACCTGAATAATGCTGGTCGCGTAGGTCGCCCACAGGAACAGCGGCATCCGGAACCAGGTCATCCCCGGCGGCCGCATGGTGTTGATCGTCACGATGAAGTTCAGCCCAGTGAAGATCGAGCTGAAGCCGAGCACAAAAGCACCAAAAGTTGCCAGCACCACGGAGGTGTCGGTCGTCGTGCTATAGGGCGTATAGAACGTCCAGCCGGTGTCGAGACCGCTCGACAGCAAAGCGCCGACGAGGAACAGCGCGCCGAAGCACCACAGGTAGAAGCTTCCCAGGTTCATTCGCGGGAAAGCAACATCCTTGGCTCCGAGCATGACCGGGACCAGGAAGTTTCCAAGCGCCGCGGGGACGCTCGGAATGATGAACAGGAAGACCATGATCGCGCCGTGAAGCGTGAACACTTGGTTGTACTGGTCGTTCGTCAGGGGCAGCGCCCCATCGGGAGCCATTAGGTGCGCCCGAATCGCCATCGCCAGCAAGCCACCGACCAGGAAGCTGGTCAGAATACCGATCAGGTACATCACCCCAATTCGTTTATGGTCGAGGGTGAACAACCAGCTCGCCAAACCGCGGGAATGATTTAGATAGTTGTCGGCAGCGTATCCGGCATGAGTCGCCGATGTAGCCATCGTCAGTCCTCGAAATAAATGATGCGTTCCGATGCCGCGGCGTCGGTGGTTGTTGTGCAGGGGTCGTTGTGCAGTGGTGGGTGGCGAGATCAGTCGCCATTGAGACTTTTGATGAAGGCGACCAAGCTGTTGATCTGCTCGTCGGTCAACTGGCCTTTATAAGACGGCATCACCGCCTGGTATCCGGCCACGATCTTGGCCCGCGGATCGAGGATCGACTCGCGCACGTAATTTTCGTCGACCGTGACCTGCTCGCCCGACTCAAGGGCGTGGGTGGTTCCGAACAGTCCGGCAAAAGAGGGACCGACCAACCGCGTCCCGTCAATCGAGTGGCACGATTGGCAGCCGCGAGTCTGATACAGTTGGCGGCCGTACTCTTCGTCCGTCATTCCCTCCGGCTTGACGTTGGCCGCCGCGAGCCACGCTTCGAAATCTTCCTGCGTCTCGTGGACCACCACGACCGTTTGCATCTGCGAGTGATCGCGGCCGCAGTACTCGGCGCAGTACAGGTCAAAGTAGGTATAGCCCTGACGGGTGAAACCGTACCGCTCGGGGTCGAAGTCGCCGCCGTGGTTCTCCTCGGCATCCTTCAGCGCCTCGTCGAGCTCTGCCTGCGACACCTTCTCGCTGGCCACGGTCGCTTCGAACCAAATCACATTGTAACGTCCCGGAACGACGTCCCGCTTAATGCGAAACGCGGGGACATACAGGCTGTGGATGACATCGGTCGACCGCATCACCAAGCGGGTGGGCTGATTGACCACCGCGTGCAGTTCGGGGCTCACGATGCCATTGCCGTAATCCATCGACCAGTCCCACTTGAACGCCTGCACGTTCACTTCGGCCGCACCGGTCGGCGGCTCGCGCTGATCGAGGTAGCCCCAGCTGCCGCGGACGAACATGATCACGAGGACAAACGCGGGAAAGACAGACCAGCTGATCTCGAGCACGTTATTGTGCCGCACGCGGCTGGTCGCTTTGCCCCCCTTGGGCTGATGGTACTTAATCGCAAACCAAGCGAGCGCAATCACGATCGGAATGAAGAACGCGATACAGATCCACAGGATCATGTTGAAGGTACTATCGACCTCACCGGCAAAAGTCGACGCGTCCTGCGGGAACCAGAGGCCGTCGTTGACGTCGCCCCAAAGGGGACTGAGAAATGGCCCGAACATCTGCTGAATCATCCTCGAACAGGAAAACGCGATTGGATTTGCTTACTTAGACTTGTTGGCCACCGGCCGCGGGAGGAGCGGTCCCAGTTCCATCGTCGCCGCCGCTCATCTCGCCGTCGCCGTGACTGCCGTGACTGCCGTGACTGCCGTGACTGCCGTGCGAATCGTCGCCTTGCGCACTGCGGCGGCGGCCAATCCAGAACGGAGTCATCGTCACCAGCAACACGCCCACGGTCAGCACCGCACCGATCCGCATCAGCCGCCAAGCGCTCGCCGTGTAGCGATTCCGCTCGGCGTCGTAGCTGAAACAGAGCAGCAACAGTTGATCGACCGCCGAACCGATCGTCCCCTTCGAAGCCTCGACCAGCGCCATCTTGACTTGGTCGGGCGGGAAGGCCACGTCCAGCGAGTAGCGGGTGATCACTCCGTCGGGCGACACAAAGGCCAACATCGCCGGATGGTAATACTCTTTAGTCAGTTCGTCGTACCGATATCGAAAGCCCATCCGCTCCGACAACGCCTCGATCGAAGGCTCCGACATCGTCAAAAAATGCCAGCCCTCGCTCGCCTTCGGCTGGTTTGGCAGTTGAGCGACATACTTGGCTTTGGTCTCCCGGCTTCGCGCCAGCGGCTCCTTCGGATCGATACTCACGGTGACGATTTGGAAGTCGTCACCGATCTGCAGATCCAGCTTGTCGAGCGACACGACCAGTTGCGAAAGCTGAACCGTGCACAGCATCGGACAGTCGCTGTAGTTCAACGTCACCAGCACCGGTCGCCGGCCGTCGAAGTACTGGGCCAAGCGGACCTTGCGGCCCTGCGAATCGACCGCCGAGAGGCTCAGCGGCAGCTCCGCCCCAAGTTGCTGATCGACCCCCACGTCGCGGACTTCCCGCGGCACGCTCTCATTCAACTGAGCGTGCCCTGGAACCGCCCAGCAGAAGGCGAGCGCCAGCGCGGCGGCGGTCGACAGGGTTTGCTTAGGATTCATCATCACCGGTAGCCGGTTCGTCGGATTCGGGGCTCGGCTCGCTCGCCGGCTCTTCCTTCTCCTCAGCCGGGGCTTCTGCCGCTTCCTCCGCCGCCGGAGCCTCATCCTGCTCCGCCGACACTGCCTCGACGTCCGCCGCCTCTTCGACGTCGTCCGCAGGTGCTTGGGTGTCCTCTTCCGCGGGCGTTTCTTCCGCCGCTTCCGCCGACGTCTCTGCCGGCGTTTCCGCCGGAGCCGCTTCCTGCTCAGCGGGCTCTGCCGCCTCGGGGGCCGGCTCTTCCTTCATTTCCTCAGCCGCAGGCTTTTGGGCGGGCTCTTCGACCGGGGTCTCGCTGGACGCTTGGCCTTCGCTCGATTCCGCCTTCCGCTGGACGATCAAGGTCATGGCCCGCTCGATCGGGATATGCACCGCACCGGTTTCCGCGTCGCGGCCGTAGCTGCGGATCTGCTCGGCCTCGGCGGCCAGATAGGCGTTGCTGATGCTGTACTCGCTGCCGGCCAGCTTGACGTCGTTGTGCCGGCTCAGCAAAGCGTAGTAGAGCACTTGGACAGCCAGGATCGTGACCGCGGTCAAAGCCGCTGAAACGATGCCCACCACCCAAATCTGGCGTGCGTTAAGGTCGTCGTATTGAGCCATGTGAGGACTCGCGCCGAAGGCAAGAAAGGATGGAATTGGATCAGATGTTGTGGAACGCCAGCGATTCCTGAAGACGCGGATCTCGCACCGGAATCAAAGGAGCTCCATCGCCTGCTCGCAGCACCGCCCCAATAAACAAACCGACCATTCCCAGGCTGCACAACACGGTCGTCACGACCCCCATCACACCGCCGGTCGGCGACTCGGTGACCGAAGGCATCACCAGCCAGTAGATGTCGACGAAGTGCATCAGCAGCACGTAGGCGGCCCACCCGCAGACATACGCCGGCCGGCGACGAAGGTTGCGATTGAGCAGGGCCAAGAACGGCAGCAGCCAGTGGAAGAAGACCAGGATCAGCGAGACGATGGCCCACCCGTGCTCCTGGCGGTCGCCAAACCAGAAGGTCTCTTCCGGAATGTTGCCGTACCAAATCAGCAGGTATTGGCTGAACGCGATGTAGGTCCAAAAGGTGACGAAGCCAAATATCAGTTTAGCAAGATCGTGATAGTGTTCGACTGTGACTTGTTGACGCAGCGACCCGGCAGCCTGCACCAGATACACCCCAACGGTGATCGCGCAGATCGCCGACAGCATTCCCCCGGCGAAAATGTAGACCCCGAACATCGTGCTGAACCAGATCGGCTCGAGCGACATCACCCAGTCAAAGGCGGCGAACGTGACCGACAACGAGAACAGGATCACCGCCGGTCCGCTGAAGGCCTGCATCCGCTCGGTCAGGCGAATCTCCGCCGTATCGTCCTGGCGACGGCTGAGCCGAAAGAAGTACAGCGCAAGCCCCGCCCAAATCGACAAGTAGAGAATTGCACGCAGCGTGAAGAACCAGTCGCTCAGATAGATCCCCTTGCTCCGCTGCGGACTCTCGGGGTTCAGCCAGTCGGGATGGTGAGCGGCAACCCACTCTTCGCTGTCCCACCGATAGAGCGTTCCCTCACCGATCCAGAGCGTGGCCAGAATCGGCAGGAACAGGACCGCCATCACCGGCAGCACCGACATCAACAGCTCGGCGACCCGCCGGACCGTGACGCTCCAACCGGCCCGGCAGAGATGCTGGATGATGACGAAGAACAGGGCCCCGAGGCTGATCGTGAGGCAGTACGTATAGGCCGTCAGGTAAGCGCCCATCGCGAACCGCATCTCAACGGAGCTGAAGATCGCGCCGAGCAAGACGCCGACGAGCAGCAACACGGCGCCAACACCCATCATCGGCATCGCGAGCCGCGCCACGGGCGAAGGCAGTCGCAGTGTCGGGTTTTCCGGTTCAATATTCATGTTCGTAGTAAGCTGACGGGGTGGGACCGCATCACAAAGTAAATTGGAGACTCGCGGGGCTAATCATTCGGCTTGGGCGACGGCCGCTCGCTGGCCCGCCGGCACGTCCGACTCTTCGGCGTTCTGGCTCAACTGCAGGGCCCGCACATAGGCCACGATGGCCCAGCGATCCGAAGCCGAAATCTGCGCTCCGTAGCCGGGCATCTTGCGGATGCCGTTGGTTATCACGCTGAACAATTTGCCGTCGGCGTAATTGTTTGCATACAAGATGTCTTGGTGCAGCGACGACGGCTGGACCCACGTCGGCGACTGAATTCGCTGGGCTCGCAGATGCACAAGCCCGGTCCCCCGGCCGCTGACTCCATGGCAGACCGCACAGTAGATGTTGAATTTCTCCTGCCCCGTCGCGAGCAGCTCGGCATCGACTTCGAGCGGGTTGTCCTGCAGCCAGGGCGTATTGTCGACCGGCTCGCTCGCTCCACCCGCCGCCTGAGCGTCTGCCACCTGATCGCCCGCCGCCTCGTCCGCTGGAGCCGCCTCATCCGCCGGAGCCTGTGCGACCAGTCGCACCAGATGCTCGGCCCGAGCCGGGTCCATCGCGGCCAGCGCTTCCATGTCGACGCCGGTCTGGAAATCGATGTCGAAACCATCTTCGCTGCGAATGACGGTTCCCGGAACGTCGGGACGCATCACCCGGCCGTCGGCGAACAGCGTCGTGACCTGCTGGGCATCCTTGGCCGGCGAAAAGTCCATGTCGTAGAAGACGTGGAACCGCGGCTGTGAACTGGTGGTGACCCGCATCATGGCAACCACGAGCACCGGGATGATCGCTACCATCGCCAACACGCCGGCGAGCGTGAAGAAGATCTTCGGGACCTCGGTCGGGGTCTCATCCTCTACGACGGGGTCGACCGATGCCGCGCCGGAGTCGCCGAGCAAGCGAGCGACGCCTTCCCCGTCGTACCGTGCGTCCTTGGCATCGACATACAGGAAGAACTTATCGTCCGTGGCCAGGTCGAACCGCGGGTTGGTGAACACCGGGTTGCTGAACCGCGGCAGCCGGTTGAGCGCCAGCATGCCGAAGAACGATCCGAAGCTGGCGAACAGAATCGTCAACTCGAACGCCACTGGAATGAACGCCGGAAGGCTGATGTAGGGTTTGCCCGAAATGATGTACGGGTAATTGATCGAGTTCATCCAGATCTGCATCGCCAGCGCGGTCAATGCGCCGATGACGCCGCCGGTGAGCGTGATCCAGGGGAGCTTCGTCGGCTTGATACCCAACGCATCGTCGATCCCATGGACGGCGAACGGCGTGTACGCGTCGATCTTCGTGTAGCCGGCATCGCGGATCCGGCGGGCAGCGGCGAGCAATGAATCGACCGAATCAAACTCGGCCATCATTCCGTGCGTGCTTTGATTGTTGGAATCGGACATCGTTAGCGAGGGTGGTTCGTCCGGTGGATATGGATAATCAATGTTCGGTGACGTGATGGGACGCGTGACGCAACTGGTGGGCGAGCGTCGCCTTGGTCTCAGCCATGTTGATGATCGGCATGAACCGACAGAACAACATGAAGAGGGTGAAGAACAAGCCGAACGAGCCTATCAACATGCCCCAGTCGACCCACGTGGGGCTGAAGTAACCCCAGGCACTGGGCAGATAATCGCGAGACAGCGAGGTGATCACGATCACAAACCGCTCGAACCACATCCCGATATTGACGAAAATCGTGACGATGAAAATCAATACCGGGTCGGTTCGCATCCGCTTGAACCAGAACAACTGCGGGCTGATCACATTGCAGGTAATCATCGTCCAGTAGGCCCACCAGTAGGGTCCGAAGGCACGGTTGATGAACGCAAACTGCTCCGCCGGAACCTGGCCGTACCAAGCGATGAAAAATTCAGTGCCGTAGGCCAAACCGACGATCGAACCGGTCGCCAGAATGATCTTGCACATATTTTCCAAGTGCCGGACCGTGATCAGATGTTCGAGCTTAAAAATGCTCCGCGACGGGATCATCAGCGTGAGCACCATCGCGAAACCGCTGAAGATCGCCCCGGCGACAAAGTACGGCGGGAAGATCGTCGTATGCCAACCGGGCACCTGACTGACCGCGAAGTCGAACGACACGATCGTATGCACGCTGAGAACCAGCGGAGCGGCCAAAGCGGCCAACAACGCATACGCCTTTTCATACCGCATCCAGTGCCGGCTCGACCCACACCATCCGAGGGCCAAGATCCCGTAGGCCATCCGCCGCCACTTATTCTTCGAGCGGTCGCGGAATGTCGCCAGGTCGGGCACCATCCCCATGTACCAGAACAACAGCGACACGGTCCCGTACGTGCTGACCGCAAACACGTCCCACAGCAGCGGGCTGCGGAACTGCGGCCACATCCACAGGTTCAAGCTGGGGTAGGGGGCCAGCCAGTACGCCAACCAGGCGCGACCGACGTGGATCCCTGGAAACGTTCCCGCACAGACGACCGCGAAAATCGTCATCGCCTCAGCCGCGCGGTTGATGCTCGTCCGCCACTCCTGACGGAACAGGAACAGAATTGCGCTAATCAACGTTCCCGCGTGTCCAATACCGACCCAAAACACGAAGTTGACGATCGGCCATCCCCAGAAGACCGGGTCCCGGTTTCCCCAGACGCCGACCCCGTTGTAAATCAAATACGCAATCAGCAGCCCGAACATGCTGGCCAAGCTGGCCGAGACCAAAAAACCCAACACCCACAGCTTCGAAGGCGGCTGTTCGGCAATGCTCGAGACCGACTCGGTGATCGTATGGTACGTCGTATTACCCAGGACCAACGGGGCGCGTTCGCCCGGTCGCTCGACCGTGTTGTCCAGACCTGTGGTTGCGGCGATTGCCATGGAATTACCGAATCGACTGAATGGCTGAAATGGCTGGCGTCCGAAGACGCGACTGGTTTTGAATGTGTTTCAAAAGATGGGCACCGCAGGCACCCAACTCACAAATGCGTTGCTCAGGAGTGTTCTTCATGCGCCGGAGCGGACGCGTCATGCGATTCCTCGCCGTGCCCGCCTTCCCCATGACCTTCGCCGTGCCCTTCCTCTCCGTGGCCACCATCGCCATGGCCGGCATGGTGGTGAGCGGCGATTTCCGGCAACCGCTTCAGGTCCAGCAACTGCGTGGAAGTCATCAGCCGCGGCGGGGTATTGCGGATCCGAGCCAGATATAGGTTGCGAGGCTTGGTGTTCAACTGGTCGAGCATCGCATAGGCCCGAGGATTGTGGTGCTGCTTGGAGACTGCCGAATTCTCGTCGGCGATGTTCCCAAACTGGATCGCACCACTCGGGCAAGCCTGCTGGCAGGCGGTCTGGACGTCGCCGTCTCGAATCCCGCGACGACCATCCTTGATCGCTTCGATCTTGCCCGCTTCGACGCGTTGGATACAGAAGGTGCACTTCTCCATCACACCGCGGCCGCGAACCGTGACCTCGGGGTTCAGGACCAACTGCTTCAACTTGCGATTGGCCTTCTCGATGTTGCTCGGGAAGGCATCGATCCCGTACCCAACACCAACGTCTTCATTCCAGTTGAAGTAGTTGAACCGGCGAACCTTATAGGGGCAGTTGTTGGCACAGTACCGCGTGCCGATGCAGCGGTTATAGGCCATCGCATTGATGCCGTCGTCGGTGTGCATCGTCGCGGCGACCGGACAAACCGATTCGCACGGCGCTGTCTCACAGTGCTGGCAGAGCATCGGCTGCTGAACCACATCGGCGTGGTCCTCGTCGCCCTGGAAGTAGCGGTCGATGCGAAGCCAGTGCATCTCGCGGCCCATCGCCACCTGCTCCTTGCCGACGATCGGAACGTTATTCTCCGACTGACAGGCGATCACACAGGCATTGCAGCCGAGGCACTTCGTCAGATCGATCGACATCCCCCACTGCGGCAACTCGGGACGCTCCTCCTCGATCGTGTCGATCGGCTCCTTCCAGAGCGAACCGACCCCTTCGGGCTTGTGCACACCGAGGTACTGAGCAAAGTCCTCGACCAGCCGGTACAGGTCCTTGGTCCCCTCGCGAACGAGCTGGTAACTGCGGTCCTCCGCCTCCTCGCGGCCGAGCGGGTCGATTGCCCAGTGATCCTGCGTCGTCGCCAACACATATTCGTGCCGCCGCGGACGACCCCGAACTCCGGTCGCGATCTGCATCGTCTCGGTCGTGCGAAGCGGCTGAACATCAAAACCGACCGGCTCGATATCCAGCTCCCGAAACCCGCCGATCACACCGGCGCGGGTCCGGCCGTACCCGTAGGGCACCACCACCACACCGGGAGCGACACCGGGAATCTCATACACCGGCAGCTCAAGCGCGTCGTCCCCAAAAGCCGCCATCACACCATGGTGAACACCCAACTCCCGGGCAGTGCGCGGGCTCATGATCGCCGCGTTGTCCCAAGTCAGCTTGGTGACTCGCTGAGGCATTTCCTGCAGCCAGCCGTTATTGGCAAACCGGCCGTCGTAAACGCCGTCGGCGGGGACGAAAACCAGTTCCAGACTGTCGATGTCGATCGCATCGGTCGCCACGGGCGTCGGCTCGGCAATCGGCTCATCGCCGCCGCTGAACGTCACCTCGACGGGCGACACACCCAGCCCCTCGCGGTAACCGTCGTGCAACAACTGACGCCACTCGCGGTCGCTCAACGAACCGCCAGCGACCTGATCGGCGGTCCGCCGAACAATGGCCTCTCCGGTCCGCTCATCCGCTCCGAGCATCCCAGCAATGACCTCCAGCGCCGTGCGACCGTTGAGCAGCGGCAGAATATGGGGCTGACAAACCCCGTAGTGCCCCTCGTCGCCAAAACAGTCCCCCCAACTCTCGAGCGGGTGAGCCGCCGGCAGCGACCACTGGCAAAGGAAGCCGGTCTCGTCGTCATACTCACCGAGATAGATCGAGTTCTCGACCCGCGCGATCGCTTCCGCCAAAGGCACGTCAGCCGGCGCCGTGAATACCGGGTTGCCGCCGAGCACCAACAGCGTGCCGACCTCGCCGCTCTGAATACCCGCGACCAACTCTGTGAGATCCACCGTCTCACCCAAGCCGGCATCGGCCGACTCGAGAAACAACAGCGTCCGACCGATGTTCTCCAGCTTGCTGTTCAAGCGGACGCCAGCCGCGACCGCTTCGGGCCCGAGGTGCTCACCCACGACCACCAGCGACTCGCCGCGAGCACCGACCAAATCCCGGGCAAGCACATCGAGGAATCGCTCGAGCTTCTCCTGCGGATCGAGCTCATCGAACGGCAACTCGTTCTCGACGACCGCCTCCGCCGCACCACCCGCGATACCCTCAACCCGCTCCTCGAGAGCGGCCAGGAAAGCCGGCATTTGCGAGGGCCGCAGCGCCAACCGGGCGTCGGCCGACATTCCGGTCGCCGAGAAGCCAGCCTCGGCCACATAGAGCCGATTCATCTCCTCGCCGTCAGTGTTTCGCCCAGCCGAGAACCGGCGAGCATTCCGCACAAAGCCCGGGTGCTGGCCAACCAGATCGGACTCGAGGGCAAAAATCACTCGCGTCTTGTCGAGCTCCAACAATGGCCGCACCGGCTGACCGAAAGCAGCCTGCATCGCTTGGCGATCCGCGCCGCCGCGAACCGAGTCGTAAACACAGAGACTGAGATCGGGAACCGCCCGCCGCAACTCGGCGACCATCCGCACCAACGAAGGAGACTGCGTCGGCGGCATCAACACCGCCACCCGGCCAGCCGACTGACCGGCAACGAGCGGCCGCGCGTACGCCTCGAAGGCACCCCACTCGCTAGCCTCCCGCTTTCCGCCAACCCGCCGCACGACCTCGCTCGCCCGATCCGGGTCATAAAGCCCCAAAATCGAGGCCTGAGCAAACAGATCGGTACCGCCGCCCGACGCTGGATGATCGGGATTCCCCTCGATCTTCAACGGACGGCCGTCCACGCAAGAGACAAGCAAGTGATGAACGCGATCGGCCAACTCGAAGTTCGTCGCCCGCAAGTAGGGCTCACCCGGAACCCGCCCCTCGGGCCGAATCACGAACGGGGCGATCGTTTCTTCGGGATAGCGACACCCAATCGTGCCGGCCATCGCCAAAGAAGCACCCATCAACTGCAACCAACGGCGACGGGAGACCCCCTCGGGATATTCCGAAGCGGCAACCGGAAACTCGCGGTGCAGAAACTGCTCGAACTCGGGCGTCTGCCGCAGCTCGTCGAGACTGCGCCAGTAACGCCGCTGCGACTGAGTTTTCATGTGTGTCATCGGTGACAAACGGCACAGTGGGTTAGCGGAGTGATATCTTTTTCTTCGACTAGCTGCTCACCCAACTCAACCGGGTCAACACCCTCCTCGGGCTGCCAATCTAGCTTGGTAACAAACTCAACCGGCCGAATGTGCGGGGCAGGATTGCGGTGGCAATCGAGGCACCACGCCATCGAGAGCTCCTTGTCCTGATGCACGACTTCCATCTTGTCGACGCGGCCGTGACAGCTCACACAACTGACACCCGAGTTGACGTGCGCGGCATGGTTGAAATAGACGAACTCGGGGAGGTTATGCACCCGCTTCCATGCCACGCTCCGCCCCGACTCCCAACTCTCGTGGATCGGCCGCAGATCGACACTGTCCGGCCGCACCGCCGCCAGCGCCGCTTGGTTGTCCTCGCCGTAGGGGCTGTGACAATTCACGCACGTGGCCGTCGGCGGAACCGCCGCATGAGCCGCATCGAACACCGTGTTGTGACAGTACCGACAATCCATCCGGAGCTCGCCGGCGTGAATCGCGTGACTGAACGGCACGGGCTGCTCCGGCTGGTAGCCGACATTCAGCGTCTGAGGATCGGTCAAAAAACCGCCTAGAGCTCCGGCATAGACTGCCCCAGCGACAACGAAGCCGCCGAGCAGCACCAGGAAACGGTTGACCCAACGTGGAAAGAGAAAGCGATCCATTGCGACTGTGGGGATCGAGCGGTTAGGACTCTGCATCCGCTGTGGGAAGCACGACCAGGAGTGATGAACGTTCGCCGTTCGGGCAGTATCGCCCTCACCCCGTGATCATCGCAAGGGCATGCCGCGGGTCGCGACAATCGACCGCAACCCCGCCCCGAGGTGCTTGCCGTCACAACTCCCCAAGCGGCCGGAACGTCGCCACCAAGACGCGGGGCCTGCCGATTCACTCGGACAATGGCAAGCACTCGACAGCCGGAACGCAAGTCGCGACATGGAAAGCCAAGGTGCCGTGCCAAAGTGTCGTGCTCGGAGAATTTTTCGTCGGCTCGCCCCGCCGCTCGCGACCGGCGAGTCCCGATCCATTTCCCCGGGGCGACTCGGCCGATCGGCGGTCGGCGATTGTTTGCTCCCGCGCACAGCCTCTACAATCGTTAGCATGAAGCTTCTTCGCATCCTCTGGTGCTCCTTCACCTCGGGCACCGGCTCCCGCTCGGATTGCGGCTCAGGATACTGTCTGCCTTATGTGTAAAACCCGCCCGACCATTTGTTGGTCGCCCCGTTCGTCGCTTCTCGGCTGCGTCCAGATGTTGCTAGCGCTGCAGCTCCCGGTTGCAGCGGGCTCCGTTGCAGCGGGTTCCGTCGCGGGGGGCGCGGTCGCGCTGAGCCTCCTGGTGGGAGCAGCCCTCGTCCCCGAAGCGTTTGTCGGCCAAGCGGCGGCTCAGAATTTTGGGATGAGCGTCGGCACGCCTCCCGGACGGTTCATCGAGCCGCCGCGTTCGATCGCCCAAACGCTCTCCAGAGCCGAGCGGGCGGTCGCGACGCAGCGGTACAGCGATGCGGTCGTGGCCCTCGGAGATCTGCTCGCCCGCGAACCGGTCGACGGAGATGACGCCGACCTAACGGGGCAGGATTTTTTCCTCGACGCCGATCAGGGCAATCCACGAACGCGGCAAAGCCTGCTTCGAAAAGCCGAAGCGATGCTCGGGCAACTTCCTCCCGAAGGACTCGACATCTACGAGGCGCGGTACGGCCCTCAGGCGCGGCGGTTAGTGGACGAAGCCGGCGGGGCACGGGATCGAGCGGGCCTGCGGGAGGTCTCGCGGCGCTATTTCCACACCACCGCTGGCTACGAAGCGACACTGCTGCTCGGTTACTTGGAGCTGACCGAGGGGCGACCGGTGGCGGCGGTCGCCATCCTGCGGCGTCTGACGGCGCAGCCCCGGGCCACCGCCAGCCTTGGCAACGCACCGCAGGTTGCTCTGGCCGAAGCCGAGTATCTCGCCGGCCTCGAACCGGCGGCCGATGGTCCCGGGCTCGGCAGCACCGCGGTGAACGTCGGGGGCCGCGGAGTCGATGTCCCTCGGGGTGGCCCCGACGCAGCCTGGTTTCAGCAGATGTTCGGCAGCCTCAGCCATCGACGGGCCGCCACTGCCGAGCAGACGAGGATCGCTTCCGGAGGGCCGGCTCGTCGCGGTGCCGGCGGCGGACATTTGCCGCTGAGCAGCATCCGCTGGCTCCTTCCGACGACTAGCAGCCAACGGCAGCAACGAACGCTCGATGAATTCATCGAGGCAGCCGCTCACAGCAGCGACGTACCGGCGCCGAGCTGGCAGCCGATCGTCGTCGACGGTCAGCTGCTGATGCGAACCACCGAGCGGATGGTGGCCGTCGATTTCGCGACCGGCAAACGGATTTGGGAGTACCCCTGGTTCAGTGCCGCCGACAGCCTCGAGGCGGACGAGATCGAAGTCGACCAGATGGGCAACGACAGCGCCGCCCGCGACCTGCTGGTCCAGCGGGTCTGGAACGATCTGCCGTATGGCCGGATCAGTAGCGATGGCAGCCGCGTCTTTCTGCTCTCGGACCTCGGCGAGCTGGAGATGTCGAGCATCGGTCCGCTGGGTGTGCCTGGATTTCGAATGGCCGAACCCCACGGCGGAGGGTCGAACACGCTCGTCGCTCTCGATCTCGCGACCGAAGGAAAGCTTCTCTGGATGCGTGGCAAGGAGGGGCAGGAGCCGGAAGAGAACAGTCTGGCCGAAGCCTTTTTCCTCGGGCCCCCGCTGCCGGTCGACGGCGCGCTCTACCAGATGGTCGAGCTCTCCGGCGACATCTATCTCCTGAGCCTCGATCCGTTGACCGGCCGCGAGTTGTGGCGACAGCAATTGCTCGCCAACGAAGGGGGAGGCATCGTGAACGACCCGGTTCGCCGGGTCGGCGGAGCGATGCCCGCCTACAGCGACGGGGTTCTGATCTGCCCCACCTCGGCCGGTGCCATCGTGGCCTTCGATCTCGCTAGCCGCACGCTGCTCTGGGGAACCCAGTTTCAGCGGAGCGATGCGATGGAGATGATCCGCGGCCGTCGCCGCGGAGTTCCCGAGCAAACGATGCTGCTCCGCCGCTGGCTCGACGGGACGCCGATGATCGCCGACGGCCGCGTGCTGGTCAGCCCAGTCGAGTCTGATTCGCTGTACGGCTTCGATCTGCTGACGGGTGAACCGCTGTGGCCGCCGATCGCGCGGAAGGACTACCGATACGTCGCCGGGATCCGCGACGGCCAGTTCCTGCTGGTCTCGACCAATCGGGTCCAGGCCTACAGCCTCAGCACGGGGCTCGCGACCTGGTCCACCCCCGTCAGCCTGCCGATCGAAGAAGTGGTCGCTGGGACTGGCGTGTTCGGGGACGGCGTGTACCTGCTGCCGACCACCGCCAATGCGATCCTCGAAATCGACTTGGAGAGTGGCAAAGTGCTCCGCCGCCGCGAAACCGAGTTCCCCGTCGGCAACCTTTTGGCAACTGCCGACAGCATCGTTTCCCAGGATGCGACGACGCTGGCGGTCGCCTACGCCGAAGAACCGTTGTTGCCGATCGTCGAAGCCCGGTTGGCGGCGAACGAGAACGACCACTGGGCCATGATCCGCCGCGGCGAGTTGCTCCTTCAGCAAGGCGAGCGGAGCGAGGCGATCGAGTGGCTGCTCAAGGCGCGTCGCCAAGACCCCCAGGATGAGGAAGTCCGCGTGCTGCTGATCGATGCGATGCTCGCCACGATCCGCGAAGGCGAGACGCCGAATCCGGAAGCCGCTGAGCTGCTCGAAGGACTGATTGAATTGACTCCCCAGCGAATCGAGTTGCTGCGGCTGCAGGCCGGTGGGGCGATCGCCGCCGAGCAACCGGTCGCGGCGGTCGAGCATCTGGTCGCTCTGTCCTCGGTCGTGCTGCGAGAAGAACAGACGATGCGGGCTCGGGCACCGCGACAGATCGACACCGGTCCCGCTTCCCGAACCTCGCTCGACGGCTGGATCGCTGCCCAACTGCGCGTCTCTCTCGAGCTCGCCGATCCCGCCCAGCAAACGACGATCGAGCAGCAGATTGTCGCGCATGTCGAACCGCTGACCAACGACACGCCGATCGTCCGCCGCCGCCTGCTCGACCAGTTCGGCCGGTCGGCGGCGACCGATCCGATCCGACGCGGGCTGTTCGACGCCGCTCTCGAAGAGGGGCTGCCGGTCCAAGCCGAACGCTTGGCTCTCGACGCCCTCACCGCTCTCGAAGCCAGCCGCCAAGCAAATCCGGGGGGCGGAGAGCCTGCCGAGTCGGATCGTGCGCGAACGATCGAGTGGAGCCGGCGGCTAGCGGAACTGTATGTCCGCACCGGATTTGCCGAAGACGCTCACCTCCTGGCCGCCCGCGCTGTGGCGGCCAGCCGTCCGAACGCCGCACCGGAAACGGGAGCCAGCGAGGAAGCGGAGTCCGCGGGTGCCGCGACTGGCGAACTGCGGGAGTTGCAACGGCGGATCGCCGAGTTGACCGCGCCGCACTCGTGGCCGGCGGGCGTGCGGGTGACCGCCCGCGATGAACTGAATCGCCAGCAGCTCGCCCGCAACCGCCCCGAACCGATCGAAGTGGTTTCCCGCCGCGGAGCCACCATGGCGGGCTGGGTACCGCAGATCGACGCGACAGGCTCGATCGTGCTTCGCGACCCCCAAGGCAAAGACCATGCGATCGCATTCGACGGCGGGCAGATCGACAAGGATCTCAAACAAGCCACGGTCGACGGTGGGCTGATGATCTTGCTCATGCCCCAGGAATTGGTCGCGATCGACCTCTTCTCGCTCGGCCAAAACGGGATCGATGCGGTCCTCTGGCGGCGTCCCTGGAGGTCGCAGACCGGCAACGACACCGTTCGCAGCCGCAGCGCTCCCGACTTCCTCGGTGACAATCGCAAGAACTATGTCTATCTGACGGGCCAGCGCGGAGCGGGGATGATTGGCGTGATGCGGCTCGGCCCGATCGTCGGGGAGCGGTTCTTCTTGCTGCAAGGCAACGAGCTGATTGCCATCGACGCGTTGACGAATGAGGAACTTTGGCGGTCGAGCGGTTACGCCGATGACGCCCACGTCGTCGCCGACGCCGAACATGTCGCCGTCGTCTCCCTCCGCGACGGTGTCCAGGTGCTCCGCAGCGAGGATGGGCAGCTCGTGCGGAGCGAACCGTGGGACTCGAATCACCGGATCCATCTTGCCGCTGGCCCGCATTTGCTGACCAGCCACTTGCGCCAGACGGCTGCCGACCAGCCGCCGACCGAACGGGTCATTCGGCTCCACGACCCGATCACCGGCCGCGATGTCCTGACCGCAAAGATCGAACCGGAGTCGAATGAGCCAGAGTCGGAGGCAGCGAGGTCCGGGGCGGCCGAGGGGGATGCCCCGGAGTTTACGCCACGTCCCGCCGCGGAACCGCAGCCAGCTCCCGCGTTTGCCCGGATCCTGGATGGCCGGATCATGGCGGTAATGACCGACCAGGGACGCGTGCTCGTCTGGGATCTGTATCGAGGCCTTCAGATCGCCGACACCACCGTCGAGACTGGCGGACGGCTTTCGGGGATCAACGCATTGCTGTGGGGCGATCAACTGCTGATCACCGCCACCCGCCGCGACGATCGCACGGTCGATCCGAACAACGCAGCGAACATGGATTACGGTTGGGGCGAACAACATGTGGAGACCGACGGTCCGATCCACTCGATCTCGCTCGAGGATGGCTCGCTGCGTTGGAGTTACGAGCTGGACGGAGCGTGGGGCGTTACCCGCTCGCAGCCGAGCGGTGGTCCGCTGCTGGTCCTGACTCGAGCCGCTCGCTCGTACCCGAACGCCGGCAAGCCGGTAAAACGCATGGACCTGCTCGCGATCGACACCCGCGATGGGAGCCTGGCGGCAAGCGTCGATGACATGGAAGTGGAGAGCAACTTCAACGACATCAGCACCGATGCAGTGATCGCACCCGAGGACAATACCGTCGACGTGCGGATGTCGCGGTACGGTTTCCTGTTCAAGTTCATCGAGACCCCGCTCGCGGAAGCGGAGCGTCGCCTGGACGCAGAGACGATCGAAGCGCAGATCCAAAAATCGAGACAGCAGGCGATCCCTGAACCACAAGGCATCTTCGACCCGCAAAGATAAAACGGGAGCCGGGAGCCGGGAGCCGGGAGCCGGGAGCCGGGAGCCGGGAGAAAAATCCCAAATCTCAATTTCCAAATTTGAAATTCCGGCAACCGG
>NZ_WRPR01000027.1 GCF_010367455.1 Candidatus Laterigemmans baculatus | reverse complement strand
TCGGCTTGCCGTTAAACGACTTGGTAGCCAACTGCTGGGCACTGCTGACTTTATGGCAATTCAGCGTGAGAAAGTGGCGCTGTCCAGCTAGGCTCTGTCAGAAAACCCTGAGCCGACGGCGCTAGCCGCGGGTGCTGCAGCGGAAATCCCGGGGCTGCGAGGCCCGAGGCTAGCGCCTACGGCTCACCCGAGGCTAGCGCCTACGGCTCAAAAGACCTCCCCGCGGCAAGGGTGGCGGTGACGTGGGTTTCGGTCCCTCCTTCATGCGATCCTCACCAAACCTTCGCCGGTTTCGGCTCTGGGCGATCGCTGGGCTGAGGGATTAGGCTAGGGGGCGTTTGAAGGCCAACCCCTCCTTTCGAGAGTCCACCGAATGTCCTGCGTTGTTGCTCTTCCGACGTTCTGCAGCCGCTCGCGGCGCTGCTGGCCCCGGCTGTTGGCCGTCCTCCTCGTCGCTGGGCTCGTGTCCGCCGCATCGAGTGGTCCGGCGGCGGCTCATGAAGGGCACCACGG
Source organism: Candidatus Laterigemmans baculatus (assembly GCF_010367455.1). Classification (GTDB taxonomy): domain Bacteria; phylum Planctomycetota; class Planctomycetia; order Pirellulales; family Pirellulaceae; genus Laterigemmans; species Laterigemmans baculatus. Next base: position 53,499 of record NZ_WRPR01000027.1, on the reverse strand, counting down.
GCCCGATGACTCTACCGAGCAGGCTCTCGAGGGGAAGATTCAAGTCGCCACCGGCTACGTCTTCCACGACACCAATGGCAACCGGCGGCGCGACGCTGGCGAACCCGGTTTGCCCGACGTCCGCGTCTCCAATGGAAGCGACATTGTCCGCACCGACGCCGAGGGGCGGTATGAGCTGAAGGTCGACGACGATCAGATCCTGTTCGTGATCAAGCCACGCAACTGGAAGACGCCGGTCAACCAAAACCAATTGCCCCAGTTCTACTACATCCACAAACCGGCCGGTTCGCCCGATTCGCATTTTCCTGGTGTCGAACCGACCGGTCCGCTCCCCGATTCAGTCGATTTCCCGCTCTACCCGAATGACGAGCCCGATACGTTCCGTGCATTGTTGTTCGGGGACACGCAGCCGCGAAACTTGAAAGAGGTCGACTACATCACCCATGACGTGGTCGCTCAGATTGTTCGCGAGGAGGGACACGATGCTTCGTTCGGAGTCACGTTGGGTGATATTGCATTCGACGATCTCAATACCATGGAGCCCCTGAATCGCGCGATCGCGCTGATCGGCATTCCTTGGTACAACGTGATCGGCAACCACGATCTCAATTATGACTCACCCGACGATGAGCATTCGGATGAGACTTTTGAACGAATCTATGGCCCCAGTTACTACTCGTTCGATTATGGCGCCGTGCATTTCATGGTGCTCGACGATGTGAGGTGGACGGGTGGGGAGAATGGGCAGCGAGGCAAATACCATGGCGGTCTGGGCGAGACGCAGATGGAGTTTATCCGCAACGATCTCGCAATGATCCCTGAGAACCAGCTCGTCGTGCTGATGATGCACATTCCACTGGTCAATGTGGAAGATCGACACGAGCTGTATCGATTGATTGAACAACGTCCCTTCTCGTTGTCCTTCTCGGCGCATACGCATTACATGGAACACCGCTTCATCGGCGAGGAAGACGGTTGGCAAGGACCCGAGCCGCATCACCATGTGATCAATGTCACTGCCTGTGGAAGCTGGTGGCGCGGAGCCCCCGATGAGAACGGTATCCCGCACGCGACGATGAGCGACGGAGGTCCCAACGGTTACTCGATCATCAGCTTCGATGGTCACCAGTACTCGCTGGAATTTCGCGCCGCCCGACGCCCGGCCCATCACCAGATGAATATTCACGTCCCGTATGAGATTGCCGCAGATGCCACCGCGGAGACGGAAGTCCTCGTTAACGTGTTTGCAGGTTCGGAACGCTCGAAGACGGAGATTCGCTTTTCCGCCGATGGCCCCTGGGTGCCGATGGAGCGGGTTGTCCGCAGCGACCCCTACTTTGAGGAGCTGAAGCAGCGCGAAGCGGCGCTTGCCGAGCGGTTGCCGGTGAAGGAGGGTCAGAAGGTCGGAGCCAATCTCCCCTGGATCGCTCTGCCCGGTGCCCATGCCACGGAGCATTTGTGGCAAGCGATGCTGCCGGCCGAGATGCCAGTGGGAATTGCAACGATCGATGTCCGCACCACCGATATGTCGGGCAAGACCTACACCGACCAGCGCTCGATCCGCATCACCGAGCCGGCCCAAGCAACAGCCGGTAGCCGGTAGCCGGTAGCCGGTAGCCGGTAGCCGGTAGCCGGTAGCCGGTAGGGAAATCGTTGAACGGCAAGTCGAAGGCGACAGGTTGCCGAGTGACGGGGAACCACGAAGGACACGAAGAGCACGAAGAAAGAGTGGAGAACGGAACCGCGGATAGCGCAGATATCGCCGATTGTTGGTTCTCGATCGTCCCCTTTCATCCGCGTTCTCCGTGCTATTCGCGGTCCTTCCATTTTTCGTGCGTTTCCGTGTCCTTCCGTGGCCACCATTCGTTGAATTCGTGTTATTCGTGGTTGTTTCCCCAGCCAAGCCCGGTCGTCGATTCGGCGAGAGTCAGTAAATCGTGTAACCTGACACCATGCACGCAGACGACCCGACCGACAGCACTCCCGACGAGAGCGAGGCTTTTTATGATCCTCGCCGGCGGATGGAGGCGTTTCGGCTGAGCCCGCTGGCGAACCGCAAGTTCGACTTCGAGCCGCCGCGGACGAACTATTTCACCGTCGTATGGGTCGAAGCGGGGTCGGGCTTCTTTTGGGCGGACGCCGCGCAGCACAATTTTGGCCCCGACCAACTGCTATTCTTCGTCCCCTACCAGTATCTCCGTTTTCGTCAGGAGCAGCCCGCGCGGGGCAGCGTGCTGTGCTTTCACGCAAACTTTCTCTGCGTCGAAACCTTTCATGAAGAGACCGGATGCAGCGGCGCGCTATTCAACGATCCGTACGGTCCGCCGATCGTCAGGCTCGATGAGCGGACGAAGGAAGACGTGACCGCGATCGTGTCTTGGATGCGTCGAGAGCAGGAGGAGCGGCAACTCGCCTACCAGGACACGTTGCTCTCTTATATGAAAATTCTGCTGGTCTTGGCTGCCCGACGGAAGGCCGCATCATCGCCGAGCTGCGACGCGGCCAAAGTGGAATTTCGGCATCCGGTGATCAACCGGCTGCGGGATCTGATCGAAGAGCATTATCGCGTCTTGCACGCTCCTTCGGATTACGCCGCCCTGTTGCACATGACCCCCAAGGCACTCGGTCGCTGTGTGCGTCAACAGCTTGGCACCACGTTGACAGAGCTAATCCGCGGGCGAATTCTTACACACGCCAAGTGGCAATTGCTGCATACGCTCAAACCCGTCAAGGAAGTGGCTGCGGAAGTTGGGTTTCAGGACGAGCTGTACTTTAGCCGGCTGTTCAAAAAAGCGACCGGCGTCTCTCCAAAGTTCTTTCGCCAGTTCGAAACGGAAATTCGCGGAGGAAGCAATCTGTCCATGTCTTCGGCCCATGCGCCCATTCCGGGGCCTGCCGAGGATGCCGAAGATGCCAGGAACTCGACGCGCGGCGGCGAGTAACGAGGCTCCGGACACTCCGGTGCGGACGGATTGGAAGACTGAATTTTGGAGAGAGATGATGAGCGTTGTGCGGCTGTACCAGTGGGCGTCCCGGCTGGACCGCGTGGGGATCGCGCTGACGCGGTTGGGATTGATTATCGTGCTGCTGTGGATTGGCGGCCTGAAAGCGTTCGAATACGAAGCCGAAGGGATCATGCCATTTGTTGCCAACAGCCCGTTGATGAGCTTTTTGATTTCCGATCCGGAGAACTACGCCGCCCACCGCAATCCCGAGGGAGCGCTTGTGCCGGAGAACCGCGCCTGGCACCAGAGCAATGGGACGTACGTGTTTGCCTATGGACTCGGTAGCATTATCGTGCTTTATGGCCTGCTGCTTTGCACCCATCCCTGGCTGCCCCAAGTGGCGGCGGCGGGCAGCTTTCTGGTGCTCGTGATGTCATTCGTGACGCTGTCGTTTTTGATTACGACGCCCGAATGCTGGGTCCCAGCACTCGGGGGCGACCACCATGGGTTTCCCTATCTGAGCGGTGCCGGCCGACTGGTCCTCAAGGATGCGATCATGATGGGGGCCGCGGTAGTCACGATGGCCGATTCAGCGCAAGCGTACCTGGCGCGGCGCGCGGTGAAGGTCCCGCGAGTGTCCTCGCTGGACGGCGGCAGGTCCCAGCCCGCGGACGAGCCGGTCGAGCAGTTGGAAACCGCCTGAAGTGGTACAATTTGGGCGTTTCCGCTCGTTCCCTTCAGACCATCGCAGCCCTCGCCATGCCGACCGATTCTCCGACGCTGTTTGACCGAGTGGGGGGCCGCGAAGAATTGCCCCGGATCGTCGAGGAATTCTATCGCCGCGTGCTCGCCGACCCGCTGCTCGCTCCTTTTTTTGAAGAGGTCGATATGGAACGGTTGAAGCTGCGACAGATCCGTTTTCTGACCTCGGTGTTCGATGGCCCGGGAACCGCCAGCGGTGAGGATCTGGCGGCGGCGCATCACGGCCGAGGGATCGAACGGGAGCACGTCTCGGCGTTTGTCGAACATCTGGCCGACGTGCTCGAGCAACACGGCGTCCAGCCGCACGACGTCGATGACGTCCGCGGACGACTGGCGACCTACGTCCCTGAAATCACCGGCCGCCCCATCAGCGACGGTTAGGGTCTGTCAGCGAACAGCAACGACACCCACCCTCCGGGAGGGTCGCGAGGAACGAGCGGGGAGGGCGAAGCGTGACGTAGAGTCTGGGGCGAGTCTGCGTTCAGCTTGGCCCTCCCCGGGCCCGAAAGCCCGGCCCTCACGGGAGGAGGGTAACGGTGAATGCCCGGTGTTCCGCGGGAGTCTAGCTGTAGCGGGCGAGCAGAGCGGAGAGGTCGATCTCGGTCGAGGAGGTGATCTCGGCTTTCATCACTCGCTCCATCTGAGTCAGAGCGAACTGGTTCAGCGACTTCTCTTCCGAGGCGATGCAGTCTCGGGGAACGATCAAGTCGTACTGCCGCATGTAGGCGTCGTGCGCAGTAAAGAGGACGCAGATGTTGCCGGCCAGTCCGGTCAGGATCAGCCCCTGCACATTCATCGATTCGAGCAGGAGCGAGAGCGGCGTCAGGTGGAACCCGGAGTGCTTGGGTTTGAGGATGAAGTAGTCGTGCTCGTCGGGTTGCAGCAGTTCGGCAATCCGCTGGCCGCGCACCCCGTCCTCGAGGCAGTGCCGCACCTGGAGTGCGAAATCGCCTCGCCAGCGTCCAAAGTTATCGTTCACATAGATCACCGGGACCTGCTGCTCGTGCGCTTGCCGGCGGAGCTCGGCGAGCCTTTCGGCCATCGGCTCTGCGTATCGCTGCAGTGCTTCGGCGCCTGGGAACTCAAGGTCGTTGATGACGTCGATCAGGACCAGCGCGAGCGGGCAGTGGTCCGGCGCCATGCCGCTCAAGGTGTCATTGTCAGCGGTTTTCCGCACGTCTCAGGACCTGTCCAGCAAAGGCGACGACTGATTAGAAGACTTCGTTGTTTCTCGCGGCGGCCTGTTCCCCCAGGACCGTCAGCGACGAAGGAGACCACTCGGAATAACTTTCGCTGCCGCTGAAGCGACTCGCGCGGTCGCCGTTGGAAGAGGGCAGGAAGCGATTGACGATGCCGAGCAGGTTCGCCGTCAGGCCCGGTGCGACCCCCGCCGCGCGGGCCGCGATTTGGGCGGGCAGGCCGATGATCAGATCCGACTGGCCCACCCGGCAGGCATGCATAATCTTCGCCGCCGCTTCGTGGGCGTCGGCTGATAAAAATGGCAGCGAATCGGAGATACTGAACCAGGCGTATTCTTCGCGGTGCTTGCCTTTGAAAGTCGCTTTGTGGGGGCTCCCGGTTCGCATCAGCCCTGGGCAGACGGTGGTGACTCGCACACCGCTCGAAGCCAGTTCCGCACGAAGCCCTTGGGAGTAGCCAACGAGGGCAAATTTACTGGCGCTGTAGGGCAATAGGTGGGGTACGGCCATTCGCCCACCGACCGAAGCGATATTCGCAATCCGGCCAAAGCGGCGAGCTCGCATGCTGGGCAAGACGGCGTCGATCAAGTTCATCGCGCCGTACAAATTAACCTTCAGTGCCTCGTCGAAGTCGCCGCGCGACATCGTGTCGGCCGGGCCAACTTGGATCACTCCCGCATTATTGATCAGGACATCGATCGGTCCCAGCCGTTGCTGGACCGTGCGGACGAGCTCCTCGACGCGCTCTCGGTCGGTGATGTCGCACTCGACGGCCATCACCAGAATCCCCTGTTCGCGGAGATACGACGCGGCTCGCTCCAGCTCTTCTTGATTGCGGGCGCATATCACCACGCGCGCCCCTTCGTTGCCGAACAAGCGGGCCAGCACCAGCCCGAGCCCACGAGAGCCACCGGTGATCAGCACGACGCGGTCACGAAAGCTGATGGCCCGCATCCGACGAATCATTGCTCGGGTGAGCAGGGAAGTCGCAAGGGCCCCGGCCAATAAGGTCGTCGCTCGGTTGCGTGTGAGTCGCATGGAGTCGCTCCGGAAGTCTCGCAAAATACACCCACCGCAGAGACGAGCATTTGCCGTACCGAATCAGCCGCCGAGGACCCACAGCCAGCCGATGATCGTCAGGGCGGCGACGACCGCGTCCCGCCGCGTGAAGCGGTCGCTGCGGGCGGTGCGGCGGACGTAATCGAGCAAGCGGCCGGTGGGGCATCCAAAGCGGCAATAACCCATCGGCACCACTGCGGCGACGGCCAACGAACCGATCGCCAGCACAACGCTCCCCCAGGCAGCCACGGGCCACAGATAGGCATCGAACGGTTCCCAGTGAGCCAGCGGAACGCTGGGAGCCGATGGAACGCTCAGCCCAAACAGGGTGAGGAGATAGGCAGCGACGAGCAGCACGCCGGGGATCGTCGTCAGCGCGGCGGTCGCTCGCGGCCCCGGCTGCCAACTCCATCGCCGCCGACCCCGGAGCAACTGCTGGGCAGCTCCGTGGGGACAGAGATGATGGCAGTAGACGTTGCGTTTGCTCAGCGGCGGCAGCAGCATCGCCATTGCGACGACGAACGCCAGGCCCGGCGCCAGCCGCCACGCAACCCCCTGCTCTGCCCAACCGACCAAGAGCGCCTGCGAGAGCAGGTTGCCGGTCCACAGCCCAAACCCCACGACGAGCGCGATCTGCCACGCAATGCGGAGGGAGCGGATGCCGCGGAGCCGAGTGCTGCTGATAGCGATCGCGCCGACGACGAACAGCACCGACACCAGATCTTTGCCCGTCCACCGGATCGACTGCCACATTTCTTGCAGCCTGCCCCAGTTCAGCCAACCATCTTCACTGGCTGCGAACTCCGCGGCGGACGCCTCAGCCGCCGCTCGACGGTCCACCAGATATCGCTCGGCCGCCACCTGGATCGTCTCGGCGACCGTTTGGCTGGTCATCGTCGCTCCCGAAACGCCTTCGATCCCCGCGGCGTCGAGGGCTGCGAGTTCGGCGAGCGTACGACCGCGGAAGTGGTTCCAAAAGTATCTCTCGTCGCGAACGTAATCGACGTACGGCTCGTTGTCATAGGTCGCCCGCAAACGGGCATCGAGCACCCGCTCTTCGGGATCGAGGACGAGCAGGACTTCGCTCGGCCCTTGGTAACCGACCAGGGAATCGACCAGCGGGCCGGTTCGCAGCAGGCGGCCGAGCGGTTTGCCCGCCGCGTCGAAAATCGTCAGCTCGGTCTCGCTGGCAGGGCCGCCGGGAGCTACGACCGGAAGTCGATCCGAAGGGGAACGGGGAGCCCGATCGGATGCCGGTGCACTGCCCGTTGTCGATTTATTGGCCGTTGTCGATGCACTGGCCGCGGTCGATTTATTGGCCCCCGCGGCTGCGAGAGCATCGCCAGCTTCGGCGGCGGTGAGCGGGCGCGGGAACCGCAGCGAGGGACGCTGGCCGGCGAGTCGCAACGAGACCGCTTCGGCGATCGCGTAGCTGGTCAGCGTCGCACCGCTGACTGCGTCGACCGGCTCGATTGCCTCGCCGATCCGCAGCCCCTGGAACTGGTCGAAGAACGTGGCCGAGCCGGTGACTGCCGCGACATGCTCGGGGGTATCGCGGCTGGAAATCAGTTCCGCGGCGACGATTCTCTGGTCGGTGTCGGCGAGCAGCAGCACGTTGCTCGGTCCGCGGTAACCGATCGCCGCATCGCCGGCGGGCGAAGTCTGAGCGACCAGAGCGAGCGGCTCCTCGTCGCCGCCGAGCACGCTCCACCAAGCCTCGCGGGCATCGAGCGGCGCGAGTGAGGCCGCAGCAGGCAGTAGCCGCTGCACGCGCTCCAGCGACGGAGCCCCGCGGGTCCCGATCGCTTCCGCGTGCCGCTCGGCCACGATCCGCAGCGGCACCGCCAACGCGACCAGCAAGCCGATCCGCAGCAAGTGGACCAGCCAAGGCTTCCACGCTCCAGTTGTTGCACTTTTAGCCGCCACGCGTCCTCCTTTGAGCCGACGGCGCTAGCCGCGGGTTCCGTCGCGCTGCCGGATGGATCGAATTTTGATCAAACGCCGCTGCAGCCTAATGCTTTTCCGCGGCGCGGACCTGAAGGGACCCGAGGCTAGCGCCTACGGCTCACCCGAGGCTAGCGCTCTGTCAGAAAACTCCCTTTTGGCATTACCCTCCCCCCGGGAGGGTGTCGTTGCGGGTTTTCTGACAGAGGCCAGCGCCTACGGCAGGGGCAGGAGCTGGACCGCGTCGGCGTGGACGGTTCCTTTGGCGTCGTCCGAGCCGATCAGGACGCGGACGTCCTGCCCGGCTGCGAGCTGGACTTCGGCGACTTTCTGAAAACCCTCCTGCGGTGCCGCGGTTCGCTGGTTGATCCGCGTCGTCTCGGTGTAGTCGCCGACTTCGACCAGCACCGGAACTTGCGTCCCTCGGTTTTCGTGCGAGAGGTAGTGGATGCGGACGGCGTAGCGACCGGGCTTCTTCGCCGCCAAGCGATACTCGAGCGAAGCACCCGAATCAGGCGACGCGTAGCGATATCCCCAGCCGATGTAGCCTTTCAGTCCCGTTCCTTCGGTCCAGTTGCCGGTGCTTTTGGCTTGGCGATCGTCCACGACGACTCCCGGCAGCGAACGCATTTCCACGCCGCTCTCGGGACCGAATGGGCCGGCGTTGGGGAGGGCGTCGTCGGGAATCGTCACCGGACCGCCGACCGTGTCGCGATAGGCCTTGCCGGGCAATTCGAGCAGCCCCAGCAGATCCGGGAGGTAGTCCTCGTACACTCGCCGCGGCGTGCACTGGTTCAACACGCACAGCGACGCCGCCTTGCCGACGACTTCCCCCATCATCCCGCAGGTCTTCATCACCCGCGTGGTTCCGAGCGCCTCGTGGGTGACGCTGATGTTGCGTCCTGCCATAAACAGGTTGTCGATGTTCCGCGAGTAGAAGCAGCGATAGGGCACCGGGTAGCCGTAGGAGCGATCGACGCGGCGGTCGTGGACGGCGATCGAGATGAAGGGGTTGTCGGGGAACTTTTTGGCGTACTGTTCCTTCGGATAGTGGAGGTCGATCGACCAGGTGCTGGGGACGCAGCCGTCGGGAAATTCCCGCTTCTCGACGATGTCATCCTGTGTCAGAACGACGTCGCCCAACAGCCGCCGGCTCTCGCGGGGGCCGCCGATGTAGGCGACCCAGGTCAGGATCGCGTTGCGGTGATCGGCCGCTCCGTCGCGATTTTTCATCGCATTAAACGCCCCGTAGACGGCGCGGAGATTCCAGTCGCGGATCGCTTCGGCATCACCGATCGCATCTTTATTGAACCCGCTCTCCCAGAACCATTGGCCGTGGTGATCGCGAGGATAGGGAAAATCCTCCATCGTCAGGTCGAGCGCCCAGGGCGTTTCGGGAAACTCGGTCTCCGTTTCCGCTTCGTCCCACCGCCACATGTTGCTCATCCCCATTCGGCCTTCGGGCGTCATCTCCCAATCGGCATCGGCCCAGAAGCCGAGCGAACCGTGGCCGGTGCAGTCGGCGAACAATTGCCCGCTAAACCGCTTTTGCTGGCCGCTGCGGGTATCGAAGGCCCAGACCGCCGTGACCTGCGAACCGGTCGTCTCGGCTCGATAGGCGTGGTGGTTCAGGAACAGGTCGATATTCTTTTCCGCACGCACGATCTGCTCTTTCAGCTCATCGCCGAACTCTTCGGCGCGGCCTGGCGACTTGGTCGCTTCGTCAGCGAATTCCTCGACAATCTCACCGATCCGCGGGAAGCGACCGCGGCGGATCAGGCCCTGGGCCCAGACCCGCACTTCGCTGCTGCCGTTGCCGCCGAGCACCGGGCGGTTTTGAATCAGAGCCACCTTGCAGCCCATCCGCGCGGCGCTGATCGCCGCTCCGAGCCCCGCGTAACCGCCGCCGACGACGACCAAATCGTAGGGACCCTTCTCGGCCGGCTCCGCTGGCAGATTCAGTTTCTCCAGCCGCCAGGTGGGGAGGACTTCGGAGAGGTTCGGGGGCGGCTGGTCGGCCGCGGTGGTCAGGTAGATCGCATCGCAGCGACCGTCGAAACCGGTCAAGTCGCGAAGCTTCAGCTCGACCTTGCCCGGGGCGAGCTCGACCGCGCCGCCGGGCTGCCAATCCCACGCGGCACCGCGGGTTCCGAAAGTCTCCTCGAGCGGCTGGTCATCGACGAGGACCTGGAACCGTCCCGGCGTCCCCGGCGCGTCCCAGCGGGCGACCCAGTCGAGGGTCCGGACGAACACGTGGTAGCGGCCCGCTGCGGGGACTTCGATCGTCGTCGTCGCGTCGGCCACTGGACGGCCCAGCCCGTGAGCGAGCAGGTAGGGCGAACCCATCTGGTTGATAAACTGCGTATCGAGCTTCCAGCCGCCGGGGTCGGTGAACGACTCGGCCTCGACCAAGATATCAGCCGAGTTCGCTGGCTGAGCCCACAGGGCCAGCGGCGCGGCGGCGGAGGCGAGCAGCAAGAGGGCGAGACGGTGCAGCACGAGTGACTCCCGAAAGTAAGCCGTGGGGGGAAGGGAATGGCTGAATCTTAACCCAAGCGGCCACGGTTGTCGTTGTTCTCGCCCCCCAGGCCAGCGGGTTCTGCCCTGGGATCCTCCGCATCGAGTCCCCCGCATCGAATCCCCCACATCCGGCCTCCCCCTCTCGATCCGGCCTCGACGCAACTTGGTGAGCTTTGCTAGATTAGGGACCCGCCCATTCTCCATGTGCTCTCGTCGATTAGCCGCCACGCGCCAGCGTCCGGTTCTTGCGAGCTCTCGGGAAACCGGACGCTAGCGCGTGGCGGCTGATGCGAATGCTCCACGAAGCCACGATGCGGCTGGGCCAAATCCCCCTTCCTGCGTTTTTTTCCTCCATTCTGCTGGCGCTGACTGTGATCCTGATTCTCAAGAGTGGTGTCTCCGAGGACCAGGTCACGCATGTCCTGGAACGCGTCGAAGCCCTCGGTTTCCAAGCCCACCTGAGCCGGGGGACGTACCGAACGATCGTCGGCATCATCGGCGATGAGTCGCAGTTGACTCCCGAGTCGCTGAGCGCGATCCCCGGCGTGTCCAAAGTGATCCCCGTGCTTCCCCCCTACAAGTTGGCCTCGCTCGAAGCCCATCCCGAGCCGAGCGTGATCGATGTGTCCGGGGTCAAGGTCGGTGGTGGGCACTTGGCGATGATCGCCGGCCCCTGCTCGGTGGAAGACCCCGAGCGGATGGACCGGATCGCTGGCCTGGTGCGTGCCGCCGGAGCGAATTTGTTCCGAGGTGGCGCGTTCAAACCGCGGACCAGCCCCTACGCCTTCCAAGGACTCGGCGAAGAAGGGCTGCGAATCCTCCGCGACGTCGGCCGCAAGCACCAGATGCCGACGGTGACCGAAGTCACCGACCCGCGGAACGTCGAACTGGTCGCCGAGTACTGCGACATGCTCCAGGTCGGGGCTCGCAACATGCAGAACTTCGTCCTCCTGACCGAGGTCGGGCGGACCCAACGCCCGGTGCTGCTCAAACGCGGGATGAGCGCCACGATCACCGATCTGCTGATGAGCGCCGAGTACGTGCTCTCGCAGGGCAACCCGAACGTCGTGCTCTGCGAACGGGGCGTCAAAGGTTTTGATAGCGCCACCCGAAATCTGTTTGACGTCGCCGCCGTGCCAGCGGTCAAGACGCTCAGCCACTTGCCGATCATCGTCGACCCGAGCCACGCGACCGGCCGGCCTGATCTGATTCCCGCCTGTGCGATGGCTGGGCTGGCGGCCGGTGCCGACGGAGTGCACATCGAAGTGCACGATTGTCCCGAAGAAGCCAAGAGCGATGGGCCGCAGGCGCTGTTGCCCGGCCAGTACGCCGAATTGATGCACCAGCTCCGCGATCTCGCCCACTTGCTCGGCAAATCCATTTCACCTCTTCCCGGAGTAGCGGCGTGAGTCGACGGACGTTTGTGGCAGGCAATTGGAAGATGAACACGCGGGCTGACGCCGCGGTGGCCCTGGCTGGGGCGGTCCGCGACGGGTTGCCCAGCGACAGCCGCTGCGAAGTCGCCCTTTGTCCGCCGAGCTTGTACCTGCACGCGGTCCGCCAAACGCTCGGCGACTCGCCGATCGGCGTCGGCGGCCAGAACCTGTATCCCGAAGCCGATGGCGCTTTTACTGGCGAGATCAACGCCGCGATGCTGGTCGACGTCGGTTGCCGCTATGTGATCCTCGGCCACAGCGAACGCCGCCAACTGATGGGTGAGACCGATCAGGACGTGGCGTCCAAATGCCGCGCGGCGCTCGACGCCGGGCTGACTCCGATCGTGTGCATCGGCGAGACGCTTGAGCAGCGCGAAGCGGAGATGACCAACTCGGTCGTCGATTCGCAGATCCGCGGTTCGCTGCATGGCCTCTCGCCCGAGGATGCTGCGAGAATCGTGCTCGCCTACGAACCGGTCTGGGCGATCGGCACCGGGCGGACCGCGACTCCCGAGCAGGCCGAAGCGGTGCACGCGTTCATCCGCGCGCTGCTCGGCGAACTGTTCGGCGAAGCGGTCGCCAATCAGATCCGGATCCAGTACGGCGGAAGCGTCAAACCGGGCAACGCCGCCGAATTGCTCGGCCAGCCGAATATCGATGGAGCCTTGGTCGGGGGAGCCAGCCTGAAGGCGGAGGACTTCCTCGGGATCATTGCCGCCGCTCCCCAATCCTGAACACATTTTCTGAATTCTAAGGGTGATTGAGATGGTTCTCGGCCTTTTGGCCAGCTTTATCGGCGGCCTGTTCGGCTGGTTGATGGGGCTGCTGTCGGTGTTCTTGATTCTGCTGGTGCTGGTCCAGCGGGGCCGCGGCGGTGGATTGACCGGAGCCCTCGGTGGACCCGGCGGCCAAAGCGCCTTCGGCAGCAAAGCGGGAGACATGTTCACCCGCATCACGTTCGTCGTTGCTGGCGTCTGGATTCTGCTCTGCGCCCTGGCGATGTGGTCGCTCGGCAACGCCCGGAGCGTCGTCGCCGTTCCTCCCGAAGGTGTGGTCGGTGAAACTGGACCGGCCGGCGGCGTCGTGCCGGCTCGCGAAGGGGACGCCGCGGCTCCCGGAGCCACGCCCGACTTGAGCGGACTGGGCGACCTGAGCGAACTGCTCAACCAGTCGGCGGGCGATGCCCCCGACGCGGAAGCTACTGACGCGGAAGCTACTGACGCGGAAGCTACTGACGCGGAAGCCGCGCCGGCCGAGGAGCCAGCGGCTGAGGAAGCACCGGTGGTCGAGCCAGCGGCTGAGGAAGCACCGGCTGAGGAAGCATCGGCTGAGGAAGCACCGGCTGAGGAAGCGGCACCCGCGGCCGATCCGTCGTAATTTCCATCCTGCCGAATCTACGTCCGCTTGGGCCTCGCCCGGGCGGGCTCATGGAACACGCCGAATGCTGCGGAGCATGACTGGCCAGGGCCAGGCACAACAGGACGGACCGCTGGGGACGTTCAGCGTCGAGTTGCGGACGGTCAACAATCGGGGACTGAAGGTCTCACCGCGGCTGGGCGACGCGCTGGGGCGATTCGAGCCGCGGATCGAAGCGACGGTCCGGGGGCACGTGCATCGCGGCAGTGTCCAGCTGAACGCAAATTGGAAACGCGTTCACGCCGAGGGGAGTTATCGGATCGATACGCACGTCGTGGCGGGCTATTTTCGCCAGCTCGAAAAGCTGCGGGCCAAGCTCGGAGCGGCCGCTCCGATCGATCTGACGCGGTTGGCGACGCTTCCCGGGGTGATCGTCGACGCGGCCAGCGAAGCGGTCGACGACGAGGTCGTGTGGAGCTTTCTCGAGTCGGCCCTGGTCGCGGCGCTTGAGGATCTCAACGCGATGCGGGCGACCGAAGGGGAGGCGATGGAGCGGCAGCTGCAGCTCGATCTCGAGCGGATCAGCGAAGAGGCGGCAGCGGTCGCCGGTCGGGCGCCGCAGGTGGTCGAGGGGTATCGCGACCGGATGCGGACGAAAGTCGCCAAAGTGCTTGCCCAGGAAGGACTGGAAGTCGCTCCGGGGGATCTGCTCCGCGAGGTCCAGCTGTTTGCCGACCGCAGCGACATCAGCGAAGAATTGACGCGGCTCGAGAGCCATGTCGAACTGTTTCGCGAAACGATCTCCGGCACCGCGGCCAGCGGACGCAAGCTAGATTTCGTTATCCAGGAGATGTTCCGGGAGACGAACACGATCGGCAGCAAAGCATCCGATGCCGAAATCGCTCGCCACGTGGTCGAGATGAAGTGTGCACTGGAGCGGATGCGGGAACTCGTTCAGAACGTCGAGTGAATTTCATGAGCGATGGCGAACCGGGGCGGCTGATCGTCATCTCCGGGCCGAGCGGGGCCGGGAAGAGTACGATCGTGCGCCGGCTGCTCCGCGAATGCCCCCTGCCGCTGACGCTCAGCATTTCGGCCACCACGCGCGCTCCCCGCCCCGGCGAGCTCGACGGCCGCGACTATTACTTTTTGAGCGACAGCGAATTCGCCGAGATGCGGCAGAGAGGCGAATTCCTCGAGTGCAAGGAAGTTTTTGGCCGCGGGCACTGGTATGGAACCCTCTACGATCAGGTTGCCACTGGTCTCCGGGAGGGTCGGTGGGTTATTCTTGAGATCGACGTGGAAGGAGCGGCCGCGGTCATCGAACGCGACCTGCACCCGATCACGATCTTTCTCCACCCTGGCGGCATGTCGGAGTTAGAGACCCGCCTCCGAAAACGGGGGACGGAGTCCGAGGCGGCGATCGAGCGACGCTTGGAAGTCGCCGCCCGGGAGATGCGCGCCCTGCCCCGCTACGATCACGAAGTCATCAACCGCAACATCGGGCCCACGGTGGCCGAGGTCTGCGAGATCCTCCAGCGCTACAAGGAACCGAGTTCATGCTCGAAGAACTGAAAGAAGAAGCGATCGTCAAGAAAGTCGGCGGTCGGTTCAAACTCAGTACGCTCATTCAAAAGCGGTTGGTCCAGCTCAATCAGGGCAGCCGGGCCCTGGTGCACGTCGACACGCACGACAAGATGGCGATCGTGCTGCAGGAGATCATGCAGGACAAGATCTTCCTGAATATGCAGAACGAGGTCATGACGCTCGACGATTACGCGGCCTACGCCGAAGGTCCCGACCTGAGCTCGATGGATCTGTAACTCCCCGGTGTCCGCGAATCGAGTCTCCGCTACCAAACGCATCCTGCTCGGCATCGGCGGCGGGATCGCTGCGTACAAGGCAGCGACCGTCGTCAGCCGCTTGGCCCAGCAGGGGCATCAAGTCCAGGTCGCCATGTCCCCGGCGGCGACCGCCTTCATTGGGCCAGCGACCCTCTCCGCGCTCAGCGGCCGCCCGGTCGCCACCGAGATGTTCGCCCCCGAGCAGTGGCCGCTCGGCCCGCACATCGAGCTGGCCGCCGACATCGATTTGATGGTCGTCGCACCGGCGACCGCCGATCTGATGGCCCGCTTCGCCCTGGGGCTGGCCGACAATCTGATCGCCGCCCTCTACCTGCAGCGCGATTGTCCGGTGCTGCTCGCTCCAGCGATGAGCGCCTCGATGTGGAGCAAACCGTCGGTCCAGCGGAACGTCGCGCAACTGCGGAGCGACGGCGTCGCCTGGGTCGGTCCCGAGGAAGGCTGGCTCAGCTGCCGAGAGCGCGGAGCCGGCCGGATGGCCGAGCCCGAAACCATCCTGCAAGCGATCGAACAGCAGTTGGCGTCTGGAGGCTTTGAGCCGTAGGCGCTAGCCTCGGGCCCGTTGCGGTCCGCGGCGAGGCAAGATGCTGCGCCGTCGCAGCACTGCATCACAGGCTCAAACCGTTCGGCGGCGCGGCGAAACCCGCGGCTAGCGCCGTCGGCTCAGAAGAGCGTGACAGGCGGTTATTGCAGCTGAGCTCGTGTCAGCGTTAGCAGGGCCAGCTCCGGGGGGCAGCGGAGACGGAGCAGGTGGACGGCGCTCAGCCCTCGTGAGACGTGCAGCGTCGTCGGCTCGATGTAGAACGATCCCGAAGCGTACCGGCTCCCAAACCGGCTCGGGGAGAGAACCGGGCCGATCCACGGCAGCCTCCCCTGCCCTCCGTGGGTATGCCCGGCGAGCATCAAGCGGACGTCGCGGCGGCGGGCCCATGGCAACTGGTCGGGCGAGTGGCTCAGCAGCAGCCGGAACTCATCGGTCGCCGCGGGACCCTCGGCGAGCTCGGCGGCCGGAAACCAGGGAGCTTCGTTGCCGAGGAGCCGCAGCCGCAGCCCGTCGAGCGAAAGCACTCGCTCGCGGCCGCCGAGGTCCTCCCAGCCGGCGGCCACCATTCCGCTTCGCACCGCTCCGGGATCGGGGACGCGGAGGTCGTGATTGCCGAGCACGAAATAGCATCCGTGGCGGGCGCGGGCGGAGGAGAAGCAGCCGCCGAGCCACTCGAGACAGGGCTGTTTGTCGACGAGGTCACCGGTCAGCGCAAACAAGTCGGGCTGCCAAGCCGTCGCCACTTCGACGGCGTAGCGGACAAAATCGGGAGCGATGTGGCCGGTCAGGTGGATGTCCGAGAGGTGGGCGATGCGAAACTGCTCCAGCTCCTCTGGCAGCCCTGCGACCGGGAGCGTTTTGTGCTCGATCGCCAAATCGAAGATCTGATTCGCTGGAAACCTCGCCTCCCAGCGGCACTTGGCGGTCCGCGCTAGCGACATGCCCAGCTCGCGGTCGACCCGGACTTGCCGCACTTCCCGAGCGACGTCGAGCGACTCGCGATGCAGCGGGGGACGAGAGAGCAACCAGGGCGGTCCGAAGATGGCGACCGTGGCGATGCAGACCGCCGAGTAGACGGCTAGCGGCCAAGGCAGATCGCCGAGCGTCAATGAGCCATAGGCGAGGGCGAGCAGATGCTCCGAGTAGAAAACGACGACCGCCAGCGGAATCAGCAGCGTCGTCGCAAAAAATCCCATCTCGATCCGCTTCAGCCGTCGCCGCGGCAGCCCGGTCGCGTTGAGGCGATTGTAGATCGTCAGGTGCAGCCCAAAGTGACCCACGATCGCGACTAGGGCCAAGAACCAGCCGACCAATAATCTGTTCCTTTGAGAAGAAGCGAGAAGAGAGAAGCGAGAAGCGAGAAATCCGGATTTGAAATCTCAGATTTGAGATCTCCGATTTTCTAGAGGTCCGCGTCTCAATCGTTCGAGTCGTGTCATTCGTGGTTGTTTCCTCGGGTGCCTGCCCTGCCGCTAGGGGCAGCCGTAGGTGACTGCTGCGACCGGCGAGTGAGCCGAGAGCGGCTGCCAATCCTCGATCGGCAACTGGAACGCCGCGACCGCCGCGGTGGCCATCGCGTAGGAGTGGCTTTGGGCGAGCGACTCGACCAGGGCGGCTAGCCCCGGGTTGTGCCCCACGACCAGCACCCGCTGGGCGCCGAGTGAGTCGCTCCGCACGCACCGCAGAATCGTTTCGGGAGGAGCGAGGTAGAGGTCGTTGCTGTAGTGGACCGGCGGCGCGGCGCTCCACTGCTCAAGAATCGCGGCGACGGTTTCGCGGACTCGCACCGCCGTCGACGCCAGGACCACCTCGGGAATCAGCTCCTGCTGTTGCATCCACTGGCCCATCCGCGGCGCATCCCGCCGGCCGCGGGCGTTCAGCGTCCGCTGGTGATCGGAGAGCTCCGGAGCACTCCAGTCGCTCTTGGCATGACGCATCAGAATCAGGGTCCGCATGGTCGCAGTCGTATCCTTCCGGTGTTGGAACAAATCTCCTCGTTCTGGCAAATCTCCTCGTTCTGCCAAATCTCCTCGTTCTGGCAAATCTCTTCGCCGGGCGGTGGAGGAAATATAACGTCCCATTGGAGACTGTGGCTGTTGCCGCCGCGAGTGGCTTGCCATGATAGAGGCGTGCCCTACCTTTCTTCGACTACCCAAGGAGCCACCAGCCGTGCGTGTTCCATTGCTGCTCTCGCTAGGCTTTTGCATCCTGACCTGCACGCCGCTTGTGGCGGACGATTGGCCGCAGTGGATGGGACCGACGCGGGATGGAGAGTACCGCGAAACGGGTTTGGTCGAGTCCTTTCCCGACGGCAATGCCAAAATTCGCTGGCGGACGCCGATCGCGGGTGGGTATGCGGGACCGGCGGTGGCCGAGGGGCGAGTCTACGTGTTCGACTACCAGCGGAGTGAAGGGGACCCGGTCAACAATCCCGGGCAGCGGGCCACGCTCAAGGGCCGCGAGCGGCTGCTCTGCCTCGACCAGCAGTCGGGCGAGGTGCTGTGGGAGCACAGCTACGATTGCCCCTACAGCATTTCCTATCCGGCCGGCCCGCGATGCACGCCGACGGTCGACCAGGGGCGGGTCTATATCCTGGGCAGCGAAGGCGATCTGCGATGCCTCGACGCCAAAACGGGCAAACTTCAGTGGTCGAAGAATTTTCAGACCGACTACGGGGCGGAGGTCCCGATGTGGGGCTTTGCCGCCCATCCGCTGGTCGAGGGCGAGCAGCTGATTTGCATGGTCGGCGGCGACGGGCAGACGGTGGTTTCGTTCGACAAGCAGAGCGGTCGTGAGCTCTGGAAATCGCTGTCGGCTTCGGCGGTCGGTTACTGCCCCCCGGCGGTAATCGAAGCGGGCGGGACGCGGCAACTGATCGTCTGGCACGCCGATGCCCTGGCCAGTCTCAATCCCCGCGACGGCCAGCCCTACTGGGAGGTGCCGCTGCAGCCCGATTACGCGATGGCGATCGCTCGGCCCCAGCAGTCGGGCAATCTGCTCTACGCCAGCGGCATTGGCAACGTGGCCGTGATGCTCCGGCTGAAGAGCGATTCGCCGGCGGTTGAAGAGGAAGTTTGGTCGGGAGGGGCGCCGCGTCGGGCTGTCTACAGCGCCAACAGCACGCCGATTTTTTATCAGGGCGTGATTTATGGCAGCGACTGTGCGGTCGGGAAGCTGATCGCGGTCGATGCGAAGACCGGGGAGCGGTTGTGGGAAACGTTCGAGGGGACGCGGGCTGGGGAAACGCGCCGGATCAGTCACGGAACGGCCTTTGTGACCCACTTGGCCGGCAGCGATCGCTATCTTCTGTTTAGCGAGCTCGGCGACTTGATCCTCGCTCGGCTGACGGCGGAGGAGTACCAAGAGCTGAGCCGCGCCCACGTGATCGAGCCGACCGGTGACGCCTTTGGGCGGCCCGTCGTCTGGAGCCACCCGGCTTATGCAGGCCGGACGGCGTTCGTCCGCAACGACAAGGAAGTGGTCGCGGTGTCACTCGACGCGAAAGATTATGAGCCCTAGTCGTCCCGAACCGTCGGTACTCGAAACGCTGCGCGTGATGGACGTGGCTCGCGAGGTCCGCAAAAGCGGCCGGCCAGCCGAGCATGCGGTGGCCGACTCCGAGTTCCACGTCGAGCTTTGCGAGAATCTGCTGCAGACGGCTCACCGAGCGGGCGATTCGGCCGACGCGACGGACATCGACGCGGCGATCGATTCGTACTTGCTGAACCGTTTTGTCTACACCGATCCACCCTGGTCGTTCAGCCTGCTGGTGGCTCATCTTTGGGTCCGGCGGCGGGGAGCGATCCTCCTCGCCCTGGTGCTCCTCGTCAGTTTCCTGTTTCTCTGGCTGTTGTCGTTCCTGTTCGCAGCCGTCGGTTGATTGGTTCTCCGCGACGATTCTGAAATGCCCGTCACCGGCCCGGCCGCTTCGAAGCAGATTCAACTCGCTCGGCGCAGCGCTCAAGCCGCGCTCTGCGAAGCCCGCCGAGCGGCTGCGCTGACGGCCGAGGAATCCGTCGCGCTCGTCGAGGAGATCCGGCAGTCGCTCGCGGCGCTGCTCCCCTCGTTGCTTTCGAGCTCCAGCGGAGACGGAATGTCGGCAGCGGTCGACGTCGCGCAGCAGCATCTCGAGGAGATCTTGCATCGCCGCGAGCAGCACATCGCGCGGCTCGATCGCGAGCTGGCGCAGTTCGATCGCGAGCGGGCGGCGGGGGAGGAAGAGCTACAGCGGTGCACGGCGAGAATCGACGACTTGCATTCCCACCAACAGAAGCTCTCCGAATCGCTGGTGCGGCACCTTGCCGAGGATGAACGTTTTCGCGCCTGGAGCGACGCGGCGGCCGAAACCGAAGCCGCACTCGAGCGCGCCGAGGCCGGTCTGGCGGAGAGCGAATACGACGCCACGCAGAAGCTGCCGGCGTACGAGAACAGCCGACTCTTCAAATACCTCTACGACCGCCGCTGGGGCACGTCCCGCTATGTCGCCGGGGCGACTGGGCGTCGGATCGACGATTGGGTCGCCAGTTTGATCGATTATCCCCGAGCCCGAGCGGGATACGAATTTCTGAAGAAGACGCCCGACCAGATCCGGGCGGCGATGGCCATCGGTCGCGACCGCCTGGCACGGTTGATGAACCAGCTGGAACGCAGGCGGGACGACCAGGCAGTCCAGCTCGGATTGCTGAAGCTCGTCGGCGAAGTCCACGCGGCCGATCGTCAGCGTGAGGCGGTGCTCGCGAAGCTCGAACAGGTTCGACAGAAGAAGGATGCGACGCGCCGCGAGTTAGCCGAAATCGAAAACCCCAGTGGAAAATACTACCTCGCCGTGCTCGAGCAGATCGAATCGCTGTTGGAGCAAGCTGAACAGCGAGTGCTGAAGCTCGAGGGCGCGTCGGTTCCCGCGCCGCGCGCCAATCAGATTCTTGGGCAGCTGCACGCCTTCACCGCGCGGCGGCAAAACATCCAACTCCAGGCCGTTGCCCGCCAGCAGCGCCTGCTTGCGCTCAACCGACACCTCTCGGAGCTGGGTTATTTCCACCAGCGTTTTTGTGCGGCGGACTTCGACAGCAGGCGCAGCCTCTTTCCCGACTCGTTTGATCTGGTCGGCGAGCTGGAGCGCGTCCGCCAGGGAGACGACTCGATCGATCTGGTGTGGCAGCGGATGCGACGTCGCCAACAATTCCATTCCGCGGTGCGCAGCGATTCGCCGCTGCCCGAAGTTCTGGTCTCCGCGATGGCCCAAGCCGCCGAGGCGGAGATGAGTGGCTACGCGCGCCGCGCCGCAACCCGCTGGACCCACTCCCACCGAGGCGGCTGGAGCCCAGCCGGCTAAGTCGCATGGGTACGAAAGAATCGTTTAACGGCAAGCCGCAGGCGACTGTGTTTCAGAAACCGACGCCTTCGGCTCGCCGTTAAACGAATCGGCCTCGCTAGTTGCTACAGCGAAAACCGTCCCGCAGCGAACCTGAGGAACCGGCCCCAGTCGTCTCGCGTCAGGTTGTGTCCGCCGGAGCGGATGTGATAGCCGGTCGGGCCTTCGACGCGTTGCGTGTCGACCGGCGGCATCGTCGCTGTTTGGATCGACGGCTTGCCGAGCAGCTCGAAGACCGGGGCGGCATGCACCAGCGACAGATACTCGCCTCGCGGATCGGCCCACAGATCTTCCGCGGCGCTGGCGACATACGCCGAGCGGGGCGCGATCAGCGCCATCAATTGGTGCTGGTCGACCGGCAGCGCCGGCTCGCTCCCGGCATAAGTCGTCAGGTGCTCGCAGAACCAGTGCGGGAACGACGACGTGATCCGTGCGATCGTCTCGCCGAACCGTCGCCGCGAAAGGGCGGCGCCGCCACAGCCGGAGTTGTTGGAGTAGCTGATGGCGAACCGGGGATCCTCCGCCGCGGCCCAAAGCGCCGCTTTGCCACCCCGCGAGTGACCGACGACGGCTAGCCGCTGGGGATCGGTCTGCGGCACGTTTTCGATCGCGTAGTCGGCGATCCGGCTGGCCCCCCAGCCCCACGCCGAGAGCGCTCCCCAGGCGTCGCGAGCACGAGGTTGACCCTCGGCCAAAAAGCCGCGGATCCCTTCGAGATAGCCGTCGGCGCGGTCCGGGTCGACATCCGAAGTGTGGAACACGGCCGCGGCACAGCCCGCCTCGATGATCATGTCGAGCGGCCAGAAATCGTTCGGCGTCTCTAGCATCGCCTCCGGATCGGTCGGCGTGCGGTTGTTGATGAAGATGATCAGCGGAACCGGTTTGTCTGCCGTCGCGGTGGCTGGAACGTACAAGTAGAACGGAAACTTGAATGTCCGGTCTCCCTTGGTGACGACGCAAAACACCCGCTGGCCGCGAGCTTGACCTCGGGTGGGATCGACCGGTGGCTCGGCACGCTCGTAGCTGATCTCGGCATCGATCGTCGGCCGGTGACCATAGACGTGGCTGCGGAACAGCTCCAGGATCGCTGCCCGCCGCTCCGGCCAGCCTGCAGCATTGGCTGGCTTTCCGAGCGGGCCAAACACGTCGGGCAGCTCGTAGTCGGGAACTTCCGATTCGCGGTAATTGAAGTCTGGACGGGAACGCGAAAGTTTCTCGACGACCGCGGGATCGGCCGACCAACTCGGCGGAGACTTTTGCACGGGCTCTTCCGCTCGAGCGGCTCCCTGAACGGCAACGGCGAAAGTGAAAGCGGCGGCGGCAAGCAGGTACCGCCGCTGTCGATGCGACACGAAGCTTGCGGTGACGCGCTCGGTGACGCGCTCGGTAATCCGTTCGGGGACGCGTTCGGGAAAGGGATCGGTGAGCATCGGTGGCTGGTCTCCGCTCGGGATGCGATTCGCAACAGGGAAAGCACGAGGCGTCCTCGCTGAGTCAGCAAGGCGGCCGCTATGCTAAAGGGGCAGCATACTTCAGTGGTCGGGGGCAGAGGAGCAAGATGGAGCGTACATCCGGTAGTGCCGACGGCGTGGTGATCAATGCCGCGGGCCGTTCGCTCGACCAGCTGAGAGCCGCGCTGGCCAAAATTCCCGCGACCGCCGCTTCGGTCCAGATTCGCGGTGCCGCCGGGACGGATCGCTTCCTGATGGCCCTCGACACGCCACTGCAGCTGGTGGTCGAGGGACCGCTTGGCGATTATGCCTTTGCCTTTCACCGGCAAGCTCAAGTTCGCGTCAATGGCGCGGTGGGCGATGGCGTTGCCGAGGGGATGGCTTCGGGCGTCGTCCGCATCGATGGGGATGCTGGCGTGGGGGCGGGGACGGCGGTCAGCGGCGGCACGCTGGCGATCTACGGAGCGGCGGGGGCTCGGTGTGGCGCGGCTCTGCAAGGAGGCGAAATCTTTGTCCGCGGCAACGTGGGTCCCGGAGCCGCCTCGGGAGCGGTCGGCGGTACGATCGTGATCGGTGGAGACGCCGCCGAGGGACTTGGCGATGCGATGCGGGGGACCACGGTCTTCATTCGCGGACGCGTTGCGGCGCTCGGCCGTGGAGCCCGAGAAGCACCTCTGCGGGAACGCGAACGGTTACGATTAGGATTGCTGCTGATCAATGCGGGGATCCGCGGGGATGCCAAAGAATTCCGCCGAATCGTCTCCGACGCTCTGCTGCAGCACGAAGCTCGACGACCGCGCGGCGAACTCGATCCCAGTTGGCGGTGATTCCTCCGGCCGGGGGAATCGGTTGGTGTACCTAGCTTGCGGAGACCTAGGCCATGAATCGTCACCCTCTCAGACCTTTTGGTTCGCTCGGCCTGCTGCTGCTCGTCCTCGCCCCGTTGGTCCTCGCCAGCGGCGGCTGCGGGCAAAGCAGCTATGAACTGCGGCTGGTCCCCCAAGGCGAGTCGCTCTCCCGCACGCTCCTTTACCACGACCACCGTCAGGCAGAGAGCGAGGGCGACGCTCACGAGCCATCGGCCGAGGCGACGCGGCTGGCCAAAGTCTATGGCGGCGAAGTCCCCAAACCGGTCGACGGACGTTTTCAATACGAAGGAACCTTCACGGGTTCGATGCCCGACGACATCGGAGGCTCGGGACGCTTTGAGCGCAAGCAGACTTCGTTGGGCTCGCTCTGCATCTACACCGAGCGGTTTCGCGGCAGTTATGAGCTGGCCCAAAACCTTGAGGCCCGGTTCGCAAAAGTGGAGACGCTCGCCCAGCTTCTGTCCCACTGGGTGCGGACCGCGGGAAAGGAGTCGCCGCTCCGCGAGCGAGCGGAGCGCATGATCGAAGACGAGTTGCAGCGAGACTTGAAGGATGTCGTCGTGCTGATCATCGCGACGGGCGAAACGGATCGCGTGCAGGAAGCCCAGGATCTCTGGATGCAGCTCGCCCAATTTGCCGCCGAGCGAGGCTATATCGACCTCGACTTGGTCCTGAGAGGCTACGCCGGTGGCGAATCCGAGGCCCACACCCTGGCCCTATTGCGGCAAGCCGTTGTGCTGAAGCTGCAGCTCCAAGACGAGTCTGAATTGCTGCGGGTCTGGCCCGCGCTGGCGACGCCCGAATCGTTTGAGGCTTCCTTGGACGAGGTCGTCGAAGCAACAGACGTCTATACGCAAGAGGTTCGCCGGCTCACGCAAGCCGCGGGGCGCGATGAGAAACCGTCGGGCTCCGAAGTGCTTGCCGGTCTGCTGATGGAGATCCTCGCCATCAAGTTATTTCCGGGCGACAGTCTGACCGTTTACTTGCATTGCCCGCACGAGCCGCTGTCGACGAACGGCGTGTGGATGGCGGAAGACGAGCGAGTCCGCTGGGAAATGCAGTTGCCAGGTCGGGAGCCGCCGGTTCCGGCCTTCCCGCCCGACTTGTGCTATGCAATCTGGAGCGAGCCCGACCGCGAATACCAACAGCA
Source organism: Candidatus Laterigemmans baculatus (assembly GCF_010367455.1). Taxonomy (GTDB): domain Bacteria; phylum Planctomycetota; class Planctomycetia; order Pirellulales; family Pirellulaceae; genus Laterigemmans; species Laterigemmans baculatus. Next base: position 29,031 of record NZ_WRPR01000027.1, on the reverse strand, counting down.
GCACTTCGGCCAAGTGTTGTTCAAAGGGGAACCGCTGGCGATTTACTGCAGCTGGCGGGTGAGTCTCAAGAAAGAAGAGGCCGCCGAGTGGGATCAGTTTCTGGAAACCTTATCAGGTGGAGAGAACCTGGAAGCGAAGGTATTGCAATTCCAGTTCTCAGCGCCCGAAAAAAACCAATCCCCCGCCGCCCGGCAAATTGAAAGCGTCAAAGCGCGGTTTCAAAAAGAAGAAGCGGCGGAGGAGGCCTGAGAGGCCATCCCGTACGTCAGCCTTTCCAGGCTGACTTCTCCTCAAACTTCGTCAGGCTGGAAAGCCCGGCGTACTACGACTTGAGGTCGAAGTCGTACTCGGTTTGATCCGGCGTGACTTCGACCGTCAGTTCCGAATCTTTGTTGTATTTGGCGGGTACCTTTTCGCTCTCGGAGCTCGTCGGTGCGGCCGATCCTTCCTCTTCACTAACCTCTTCGGCTTCGCTTCCGTCGTCGGTGTTGAGTCCGAGGATCTTGCGAGTAGTGCTGATCTGCACAGTCTTGGGACCCTGCGTGACGCCCTGCATGTCGGAATCGAATTGCAGTTCGTAGTAACCGTCCGCGTCGGTCAGTCCATAGGAAAAGGTGCCATCGGGAGAGTCAAAGGTGACCACGGCACCGGGAAGGGGTTGCCCGTCGAGCGTGACCGTTCCCTCGGCGTCGACCAGCCCCACGGAGCTGTAATCCATGCGGGGCGTTGTGTCGCACCCGGTGAGGCTGACCGCAGCGGTCACGGCCAGAATTGCCATAGAAGAATGGATGGAATTGGAAAGCATGGTTTGCTGGATGTTGCCAGTAGAGATTGATTTGGTTGTTTGACGGTAAGCCGTAGGCGAAGTTTTTTCGGTAGCCGGTGGCGGGTAGCCGGTAGCCGGTAGCGGGTGGCCGGTAGTGAGGTGTTTGAGATTTAAAATCTGAGATTTGAGATTGGCGGATTCTACCGCATGCGATGTGCGCGAGCGGATTGCCACGGATTACCGAGAAACGGGGGAACCACGAAGGACACGAAGGAATGGTGGGGAGTTGGGGAGTTCAACCGCAGATAACACGGAGATCGCGGATTTTTGGCTTTCGGATTCCCCTTTCATTCGCGTTCTCCGTGTTATCCGCGGTCCTTCCCCTTTTCGTGCTTTTCCGTGTCCTTCCGTGGCCACCATTCGTTTCGTGGCATTCGTGGTTGCTTTCCCGACGCTGCCTTAGTACTCGCCGAGGACTTCGCCGCCGTTCCGCGATCCGAGGGCGTGGTAGGTGTCGATGTCGACGGTCTCGGCGATGAACCGCACCGAGCCGTCAGCCAAGCAGAACTGGGCACCGGCCGGATGGTAGCTGCCGAACGACATCTCCATCACCGTGCCGTGGGCGGTCGGGTCGAGGCGGCTATTGATTTTCGGTCCCGTCGAGCCGACCCCTTCGCTGTACTCGGTGCCACCCTTGCCGCCGGGATTCCAGCCACCGGTTTGCGGCGAGCCGAACTGCCAGTAATCCATTTGCTGGCCGTCTTTCACATACGTGTCGGTGTAAGACTCACCGATCAGAATCGTGTTGCTCGTACCGTCTTTGACGTCGGCGAAAGTCAACCAACTGTTGCCCCAGAGCATCCCGTCTTGCGGCACGAGTTCGAGCGCCGTGGCGTTGGCCGGCAGCCCCGAGATAAGGGTGCTCACGTCGTCGGAATAGATGTTCGATCCGCCGCAGCCGCGATAGCTGACCGGGACGCGGTTTTCGATGCTGTTGTTGTCACGCGGTGCGCCTTCGACGCCCATGCTCGGGCAACGGAAGACATCGACAACGGTGGCACAGGCGAGTTCGTTCGGCGAGTCGCTATTCCAGTTCCCGGGGCCGCTCTCTTGGAACGACAGCGTGTCGTACAAGTTCATCTGCTCGACGTAGGGCAGGATCGGGGCTTGCCAGAGCTTCTCGTGGTTATCAAATCCGGCCGGGAAGGCGCCGTGGGTGTCGTGATAGTTGTGCATCCCCAAGCCGATCTGCTTGAGGTTGTTCGAGCAGCTCATCCGGCGAGCCGCTTCGCGTGCCGCTTGCACTGCGGGCAGGAGGAGCCCGACGAGGATCCCGATGATGGCGATCACCACCAGAAGTTCCACCAGCGTGAAAGCGGCGCGGGGCGACGCAGTTCTGCTCCGCTGCCGGTTCCGACCATTCTCCAGCTTCATCACTCAAATCCGTAAATAATGCCGCAGGGCGGAGCAGGCTGGGCGCGGGAGGAACGAAACTTCGTCTCCCGCAGGCCCCTTCCCAGGCTCCGGCGATCGCCCCACAGCGACCGCGAGTACGGAACCCGCCCCGTCGATGGGCGGAAGTATCGCGATCGGTCGTTGGCCCTCCATGAAGGCTGTTTGAAGATTTGGTGAAGTCGACAGTCACGATAAATCGAACAGCATCAGCTCGGCCGGCTCGGTCGCTTCGATCGCTAGCTCGCTCTCGTCGCTGATCGCCGCCCCGTCGCTGGTCGCGAGCGGCTGGCCGTTGAGCGTGACCGCGCCGCGAAGGACTTGCAGCCATGCGTGGCGGCCCGCCTCCAGAGAGTGGGAAAGCCGCTGTCCGGCGTCCAATTCGGCGAGATAGATCTGAGCATCCTGATGGATTCGCAGCGCCCCGTCGGCGGCGTCCCGCGAGGCGACGCGCTGCCAGCGATTATGTCGCTCCTCTTCCGGGAACCGCTTCTGTTCGTAGCTCGGCTCGAGCCCTTTCCGTTCCGGCAGCAGCCAGATTTGATACAGATGCACCGGCTCGCTGTCGGAGGGATTGAACTCGCTGTGCGTGATCCCCGTCCCTGCCGTCATTCGCTGGAATTCACCCGGCTTGAGGACTTCGCCGTTGCCCATCGAATCGCGGTGCTCCAGGGCTCCCTCGAGCACGTAGGTGACGATTTCCATATCGCGATGGGGATGGGTGCCAAAACCTTGTCCCGGGGCGACCCAATCCTCATTCATCACTCGCAACGAGCGAAAGCTCATGTGGTTGCGGTCGTGGTAAGAGCCGAACGAAAAGGTGTGAAACGTTCGGAGCCAGCCATGATCCGCGGCGCCTCGGTCGCTGGCTTTGCGAATTTCCATCATCGAAGTCTCTCATCCTAAAGCGGTCGGAGGGGCCAATTCTCGATCAGGCGAATCCTCGGTGCCGGGTCTGGCAGTGGTTCGCCGGTGAGTTGTTCGATCGCCCAGCCACAGCAGCGGCCAAGGTAGGTGCTGGGGCCTTCGAGCCCGTACTCTTGGCGAAGTGCGGGCAGGGCCGATTCCTGCTGCATTCTGCCGAGGGAGACCGCCGAGATCGCCCGGACCTCGATCGCCTCCTGCATGATCGGGTTGTGATCGGTCAGCCGGTCTTGCAATTGACGGGCCAACTCCGGATCGGGCGATTCGGTGCCGAGGTGCCCGAGCGCCCAGATCGCCGCAGTGCGCACGTCGGTGTCGTAGGGTGCCGATTTGGGGATGAAGGTCTGCAGAAACGCCTCGGCCGGTCGGTGCGTGGTCCGACCCAGCGCTTCGAGCAAGTGGGCGAGAGCGAGCGACGTCGCGACTGCCGACTGCTCCGGCTCGGCTCCGACTCGGCCGCTGAGGCGCTGCGCTTCCTCGAAAACGGCGGGGCTCAGCTCGGGGACAGCCAGCGACTTGAGCCCCCAGGCCGCGGCAACCCTAACTTCGGGGCGTGGATGTTCGAGCAATTCCAAAAGCCGCCGGCCCACCTGCTTTTGATCCAGCTCGACGAGGATCAAGATCGCTTGCTCGATGCCCCGCCACGCGTCGCCAGCCAGCGAGTCCACGCTCTGCTCGACGACCCACCGCCGCCGTTCCTCCTGAGCCGCCATGCGGAGCAGGACTCGCCGAGCTTCTTGACGAACCGCGGGCACCCGATCGTCGAGCGCCGGCCCGAGCCGCTCGATCGATTCCTTCGCAGGCTCGGTTCCCAGGGCGCGGACCGTCAGGTGACGGATGCGGGCATCAGGAGCTTGAATCGTCGTGGCTGCCCGCGCGATCAACTCCGCGGGAGCGATTTCCAGCAACCGCTCCATCGCCTGGGCCGCCACAGTCGGCTCTGCACTCGCAGCGTACTCGACGAGCAGCTCCCGAGCGGCCTCGCCCGACTGCTCCGCCAGCAAATGCACCGCGAGTAGCTGAGTGAGCCGGGGCTGATTCGAAGCGGCAGCCGCCAGTTGCCGCGACATCTCCACCAGCCCTTCGGCGGGAAGCCGAGCCAGCGCTTTGGCGGCAGTCAGCCGAGTGGACGCGGCGACTGTCGGCGAGGTGACCAGCCGTGATAGTTCGGGGATGGCTCGAGGTTCGGCCACCTCTCCCAGTGCGTCGATCGACAAATGGAGCAGCGTGGCGGGAGTCGCAGGATCACCAAGCCGCTCGAGCCAGAGCTCTCGGGCGGGCTGAAAATCCCAGCGTGCCAGTGCCGGTTCGACCGCCAGGCTCAGCTCGAGCGGTCCGCGGCGGGCATGTTTGGTAAGCAGCTCCGCGGCCCCGCGTGCATCGATCGCCACGAGCGCCTGGGCGGCAGCCGTGCGAGCGACCGCCTGCTCGCCCGGCGTCTCCAGAACCTCCCGCAGGCCCGCGTCGAGCTGCTGGAGATCCGCCGGGCTGATGGGCATCTGCTCCGGGACCATCCGCTCGACTCGCGTGACCGAGTCGGCCGCCTCGCGACGGAGATCGGACTCCGAGTGCCGCAGCGCTTTGAGCCACAGCGCCTCGATCCCCTCGGGCAGCCGAATCTGAATCGGTCCCAGCTCGAGCGGTGGATCGGCCGTGCGGGCCCAGGTGATCCGCGGATCGGGATCGGGATCGCCCGCGTCTGCTTCGGCGGCGGACAGCGGGAGCCATAGCACGAGCAGCCAAGTCGCTGCCGCGGCGTGGAGTCCGAAGGCCGATCGCGGCGGTTCGGGGGAGGCGTTCATCGGTCGACTCGCAGAAGAAGCATCATCAGTCGGGACGGGTCAAGCGCCACACGCGGAACCGCAACACGATCGCCAGCACGGCGATTGTCCCGGCGGTGAAGTACCAGCTGCTCGGGGTCAGCTGGTAGGTTTGGAAACCGGGGACGTTGAAGACCGCCAGGGCTGCGGCCATCGCGTTGCCGGTGAGCACCGTTTCCACGGTCCGGTGGCCGAACGGGGCGTCGCGGGCCAGCCAAACGAGCATCGTGCCGACGAACACGAGCATCACGGCGATGTAAGCCGCCGTGGTCGCCGTCGCGGTGCGGCGAAACCAGCTGCCCACGGTCGCGCTGAGCATCAGCGCCAGCAGCCCCGCTAGCGCCAGGCTCAGTAGCGCCCGCACCACCTGCAACCACAGCGTCGGCTGGATGTACATCATCACCGCGTACCCGGGCAGCGTCGCCGAGAGCATCAGGAGCATCGGCCAAGCGACGCTGAGCAATTTGCCGCGGACGATCACCCCGGGCGAGAGCGGCGTCGAACGGAGCAGCGGCCAGGTCCCGCTCTCCTGTTCATGGCTGACCAATCCGGCGGCCAGGCTCGGAATGAAGACCACCATCAGGGCCGCCTGCAGCAACACGAGGGGCCCGGCCATCGTCTCCATTTCCCACTGCACTCCGCCGGTGGTCACCGAGAACGCGAGCAGCAGCGAGACGATCGCGCAGCCGCCGACGAGCCGCAGCATCCAGTGCGAACGCCCAAACCGCCGCGAGCGGAATTCCTTGACCATTACCGGATTGGTCCAGTTCCCCATGTGGCCGGTTCGCCGCCGCGGGTCGACCAGAAAAATCACTCGCCGCGCGGCGCGGACGCCGGTGGTTTGATCGTCGGTGATCGCCCCGCTACTCCGCGCCCGGTCGAGCAGATTGCTTTGCAGCCGATAGATGGTGAGGCCGGCGAAGGCGAGCGTCGTCAGTCCCGCTAGCAACAAAAAACGGGAGGCGAGCGGCGCTCCCGGACCCGCGTCGAGCATTCCGACGTCGCCGTGCCCGACGATCTGCATCACCGCCGGAATCGGCGACAGGCAGCGGAGCCATTCGGCCACCCGCGCCGCACTCCCCTCGCCTCCCTGCAAAAAGAAAAAGGGGGCCAGCGAGACGACCGACAGCCCCAGCACGCAGCCATACGTCACTCGCACCGCCGCGTCGGCCGAATTGGTCAGGCTGCTGACCCACATCGCCAGCGTCGCGTACTGCAAGGTCACGACCAGCAGAAGCCCGTAGAGGATCACCAATTGGTGCGTGAGCGAAACGCCTCCCATCGCATAACAGGCCGAGGCGGCCGGAAGGCTGAGCGCCAAGAGCAGCACGGCGAAGGCGAACACACCGGCCAGCTTGCCGGCATAGATTGCCCAGGGCTTGAGCGGCGAATTGAGCAGCAGGGCGAGCGTTCCGCGGCGCCGCTCCATGACGATCGTGGTCGCCGGAAAGATCGGCACGAGAAGCGTCACCGCGGCGAGGAGTCCGTAGGCGAACAGCCGAAAGACCTGCTGGGAATTCGCCCCCGAGAGTTCGACCCGCGCGTCGCTCGGCCAGCGGAGGACCACCAACAGCGTGAAGAACAGAGTGATCGCGACCTGCAGCGCAAACGCCTTCCGCGTCCGCAGGATGGTGATCAGCTCGCGGTGAATGATCGGGGTCACGAAGGCTGGCCTAACGTGTGGCGGCGGATGGGGTGGACGGGTCGGCGGGTTCGGCGGCCGTGTCGCTGCGAATCACCGAGAGGAACGCGTCCTCCAGATCCGACTGCAGTTCGCGGAACTGGGCGACGCGGACCCCCGCCTGGACGAGCGCGGTCAGCAGATCGCTCAGCTCGTCGTCGGAGCGGCCCGTCTCGAAACGCAGCGCCGCTTCGGCCGGCGAGGCGGTCACCGGTTCGCCCTCGCTGAGCTGCTCGCTCAGAATCCGCGAGGCGGCCGCCGCAGCTTCGCCCGAGGTCAGTTGGACCTCGATCGTCCGCCGCTGGCTGACCTGACGCATGATCTGGTCGAGCGGTCCGAACGCGCGGAGCTTGCCGTGCGTGACGATCGCGACTTGATCGCAGATTCGCGACAGCTCGGGCAAAATGTGGCTGGTCACGATCAGCGTCTTGCCGCTGGCTGCCAACTGCAGCAGCAGCTCGCGCATTTCGATCCGGGCTTGGGGATCGAGCCCATTGGCCGGTTCGTCGAAGATCAGCACTTCAGGGTCGTGCAGCAACGTCCGCGCGATCCCCACCCGCTGCTGCATCCCGTGGCTGAGACTCTCCACGTAGCGGTCCTGCATGTAGCGGGCACCGGCCGTCTCGAGGACTTCATCAATGCGGAGCTTGCGTTGCTGCCGCGAGAGGCCGAACGCGGCGGCGAAGAAATCCAAGTACTCGCGGACGCGCATGTTGTCATACGCGCCGAAGCCGTCGGGCATGTAGCCGACCAGCCGTTTGATCTTTCGCGACTCGCGGGCACAGTCCGCCCCGGCGATCCGGGCCGTCCCGCTGGTCGGCTTGGCCTGGCCGACCAGAATCTTGATCGTGGTCGTCTTGCCCGCGCCGTTGGGACCGATGAACCCCAGGATCTGGCCGCGGTGGACCGAGAGACTGAGGTCTTCGAGCGCCGTGAACTCGCCGTACCGCTTCGTGAGGTTGTGGATCTCGACAACCGGTGGTGTGCAATTCACTCATCCGCCTCACGAGTTGCAGGTTCTGTGGCTTCCGGAAATGTCCGTCCGGAGACTTCCAGACGCGTCGAGCGGATCGTCCAGCCGCTGTTCTGGAGCGTCTGCTGCTCGACTTCGGTCGTCAGCGGTCCGATCTCAATCTCCAGCTCCAAGCCTCCCTCGTCGTCGAGCACCAGAAACTCGGGATCGTCGATCGCGATGGAAATGGTGCCCGAGGGATTGGCTTGCCGTTCGATCAATCGCCGGCTGGAGCCGGAGACGGCGAACAGCTCGAGCACGCGCGAGGGAATGTTGCAGTCGATGACGAGCGTCGCGCGGTCGAGCGTCAGGGGCAACACCGACTCGGGCATCTGAAACCGCAGCCGGGTTGCCGACGATTGCGAGACCAGTCCGAGCCAGCGGCGAGTGCGATTGTCGAATGCCTGGGACTGACCGCGAATGCCGGCGACGGCGCGGACATCGATCATCGAAGCGGGAATCGTGACGGGTGAATCGGGCGGGGTGCGGAGGACGGTCAAGGGAATCGCCAGCAGCGTGGCGCCGACCTGCTCGACCTCTTCGGGCCACTCGAGCAACGTTTCGAGCGGGCCGGCCCAGGCCAAGAGCAGCGGAGGATGCGGCTGCTGCGACTCATTCTGCTGAGCGAACCAGGCTGCATACAGCGTTTGCCGTCGCCGCTGCTCTTCGCTGAGCAGCGCCGCGCCGATGAACTGCCCCTCGGCCATTCGGTCCGCGGGGGTTGCCTGGAAACTCCCATCGGCCTGGAGGTTCGCTGCGAGCGGCAGCGAGTACGGCATCGCGATCAAGGCGTCGTCCGCTTCGGTGAACGGACCGGGGTCAAAGTGTCCCGAAAAACCGTCGCTGTCGAACCGGCCCACAGCGCGGAGCGGAGTGGGCAGGCGAGCGGCGGACCGCGTCGAGAGCAACCGGACTCCCGGAGGCAGCTCCGTCCCCCGCCAATGCCAGTGGTCCAAATCGGTCCAGACCAAGCGGCGAATCTGTCCGCTCAGATCGGGCATCTCGAGCTCGATCCGACCGCCGCTGGACGACTCGAGCGCGACCGGCTGTTGCTCGGGAGCGTACCGCGCGACGAGTCCCGAGGCGACGTAATCACCGGTCTGAGGAAGCGCCCGCACCGTTTGCAGTTGAGCAGCCGTCGGCGGCACCGCCTGCCGACCGCTCCAGGCAATTGCGACCACCGAACCGCTGGCCACGACCGCCGCGACAACCGTGATCCACGAGAGATGTTCGAGCCGCTGGCGGTGGGCGAGGACGCCGCCGAGCAGCCCGATCGAACCACAAAAGCTGAGCAGGATCAGGAGGATCGTGCGGCGATTGGGAACCTCGTAGCCAATCCGCCGGGTGAGATAGTCACGCTGGAGCGATTCGGGAAGCTCGGTCGTCGGCGGCGGCATGTAGAGCCGATCGCCGAGGTGCCGCAGCGGATCGGTGGCGAGATAAGTCGTCTGCTGGTTGGGATTCGAGGCGACCGGATCGGCGGGCGTGCGGCGGCGCATCCAGCCATGGGCATCGAGCGTGGTCACGATCACTTCGCCGTGCCCAAAGGGAATCACAAAGCTGGCCGGCCACCCATCGACTTCGTGCAAGATCTCCGCACCCTCGACCAGGGCGCGAATCAGCTCGACCGGCTGTTCGACGTCCGGCTCGATCGGCTGGCTATCGTCCTCGACTCCGGGGCCGGTCAACGCAACCCGCGCTAGCGGCACGCGGTCGACCACCTCGACGCGAAAAGCATCTCCCAGCAGCCGCTGTGCGGTCTCGATCGAAACGCGGTTCAGCTGCAGCCAAATCCGCCCGCCGCCAGCGAGCCACTGACGGACCGCAATCTGGCCCGCCGAATCGTCCGCCAAGCGGTCGTCGGTGATGATCATGTAATCGACCGCGTCCCAGCCCTCCAAGTTGGGCGGCAGGAAATACTCATGCAGGCTCAGCAGCGTGCGGTCGAAATTGCGCGAGTCGCGGATCGCAATGGCGGCTTCGTAAGCGGCATCCTCCCAGGCCGGCCGCAGTCCAGCGGCGCTGATGTCCTGCGTCACCGTGATCCTCTGCCCAGGCGGCTGAGCGAGGAAAGCGGTGGACGAGGGATCCAGGGCGATCCGAATCGGCGTCCGCAGCGGCACCTCCGCGTCGCGGGTCCCGCTGACCCGGCCGATGATTTCCACCGGACCCTCGGTCGGCGCCGCGATCGGCAACTGCATCGGAACCCAGGTCGCTCGGACGCTGCGTGCCGGCACCCACAGCTGGCGGGCAAAACGCTGCTGCGGGTGATGCCGGAAATAGACTTCCGCCTCCAGCGAGCGATCCTCCGCAGAGCCATTGCGGACTTCCACTTCGACCAGCCCCCAGCGGCCGGGAGTGAACTTCCGCAGCCCCGTGGGAAAACCCGCCTGGGACGCCCGCAGCCCTTCTTGGCTCCCGGAACTCTCTTGGCTCCCGGAACTCTCTTGGCTCGCGGAACTCTCTTGGCTCGCGGGACTCTCTTGGCTCCCGGGACTCTCTTGGCTCGCGGGACTCTCTTGGCTCGCGGGACTTTGTTGGCTCGCGGGACTTTGTTGGCTCAGGGCGGGCGCGGCGCCCCAAGACTGCACCATCAGCAGCAACGACAGCGTGAGAACGCCAATGCGATTCATCATACGGGCGACGCACCGAGAGAAGGCTCAACCGCAGGAGGAGGTCCTCAGCTTATCGCGCCTCGCAGAGCCAGATGCACCAGCTGCGAAAAAAATCTTTGCCCCCGTGGCTACGGCGTGCTCTGCAGGTAGCCGAACAGGTCGCGGACCTCCGCGTCGCTGAGCGGTTCGAGCAACCCGACCGGCATGATCGAGACCGGTGAGCGTTTGCGGGCCACGATCTCGTCGACCGGCACCACGATCCGATCTTCGACCGTCAGGATCGTGAGCGAATGCGGATCCTCCGAGGCGAGCAGACCGGTGATGATCCGTCCGTCATCGGTTTGCACGATGTGCATCCGGTAGTCGTTAGAAACCGAGCCGCTCGGGTCGACGATGTTTTCGAGCAAGTAGTCGAGGTTGGTTCGCTGGGCGCCGGTGATGTCGGGACCGACGTTGCCCCCTTGGCCAAAGAACCGATGGCAGCCGGCGCAGTGCTGGGTAAATAGCGCCTTGCCGCGGACGAGATCGGCCTCTCCCGCTGCTTCGCTGCTCAGCCAGGCTTTGAGGCGATCGATCTGGGCGCGGCGATCCTCCGGCGTTTCCTGCACCTTGCCCCACAGCTGCTCGAGCCGTGAATCGATTCGCTGGCTGCCCAGGCTGCGGAGTTGGCGGGCGGTGAAGGCGGTCAGCTCCGCTGGAGGAATTCGCTTGGCTTGCACCGCGTCGAGCAGCGCCTCGGCCCACGCTTCCCGGGAGACGAGCGTCGCGAGCGCCACCTGCCGCTCGCTCGCCGAAAGTTTTTCATAGCGGTCCAAAATCGCCGCGGCCGTCTCCTCCTGGTCGTACGCGGCGAGCCCCCGCAGGACCGTCCGCACCACGCTCGGGTCGTCGAGCAGCGTGAGCAGGGCTCGGCCAAAGCCCTCGATCCTGCCTGCCACTAAGGCGTCGATCGTCGCGGTGCGGAGTGCCGGGGGAGCCGAGCGATCGATCGCCACGGCCCGCAGCGAGCGAATCGCCCCGGAGTCACTAAAGATCAGAGCCAGACGCATCGCCTGCTCTTGGACCCGCAGGTCCGCGTGCTTTTGCAGCTGTTGATAAGCGGCCTGCCACTGAGCGGGCATCGCCGCACTGCGTCGTCCCTCGAGCCCTTGCAATATGCCCTCGAGGAGTTCGCGCTGGACCGGGTTGGCCGCTCCGGCCTGCTCCAGCGGGAGACGCTGCAGCTGCTCGCCGAGCAATCGCAGACCGTCGGCCGAATCTTCCGACGAGGCGATGCGGCGGGCGATGTTCGTGCGGACGCGGGGGATCGCGGTGCTCGTGGCCAAGCGGACGTACCGCGGAAGATCGTCCTGGATCAGCGGTTCAACGCCGTACCACAGCATCAGCGGCAGGTTCGCATCGTCGACGTCTTCGCCGCGGCCCGCCAAGCCTTCGGCGATCGGCCAGCGGTCGCGCGGGGTCAAACGCTGGAGGGCGCTAGCCAACTCCAATCGGACCAGGGGCGAGTCGCCGTGGCGGGCCAGCGCGGCGAATCGCTGCAGGGCTTCCGCCGGAGGCTCGCCATCCTCGCAGAGCAACCGGATCGACCAACTGACGAGGTTCTCGTCGACTTGCGATGCGCTCCCTCGGGCCTGACGAGGCGGGTTCGAGTGGAGCGTACCCAACAGCGAGAGCAAGAACGCGTCGTCCAGTCCGCCGGTCGCGTGCAGCGCCCACAGCGCGCGGAGCCGCTTGGGAACCGCCGTCTGGGTGCGAAATTGTTCCCGCAGCGCCGCATGCACTTCGCCCATCGCCTCGCCGCGAGCGGCCCGTTCCTGGAGCAACCGCCGGGCGTGCCGCACGAACCAGTCGTTGTCGTGCAGCTGCAGGTCGACCAGCTCCGCATCGCTCGCTCGCGCCAGATCCATCGCCGGCCGAGCGACGGGCGAAGTTTCAGCATCTGCCGAAGACTCAGCCGCCTCGCGGTAGGTGATCCGATAGATTCGCCCGGTGTGCCGCCGCGTGTTGACCGTGCTGTGGCACTCGCCGGTGTCGGACCAGTCGCTAACGTAGACTTCCCCCTCTCGGCCATAGGTCAAGTTGACGCCCACGAACCAGGGATCGGCCGCGCGCATCAGATCGGGTCCGTGCGAAGCGATGTAGCCCGATCCGGAGCGGCGGAGCAAATCGCAATTGATTCGCCGCCCGTGGATATTGTTGGTGAACAATTGGTTCCGGTACTCGGGCGGGAAGCGATCGCCCAAGTAGATCATCGTCCCGCAGTGGGCGTGTCCACCGCCGGCGGTGTCTTCGGCCTCCGATCCCAACCCGTCCCGCACGTTGCTGACGCCGACGAAGTGCAGGTGGTCGGCGATCGTGTCGATCCGCTGGTAGGCAAACTCGCTGCTTTTGCGACCCCGCCACGGTTCGTAGTGCGCCCCCTGGATGACTTGAAACAGGTGCGGGTTGACGCAGTTGCAGACGAACGCGTGTCCGTAGTCATTCCAGTCGATGCCCCAGGGATTGGTCGTCCCATCGGCGAACGGTTCCCACTGGTGGCGGACCGGGTGGTAGCGGTAGACGCCACCATCGAAGCGGATGCGATCCGCTTCCGGCGTCCCCGGCTTTCCCACCAGCGACCAATTGGTTCGGCCATGCGTGCCGTACAGCCAGCCGTCGGGTCCCCAGGCGAGCGCGTTGGCCAGATTGTGGGCGTTGGCGTGATTGCCGAACCCGTCGAGCAAGACTTGGGGTGCGCCGTCCGGGCGGTCATTGCCATCGGCATCGGGGATAAAATAGAAGTAGGGGGGCGACATCACCCAGACGCCGCCAAACCCGACTTCGATCCCGGTGACGTAGTTCAGCCCTTCAAAGAACACCGTCCGCTTGTCGTGCCGGCCGTCCCCATCGCGGTCTTCGAGGATGATGATCCGGTCGCCCGCTCGCGTACCGTGGACCGGATAATTGTAAGCCTCGGCGACCCACAGCCGGCCGCGGTCGTCCAGACAGAACCCGATCGGCTGCATGACGTCCGGCTCGCCGGCGAACAGGCTGACCTCAAAGCCCTCGCTGACCTGCATCGAAGCGGCGGCGGCCGAAGGTTCCAGTGGAGCTTCGGCCGTATGGATCGTCGGCGACTTGGCCGAGAGCGGCGCGGCGGCAGCCACGGCGGCGCAGAGCAGCAGAGCAAGGAGGCGACGCATCGATCGACCGGGGAGAGGAAAGGAGTCAGTCGAGGCGGAAGCCGTCGTGGAGGACGGCGTCCTTGATCACGATCGGGATTCCGTCGCGGATCTGCAGCGGTTCGTCTTCGCCGAGATTTTCGATGCCCCGTTCGTTGCTGATGTGGACGTTCTTGCCGATGCAGCAGTTCTTGTCCAAGATCGCTCCGCTGATCGTGCTGCCGCTGCCGATCCCGACCGGGACGCGACCTTCGGCCAAGTCGGTGTCGCGTTCTTCTTCGCTCTGCATGAAGTCGGCTCCCATCACGACGCTGTCGCGGATGGTCACGCCTTCGCCGATCTTCGTTCGCAGTCCGATCACGCTGTTTTCGATCCGAGCGCCGCGTCCGATCTGGCAGCCGTCGGCGATCAGGCTGCCGCGAATCTGCGCGTCGTCCATCACCGAGGGGGGGAGGAACCGCGGGCGGCTGTAGACCGGAGCGGCCGAGGAGGTCAGGTCGAACGGCGGGTTGGCGCTGGCCAAGCTGAGGTTGGCTTCGTAGAACGCGCGGATCGTCCCGATGTCCTCCCAGTAGTCGTCGAACAAGTGCAGTTGAACGCGGTGTTGCTCGATCGCTGCCGGGAAGACTTCCTTGCCAAAGTCCTCATGCGTCGTCTGCTGCAGCAGTTCGACCAGGACGTCTTTGTTGAAGATGTAGAGCCCCATGTTGGCCAGGCAATCGCGTCCGCCGCTGGGAATCCCATGGGCGTCGATCCAGGCCGGATCGGTGCGGACCGGTTCGATCTCGGCATCGGTCTGTGGTTTTTCGACGAAGCCGAGGACGCGGCCCGAATCGTCGACCTTCATGATCCCCAGCGCCGCGGCCGCTTTGCGAGCGACCGGGATGCCGGCGATCGTGACGTCGGCGTTCGAATCGCAGTGGGTCTGCATCATGTCGCGAAAGTCCATCCGGTAGAGCTGGTCGCCCGAGAGGATCAAGACGTGCTTGACCCATTTCTGCTCCAGATAGCGGAGGTTCTTGCGGACTGCGTCAGCGGTCCCCTGATACCAGTCGGTTCCCGCGTCGACGGTCTGCTGAGCGGCCAAGAGCTCGACGAAGCCGCCGTTGAAATGGTCGAACCGGTAGGTCTGGCGAATGTGCCGGTGGAGGCTGACCGAGAGGAATTGGGTCAGCACGTAGATGCGGTTCAGTTCGCTGTTGATGCAGTTGCTGATCGGGATATCGATCAAGCGATACTTGGCAGCGAGCGGGACGGCCGGTTTGGCGCGGATTTTCGTGAGCGGAAACAACCGAGTCCCGCGTCCGCCACCCAAAATCAATGAAATCGTATCTCGCATCGCTGTCCCATCCTGTGGTGATTCGCGCCTGTCATGATTCGCGCCTGTGGTGATTCGTGGCTATCTTAACGATCACCAGTACTTCTCATACCGCACCAACCCGGGTCCCGCCTCGCCTTCCTCGCGAAAGCCATCGCTGAGCAGAAGCTGCAGCATGCCTGGCTCGAGCAGCGGCGGATCGGAGCCGCGCCGCAAACCGATCATCAACGGATTGCCACAGAGGAACACGTGCGTGGTCCGCGGATCGATGGCGAAGCCCGCTTCGCTCTCCAGGCGGCCGCTGCGATAGACGGTCTGCAATCGCTCGTTCCCGACGTAGTCACCGCGGGAAGAATCGAGATTCCGAGGTTCGCGGGTGGTGTATGGCAGGTATCGGTAGTTGGCATAGCGGTTCATCAGCACATCGTGTGCCCGGGTGTAGCCGAGGTCGTCCGCCAGCCGGGCGCAGCAGGCGACGGCGATCCGTCCCTGGTGCCCCTGTTTGAGCAACGCCGCCGCCATCGCGTTATGCGGAGCTTCGCCGGTGCCGGTGCCGAGCAGCAAGACGTTCTCGTGCGGAGCGATCCCCTCGAGCGTGTAGGTCCCCACGACCCGCGGCTGGACGAACAGCCGGTCGCCGGGGTGCAAGGCGAACAGCCGCGGCGTCAGCGCCGGGGGTTCCTCAGCGGTGCGAATCAAGGTCACGTAGAACTCGAGGAAGTCGATGTCATCGCAGGTCACCAGCGCCTCGGACGCGTCGACGAGCGGACAGGAGATCGAGTACGCACGGCGGACCATCCGCCAATGTTTCTTGGCCGGCAACGTCTCGGCTTGCGTTCCCGGCAGCCGCCGCTCCCAGTACCCCAGCCCCAAGGCGACGTACTGGCCGGGAGCGAATCGCGGTACGCCCCGGTCGGGACGGATCTGGAACCGCGCCAAGTCGTCGTGGATGTCGATCCGCCCCACGACCGCCGCGTTGTAATGCACCGCTCGCAGCTCGCTGATCTCCTGCTCGTCGGGAACGCGATCGCTGCAGACCTTTGTATTGCCGTGGTTCAATCCGGTGACTCCCGCAGCTTGATGTGACCGCCTACCGCCTCGGCTGGACCGCGTCCGATTCTGCCGTCGCCCAAGGCTACCAGGGCCGCGCGGCCGGAGCAAAATCTTTAAGCTCCAATCGGTGCCACGCTCCGGTTATCATTGACGATTCTCCGCGAACCGATCGCGCCGCTTCTCCTCTCCCCCGTGTTCCGTTTCCCGATTCTCGTCGCCCGCGCCGCCCGACAGCGTTATGCCCATCCACTCGAAGCGCAACTCCTCGCCCCGCTCCTTCGCCACCCCCGCCGATGCGCAACGTTCCGCCCGAGCAGCATTGCGGCGGTGCCTGGCGGGCTGCCTGGGAATCGCCCTGGCCGCGGCGCCGCTGGTCACGCCGGTCGCCGCCGAAGAATGGACCAACCTCGCTGGGACGGTGACGATCGAAGCCGATTTCGTGGGAGTCTGGGACGGCAAAGTCATTCTCCAACGCCCCGATGGAACTCGGGTCAGTGTCGACAAGGCGAATCTGCAGGCACTCAGTCGGTTGCGGGTCGACGAGTTGGTAGCCGAACGGGCCTCCCAGCGTGAGCAGCGGATCGCCGAACTCCGCGACCAGCCCGTCGAAGTCGCTGCGATTCCGGCGGCCGAAGCTTCGGCACCCTATCAGGAGTGGCCCGCTTCGGCCCCACCGGAAGAGCTCCTGCAGCACGTTTCGGCGCAGCTCCAAGCCGGCCACCCACGCGTGATCTGGGACGCGCTGCCCGCCACTTACCAGAAAGACATCCAGGCGCTCGTGCGGTTGTTCGCCGAAGAGATGGATCCCGAGCGGTACGCTGCCACGCGGCAGATCTTGTCGCGAATCGCGCACGTCCTCTACGACAAACAGGAGTTCGTGCTCGGCTACCCCAAGCTGGCGATGCTGCCGCCCGAGGCCCGGGAGACGGTCGCCGCGGGACTGACGCCGATCGCCGGTATGATGGCTGGAGTGATGGACTCCGAAGCGCTTTCGCTGGAGAGTCTCCAGAGCGCGGAGCTGGCTGAGGTCATCGCTCAACTGGACGAATCGACCGGACCCTACCTGGCCCAGTTGCTCGTCGCAGGCGGCACCCAGCCGGGGCTCCTGCAAGCCCTCGCCGAAGGCCAGGGGACGATCACTCTCGAGGGAGAAGAGCGGGCAAAATTGACCCTCCCCACTCCGGCTCCCGAAACGTCAGAACAACCCGCCGAGCCGGGGCGGCCGGTTCCGCCGAGCGTCGCGGCGGCGGCTCAGCCGAATCGGCCGGGCGTCCGCAACCAGCCGGCTCCGACGATCACCCTGGTCCGGGTCGAAGAACGGTGGGTGCCCGAAACAATGGCCAAGAATTGGGCTCCTGGCGTGGCCCGTTTGCATGAGCAGCTCACGGGACTCTCGGAGCAATTCAGTGGCGACGGCGGAGGAACCTCCGTGGCCGCAGCTCTCGAGCCGTTGGTGGCCCAGCTCGAAGCGGCCAACACCCAGGAAGAGTTCAACGCCGTGATCGACCCCTACGTCAATCTGCTGATGCTGATGATGCCACAGCAGAATCGCGGCGGAAGCCAATTCCCAGGAATGGCGCCCTGAGAGGGGAGCGGCCATCAGCCGCCACGCGCTAGCGTCCGGTTGTCACGGCTTTCGCCTCTCCGTTGAGCCGTAGGCGCTAGCCTCGGGTCCGATCCGCCTCTCCGTTGAGCCGTAGGCGCTAGCCTCGGGTCCGATCCGCCTCTCCGTTGAGCCGTAGGCGCTAGCCTCGGGTCCGATCCGGTCCGCCCCGTAGCAAAGCGTTGCTCAGCAGCAGCGGCGAAACACGAGCTCAATCCGTTGGGCACCGCAACGGAACCCGCGGCTAGCGCCTTGCGGCTCATGGATGCGTGACAATCAACTTCCGGTGGCGGCACTCTCGGGTCTGGACCCAGCGGGACTGGACCCCGCGGGACTTGGGCCTACCGACACGTCGGGACTGTCGCGGCGGTCGGCGAGCTGCGTCAGCACGCGGCTGTCGGTCGTCGGAGCCATTACCCGCACGCTTCCGTCGCCATGGAGGAAGTTGACGCCGGAGGGATGCTCGCTGGCAAACCCTCCCACAAACAGTTCCGAGATCTCTTCGCCCTCGGCTAAGGGACTCGCGCCGCTGCCGAGCGGATGACCGAGGTTTCGCAGGGTCGCCCGAGTACCGCTGAGCCAGCCGAGGTTCTGCGGATCGTCGTCGAGCTTTTCACCGACCAGCAACGTCGCACCGAGGCCGTCCGGCACATCCTCCACGCTCAGCGTGCGGTTGAGGATCAGCATCCCCAGGTTGTCCTCGTCGATCGGCGTCTCGGTCGGATGATGCACCCCCGCATAGTTCGACGCTTTGTCGACGACGGTGGTGGCGGACGGGCACCGCAGGACCGGGAGCTGCGTCTGCATTGCGTCGGCATTCTCCACCGCGTAGACGCTGACGCTCGGATCGATCATCGCATGCACCGCGGGATAATCGAGCGAGGGAAGAATCGCTCCGATCCAGTTGTGGTGAAACCCGCTCGGCTCGTTGCGAATCGGGCCGGTCGGGTTGATCGATCCAGCCGGAAAATGGTTGAAGCTGGCCGAGTAACTGGCGAGCCCGACGCCGATCTGCGTCAGATTCTGGACGCAATTGTTCTGGCGACTCGACTCGCGAAGTCGCTGGATCGCCGGAAACATGATGCCGCCGAGGAAGGCGAGCAGAACGAGGACGACCAGCAATTCTTTGAACGCAAACGCACGGCGGCTGGGGGCGGATGAGGTGGACATGGGGCTTCGACTATCGGAGGCGGGATCGAAATCATCAGGAGTCGATGATTTCCAACCCTGCAAATGCGAAGCCGACCGTACGTCAGCCAGCTACCCTGCCCCCCGGGAGGGTAGGGCTCTCAGGCCCGGGGAGGGTTAGCCACGGCTTCCCCTCCCCGCTCGTTCCTCGCGACCCTCTCTGAGGGAGGGTACCGATGGGATTTCCTGACAGGGCCTAACTCCCGGTTCACGATTGTTCGCGAGAACCGGACGCTAGCGCGTGGCGGCTGATAACCGTTGGGCTTGTGCCCTGTGCGAGGCTGACGCGCCTACTCCTGCGGCTCTTGGCCGGCTCGGAGCATCAGGATCATCGGCTGCTGGGCCGCAGCGCCGCCGATCGTGAAGCCAGCCGAGAGGACTTGCTCGATCCGTTGCTGCGAGCTGACCAGGTGGGCGCGGGTGTAGGCGTCCATCTTGTCGCCGCAGCTATTGAGCGAGTGATCGACCTTGAGCTTCAGATTCCGTAGCTCCATTGCCGCCAGGTTGTTGATCGGCTTGTAAGCTGCCGTCGTATCGTTCGGCTGCAAGACGAGGTCGGTCAATCGTTCGAGGTGCTCGCGCTGCAAGTTGCGACGCAAGCTGCTGATCATCGGTCGGCGGTCGTCGCGATTCTCCGGGCACTCTTTCTCGAGCTCGCTCCAGACCTCTTCGCTGACGCGGCCGAGCAATTCCGGCAGGGTCAGCGTGTCTTGGTCGGCGGGCAGCCGCAGTTCGTTGTCGTACACCCGACGCAGCGTGGTCGGATTCATCAGCATCGTCAGCGTGGAGGCTTGGATACCGAGGATCCGGTCGTGGATCGGCCAAGTCGCTTCGTTCGACAGGGCACTTGACGGACCTTGGTCGAGCCACTGATCGACGCTCATCCGTGCGAGCAGTTCGGGACGGAGCCCGTATGCTTCGTCCTTGAACGTGGTGTTCATCACGAAGTCGAGAGCGCTCCGCTGCTGCTCGGCCGGGACGACTTCGATCGGGTTCCGGTCGCCCGGGTCCCCTTTCTTGTCGCGGTGCACGAATGCGCCTCCGACCCATCCGCTCATCATGCTGACCGCTCGCATCTGCAGTCCGAGCGTCAGCTCATAACCGCGGCGGGCTTTGGCCCAGCTGTCACCGTCCTTGACAAATTTATCGAGGATCCGCGCCCGGTAGACCTCGACCAACTTCATCTGCTCGACCGCATAATCGAGCGGCTCCTTGGTGAAGTCGTAGCGGCGAGCCAACGGATCAGGACCGCCGGTGTCTTCGTCGGTCGCGTAGGCCAATTCGGGCTCGCTGCACCGCTTGAGGATCTCCGGAAGCCGCTTTTCGTCGCTGGTGTAACCGTACTCGATCGCCCAGAAGTCGTAGGGGCCGATGTCGACCATCCCGTAGTCGCCTTGGACTTCCCCCGACTCGAGACGGTAGTTGATCGGGATGTAATCCATCACCGAAGCGGTGAAGGTCTTTTTCCCCTTGAACTTTTCGCTGTTGATTTCGTCGAGCGAGTAGACGCCCGAGGCTTTGAAGTTGTGCCGCAGGCCGAGCGTGTGGCCGACTTCGTGAGCGACCAGGTCCGCCAGCAGCGGCCCCACGAACCATTCGGGCATGCCGTCGAGCATGTTGAATTCTTCTTCGCTCTTGGCCTCCGGCTTGGCTTCCGCCTTGGCGGCAGTCGCTTCCTTCGCCGGCTCTTCCTTTTCGTTCTTGTCTTCGGCGTCCTTGTCTTCGGCGTCCTTGTCTTCGCCTTCCTTAGGTTCTTCCTTCTCCGCCGACTCGCCTTCGGCGGCTTCTTCAGCCTTTTTCTTTTCCTCTTCCTTCTCCTTCTCGGCTTCCTCCTCCGCGGCGGCCTCTTCCATCCCGAGGAGCGCCAATTCCCAGTTCATGCGGGTCAGGGCCAAGTCCATTTGCCGGCCCGTGGCTGCTTGGCAGTAACCGTTGACTTGGCTCAGCCGACTGTAGAGCCCGTCGAACTCGTCGTCACCGATGAGCGCCGCGTCGGCACCGGCCAAGCGATGTCCGGCGTGCGGTTCGAGCGCTTGCTGGGCGTATTCCTGCTGCAGGTACTTCCGCTCGTCGGCACGAGCCAGTCGCTGCCGCGGGTCCCACCTCGGGTTTTGGTTGAGCCACGCGAGCGTCTCGCTGTTGACCCCTTCCATCGCCAGCTGGGGCATCAGGTCGTGGTAGTTGAAGTTGAAGTGACGGATCCAGCCGTCGGTCAGGATGATGTCGGCGTCCAGAATCTCACCGGTTTCGGGATGCACCCGGCTCGGTCCGATCGCCGTCCCGATGTCGTTGTTGAGCCAACGGATAAAGTTGTAGCGGACGTCTTCGGGATCCTTCTCCATGTGGGCGCCACTTTGAGCGTCCTGGTACTCGACGACGATCGCGTCGAGGATCCCGACCTTTTCGAAGGCTTTGTTCCAGTACTCGACCCCCTCTTTCACCCACCGCCGATAGCGGACCGGCGTGGTGTGTTCGACGAAAAACCGGATCGGCTCCTTCGGCGGACTGAGCTTCAACCGCGGATCGCGCTTCTCGAGGTTCCAGCGGTTGATATAGCGGACGCGGGTATCGTCCTGGTCGTACTGCCCCAGATCGGTAAAGGCGGTGGTGAAGTAGCCAATCCGCTCATCGGCCACGCGAGGCTTGAAGGTGCTCCCGCTGGGAACTTCGCTGAAGGAGTAGTGCAGAACTTGCAGACGCCCCGCGGAGCCGACGACCTCGTAGGCCAGCTCGACGTTATTGGGGAACACCTTGGCGCGGTTGATCGAGAACAGCCGCGGGTTGCTGATCTGGACGCTTTGCCCAAAAAACTGCTGGGCGTTGTTGACCATCAGATTGTCGGCGTCGATCACCGGACCGCCGGAGGGACCCATCGCCAGGATCGGCATGTCCAACAGGACGCGGTCGGTGAACAATCGCTCGACCGACGCTTTGCCTTCCGGGTCGCCCGTCGCGCGGACTTCCAGGTTCGGCGAGATCAGCGCGATGCGGTTGTCATACCGCCGCCACTCGACGACCATGTCCCCCGATTGCAGGCCGGCAAACCGGTCGCCGCTGCTGACCGTCAGCGCGATGAAAAATCGCTTGCCCGCAAAGTTCTTGGGAAGCTCCAGCAGCATCTGGGCGTCGGACTCCCGCTGCCAAATATCGAACAGTCCCTTTTCGCTCTCTTGATCGGAGCTGGACAGTTTTTCGTACCCCTCGGACACTTTCGCAAACGGGGGCAGCTCCGCGGCGGTGGCGGTTTGCGGCGCGTTGACAAAGGTCGCCAAGACGGCCGCCGTGGCCACACCGCTGAGCAAACGCAGACGGCGCGGCAGCGATCGAGTCAGTCCAGAACTATTCATTAGCGATAACTCTCTGCGTGTGCAGGACAGTCCATGAGCAGGGGGAGCGGTAGAGCGTAGCCATCCAAGCCTAGGTCGAAACTCCGCGACGCAGTCGCCGAGAATCGAGCACGCCCCAGGTGTTGTACCGCTGAGATGCGCGCCTAGTTCATTTTTATCCGCAAAACCGGATCGAATCCAAACAATCCGCAGAAAGAAAAGTTGGCGTCTCGGGAGCAACATACCACCCACCCGCTTGCGGGAGGGTCGGGCTCTCAGGCCCGGGGAGGGCCGCGTCGCTCCAATGCCCTCCCCGCTCGTTCCTCGCGACCCTCCCGGGGGGAGGGTAACATGCGGATCCCCCCTCTACTTCGGCGGTGCCACGTCGTGCAGCGTTGCTCCTCGCTCGGGGTCGAGGACCAGGATCGCCATCCGCTCGACGTCGCTCAGCTCGCTCGTGCTCAGCGTGCTGTAGTCGAAGCGGCCCCGCAGGTCGGTGTAGCCATCCTTGTAGAACTTCACCGAACCGTCGTGATAGCGAGCGTAGACCTTCACGTAAGCCCCGACGACCGCCGCCCCGCCCGAGCGATCCTTCGTCTGCAGCTGGCCAAAGCCTTCCGATACGTAGGTCGTCAACCGCCCGCCGTAGTACAGCGTGGTGTCGCGGGCTGAGCCGGCGACCGCTTCGACCAACAGCGTTTGACGGCTGAGCGCGTCGTCCAAGCGGTACTCGCTGGTCCCGTCGCCGGCCGCCGTTTCCACGCGGATGATCTTGCCCGGCCGGACGGTCGCCATCCGCTCGAGCCCCTCGCGGACAAACGGCGTTTTGCTGAACAGCAGTTCGAGGTCGACGCCGTAGAACCGCAGCGTCACTTCGCGGGTGTTGCGGTGATCGATCACCAACCGGTCTCCCTCGACGCGAACGCGGACATCGGGCGACTGGGCCGCTCCTTCGGCTTGGCGCCGCTCGCGATCGATCGTTTGCAAGTCGGCTACGTTCTCGCCCGCTGCTTCGCTCGATCCATCGGCCGGCGAATCCTCTTCCTCGCCGATGACCTGGGTGTCGCTTTGCAACAGACGGTGCTGGCGGAGTTGGCTTCGCAGCTCCGCGAACCGCTCATTCCACCGCGGCACCGGATGCTCCGATCCGCGAGAGGCTAACTCCTCGGCACTCGCGTAGTCGCCGCGGTGCAGCGCCAGGTACGCAGCCATGTACTGGTATTGGACGTCCAGCTCGAGCCCTTCGGCGTCAGCTCCGTTGGTGCCGAGCGACTCGAACCGCTCGAGCGCCTCCTCGATCCGATTCTGCAGCAGCATGTAGTAGACCAACGCCATCTGCTGCTCGGGACGCGGCGTCCGCTGGTAGGCCAGGATCCGCATCAGCGCGCGGTACTGGGCCAGGAAGCGATCATTGAGAATCTCCGGCTCTTCGCGGAGCGAGTGGATCCGAGCCCGGACGAGCGGGGCGTACTCGAGATGCTCGTACACCTTCCGCTCGATCGGCTCGACCGAGAGCAGCGGACTCTCGAAGACCGGACCGACCGAAGCGACCAAGTCCTGCCGCAGCTCGAGATAGCTCTCCATCCGCGGCTGGTCGCGGTACAGGAACGAGTACGCCCACAGTTCGGGAGCCCAGACTCGAGCCGAGTCGAGCACGCCGAGCACCGCGTCGTAGACCGGCCGCTCACGGAGCCGATGGGTCACCAGCGAGAGATCGAGGCGACGCAGATTCGCGTCCTTCAGGAACGCTGCGATCCGCTCGGCCGAACCGTGGCGGGCGATCTGCTCCCACGAGGTCTCGTCAACCGATGACGGCTGGTCGACGACGGTGAAAGTCCGCTCCGGTCCTCGCGCGATCGCCTTCCCATCGCGGGAGATGCAGACTGGATAATGGGTGAAGGTTCCCGGCTCGGGGAAGTAGAACTGGAACTGGATCTGGGCGACCGCGAACGGCTCGACCCGCAGCGTGCGGCTGTCGGTGGCTTGCGAACCGGCGACCGGCAGGCTCCCCTCGGGAATCTGCCAGAGCACATCCACGGTGCGTGGCTGCGGCGTCGGGTTGGTCAGCACGATCTGGCCGCGGTAGGCGCGCCCGGTGAGGAATTCATCGGGGGCGATTTTGACTTCGGTCTCGTCGCCCGGTTGCGGCGGCTGGGCATCGGCCGCTTCGAACCGCTGGCCGACCAGCAGCGACGGGTCGCCCGAGAGCGGCGCGAGCGACTGCAGCCGCTTGCTGATGATCGCCACCGGGTGGGGCGGCGTGAACATCGCATCGGCTTCGCTCGGCAACTCCACTCCTTCGCTCTCGAGCGGCAATCCGATCAGAGCCAGCGCGACGAGCGCTTCGTGGCGGTTGCCGCTCGGCCGCAGCAAGTGCTCCGAGAGGAACGGCTGCGAACCATCGGCGGTGGCCCAGTCGAGCCAGAAGGGATTGATCCGGATCAAGGTTTCATTGGCCGCGGCGACGCGGACGTGATCCCAGTGGTTGTCGGCCCACTGCTTGGTCGAATCGACCTGCTGGAAGAAATACATTTTTCGTCCCGCTTGCCGTTCACGCAGACGATTCATTCGGCGACCCGAGGCGGCTTTCTCCATCTCCAGCGCTGCTTCAGCGGGCGCGTCGGCGGCCTTCGCTTCGTCGCGTGCAGGCTCGGCGGCCCCTGGAGGCTGCCTCGCGGAATCGCCCAAAGCGCCCCCCATGCCTCCCATGGCGGACAAGCCTTCCATGGCGGGCATGCCGTATGCGCCTCGAGCGTTGTAGTTCCAGGTCTGGCTGAATTCCTGGGAGAATCGCTGTTGCAATCCGAGCACTACATTCTCTTCGAGCGCCTTGCCGGCCAGCCCGACATCGACGAGCCGCCGCAGGACTTCCGGATCGACATCGTCCAGCGCGATCCGTTCTCGCAGCTCTCGCAGGACCGCCTCGCGGACGTCGGGGACCGCTCGGGCCAAGATCGCTTTCTCAAACGCGTTCAGCTGCGAGTACTGCCACAGCTCGGTCCAGCCCGTGAGGTCTTGGTCGAGCAACCACGCATCGACCAGCTTCTTCTCTTTCTTGTTCTCCAGGTAAGGCCGCACGACGTCGGCAAAGAATTTGGGATCGTGACCTTTGAGGAAGACGTGCAGTTCATGGCTGGCCAGTCGTCCGTAGGCGGCCCGTTTGGCGGCTTCGTCCAGGGTGTGCCAGCGGCCGAGATCGCGGAACTCGTCGAGCCGAGCGTCACCGGAGATCGTGCGGTAGAGCTGCAGTAGATCCGCGACTTGCGTGTAGAGCTGGATCTGTGCGGTGCCGACCGTCTTCATGTCGAGCGGCCGATCGGGACCAGCAATCAGGACTCCCCGTTCGAACGCGAGCGGCTTGTCGGCCGGTAGCGCATCGGCCAGCCGCAGGTCGCGCGGCTCGAGCGGCTTGAGCTCGCGAACCACCGTTCGTTCGACGGTCGAGAAGGGATCGACGACGACGATCCGCAGCAGCGCCGCGTCGCCCAGTTTGTCGGCTGGGATCCGCACTTGGCCGTCGGCGTCAGCGCGAAGGTTCGCCAGGACGACGCCGCCGTCGGGCAGGAAGGAAAGATTCTGGGTCGTCGGTCCCTCTTCGCGGAGTTGGCGTGACAAGGCGTCCATGCGGTCGCCGCCCATCGGCGCGGCGGGAGAGGCCGACGGCCGCGGCGCCTCCCCTTCGGCCGCTTCCTGCGTGACGTTCCGCGTCTCGTCGGTGATCCAGGGAGCGATCAGCAGCGAGGGCTGGGGGAGCATTACGCCGGGATACTTTTTGGCGTACTGCCGCCGCAGCACGTACAGATACTCGTCGCCCAGCCGCAGTCCGCTGATGTAGCCGCTGTGGGCCAGCTCCACGCCGCCCACCGTCGGCAGCGGCGCCGGTAGCTGCAGCGAATCGTAGCTGGGCAAGTAGCGGCTGCCGAAGACGTGCACGCGGGCCAGCGACGCGTCGCCGCTGAGCTGGATCACCAGCGTTTCCTTTTTCTCGTCCTCCTCCTCGTCCTGGTCATTGCCATCGGCGGCCTCCGATTCGATCGAGCGGATGCCGACCGGCTCGCCCCACTGGAGTTCCAGGTTGCGGATTTTGCCCGCCGCGACCGAACCGATCACCGGGCCTTCGGTCACCGCGATCTGCGTCGTGTGGAACTGGCCGTCGCGGCGGTCGAGCAAGCGGTAATCGCCGGCGGGGAGCGGCCCGATGACCACCATCCCCGCTTCGATCTTCAGCCCGTCCTCCGTCACGTCCTCGTGCGGGCGGTCCCAGCGGAGAGCGAGCAAGCGATACTGGTCGTCGACTTCCTCGGAGGTCTCGCTCGGCTCCTGCGCTTCGCGGAGGGGCAAGCGGATCGGCGCGTCGCTAGTGGTGTGAACGCGGGTCGGCCAGACGGCGTCGGACAGCTCGAGGGAGCGCGACTGGACCATGCCTTGGTCGCTCTGGAGCGTCACGCGGACCACTCCCGGCAGCGGACCGAGGACGAGCCGGCCGGCGTCATCGGTCTCGAGCGTCGCCTCGACCGGATGGGCCCGATAGACGGTTTGGAGCGACACTCGCACGACCGCTCCAGGCACTGGTTCCCCATTGAGCCCGCGGACTTCAGTGATCCACTCTTCCCCGGAGCGGGTGAGGTGCAGGTCGGAGACGAGCGAAGTGGCGTCGATCCCGTTGACGTCCCACGACTGCGAGTCGCTGACTTCCACTTCGCGGTCCGTAGCGATTTGAGCCAGCTTGCCGCTGACCGTGGCGGTCACCTTGGCCAACCGCCCCGAGGCTCGAAACCGGACCACGGTCTCGCCCGCTTGGTCCAGCTCGATGTCGCTGAACCGCCGCGTCGTGGCGATTCCATCGCGGTCGGTCGCCGTGACCGTGATCGCCGGTTGCTTGAGCATCGAGGGGGCGACGGGCGTGTCGCCGAGCATCAGCCGCGGCCGCACGACCAGCTCGACCATTTGCCCGGCCTGCAACTGTTCGCGGTTCAGTTTCATCGCCGCGGCAAGCGAGTACGATTCGCTGCGGTGTTCAAACTGGACGGGCACGGCGAGCACGTCGTCCAAGAGGATCGCTTGCCGGGTTTGCGTCTGGTCGACCGGCGGAATCGTGATCTGACCTTCCTCATCGGCCGTCCACTCCTGGCCAGCGACCAGCATCCGCGCTCCCGCGACCGGTTTGCGATCCTGGTCGAGGATCGTGAAGCGGTGCCCATCGACGGTCCACTGCTGGGCGTACCGCAGATCCCCGCGGCGAATCAGCGCCCGGGCTCGCAGCCCACCGCCGAGCAGGTCGACGATCCACACTCCTCGACCTTCGACGCCGGGGATCTCGATCGATTCGCGATGGCGACGGACTGCCGGCAGGGTGTACGGAATCCGCTTCTCGGCCGTCGCCACCAGTCCGTCGAGGTCGATGTCGGTGTCGATCGGCTGGGTATGCGTGCGGTAGTAAGCGTGGGTGTTGATCTCGTAGACCCGGACGACCAGTTCATCGACGTGCTTGACGTCCAGCTCCAAGACCGCCGGAGTGGAGAGGTCACGGATCCGCGGATTGGTTTCGCTAAGCGAAAGCTCGACGCGTTCATTGAGAGCCTGCCGCTGCTGGGCGTCGAGCATCCGATACCAGCGGTCGGCCGGGCCGACGCCGTAGAGCAGTTTGGTTTCGGCAAACACGCGGTTGAGATATTCCGGCCGCAGTAACCCGCGAAATGCGTCGGGCGTTTCCGCGTCGCGCAGGAAGTGTTCGAGGTAGGCTCGGACCAACGGCTCCTCGTCCACGATCGGCGGGATCAGCGCTCGCTCGGCGAAGTCCTGGTTGAGATCGGCCGGATTGCGGAGCCGTTCGTTGCGAGGCACGAAGATGATCGGGCTCTGTCGCGGCAGTCGCAGGTACCGCAGGAACAGTTCGCGGTCGTAGCGGCCACGAGCCCGGTTGGCCTCGAGCAATTGATAGAGCATCGCCGCCTTGAGGCTGTTGTAGGCCTCGGGCAGCGTCCGCACGTAGTTCTCGGCGCGCTGCAAGTAGGCCAGCCGGACTTCGGGTTGTTGGCTGGGGTCGCTGTCGGCGTCGGGCCGCAAACGGAGCAGGATCTCTGAGACCAGCCGGTCGTGATGAGCGACTTGGGGGACTTCGCGGGCGACTCGCTGGAGTTCGTCGAGCGTCAAATGGGCATGGGCCGCTCGGTCGCCAAACTCGGGAGCGAACGGGGTCTGCGTGCGGGCCTTGAGTTCGGCGATCACCAGGTCGGCCAGCCGCGGGTACCAAGGGCCGTCGATCTTCTGCGTGAGCCACTCCAGATCGACCGGCGCATTCCCCTGGCCAGCCAGCAGGCGGTCGGCCAAGCGGGAGAGGCCGAGTGGCGTCAGCTCTTGACTGTGGCGAACCGCTTCATCGATCACGCGGTCGATTTCGAGCTGTGCGGTGTCGAGCCGCTCGGGCCAGCGACGCTCGCCCGCGGCCGGGGGAGCTGCGTGGTTGTGGCGGATGTTCAGCCGGTTTTTGAGGTACTCGATCGTCCGCTCCGGCGAGGCTCCGTAAGTCAGCAGCCGCTGGCGGTCGCGGATTGCTTGGATGTCTTGAGGCTGTCCCGAAACGTGCCCTTCTTGTCGGGCCTTTTCCCAGTCGCTGAGGATCGCTTCGGCCCGCTCGAGCTCCCCGGTCACCTGGTAATGCAGGGCGTGGAAGAAGAAATACTCTTCGCTGCCCGGAATCAGCTCGGCCAGCACGGCGCTCCGGTCGGGCGCCAAGGCGTAGCGTTCGATCCAGCCAATCGGTTCCGCGACGGCCGCCCGAGGGGACGCGAGGGCGGCCAGTGCGAGCAGCGTCAGCGAGAGAATCGGACGCCGAGTGGGGAGGGCCGCAAGGGTCGGGATCGCCATGGGAAAAGGCCTCGCAAGAAAAGTCGAAGGCGGACTGAGGGCGCACCATTCGCCGCGAACAATCCAATCTAGCTTGCTCGCAGCCGGTGATAGACGCAGTCTTCCCGGAGCGGTTCCCATGGGAGAGGCAAAGAAATTGCCCCGCACGTTACCCTCCCCCCGGAGGTCGTGCAGTTTTCCGGTCCCCTCTCCCCCGCGGCTTGGCTGCGAACGAAAGTTCCGCAGCCAAGCCGTGGGGGAGAGG
>NZ_WRPR01000026.1 GCF_010367455.1 Candidatus Laterigemmans baculatus | reverse complement strand
GGTCAAGCAGGGGCGAGTGCGGGATAACTCACCCGATCCGGATTCGCGTGTGCAGTTCGTTCCGAGCGTCCTGCCAGCTTATCTGCGGCGGACCGATGCGATCGAGGAGCTGATCCCCTGGCTTTACCTCAAGGGTATCTCCACGAGCGACTTTGGCGAAGCTCTGCAGGCCCTCGTGGGCGAACGTGCCAAGGGACTCAGTGCGAACGTCGTGGTCCGACTGAAGGAACAGTGGTCCGAGGAGTACGAGGAGTGGATGAAGCGAGACCTCTCCAGCAAGCACTACGTGTACATCTGGGCCGACGGCATTCATGCGAAGGTCCGACTCGAGGACGAAGCCAATAAAAAACAGTGCATGCTGGTGGTCATGGGGGCCACAGCCGACGGCCAAAAGGAATTGATCTCGGTTCTCGATGGCTATCGGGAAAGCGAGCAGAGCTGGACGGAACTGATGCTGGACTTGAAGCACCGGGGACTATCGACCGCTCCGAAGATCGCCGTCGGTGACGGTGCCTTGGGCTTCTGGGCGGCTCTCCGGAAGATCTTTCCTGAGACGCGGGAGCAGCGATGCTGGGTCCACAAGACGGCGAATGTGCTCAACAAGATGCCCAAGAGCGTGCAGCCGAAAGCCAAGGGCGATCTGCATGAGATCTGGCAGGCCGAGACGAAGGAGAGTGCGGAGAAGGCATTCGACCACTTCCTCGAGAAATATGAGGCGAAATACCAGCAGGCGTGCGAGTGCCTGCGGAAGGACCGTGAGCAGCTTCTCTCGTTCTATGACTTCCCGGCGGAGCACTGGGGCCACCTGCGGACGACCAATCCGATCGAGTCGACCTTCGCGACAATCCGTCTTCGTCACCGGAAGACGAAAGGGAGCGGCACCCGCCGAACGAGCCTGGCGATGATGTTCAAGCTCGCTCAGTCGGCCTCAAAGAAATGGAGGCGACTTAGGAGCCACGAGAAGATCACGTTCGTCATCGAAGGACGTTCCTTCAAAGACGGAATCATGCAGGAAATCGCCGCTTAGCTCACAGCCTCAGAACACAACAATTGACAATTACTCGACCGACGCGGCGAATTTCGCTTGGTTGTAGTGTAGATTCCCAATCACGAAGTCAGTCCCTTGCTTCTGAAGGCAAGAGAGGCTGCTTCAAACATCTATCATCGCTCGCCCCGCAGTCGTCGTTGCCGACGGTGCAGAGGTCTTACCACGAACGGTCGCAACCGCACGCATCCGAGCAGGCTCGGACTACGGCAAGACGGCAGTAGAATCTCATCCTGTTCCACACTGGTCCCGTCAAGGTTTTTGGCTAGCCAGTACCAGTTGAAGGTGGACTCGCAGCCGACGACGATGTTTTTGGACGAAGACGCGTTGAGGTTGGCGAAGAGCACCTCCGGTTTGCTACGCTGAAAATTGCGGTGCAGGAGCTTGTCGCCGGCCTGGTCGACGACGCAGACGTGCAGCGTCTTTGCGTGCAGATCGACGCCGCAGTAGAAGTCGTGTTGCTTGTTGTACAGTTTAATCACGGTTCTCCCTGGGTGGTTTTGCCGAGCCAGCTGATATTAGAGGCTAGACCTCGTGGACGAGCACTGCTGCCCAGGATGGCCATGATGAGTATCAAAGCGGTGAACGGGAGCCGCCGATGACGCGGGATGTGAAATCACACTTCTTTGGCGGCGGCCCCGTTACCGCCGACGTTATGCCAACGGTGCAGTCCGGATCTTTCGACCAACCGCACAACGAATGTTAGGCAGCAACAATCCGTATTCGCCGATGGTCAAGGGTCACCTCGGTCTCGATTCGCACAAGAACCACGGCCGCTCCTATTCATTGACGAAGGTTCTGAATTGCCTCTCGATTGCGGTTCTAGTGTTCGGCGCATGTGCTGTCGCAGGCATTCTGTACTATTACCGAGACGGTGGCTGGTCCGCGTTGCTACCTTACTTTTTCGCCCTAATCGCCGGGGGCGCTTGCTTGGCAGTCTCGGTTTTGCTTACGATCATCGCGACGATCCTGGATCGGTGCTCTGCTTTGATGCTGGTGATACAGGCGCCGGCCATTTTCTTCTACCTTCGATTCCTACCATGGGGCTGACCAGCAGACGCCGATGTTCTGGCGTAACCATGATAGAGATAGGGTCCGCATTTCTGCGGCCCCCTCCCCCCACCACTGGACATGCGGGTCCGCATCGGGCGGTTCATCTCTTGGAAGCACAATTGCTCCAGATTTCCTCGAGTTTCGCCAATCTTTATTGCGCTAGGCACTCACTGTTGAGTGCAACGTGGACTGTCGCACTCGAGGCCAGCACCCACCGCCTGGTCAGCAGCGAAAAGCAACCGACCCGCCCCAGGCCGCGAACTTCACGAATTCTTTCTGCTTCCAAAGGCATGGCCATGGTCGGACGCCGCGCGATTACAATTGTGGAACTAATTGTCGTCCTCGCGATCATTGCTACGTTTTTGGCCCTTTTATTGCCCGCCGTCCAATCTGCTCGCGAGCGGGCGAGGGAAACTGTATGCAAGAACAACGTACACCAAATCAATCTTGCGATTGCTCAGTTCGTTGAAGCTCACCAGCAGCTTCCTGGACCGCACGCACCGGGAATGACTGGAGGATGGATGGTGGAGATCCTGCCGTTCCTCGAGCAGCAAAAGACTTACGCAAGGATCGTGACCGGCACCACCGTTGAAGAAGCGCCGGAGTTACTTTTTCGCCCCCCAACGACTTTTCGCTGCCCGCGCCGGACGGTGCTAGACCAAACTCCTGAGGATGCAATGTCGCCCGCGCACTACGTCTTAGTGCCGGCATCGGGGCGCGATTCGTATCATGTGTTTGACGCGCCCGTTGCCCTTGACACCCCTTGGATCACCGGCCCCGAAATCAGCTATAGTTCGGTGATCAGATCGACCGGCCCTCATTGGGACGGCTTTTTCTATGCTAGGGGATTTCAGCAGGGCGTGGGGTTCATGCTCGATGGCCGAGACCTCCGTTAGTTCACGAAAGGCAGAACACTCGGATGGACGTCGTGCGGCCGAATGTGTGTGTCCCTAATGGCAAACGTCCGCCAGCGGCTGCGTGATCGCTACCGCTTCGCTCGTGAGCCGGTACCCTTTCCCTCTCCCCCGCGAATCGCTGCGTGACGGGTGAGAGGCGAGGGAAGGATTCGGCTCGCGACCGAATTCCCCATTCCCTTAAGGAGCTCAGACTCGAGAAATGCTCATAGTAAGATTTGCCAGCAAGGATGAACTTGTAGACGCCGCTAGGATCTACGAGTCGTGCCTGCAGCATGCCCACTGGTTGCCGGAACGGTCCCGCCTGACGCGTGATTTCAGCAAGGACACCGAAGGGGAAACCATCAACATATGCGCCGATCACGGCGGAATCGTTTTGGGCTTCATTTCGGTTTGGACACCTGAGTCGTTCATCCACCACCTGTATGTCGATTCGAACGCACGCCGTATGGGCGTTGGAACGCTCTTACTTGAGTCTCTCCACTCTTGGCTCCCAAAGCCGTGGACCCTAAAATGCGCCACGGCAAACACGATCGCAAACAAATTCTACCGATCTTTAGGGTGGACTTCCGACGGCACGGCTCGTGGGACCGACGGCGACTACGAGTTGATGCGATACGCGAGACAAGCAGCTGACGGATAAGAACCTTTGTCGAGAATCGTGTTCTTGCATGGGTGAGCGCGCCAATAGCGAGAGGGATCAACATCTTCGGATGTTGTAAACTAATATGATCACGGACATTGAGGCCTATTTTTCCGATGGTTGCGGCCGCTGCGAACGGTTTGCCACTGCGGATTGCTCAACGCGACACTGGAGCAGTGGCCTAGCTGAACTCCGCCGGATTTGCCTCGGCTTGAAAATGATCGAGACTGTCAAATGGGGACATCCATGCTACATGCACGGTAACCGCAATGTTGTCATCCTGGGCGCCTTTCGGAACGACTTCCGTCTCAGTTTCTTTAATGCTGCTTTGATGAAAGATGCCGATGGCATACTGGAAAAGCAGGGGCCGAACGCCCAGCACCCCGACATGATTCGCTTCACCGAGAACAGCCAAGTGGCGAAGATGAAGCCAGTCATCGAGTCGTATGTAAAAGAGGCTATGGGCTATGCCGAGGCGGGAATCAAGCCTGTGAAACGACAACGGGAACGTGACCTGCCTGCTGAACTGCTAGAGGCTCTGAACTCTGATCCAGAACTCAATGCAGCATTCCATGGCCTCACTCCCGGACGCCAAAATAGTTACATAATAAATATAAGTTCAGCAAAGAAGCCAGAAACTCGCGTTTCTCGCATCGCTAAATTTCGCGACAAGATCCTTGCGGGAAAAGGGGCAATGGAACGGTAATACGGAAACAATCAGCAGAGCCACGCAAGGCAGTCAGGCTGGAACGCCAGCGTTTGGTAATGAAGGATCTTTGATGGGCGACGAGACTGGAAGCAATGCGTGATTAGCGACAATCAATGCACACTTGGCCCTGCACATCGGCGCTGACGGTGCTAAACTAACGGCTGCGGCCATCAAATCCTAACTGTTACTCACCCCCCAGAGTACGCTGATGAAACCTTCCCACAGAAACTGGATTCTTTCAGCGGTTATTGTCATTGGCGTCCTGCTCGTGATTATCGGCTGGACCGTCGATTACTTCTCCACTGGCGATCCTCACTTTTGGGACTCGTTCGGTTTCGCAGTCATCGCATCGGCGGTCGCTGCGTGGCTGTACCGGAAATGGCGGTTGATACCGGAAAGCGCCGCCGAAAATTTTGCATCCGTTCACGAGAGAGGCTAATCTTTTCTCCTTCGCGCAACAGTTGAAAGTCCACGGTCTCTCGACGGGCTAGCCCAGCTTTGACGGGTGGTCGGTTCCGAGCATACGGTGGACATTTCCATGGCGAACATCTTGAGATTTTTTGCAACATTTGTGTTGGGACTCTGCGGAATCGCGACGGGCGCTGTCGACGCGTTCTTTGCCACCTACTACCTGTGCGTAGCCGTGGCTACTACCTGCGCGTAGCCGTGGATTGGCTGCGTGGTGCGGTCGGTGGCGACGCTTTGGTAGCGATTGGGTGGATCTTGATTTCAAATATCGACGACTGGCTGCCACCAATCGTCCATCGAGGTCAGCCGGGGGAAACGCGGTACTTCCGCAACGATGGCCGTTTCCCGGTCTACTTCTATCAGTTTGGAGAGAACGGAGAACGGACGGGGCATGGTCAGATGCGGCTTGAGACAGCGAAAGCCAACGGAGCTTTCAAGGGGCCCCGATCCCTTCGCGGCTTGCCGCACATCGACAACGTACCCACCGAGTACTCGCGAACTGGGATGCTGCCGTACTGGCTCTCCGGGGCTCTTGGTTTCGGCGGCGGAATACCGTCTTACACGGCTCGCCGCCGAAACATGCCATAGGACACGCTCGTCCCGATGGTGTACAACGATCGTAACGCAGTTGTTTAACGGCAAGTGAACGGCGACTGCTTTTTGAACTAGAGTCGCCTTCGCAAGGTCGTTGAGCGTTTTTCCGCACGCGTCGTTCTGCTGCGGAGGTCATGGCATTGATCGCGCTGGAGCGTCCGACGCGACGCCGGCTCCCCGATCGTGGAACTGTACGTGCTCTTCTATTATCTCGACCTGATTGGCGTAGCCGTCTTTGCCGCAAGTGGTGTTCTCGCCTCGCGCGACCGTGAGTTGGATCTACTCGGAGTGATCGTGGTGGCTACACTCACCGCCATCGGAGGAGGAACCATTCGCGATCTACTCCTGGACCGCCATCCGATCTTCTGGGTTTCCGACAACTCCTATTTGATCGTGATCAGCGCGTCCGCGGTGGCGACCGTCGTTTATCTCCGCAACTTCCCGCCGCCGGGGAATGCGTTTCTCGTAGCGGACGCAATGGGGCTGTCGCTGTTCGCGATCTCTGGAGCGAATCTTGCACTTGCGGCGGAGCATACCCCACTGATCGTCGTAATCATGGGTGCCATGACGGGCGTGGCCGGGGGGGTGTTGCGGGACGTCATTACGGCGCGCGTTCCGCTCATCTTGCAGCGGGAACTTTATGCGACCGCGGCGATTGCGGGGATCGCCGTGTACTTAATGCTCGAGTCCATCGCGGTTCCCCATGCCTTCGCTTTTGGAACTGGGAGCCTCACGGTGGTAACATTGCGATTGTTCGCCATCCGCTGGGGCTGGCATTTGCCGGTTCTCCGCCAGGAGTAGCAAAAGGGGTCTGTCATGCGCGTTCTCACCTGCGCGGCCGCGGTTCTGACCGCCATGGCCATTGTTTGCTCGCCCGCCGCACTTGCTGAGCAGCGGCCCGAACTGGAAGAGCAGCCTGCTTTGGAAGCGAGCGAGGGTCGTGGTACATCGCCGGTGCCGACCAATGTTCCGCTGCCCACAAAGCTTTTGAAGTCGTTCGCAGCTTTTCCGCCAAGCGGCAGCGGGTTGCGGGTAAAGATTGACGACCGCCGCTGGGTGGAGTTGGTCGCGTTGGCATCCCATGGAGAGATCGGCGGTGAAGACGTGAAGGTCTTCTGGACCGCCGGCGGAGAACTTATCAACCCTCCCGCGAACTTCGATCCGCGGCTGCTCGTACCGGACGCGGTGGACGGCGAGATGCCGGGCGTGAATCGTGAAGTGCTGTTGCAGGTGGTCGGACCCGTGGGTTTTGACGCGGCCATGCAAACCAGTGGTCACGGCGGGTACTCTCGGATGAAGGTGCCGGTTGATGAGGAGTTTGAGCAGATGCCCCTGAACTACGTCATGTCCGACATCGGATCCAACCATGCCTATATCGAGGTGAGAGTTTCCGGGGAAGAGTGGGAAGAGGTGCCGGACACGGGCGGGACCGACGTGCAATGGTTAACGCAGGACGATGGGCGGCGAGTCTACGTGCTCACCGCAAATGCTCGAGACTTTGCTTGGGTTTTAAACGTGCAGCGCGATGGTGAAGCAAGTGTCGCGGTTACGCCCTCCATGGTCGGCGGCACGGTCGACCTTCTCGCTGAATCTCTCCAGGAGTCTGTTGCCGAGGATCATAAAAAGTCGCAGGTGGTGGCTTTCTTTTTCCAGAAGGACAAGCCGCTGCCAACGAAGATGCAGCTGAAGCGAAGTCGCTTTGACTTGGTACGGTTTGAAAACCTGAGCGTCTTTCCGGGACCGCGGTCGGCAGTGCGAGTGTCTGTCAATGGTGTTCCAGTTCCCGATCAAGATCAGCTGGATCCGACGGAAGAAGGCGTCGCCGAGGCCCCGCCGGCCACGGAAGAGGGAGTTATCAACGCCCCGCTGGAACTGGTGACGATCAAGGGACTGGTCGAGGACGAGAACGGCCAGCCGCTGCAAGGATGCTGGGTAGGCATGTTCACCAACCGTCAGGAATTTGATGCTCGAGAAGAGTCGCAGGCGGAGTTTGATCATCTGCCAGAATTTGCAGGTGAAGCCTATTCGACCGCGGACGGAACGTTCACGATCCTCGCCCCCAAGACACACTTCGTTTTTGATGGGAGTTTTTGGGCGGTAAGCCGCGATGGGGCGACCGGGACGTTGGCTCTGAACGCGACATGGTCTTATACGCAGCGACAGCTGAAAATCACTGTTCCTGACGAGGAGGGAACGGTTCGCGTCGTCGATCCCGAAGGAAATCCTGTCGCCGGCGCCGACGTTACTCTGGAAGCCATCAAAGCTCCTCATGGCGTGACGCGACGCCTTCCTGCTTTAGTGCGGAAGCAACAAACGATGAAGACGGATGGTGACGGTCGTGTCGTATTCCGTGGCAGACCATCCGCAGCCATCCGCGGCGTCTCCATTCGTACCGATGGGTATGGGACGCAGTACCTAAGCGAGCGACTCGTCTCAGCTTGGGTGGAGGGCGACGAGGCTCTCACCTTGCGATTGCAACCGACGGCGGCTCTGGTAGGTCGCGTGGAGGGGTTCGACGCGCGGGAACATCCTGGGTTGAAGCTGCAGATTCTGACGGAGCCGAGGGAAGGGCGTCCTCCGCTGCACGGTCGGGCAGTTGTGGAGATCGAGGAGGATGGAAGCTTTGGAGTGGAACGGATTGCCGCAGGCAGGGTGTCCTTCGCATCCTCACTCTCGCCCGACTCTCCCTCAAAAATCCGCCTCCCATCGGTTTCGTTGGTCAAGCCTGGCGAGCGACGCGTCCTTGCCGAGAACCCGCAGCTGGAGCCTGCCGTGCTCGTGCGGCAGCGGATCGTCGAGAGTGACACTGGAGAGGGCATTCCCGACGTAAAGCTGCGGGTGCTGTGGGGATCGGCTGTCGAAGGCCGAAGCGATTGGAGCCAAAGCAAGGCGACCCGCACGGACGAACATGGCTGGTGGTCCGCGAAAGTGCTGCCCGGCCGCATCAATATCCGCATCTCTTCGATTCCAGAAGGTTATAAGGGCACCGCGTGGTTCGACGGCCGTGCCGGGTATCTCGGAGTCGAAGCGACGGTGCCAGCGAGCGACCAGATCGTCACGCTCCCACCGGAGCGGTACGTGCCCTCGAGGGAACTCACGGGTCGCTTGCAGTATGCAGATGGGACGCCCGCCGAAGACTGGAGTATCTACGGCCATCCGATCTCCTGGGATGATGTGGGCGTGGGGGGAGTGCACACGAAAGCGGACGGCAGCTTCACTTGGACGTACCCGGTTGGTTACCCGCCGCGGTTTTACAAAGCCAGCAACCGCGAATGGATGACGAAATATGATTTTACGGACCGGTATGTGGTGCCCACAGTGATTTCGGCCGATCCGCTGGTGCTGGAAATTCCGGTGGGCAAACGGGATTAAGGGAATGCTTTACCGCGGATTGGCTGATGCGGTTCTCCTCGCTCACCTGGCATTCGTGCTCTTCGTTGTGCTCGGTAGCTTGCTGGTGCTGCGCTGGCCGAGACTGGCTTGGCTGCACATGCCGGCCGCAATCTGGGGGGTTATCATCACATTTGCTGGCTGGCCTTGTCCGTTGACTCCGCTAGAGAAGCACTTGCGTCGACTTGGAGGTGAGGCCGGCTACGAGGGCGGTTTCATTGACCACTATTTGACTTCCATTCTCTATCCGAGCGGCCTTTCCTCCAGTTCCCAAACTCTACTCGGGATAGCCGTGCTGCTCATCAACGCGTCGATCTACGGTTACTTCTTCTATATTTGCGCATGGAAGTCCGCCCGGGGGAATGAGAAGCAACGCAGGTGAATACGGGGAGTGAGCAAAGCCCCTGGAGTGGGGAATTCGCTAGGACCTGCGAGGGAAAAATTCCTTTTTTTCGCAACAGGTGAGGTAGAAAGTGGTTGCCTGCCGCTTAGCCTGTAGCGGTAGGACGCCGGCCATTTGTAGCCCGGCCGAGGATGAAATTGGGAGAGTGTCGTGAGGACGAATCCAATGGTCGCTTGTGCGGCTCAACTGTGGCAGACGCGGATCATGCAAAGCAGCCTAGTGGCGGTGCTGCTACTCGCCGGGGGTTTAGGGCTCGCTGGAAGTTTGGCAACGGTGCATGCGGCGGAGCCTGAGCTGCCGGAAGTCCGCCGGGAGTTTCGGGCGGCCTGGGTGGCGACGGTGGCGAATATCGACTGGCCGTCGAAACCGGGGCTACCGGTGGCCGAGCAGCAGGCAGAATTCCTGGCGATTCTCGAGAGCTGCGAAGAGCTGAATCTGAATGCGATCGTGCTCCAGGTGCGACCGGCCGCGGACGCGCTCTACCAATCGGAATTGGAGCCGTGGTCACGCTACCTGACCGGTGAGATGGGGAAGGCTCCGGAGCCGTTTTACGATCCGCTCGAATTCGCAGTCGAGGAATCGCACAAGCGAGGGATCGAGCTGCACGCCTGGTTCAATCCTTATCGAGCGCTCGATCCGGCGGACGCCCCGGTCTCCGACAATCACATCAGCAAGACGCATCCCGAATTCGTGCGTCGCTACGGCAGGTTCTTGTGGCTTGATCCGGGCGAACCCGCGGCGACCGAGCACACGCTGGCGGTAATCATGGATGTCGTCAAGCGTTATGACATCGATGGGGTTCACATGGACGACTATTTCTACCCCTATCCGATCCGAGACGATGAAGGAAATGTGGTTCCCTTCCCGGACGATGCAAGTTGGGAAAAGGCGGTCGCCCAAGGAACCCAATTGAGCCGCGACGATTGGCGGCGGGAGAACGTGAATCGGCTTGTCCAGCGGATCCATGAAGAGGTCCGTGCGACTAAACCGTGGGTGAAGTTCGGAATCAGCCCGTTCGGCATCTGGCGTCCCGGCAATCCTCCGCAAGTACAGGGCTTTGACCAGTACGCTTCGATCTATGCCGATGCCCGGTTATGGTTTGCCTCTGGATGGGTCGATTACTTCACCCCTCAGCTGTACTGGAAACTGGGACCTCCGCAGCAGAGCTACACGGCCCTGCTTCACTGGTGGAGTGAACAGAACGAACAAGATCGGCATCTATGGCCCGGCAATTACACCTCACGGCTGCTGAATGTCCGACAGACGGGGTGGTCATCCGATGAGATCGTCGCCCAGATTTGGGCGACTCGTGCACTGGAGGGTGCCAGCGGTAATGTGCATTTCAGCATGAAGGCGCTGCAGCGCAATGCGGAAGGAGTGGCAGGGGCCCTCGCCGCAGGCCCCTATCGCGAACCGGCCTTGATTCCGGCCAGCCCGTGGATGCAGGCGCCTCATGGAGCACCGGTCAAACCGCAGGCTGCAGTCCACAAGTCGGGCGGTCGTTGGGAGCTGACGCTCTCCCACGCGGACGGCGCCGCCCCGTGGCTGTGGGTGATTCGCACGCGTTACGGCGAGCACTGGAACGTCGAGATCGTTTCTGGCACCGTTCAGCGGCACCCGTTGCCCCCCCATCCCGGCAATGACAGCCAACTCGAGTCGCCTGCGGCAGTCGCGGTTTCGGCGGTGAATCGGATCGGGCAGGAGAGTGACGTGGTAAGAGCGGAGGCAGAGTAGGGGGTCGCTACAAGGCGACACCTTCCAAACGGGGTATAAGACAGCCTCGCACGATGGGGGATCTTGCGGCGTGTGCTGCGTGGTACAACGGGGGGCTTCGCGGAGGAGATTTCGTTTGGTCATCCTTCGCGCCCCTCCCGTGCCCAATGACAGCTCTCCATGCCCTCTGAAGCGAACTCTTCGACCGGTATTGGACAGCGCGGCATCAGCCGCAGGCGTTTGATTACTCGCCCTTGGGAGATCGCCTTTGCCTACGCCGTGCTGGGGGCGCTGTGGGTCGCTGTTTCCGACCAGTTGCTTCGCCGGTGGGTGCTCGATCCCGATCATCTGCTCCTCTGGAATGCTTGTAAGGGAATCGGCTTTGTCAGCGTCACTGCAGTGCTATTGCTGATCCTGTTGCAGCGTACCTTCCAAACCATCGGGTCCGCTTACGATTCGATGCAGAAGAGCGAGGGGGCGCTTCGCAATGAGCAGGTGTTCACCGACGCGATGATCGAGGGGATGCCGGGGATCCTCTATATCTATGATTTTGCAGGTCGCTTTCTGCGGTGGAACCGAAATCTTGAGGTCATCTCCGGATACACCAGCGAGGAGGTTGGCCAAATGCATCCCCGCGATTTCTTTGCGACCGAGGACCAGCCGCTCATCGAGCAACGCATGGCGCAGGTCTTTACCCAGGGAGAGGCATCGGTCGCTGCGACGGTCGTCACGAAGAACGGAAACCTACTCCCGTTTTTCCTGTACGGTCGTCGAGTCGAGTTTGAACATCAGACATGCCTGGTCGGGTTTGGCATTGACACCAGCGACCGCATGGAGCGGGAGGCCGAGCGCGAAAAACGTCGACGGGCGGAAGCGGCCGACCGGCTGAAATCGAGCTTTTTGGCAACGATGTCGCACGAGTTGCGGACGCCGCTGAACTCCATTATTGGGTTTAGCGGGATCCTTCTGCAGGAGCTGCCGGGACCGCTCAACGCCGAGCAACAAAAGCAGTTGGAGATGGTTCAAAGCAGCGCCCGCCATCTGCTGGCACTGGTCAATGATCTGCTCGATATATCCAAGATCGAGGCCAACCAGTTGGAAGTCGCTCACGAGCCCTTTGATCTGCAGCGCAGCATTGGCAAAGTCATTCAACTGGTGGAACCGATGGCCGCGGCCAAACATCTACAGCTCCGGGTTGAGGTGGCGGATGACCTCGGAGAAACGATGGGGGATGAACGGCGGTTTGAACAAATTCTGTTGAACCTGCTGGGTAACGCCATCAAGTTTACTGAGCAGGGGGAGGTGGGAATCGAGGCCTTTGTGCGGCGTGGACCGCCACTTCCGAAGGAACTCACCCCCCCTGCATCGGCGACGGCAAAACCAGGCGAGGAGGAGGGGTCGGGTTCGAGCCCCGAGTTCCGCGGGGATCTTGAGGTGCGGAGCGGGCTCGCGGAGCCGCTCTACCTGCAGGTGCAGGTTTCCGACACTGGCACCGGGATCCAGCCCGAGGAACTGCCGCAACTGTTCCAGCCCTTTCGCCAGCTCGATTCAGGATCGTCGAGAAAGCAGGATGGAACGGGACTGGGGCTGGCTATTTGCCGCCGGCTTGCCGAATTGATGAAAGGTGAAATCCGTGCCGAGAGTGCATGGGGGCAAGGAAGCACCTTCAGCCTTACATTGCCGCTACAAAGACCGACGCCATCATGAACTCCCAGCCCCTGTCGAACCCACGACCGGTTCCTTCCTCCAGCCGCGCGGCGATGCCGCATGTGCTGATCGTTGACGACAACGCTGAGCAGATTTACATGCTCGGATCGCTGCTCCGGGGACATGGTTTCGGCGTCGAGGAGGCGAGCGATGGAGCGGAGGCGTTGACGCTCGCGCAGCGGCGGCCGCCCGATCTGATCATCTCGGATCTGCTGATGCCCGTCCTCGACGGCTACGGCCTCCTGCAGCAATGGAAGGAGGATGAGCGTCTGCGTTGGGTTCCATTTGTGGTCTACACGGCAACCTACACCGATCCCCAGGACCAACGGCTGGCGGTCGAATTGGGGGCCGACGCTTTTCTGATCAAACCGATCGAGCCCAAGCTGTTGGTCGAATGCGTTGCCCAAATCACGGCCGGTTCGTACCGCGCCAAGCAACCGGCGCAGCAATCGCGGAGCGAAGAGGCAGCGAATCTCAAAGCATATAACGAGACTCTGGTTCGCAAACTGGAAAAGCGCAACCAGCACCTTGAGCAAATCAATCAGGAGTTGCTGCAGGAGATCGCCCAGCGTGAGCGAACCGAAGCGGCTTTTCACGAAAGCGAGGAGCGCTATCGCAAGCTGTTCAACGCGATCGTCGACCCACTGTTCGTCTACGATCTCGAGACGAGACGTTTTTTGGCCGTCAACGATGCAGCGATCGACGGTTACGGCTACAGCCGCGATGAATTTCTCGCGATGTCGGTCACCGACCTTCGTCCTGCGGAAGATGTGCCGGCGTTTCTTAAGATGCTCGAGCGCCCGATGCGGGAGGGTGCCAAACGAGGTGTTTGGCGGCATCGCAAGAAAGGGGGATCGATCATCGACGTCGATGTGACCTCCAGTGGCATTGAACTGGACGGCCGAACCGCTCGCGTGGTGCAGGCTCGCGACGTGACCGAGAAGCGACGAGCGGAAGCGGCGGCCGCGAGGGCGACCGAGTTGCTGCAGGGAGTGCTTCAAGGAACTCCTGACGCGATTTACGTCAAAGACCGAGATGGCAGGTATTTGCTCTTCAGCCAGGCGGCCGCGGACTATGCGGGTAAACCGGTCGAAGACGTGCTCGGCAGAGACGACACGGAAGTATTCGACGCGGAAGGAGCACGCGTCGTTATGGCGAGCGACCGCTTAGTGCTGAGTTCCAACGCGATTCAAACCGTCGAGGAACAAGTGCTAACCCCCCTGGGGCCGAGAACCTTTCAGGCCGTTAAAGTTCCCTACCGCGATCCCGACGGAAATGTGATCGGGCTGATCGGCGTCTCCCGTGACATCACTGCTCAAAAGGAAGCGGAGGCTGCATTGCGGCTTCGCGACCGGGCGATCCAGTCCGTCTCGCAGGGCATTCTGATCACCGATCCGACGCAGGAAGACAATCCTATCGTGTTTGCCAGCGAGGGATTTGAGCGGATGACCGGCTACCGAGCGGAGGAAGTGCTCGGCAAAAACCGCCGGTTCCTGCGAGGTAAGGACAC
This sequence comes from Candidatus Laterigemmans baculatus, assembly GCF_010367455.1. Lineage (GTDB taxonomy): Bacteria > Planctomycetota > Planctomycetia > Pirellulales > Pirellulaceae > Laterigemmans > Laterigemmans baculatus. Next base: position 64,385 of record NZ_WRPR01000026.1, on the reverse strand, counting down.
GAATCCGGAAACCGCTCAAGTCATCGAGTCCGCGTTTCGCGAGGGACGAGGGTGTTCGGTCGAAATCTTAAACTACCGCAAAGACGGCACACCGTTTTGGGATCAGGTCGTCGTCTCGCCGATCCTGGACGCCGACGGCCATCTGGCGAACTATGTCGTCGTGCAGACCGATGTCACGGCGCGGCGGAAGCTCGAAGAGCAATTTCGGCAAGCGCAGAAGATGGAAGCGGTCGGGCAGCTCGCTGGCGGGGTCGCCCACGATTTCAATAATCTGCTGACCGTGATCAACGGGTACAGCGACTTGCTTCGAAGCGAAGTCGCCGCGGATGACCCGAGGGCGGAAATGTTGCTCGAGATCCACAAGGCGGGGGAACGAGCGGGCAAGCTGACGCGGCAACTTTTGACGTTCAGTCGTCGCCAAGTCTTGGAAACCAAACGACTGAACCTGAACGAGATTGTCGCCGACACCGAAAAAATGCTTCGTCGGCTGATTGGCGAAGACATTTTGTTGCAGACCGAACTCTGCCCCGAGCTGGAGAACGTTCAAGCCGACCCGGGGCAGATGGAGCAAGTCCTCCTGAATTTGGCGGTCAACGCGCGAGACGCGATGCCCCAGGGAGGAACGTTGACGATCCGCACCCAGATGATCCGAAGCGGCGATCTGGCGTGGAGCGAATTGGATGGCTCGTCAGCCAGCGATCACGCGATGGTGGAGGTTCGCGATACCGGTTGTGGGATGGATGAGGAAACCCGCAAGCGGGTCTTCGAGCCTTTCTTCACGACCAAAGCGATCGGTAAGGGAACGGGATTGGGACTCGCAACGTTGCATGGGATCGTCAAACAATCGGGTGGAAGCGTCGCGGTGGAAAGCGTCCTCGGCCAAGGCACCGCCTTTCGCGTCTACCTGCCGGTCGTCGCCGAGCTCGAATCGACGGGTGCGGCGGAGAAAACATCCTTCTCGCTTCCCCGCGGCAACGAAACCGTTCTGCTCGTTGAAGATGAATCCCCGGTCCGCGACTTGGCGAGCCGAATCTTGCGAGGCTGCGGGTATCGGGTGTTAGAGGCGAGCCATGGCGAAGAGGCTCTAGCGATTGCGAATGACTTTCCCGGTGTGCTCCAACTGTTGATCTCCGATGTGGTGATGCCGCATCTCGGAGGGCGGGCACTGGCGGAACAATTGTCGGCCTCGCGCCCGGATTGCAAGATTCTCTTCTTGTCGGGCTACACCGACGATGCGGTAATCCGCCATGGCGTGTTGCAAGATGCGTTCGCGTTCTTGCAAAAACCCTTCACGCCTGCGTCGCTCGCTCAAAAGGTTCGCTGCGTGCTCGACGCGGCGAAATGAATTGCGGAGCGAAAGGCAACTCGGGGGCTAGCTAGAAGAGCTCTTCGATGGGTTGACCTTGTTCGGCGACGATGAAGTGGGGACGACCGCGATCGTCCTCGTAGGTGGTATTGAGCGGGATGCCAAAGTGGCGATAGATCGTCGCCGAGAGGTCTCCGGGCGTGACCGGCCGCTGCAGGATATCGCCGCCATCGGGCTCGGTCGCACCGATGACCTGTCCATGCCGCATCCCGCCGCCGGCCAGGCACATCGACATTACGTTCGGCCAGTGGTTGCGGCCGTCGGTGCTGCCCTGAGTGCCGATCTGCGGCGAGCGACCGAATTCGCCCATCGCGATCACCAGCACGTCGTCGAGGAGGCCCCGCTCGCCGAGGTCCGAGACGAGCGTGGTCAGGAGATGGTCGAACAGTGGCAACAGCGGTCCCAGCCCCTTTTTGATTCCACCGTAGGGCGGAATGTTGTCGCCGTGGGTATCCCAGGTGCCCGAGGCGGGATGGTAGCTGAGGTCGATCGTGACGAATGCGGCTCCCCGCTCGACCAAGCGGCGGGCGAGCAGTGCCTGCTGACACCACAGATGTTTGCCGTATCGCTCGCGGACCGCGTCGGATTCTTGGCTCAGATCGAATGCTTGGCGGGCATTGCCGCCAAGCAGCAGTTGGACCGCTTGCTGCTGGTAGGCATCGAGACCTACCATCGAACCGTTCTGGTCGAGTCCGCTCCGCAGGCGGTCGAGCGATTGGAGCAGATCGTAGCGGGTCGTGATCCGCGGCCCGGTCAGTCCAGCCGGCAGGCCCAGCATGTCTCCGCCGCTGAGTTTCCCGGTATCGTTGCCGACCGTGTCGTAGACGGGGAGTTGGCAAGCGTCGTTGGCGATGAACGGGTCGTAGGCTTTGCCGAGGTAGCCTCCCCAGGGGATATGCGATTCGTGCCTCATGAACGCGATGTAGGGAGGCATCCCGGCCTGATTGGCTCCGTGCTCCTTGGCCACCAGCGAGGCGATCGCGGGGTACCGATCGCCGATCGGGTTGACTCGGGGGGCCGCCTCACGGTTGCCGGTCTGCAGAACCTGGTTCGGCTGATGGCTGCTCTTGCGGCAGTCGACCGAGCGGATCAGCGTGAACTGGTCCATCATGGCCGCCTGCTTGGGGAGATGCTCGCAGATCTGAATCCCCGGCACCTTGGTCGCGATCGGCGAGAAGGGTCCGCGATTCTCGGGCGGCCGCTGGGGCTTCATATCCCAAGTATCGATGTGGCTCGGTCCGCCGGTCATCCACAGCAGAATCACGCTTTTGCCCGTCGGCATCGAGCGTCCAGCGCGAGCCGCTTCGGCCCGCTGCATCAGCAGGCTCGGCAGACTAAGCCCCGCGATTCCAGCCATTCCAGCCTTGATCATCCCGCGTCGGCTGCAGAAGGAGAGCCCTTCGCGAGCGGTGCCATAGAAGTTGGCAAACGCATGCTCGTGATGAGCGACGCGGGCGCATTGCGGACGCGGCATTGGGTGACTCCTGGTTTATGGTTGAGGAGCGAACGTAGCGATCGGCTTGCCCGCCTGATCCCAGACGCGGAGGACGCTGTCTTGACCGCCGGCCACGACGATTTTGCCATCGCGAGTGGCGCGGAGGTTGTACATGAAATCGGTCGCACCGGGGAACGTCGGTCCGCCACCACCGCCGGTGTTCCGCGTGAGCACCTGATTGTCTCCGGTAGTGACGACAAAGTTGTCGGAGACGCCGAGGAAGTCGATCGCGGTCAATTCCTTTTTGAACCCAGCGATCGAGCGGATGCCCTCGCCCGTGTTGAAATCCCAAACCTTGATCACGTTGTCGGCCCCGGCAGTCGCCAGCATTCGTCCGTCGGCTCGCCAGCTGACGCCGAGCACATGGTGGGTGTGTCCTTCGAACGATTTGACGAACTTGCCAGTGGCGACCTCAAAGACCTTCATGAAGCGGTCGGCACCGCAGCTGGCCAAGTACTTGCCATCGTCGGAGAACGCGACAGCAAACACCGTATCGCTGTGGGCGTCGGCGATTTGCTGCACCAGTTCGCCGCTGGCCGCATTCCAGATTTGCAGCTCCCCGCTCCGCGAGGGTTCGCCGCCGCCGGTCGCGAGCAGTTCGCCGTTGGGGCTGAAGTCGAGTGCGGTGACGCGATTGACGAACGGGGTGGGCGAATCGACCTGCCCGATCTTCCGCTCGAGCGACCAGACCGGCTGTGCGGACCAGACCGCCAGCGTCCGGTCCTTCGCAGCGGAAAGCACCCGCTCGCCAGCGACGTAGGCAATTGAAACGAAGTCGGCTGCGGGAGCCGCATCGGCCGCGGGAGCGTCTCCGGCACGGTTCAATTGGTGCAGCGGCGTCCCGACTTCGCTGTTGTAGAAGTCGATGCGGCCTCCACCTCCAGCGACCGCCAGCTGCGCACCGCTGGGTGCGAAGGCCACGCCGCGGGCCGGCCGCTGGACTTCGGCAAGTGCCGAGGCAGCTAGCGTGGCCAGCTCATTCGCCGTAGCGACCACCCCGCGAGCTCCACCGGCAGCCTTGTCGGCAGCCGCGAGTCGCGTGCGAGCCTCGGCGTGAGCGGCTTTGGCGGCGGCGAGCGTTTGATTGGCCGCTTCCTGTTGCTTCTGCGATTCGGCCTGAGTGTCGGCAATCGCTTTCTCAGCAGCCGCCTTGGCTTCGCCGGCAGCTGTCACAGCGGCGGCCGCCTCGGCAGCTTCGGCGTCGGCCGCTTGTTGATTGCGGGTCGCATTCTCAACTTCCGCCGCGGCGACCGCTTTGGCCACTTCGTCGGCCGCTTTGGCGAGCGTTTCCTGAGCCGTTTTGAGAGCCGCGGCAGCAGCTTCCTTTTGAGTCGTCGCCGCTTTGTTGCGGGCGTCGGCCTCGGTCGCTGCCTGATCGGCGGCGGTCTTGGCGACGGTTGCAGCTCGGATCGCCGTCTGGGTGCGATCGCTCACTTGGATCGCTTCGGCCGCTGCGGCGGCGAGCGCCGAACGAGCTTCGGCCAGCGCGGCAGCGGCTTGAGTTTGCTCGGCCGCAGCCGCGTTGGCTTGTTCGGTCGCTTCACTCCCGCGCCGCTGGACATCGGTCAAGAGCGACGACAAATGTTCGGCAACCGCCGGCTCGGAAGCCTTCGCGGCGTCAATCTGCTGCTGGAGATCCGCGGCGATCGCGGTGGCCGTTTCGGCCAGGCTGCGTGGACCACCGACGGCCCTCTCTGCCGCTTCGAGTTTTGCCGCGGCTTCGGTGAGCGCGGCTCGGGCCGCGGTGTGCGCGGCCGTGGCTTGTTCGGCGGCAGTTTTCGCAGCGGCCAGTTTCTCGGCAGCCGCTTTTTCGGCGGCGGCTTTTTCTTCCGGCGTGGCATCCTCGCCCACCGGCGGAGCTGCTTCGGCGGCGGCTACCGCGGCCACCGCGGCGGTCTGAGCTCGGAGCGTTGCGAGGACAGATTGATGGGCGGGCCCAATCGCCTCGGTCGCCGCGTGGCGAGCCGCTTCGGCCGTCCGCAACTCAGCCTCGGCGGCAAGCGCCGCGCGATCGGCTTCGATTTTCAGTGCGGCTAGCTCCGCGACGCGGGCGGCGCGGCTGCTCGCGTCCTGCTGCGTTTGGGCGAGCCGGTCGGTCGCCGCTTGCTGCTCTTGCTGGCGGGCAGCCCACTCGGCTTTGAGCCGCGGTACTTCGGCCGCCATCCGCTCGACCGCTTGTCGGGCTGTTTCGAGCGATCGGCGAGCGGTTTCCGCAGCCTCCGCGGCGGCTTGCTGTTCTTCCATCGCCTTCTGAGCCGGCGCGGTCAGATCCGCCACCTTCTTCTCGGCCGCCTTGATCGCTTCGCCGAGCTCGGCGATCCGCATTTCGGCCTGCTGCTTGAGTTCCTCGGGCGTCGGCTCGGGTTTCGCTTCCGCGGCCGGTTGGGCTTCCGCTGCGGGTTTGGCTTCGCCTTCCGCCGCAGGTTCGCTCTCGGGATTGGCCGCTGGCTGGGCTTCAGGGGCCGGCTCAGCTTCGGCTGCCGGTTGGGCTTCGGCTGCCGGTTGGGCTTCGGGGGCGGGGGCCGGTTTGCTGGCGGCCTCGAGTTGCTGCTGGGCTTCGGCGAGTTGTTTTTGCAGCTCGGCGAGTTCCTTTGCCGCGGCTTCTTTGTCGGCGGTGGCCTTGGTCGCGGCCTCGGCCTTTTGCTTGGCCGTGACTTCAGCGCGAGCCAGTTCGACGGCCGATTTATCGGCGTTGGCGGCTTCGGCGGCTTGCCGCTGGACACCGGCGTCCAAGTCGGCTTTGGCGTTCTGGACGTGGCGGCCGGCGAGCTCGATCGCCATCTGGAGATCGGCCTCGACATGCGGTGCTTGGCTATCGGTCGTGAGTTCTACGAGCAGCTTGCCGTCTTCGGCGTTCCAGAGTTTGGTCGTGCCGATCTCGGAGGTCGTGGCGATCCGTTTGCCGTCGGGCCGGACGGCGAGGTCGCAGAGCGGGGTGCCGTGAGCGTACTGGCGAATTTCAGCGCCGCTGTTGGCGTCCCACTGACGGGCGGTCCCGTCGAAGCTGGCCGAGACGAACACGTGGGGCTGGCTCGGCAGCGGAGCGATTGCGGTGACCGGGCCGGTGTGCCCGGGCAGCTCGCGGATCGGCTGGGCAGCCGTGGGATTAGCGGAGGCGGCGAAATCCCAGAGGCGGAGAACACCGTCGCTGCCGCCGGTCACGATCTGCGTTCCTTGGTTCACCACCGCGACCGCGTGGAGCGGGCTCGGCGTGCGGAATTGGCTGAGCAGAGCGCCGTCTTGCAGGTTCCAGTACAGGACCGTGCCGTCGCTCGCACCGGCCACCAGGCGGCTGGCATCGGGGCTGAAGGCGACCGCTGCGAGCGGGGCGGTGGCGGCGGTGAGGGTGTGCAGGGTCTTGCCGCTGGCGACCTCGTCGATCCGCAGCGTACCGTCGGCCAGGGCGACCGCGGCGCGCGAGCCGTCGGCGGTGACCGCCAAAGCATGAATGTCGGCGGCCGCGGCGGGCAGCTCCGCGTGCCGCAGGCTGTCGTTGCGGTTCCACAGCTTGACCGTCCGGAACCCGCCCGAGGCGAGCCGCCGACCGTCGGGGCTGAAGGCCAACGATTGGACGGCGTCGCGATGGGCCACCCCCGGTTTGTCGTACAGCCCGACCTCGATCAGCTCCGGATCGGTCAGTCGCCCGAGCTCTTGCTGGGCCAGGACCGAGTAGAGGGCGATTTGATTGGCTCGTCCCGCGGCGACGAAGCGGCCGTGCGGAGTGACCGCGACTGCATAGATTGGGTTGATGCCTGCGGGGAGCGGCTGCCAGGCGATCTCTTGACTGCTGCCGGCCAGAGTGCCTTTGGCTCCCTGGTTGATCCAGAGTTTCAGCAGTGCGAGCTCTTCCGGGGTGAAGTCCTTGGCTCCGACGTCGTTATCCTCCGGCGGCATGAACGACTCGCGCTGATGAGCCGCCAACTGAAACACGAGGCTCTCATCGGCGTTGCCGGGGACAACGCCCGGTCCTTCGTAACCACCCTTGAGGATTGCTTCGGGCGTTTCCAGCACCAGCTCGCTCTCGGCCTCGGTCGCGTTATGGCAGGCGATGCAATTGCGGCGCAGCAGCGGGAGAATCTCCTTTTCGAAATCGACCGGCCCCTCGTGTTCGATCTCTGCGATCGGCAGCGCCTCGTCGGCCGTGGCACTGGCTAGGGGAAGCCCGACGAGGGCAAGCGACACTCCGAGCCACCATCGGCGGGAGCGACGACTCGCCCCCTCTCCCCGACCCTCTCCCCGACCCTCTCCCCCGCGATTCGCTACGCGGCGGAGGCGAGGGAGCAAGAGTTTTGCGATTGCCGACCGCGACGAGTCCGGCGACGCTTGGGAAACCGACAGAGCGGGAGCGGATGTGCGGGTATTCAAGGCAGGAGACTCGGAACTGGAGGGAGGCAAAACGCCCGTGGAGTGGGGGGTGGTTGCGATCGGCTGGGGGTACTTACTTCGCGGCAGGCTCAGCGGCTGGCTCAGCGGCTGGGGGTGCTGTGACTTGCAACGTCATCGGCAGGGAGTGGACGAACAGGGGCAGGTCCTTGGCGGCTTCTTCGCCTCGCTGGTAGGCCACCGTGCCTTGGCCGGCCAAGTGGAACGAGACCTCACCGAGCGGAGCTGTAGGCTCGATCGTGAGCTCCAAAGTGGCCTCGCTGGTTTCTGGCGTGAGCGTCAGGGGAGCTGCTTTGATTTCTGCTGGCAGCCCCCGAGCCTCGAGCTTCAGCTCGCCTTTGACACCCTCGCGGCGGGTCACTCGAACCGGTACCGATAGTTTAGTTCCTTGCACCGTGGTGGTGGCCTTTCCAGCTGCCTCGGGAGCCTCACTGGTCGGCTGCGATGGCTCGCCGAGCGTGACGCTCAGCGGCATCGGCTCGGCGATCAGGGAGATACCAGCCGCGCCGGTCAACCGCGCGTAGGTCGTCTCGTTGGCGTTGTTCTTGTCCCACGCGACGATCGCGGCGAAGGCTTGGCGACGGACTTCGGCGTCTCCAATCGTCGCGGTGCCGACAATCTGAATCGCGCCGAGCTGAGGTGCTTCGGTTGCAGGCGCAGCGCCCTCCGCGGCGGCGAGGACGAGCGTGGTCCGGTTCTGGCCAGCGGGGATTACAACCGGCGGTCCCACGACCCCCGCCGGCAGCTCACTCGCCGAGACCGTGATCGGACCTTGAAAACCACCGCGGCGGTAGGCTTGAACGACCGCCGCCACGCTACCGCCGGGTCGCAGCGCGGGCGCGTCGGCGATCGCTTTGGCCGGATCGGGGTCGGCCGATTTGAAGGTCGCGAGCAAATCGAAGTCGGGTTTGGGGGGGCCGATCGACAGCCGGTAGACGTTGCGAGGATCGGGGCTGGTGTCGGAATACAGGTCGCGGACTAGGACTCGGTACGTCCCGTCGGCATCGGCGGTGAAGACCAGCGAGGGATCGCGGATCGGCGTGTCGAACGGCGGGTTGGCGAAGGCCGGGTCGACGTCATCGGACTCGGCGATGTCGCGGACCACCGGTTTGCCTTCGGCGTCGGCGCCGACGTGCTGGACGAGCAAAAATGGGTCGGTCGGAAGGCTTCGCCGCTGCGAGAAGAGCTCGATGGCAAACATCTCTCCCTGCTTCGCCTCGAAGGCAAACCAGTCGCGGTCCCGCTCGGCGAAGAATTGGCCGACGACATTGCAGGGCACGGCGACTTGCTGCGGTTGATCCCGCTCGCCATTGGGTTCTTGTTCGGCGATGACCGGCGCAGTAGCGAAGGAGATGAAGACGGGATTCGAAGGACCGGCCGGAGTCTCCAAACGGTATTCGAAGCCTCGCGTCCCGGTTTCAGGCGGCGTAAGGAACGAGCTCGAGAGCGGAAGGCTCGCCGGGCCCGACTCGGTGGAGCCCGACTCGGCGGGGACTGGAATCTGCACCTCGAGCTTCTGCAACTCCACCCCGTCGACCACGACGCCTTCGGCCGCCGTGCCGCCCGGAAGATTGCGACCGTAGAGCGTGAACGCCCCGGTGACTCCCGGCATCGCCGCTGGGGGAAAGACGAAATCGAGGTGAGGCTGCGTGCTGATGCTGAGCCGGTAATAAAACGGATCGCCGCCGCGGTAAGTGAAATCGTAGACCTGCAGTCGATAGACGCCGTCGGCCGGAGCGGTGAAGTCGATCAGTGGGTCGTGGCGCCGTTCGTCGCGACTAAACGCGAGTTGCTCGCCAGCGGCATCGATGAGATTCAGCGTGGCATCGATCCGAGAATCGAGCCGCAGGGCCTCGCAGCGGATCAGGACGCGGGTGCCTGCAGCGGCCGTGAATTGGTAGGCGTCGAAGCTATCGGCGGCGACGCGTCCGCTGACGACCGAGTTGAGCTCGAGCGACATCGGCGTCTCGAGCGCGTTGTTGCTTCCCTGCTCGAGCACTTCGGGAAGGTTTCCCACGGCGAAGGGGCGGGGAGTCGAGAGTCCATAGCGGCCGCGGACCCGAACCTCGTGGATTCCCAGCGGGACGTCGGGACCGATCGTGACGGTGAACTGGCCGGGGACTGGCTGCGGCGGTTGTTCCGGAGCGGGGGGTGGCGTCGTTTTCTGCGTCGCCGTGATGCCGCTGTGGGAGAACTGAAGCTCCTGGACGTTGCCCGCGTCGGGGTCTAGATCCAGCCCTTGCACCGTCACCTCGACCGTCGTCCCTCGCTGGCCTCCCGGGGGATAGACTCCGTGCAGCCGAGGCGAGGGAAGCTGAGCCACGGCCGAGCCGGCGACGAGCAGCGCGAGCACTGCACTGGTCGCGGGAGCCCAAGAAAACCCGGAGGGCACAAAAGACTTGGCGGGTGCTGGCATGATTCGACTCCAGATGCAGCTCAGTGGTTGAATAAGAACTCTTTGGTGTTGATCAACGCCCAGAGCACATCCTCGTAAGCCAGCTTGGCATCGGAGCCTTCCTCTTGGGATTTCCGCGTCACATACTCGGAGACCGTCGCCACCTCATCGGCCGTCGGCGAGCGGGATAAAGCGGTGAGATAGAGTTCCTCGATCTTGGCTGCCATTTCACGGTTGCTGTCGGCGGCCAAGCGAGCCGCTCGCCCTTCCGCAGCGGCGAGCTTGGCGAGCATGTCCGACGAATTGATCAGATGCAGACCTTGAGCCAGGTTTGCTTCGCTCGTCCGCTCGCATTCGCAGGCGCTATTTCCTTCGGGCCGACCGAACACGCTCAGGAAGTAGGAATTGAAGCCCGAGTCGGGGAGTTGGACGGCGCGGGTTCCGGCCGGGACCCCGGGGAAACGCGTGCTCGATCCGGTGACCAAATCGACCGCGTCGAGCAGCACTTCGGCAGGGAGTCGCTTGGGATAGTAGCGCGAGAAATTCTGCTGGTCGTCGGCGTTATAAGCATTCGGCACGGAGCTGAGCTGATAGGTTTGCGACTGGCAGATCGTGCGGACCAGATCTTTCATATCAAACCCGCTGGCGATGAAATGCTCGGCCAGCGCCTCGAGCAATTCCGGATTGGTCGCCGGGTTGGTTTGCCGCATATCGTCTTCGGGTTCGACCAGGCCGCGGCCGAAGAAGTGTTTCCAGTAGCGGTTGACGAAGGTGTGGGCGAAGTAGGGATTGTCGTCCTGGGACATCCAGTCGACCAAGTGCTGGCGGGGATCCTCTTCGGGAGCGATCTCCATCGGCTGGTCCCCGAGGCCGGCGGGTTTGACCGGCTGGTTGTCGCGCGGATTGACAGCGGTCGCCACGCCGCGGCGGTGAAAGATGCGTTCCTCGGCTGGCAGGGCGCCCGGCTTGCGACCGACCTGGGAGAAGAAGGAGGTTAGGCTGTAGTAGTCGCGCTGGCTCCACTTTTCGAACGGATGATGGTGGCACTGAGCACACTGCATCCGCATTCCTAAGAACAGCTGCGCGGCGTCTTCGGCTTGCGCTTTCGCATCGCGGACCGAGCGATACCAGATGACGCCGGGGTTTTCCGAGGCGTCCCCGGTAGCAGCCACTACGCCGCGAACGAACTCGTCGTAGGGGGCGTTCTCGTGCAGCGATTGTCGGATCCAGGCATGGAACGCGTACGTCCCGTGGCGACCGTCGTCGCCGGGGGCGGCGACGCGTTTGTTCCGCAGGATCGCCGTCCACTTTTTGGCAAAGTTGTCAGCGTAGTCGGTGCTGTCGAGCAGCGAATCGATCCAGCGGTCGCGTTTGTCGGCGGCGGGATCCGCGAGGAAGGCGGCGGCTTCTTCGGCCGTCGGTAGCCGCCCCGCAATGTCGACCGTCACCCGCCGCAGGAAGGTTGCGTCGTCACACAACTCCGACGGCGGCAACCCGAGCAACTGCAGTTTTTTGAACACCAGCTGGTCGACGAAATTCCGCGGGCTCGGCAGCGTCTCGATCGGAGCGCCGAGAGGAATCGTCGCGCGGAACACGTCGACGTGCGATTGGTAGCGGACCATCACCGCCACGTCGCCCGTCTGGTCGGCGGTGGTCACCAGCCCGCGGTTGGTCACTTCGGCCATCTCCACCACGTTCGCTTCGTACTGAGCGGTCGCCGTCACATCTTCGATGCTTCCGTCGGTGTAGCGGGCGAGGACGACCAATTGCTGCTCGCTTCCCGGGCCCATCATTCGGGCTTTGGGAAAGACTTCGATCGAGGCCACGCGAGAAGCTTCGGGATCCCCATAGGACGCTCCTTCGGCGATCCAGCGGCGAATCAGCCGGTAGTTATGCGAATCGACCTCCATCCGCGCGCCGCCCCCGTGCGGAACGACGCCCGCCGCTTTCTGCAGCAGCAGACTCAGATCGGGCGCCGAAAGATTCAGCCGGCGGCCGCGTGCTTCCCGGGTCAGGTACTCGAAATCTTCGTGCGGCTCGAACCCGAGCAGCGACAGGCGAAACCCATTTTGGCCTCCCGATTTCCCGTGGCAGCCACCGCTGTTGCACTGCAGCTTGGTGAAGATCGGCACGACTTGATTGGGGAAGTTGACCGGAGGATTGTGCTCGAAGCTCTCCACTCGCAACTCAATCGCCGCGGCTAAGGGCTCGGCTGGGTTCGCTGGCTCGGCTGGGTTCGCTGGCTCGGCTGGTTTCGCTTTATCTGTCACGGTCGCCCGGATCGTCGCCGTGCCGTTGCCGAGCGGCGTCACCACCCCGCTCGCATCGACCGCCACGACACCGGCCGGTTCCGCCGAGTAGTGCACCGCCGAGGTCAAGTCGCGATGCTGGCCGCTGGAGTACTCGCCGGTGACGACCAACTGCTGCCGCGGTTCATTGCCGACGAGCACCAGCGGCTCCTCGGCACCGCGGCCGGTCTGGATCACCAGCGCGAGGAGCTGGCCGGGGTCGCCGAGCCCTTGCGGCGCCGCGGGCTGCGCTGCGTCGGTGGGCTGCGTCGCATCGGTGGGCTGAACTGGCGGCACCGCGGGCGTAGGAGGCAGCGGCTCGGCGGCGACAGCGATGCAGCTCACGAGAGCGAAAGCGGTGAGACAGGAAGCGAGGCGACGCGAGCATCGGGCCGCAGAGGAATATGGGGCCGCAGAGGGTTGGCCGACGACGGTGACGATGCCCGCAGGCTTTCCATTGCCAGTCATAGTGTCCGCCTCGGTGGGGGTAGGCGATTGGTGGGACCGGAGCGCTGCGGACACACCTGCAGACACTCTGGGGGGGCGACTGTGTTGCTGATTGTATATCCGATCCAGCCCGTCTGTCACGCAAATTACTTCCCACGCGAACAATGGCTCCATTCGGCCAACGGACGCATCGGGCCAACTCGCTGATGGGGGGAACCACGAAGGACACGAAGAGCACGAAGAAAAGGTGGGGAGTTGAACTGCGGATCACGCGGACGACACGGATGATTGGTGTTCAGATTCCTCTTTTGTCCGCGTTCTCCAGGCTATCCGCGGACCCTCTCCTTTCGTGTTTTTTCGTGTCCTTCCGTGGCCACCATTCGTGTTACTCGTGTCATTCGTGGTTGTTTCCCCGGCCAGGTCCGCACATAGATTCCGTCAGAGCCAGGAGACTAGAATGCGGAGGCTTGCCGTGAAGCGACTCGCTCCATCGTCCGCCCCACCTCCTTCCCCCCGAGCCGACCATGAGAACTCAAGTCACCCGCCGCACCGCACTCAAAGCCTCCTTGGGCGTCGCCGCCGCGGGCGTCTGGATTGCGCCGGAGATTCGAGCGGCCGAGTCACGATCGGCCAACGAGCGGCTGAACATCGCCTGCATCGGCATCGGCGGTCAGGGGGCGGCGAACTTGGCGGGGGTGAAAGGCCAGAACATCGTGGCCCTCTGCGATGTCGACGACCAGCGAGCCGGTGACGCCTACACCGAGCATCCCAAAGCGGCCAAGTTTTATGACTTCCGCGTGATGTTCGACAAAATGGAAAAGGAGATCGACGCGGTCGTCGTCAGCACTCCGGACCACACGCACTTCAACGCGTCGATGGAGGCGCTGCAGCGGGGCAAGCATCTGTACTGCGAAAAGCCGATGGCCCATTCGGTTTGGGAGACGCGGCAGATGACGCAGCTGGCAGCCGAGAAAGGGGTCGCCACGCAGCTCGGCGTCCAGCGGCACACGATGGAGAACATGCACCGCACGGTCGAGCTGATTCGAGCCGGCGCGATCGGCAAGGTTAGCGAGGTGCATTCCTGGATGACGGGCGACCGCGGGATGCCGGAGATTCCCACCCAGTTCCCGCCCGTCCCTTCGCATGTGAAGTGGGACCTGTGGCTGGGCCCAGCAGAGGAACGTCCCTATCACCCCGACTACTGCCCCTACGGCTGGCGTTTCTGGTGGGACCTGGGAACCGGTGAGACGGGTAACTTTGGCTGCCACATTTTGGACATTCCCTTCTGGGCACTCGAGCTGACCTATCCCACGCGGGTCGAGGGTTCGGGGCCGCCGGTGCATCCCGAAACGACTCCCAAACAGATGACCACCAAAATGCGGTTCGCCGACCAAGGGGTCGACCTGCACTGGTACCACGCGAAGAACGGTCCGCCGATTCTGAAAGCCAAAGGGCTCGACGGCAAAGGCATGAACACGCTGTTCATCGGCAGCGAGGGCATGTTGCTGACCGGCTTCAATCGGATGCGGTTGCTGCCCGAAGAGAAGTTTCGCGACTACCAGCGACCCGAAAAATCGATCCCCGATTCTCCCGGCTTCCACCAAGAGTGGATCAACGCCTGCAAGGGAGGCGAAGCGGCAACCTGCGACTTCCAGTACTCCGGTCCGCTCAGCGAAGCGGTGCTGCTCGGCAACGTGGCGTACCGCGCCGGCGGCGGTTTTGACTGGGACGCGAAAAACCTCAAAGCCAGCGGCAACCCGGCCGCCGACCAGTATTTGAAAAGCTACTTCCGCAAAGGTTGGGAGATCAGCTGAGGCTGCTCTCACGGATCAGCCGCCGGGGGTCGAGCCGCGGGTGGATCTGTCGGAAAACCGTGAACGACACCCTCCCCCCGGGAGGGTCGCGAGGAACGAGCGGGGAGGGTGATGTGCGGCGTAGAGCGTTCAACACGGCTGGATTCAGCTGGCCCTCCCCGGGCCTAAGAGCCCGACCCTCCCGAGGGGAGGGTCATTGTGAACCGCGGTTTTGAGCCCGAGGCTAGCGCCTGCGGCTCAGAAGCCCGAGGCTAGCGCCTGCGGCTCAGAGGCCCGAGGCTAGCGCCTGCGGCTCAGAGGCCCGAGGCTAGCGCCTGCGGCTCAGAAGCCCGAGGCTAGCGCCTGCGGCTCAGAAGATACGCTTCCCTCCAACCAGGTTTTCACCATCATGTTGCCCGTCGATCGCCGTCAATTTTTGCAAACCGTCTCCTCGATTGCCGCCGGGGCCGCGACCGGCACTCTCCTCTCGCCATTGGCGCAGGGGCAGGACGCTTCGCGGAGCCAGGCCGCGGTGGAGACGCCCTTTCTGTTTGGGCTAGTAACGTACCAGTGGGGCAAGGACTGGGACCTGCCGACGCTGATCGAGAATTGCGAAGCGGCCGGAGCGCGAGGCGTGGAGCTGCGGACGACGCATGCCCACGCCGTCGAGCCTTCGCTGAGCAGTGCCGAGCGCGAAGCCGTGCGGCAGCGGTTCGCCAACAGCAACGTCGAGCTCGTCGGGATCGGCAGCAACGAGCGGTTCGACAATCCCGATCCGGCGGTCGTGCGTCAGGCGATTGAGGCCTCGAAAGAATTCATCCGCCTCAGCCATGACGTGGGCGGGACGGGCGTCAAGGTGAAGCCGGATCGCTTCCACCCTTCGGTCCCGCGAGAGAAAACGATCGAGCAGATCGGTCGAGCCTTGGCGGAGCTAGGAGAGTACGGGGCGGGCTATGGCCAGGAGATCCGCTTGGAGGTCCACGGTCAATGCGCCGAGCTGCCGACAATCAAAGCGATCATCGACGTGGCGGACCATGACAACGTCCGCGTCTGTTGGAACTCCAATGCCCAAGACTTGCAAGGCCAGGGACTCGAATCCAACTTCAACCTCGTCCGTCCCCACTTCGGTTCGACGCTGCACGTCCGCGAACTCGACACCAAGGACTACCCGATGGACAAGCTGTTCGAGTTGCTGGTGAAGTCCAACTATGGCGGCTGGATGCTCTTGGAAGCCTCGAGCCAGCCGGAGGACCGCGTCGCGGCGCTGACCGAGCAGACGCGGTTGTTTCATCAGATGTTGGCCGCAGCCCAGGCGTAGAGGAAAGCGAAATCAGCCGCCACGCGCTAGCGTCCGGTTATTACGGCATCCTAGGGAACCGGGGGCTAGCGCCCGGCGGCTGATGCGATATCCGATTTACAGGTCGTTGTCGCGGATGGCTTTGAGCTTTTCCGCCATCTTTGTGCGGAACTGTTCGACCACCGGTTTGAACTCGGCCTGCTCGGCGAGATTGGTGTACTGCTGGGGGTCTTCGTGCATGTCATATAACTCGATCCCCCGCGACGCGTCTTCGCCGTACTGCATATAAGCCCAGCGATCCTCTCGCAGCAGGAATCCTTTGCGGCTGGGCGCGACGCTGAAGGCGGCGGTCCGAACCGAGTGGTTGGGATCGTCCAGCATCGGCGAGATGTCTTCGCCTTGCAGCCGCTCGGGAACCGACAAGCCGCAGAGGCTGGCGACGGTCGGGTAGAGGTCGAGCAGCTCGGTCAGCGAATGGCAGACGGCCGGTTGCTTCCCGGGGACGCGGATGATCAACGGCACCAGGGCCGACTCTTCGTGCAGGCTGACTTTCGCCCAGAAGTCATGCTCGCCCAGATGGTAGCCGTGGTCGCTGGTGAAGATCACGATCGTGTTGTCCTCCATCCCCGAGCGACGCAGCGCTGCAAGCACTTTGCCAACTTGCGCGTCCATGTAAGCGACCGAAGCATAGTAGCCTCCCACCGCTTTCTTTTGGCGGCGGATGTCCATCTTCATATTGTCGCTGGTTTTGTAGTTGATGCCCGCTTTGGGGATATCCTCCCAGTCGCCCTCGACTTTCGGTGGCAGCGGCAGTTGGTCGTACGGCAGGAAGGGCTCGAAGTATTTTTTGGGGGCCACGAAGGGCACGTGCGGGCGGACGAAACCGACCGCCAGGAACAAGGGCTGGGCCTCGCCGCCGCTGGCTTGGTCGCGAGCGTGCCGCTCGATCAGCTCCACAGCCTTGGCCGCGGTCTTGCCGTCGGAATGGACCAGGTCGTCTCCTTCGGCCTCGACGACGACAAAGGTATTTCCGCCGACGACCGGCTTTTTACCGTCGGGATTTCCTTCCAGCGTTTCGCCGTCGCCTGCCGCTTTCCATTCCGGGCCGGGGCTGTTGTATTTCTCACTCCACGACCGCGGATCATCCGCACCGTCTCCGCCGTTGTGATCGCGACCATCACCGCCGTACTCGATTCCTCCAGGAACCCCCATGTGATAGATCTTGCTGATCCGCGTCGTGTGGTAGCCGGCATTCTTGAAGTGCTCGGCCCACGTCGCCCGGTCGCCGATCGCAGGCCGCGGACTGGTGTAACCGAGCACGCCGGTGGCATGCGGGTAGTAGCCCGACATGAAGGAGGCTCGCGACGGTCCGCAGTAAGTGCCTTGGCAGTAGGCGCGGGTAAAGCGAGTCCCGCGGGAGGCGAGGGCATCGATATGGGGCGTCTGGGAGAGCGTGTTTCCGTAACACGACAGGGCGGTCGGCGTCAGGTCATCGGAGATGATGAACAGCACGTTGGGGCGAGCGGCAGTGCCCGCAGCAGTGCCCGCAGCATTACCCGCCGCGTTCCTCTGGGGAGCTGCCCCGTCGCCCGATCGAGCCGCGGCGAATGGCACAAGGAGGAGGATCAAGCCGGCGAAGAGCATTCGATGCATGACGGATACCGGTTCGGGGCGTGGATCGTTTCGGGGCGAACACTGTATTGGGGCGAAGCAAACTTCCCCACACCTTTTCGAGCTTCCTTTCGTCTGCTCGATTGGCCGCTGACGAACTTTGGCAATTGGGACAACGGCGGCCGCGACTCGCTCGGGGTGGGATGCATGACAGCTTACTTTGATGTGCAGCATACGGTCGAGCCTGAGGAGATCGACGCCCAGGGGCACGTCCACAATCTGCGCTACATCGCGTGGACCTTGCGGGCCGCCGGGTTGCATTCGGCCGCGCTTGGCTGGAACGCCCAGGAGATGCTCGACCGGTTCGGCAGCGGCTGGGTCGTCCGCTCGCACGACGTCGTCTACCGCTTGGCGGCGCTCGAGGGAGACGAGCTGGTCATCCGCACCTGGATCACCGACGTGGCGAAGCACGCGGCGGTGCGGCGGTCGGTCATCTGCCGGATGAGCGACCGGAAGGTGCTGGCCCGCGTCCGCTCGCGGTGGGTGATGGTCGATTTAAGGGTCCGCAAGGCGATCCAGATTCCCGCCGAGGTGGCCAGCCGGATCGAGGTGCTGGCGGCGGTTCCGCCGATGCCGTGGGAGGCGGGCGCGTAAGCGGAGGAGGGAAGCCGAGGGTGCCGGAGAGGGAATTTGAAAATTCGTGCCCAAGAAATAGCCCAGCGCCCCTTGACGGCTGAAACTGTGGCTATAATTCCCCGCGAAAGAATGCAGGGCGCAAGCGTCCTTCGGACGGCTGTGGAATCCGCGTGGGACTCCAAGACGATCCGTCGCTCGCTTGCATGGAGTTTGTCATGAAGTTGTATATCGGAAACATCGCCTACACGACCACCGAGCAGACCTTACGAGACGCGTTCAGCCAGTACGGCACGGTCGAAGATGTGGCGGTGATCATGGACCGGGAGACGGGTCGGCCGCGCGGCTTCGCTTTCGTCACCATGAAGAACGATGCCGAAGGCAAAGACGCAATCGAGCAATTGAATGGCACGCAGCTCGACGGCCGCACGATCGCGGTCAATGAAGCGCGACCGAAAACCGGTGGCGGTGGCGGCGGGGGTGGCTACCGAGGCGGCGGCGGAAACCGGGGTGGCGGCGGCTATGGCGGTGGTGCCGGCGGCGGCTACGGCGGTGGCGGTGGCGGCGGTTACGGTGGCGGCGGCAACCGCGGCGACTGGTAGCAGCCGCGGCACACGACCTGCACTTGTGGGTTGAGCGCTGGGCCGAGACTGCCATCGCCGCAATTCGCGCGGTGGCCGCCGCGGCCGCGAGACGGCTTCGGAGGCGAGCGGCTCCTTCGGGCACCGGCCAGCGTTGTTGGCCACGTGCCGAGGCCCGCCTGCCGCCGGAGGTCTCTTCTCAACTCCTACGCAGGTCCATCATGAGAGGCCGAACTCCTCACCCGGTCACTTCCCAGTCCGCCACCCTCTGGAACTCGGTTCCAAGCCGAGCCGCGAATCCCCCCCGAGCGGCGAATCCTGGCTGGACCGCCGACGCCTCCCGCGGCTCGTATCGCGGTCGTGCGGCCGGAACAATCGACTCCGAGGAGAATCTCCGTCACTTGGAGCGAGTCGAGCGGTTGGCGAGCCTGATGGACGAAGCCTACCGCGTTCCCGGAACGAATTATCGGATTGGGCTCGATGGGATCGTCGGCTTGCTTCCGGTCGTCGGCGATGCCGTTTCGCTCGGCACCAACGCCTACGTCATCTACGTCGCCGAACGGCTGGGCGTCTCGCGAGTGACGCTGGCCAGGATGCTGCTGAACGCGGGAGTCGACTTCGCGATCGGAAGCATTCCGATGGTCGGCGACTTGTTCGACGTCGCCTTTAAAAGCCACCTGCGGAACCTCACCCTGCTGCGGCGATCTCTCGGCCGCCACGGAACGGCGGGCTAAACAGCGTGCTTAATCAGCCGCCACGCGCTAGCCCGGATTATTCATCAGCCGCCGGGCGCTAGTCCCCGGTTATTGAAAATGCCGTGAGAACCGGACGCTAGCGCGTGGCGGCTGATGAATAGGCCGCTCACTCGAGCTCGGGGAAGACTTCTTCGTCGAGCTGCATGCGGCGGATGATCGATCGCAAGCGAATCTGGAAATCACTCTTATAGTTGGCGACTTGCTGGTCGCTGAGGTCCAGTTCCGCGGCGACATCTTTGTTGTTCTCGCCGCGGACAAAGAGGAGTTCGAGGCACTGCAGCTTGACCCAGTCTCCCTTCTCCTTCCATCGCTGGATCTGCTCGGCAACCCCATCGCGGACCGCATGCTCCTCGAGGTTTCGCCGCTCACCGCTGCGGGCGATCGAGCTGGCAGCGCGGCCCGGTCCGGCCAGCTCCCAGGGGCTGTCGCTGGACCGCGAAGCGTGAAAGCTGATCGCCGGCCGCCGCCCTTCGCGCCGCAGGTAATCGGTCAGCTTGTAGGCGCAGATCGAGAACAAATAGCTCTCCAGCGGGCGGCCGCCGTCGTAGTTCGGCAGGCTGGTCAGAAACCCGATGAACGCCTCTTGCACGATGTCTTCGGCGGCGGCGCGGTTGTGAATGCGGCTCTCGGCAAACGCCAGCAGGCGCCCCTCGTAGCGGCAAATCAATTCTTCCCATGCCGCGGAATCGCCCTGGCGGATCCGCTCGATCCAGGCTTGGCTGATCTCGGTCATCTCGCTCATTTCAGTCATTCCGCGCTCGTCCTGCGGCGGGCGGTTCGGCGAACGAGTCCGGTGGCTGAGAGCAGAACGACCAAGCCTCCACCGCCGGCGACTCCGAGCCACTTCAGCCGCGAGCCGACTTCGGCCTGCTGCCACTGTTTCGCCAGCCGCTGGCGATACGCTTCGTCGAAGCGAAGTCGCGCCGCCTCTTCGTACACCGTCTGGTCGCCGAGCGTCGCCGTTCCCGCATAACGATCCGCCGCGGGCAACGTCTCCAGCTCCGGCACGAGCGGCACCGAAGGCGGAAGCTGCTGGGCCCGATCCGTTCCCAGGAACCGCTCCGCATAGGCCGCCGCGGCTCCCTGAATCTGCACTTCGAGACTCTCCCGAGCCTCTTCGGCTGTCGGTCGCAGCAACGATTTCACCGGCCACACGTCGACCGCCCCCGCTTCACTCCCTTCGCCCAGATCGCCCGCGCGGAACGAGCCGAGCGAAGGTGGCGCGTCGACCCACTCGGGTCGGTCCTCTGGATAGGTGACTTGATTGAGCGGAGCGACCGAAAGCGGCCGCGGCTCGGTCGCCTTCGGCTCCGCCGTCTTCGCCGCGGAGGGTTCGAGCGGTTCGGCCGCCCCATCAGAGGCCGCTGCACTAGAGGCCGCTGCACTGCCAAGGAAGACGAGCAACGCCAGGGCCGCGAGGGCTACCCGCGCCGGTGCCCGCGTGGTCGAGCGAGTCGTCGGCTGCGGATGCGACTCGCAGCGGCGGGCTGAGTGAAAGGATGCGTGCATGGAAGTTCTCTCAGACCGTGGGGGCGTGGGTCGGATCGGAGTCGCGGAGCCGCTGGCGAGGATTCTCCCACGGGGTGGCGATTTGGATCACTGCGGCGAGAATCCCGGCGGTGATCATGCCCCAGGGCTGGGGAACGGGGAGCAATTGATGCAGCCCCCAGCTGGCGACCACTGCCACGGCGACCGCCCAGACGCTGAACCGCGAACGGCGGAGCGGATCGGCCGACCGCCACCAGCGGAGTCCGGCGAGCAGGAGTGCGAAGTGCGCCATCAGGGCTGCGATTCGCGGAACGCCGCTCGCGCTATACATGCTCGAGGGAAGCTCGGTCACATCGATATCCCGCGCGAGTCGTTGATCGAGTGGGATCATCAGGAAATCGGCGAGCACAAAGGCCGCCGCCCCAACCGCGGCACCGATCCCGAGCAGCACCACCCGTCGCGACAGCCCACCGCCCGGCGTGCGTTCCCAGAGCTTGCCGAGCACCAGCACACCGACGGCGGCGAGCAAGGCGATCGCGGCCGACCAAACGAAGGGAGCCACCGCGGTACTGGTTGCGGGGACTCCTCGGTAATGCCCTACCAGAAAAGCGAGTCCCGCCAGCGCCGCCGCGGCGAATCCGGCGGTCGTGAGCGATTCGCCGAGTTCGGCAACGCGGACCAGCGGACGCTTGGTCGCCAGCTCGCCGCGTCGCCGCTGTCGCCACTGCTTGGCCGAGAGCGGTCGGGGACGTTGCTGGCGAGCGACCGCCACATGGTGCGCTTCGGCAAAACTCGGCTGCCGCGAGACGCTCAACGTCATCGCTCGGATGATGTAGTACGGCACGTACAGCACCGCCAGAAAGGCCATCAACGGCAACAGCCATTCGATGTTCAAAATGAACAGGCAGAGCCCCAAGATGAGCAGGATGATGCGGGTTCCGGGGAAGGCTTCGAGGCCGCCCCACCACTGGCGGCAGCGAGCGAGCCCTGAGCGGAACGAGCGTGCCAACGGCTCTTCAGGCGTGAGGACCGCGGCAGCCGTTGGATGGTAGCGAACTTCCCCGAACTGCACTCCCGCCGGGGCGTCCGCGTCGCTCTCATTCCCGGAGAAGAAATGGATTCCGGGGGACGCTTGCGAGCCTCCTCCAGCTCGTCCATGGTCGGCAACCGCAACGCCCTGGAAGACGGGTTCTGCCGCACCACAAGCTGAAAACCCGGGGGCTGAAAACTGGGGGGCTGAAAACCCAGGGGCGAGCCGCGCCATCCCGTGCTCGTCGATTTCGATTCCCAGCGGGCGGATCATTTGCTGGACGGTTTGCTGCCGGGCGGTCGGATTTTTCTGCAGGGCTTGCCAGATGACGCTCCGGTACGGTTCGGCGACGCCGCTCAGGTCGGGGTTCGCCGTCAGGTGTTTCATGATGATTTCGTGGCTGCTCTCCCCGTCGAACGGCACGGTCCCGGTCAGCATCTCGTAGAGGATGATGCCGAGCGCATAGATATCGATCTCGCGCCCATAATTTCCGCGACCGACCTCCGGGGCCATGTAGTGAAAGGTCCCGACGCTTTCGGTGTGCCCGTCGCGGCGCGAACAGGAGATGAATTTGCTCAGCCCGTAGTCACCGATTTTGACGATCCCATCGTCATCAAACAGGTTCCCCGGCTTGAGGTCGCGGTGGACGATCCCCGAGTCGTGGAGGTGGGCCACGCCAGCGGCCAACCCGGCAAACCAGCGACGGGTTTCCGCTTCCCCAATCCCACCGGGAGCACCATCGACGACCGAGCGGAGACTCTCGCCAGCGACGTACTCCATCACCACCCAGGCTTGACCGGCCTCGTCGTAGCGGACGTCGAACAGCGAGATCAGATTGGGGTGCTTGAGATTCAGGCAGTGGGAAACGCCGCGGAGCTCGACGTTCAGGTTCCGCTGAACGCGTTTGAGCGCCACTTCTTTCCCGGCATCGCTGACCGCGAAATAGACTTCCCCGAACCCGCCGACGCCGATGCCTCGCTTGATCGTGAACCCGGCGAGCGGCTTGGCACCACTGGCGTAGGTGAACTTCATGCCGTGGGGCTCGAGCTTCATGCCGCGGTGCTTCTCGGGGGACGGGGAGGGGGACAGGGAAGTTGCCTGTGCTTCCATTGTATCGATTGGGGTCATACGGCCTCCAGCGTGAAAGCGATGCCACCCGATTCGACGCGAGTCCCGGGGACCAGCTCGAACCGGCCCTGCCGGGGTTCTCCGTCGACGTTCGTCTCTCCCATCCCGCGACACCACCACCGGCCGGCGGAGAACAACAACACGACCTCGCTCTCGGCCGCCGGAGCGACGATGTGGCACGTCCGGGAAGGGCCGAGAATGCAGGTGTCGGCAAGCAAAATAATCGCATCGCAACGCGGACGGACGCGGTGGCGGCTGAGGAGCGTCAACCGAGCCGAGGAGCTGAGCGGGTGCGGTTTCGCAAAGCTGAACCGGACTCCCGCCATTTCCACCCTCCCGGCTGCCGCACTTCCTGCCGCGGCCCCTCCACGCTCGGCCACCAGCCGCGAGGAAGCGGCTCGGCTCGCGAAGGTGATCCGATCGCCGTCGCGGAGCGGCGTCGGGCGGTGCAGTCGGCGGTCGCCGAGCAGTGCCGCGGCGAACGGCTGCAACACATAGTCGCCCCCGAGCCGCCGCAAACAGGCTTCGCGGGCCGAGAGGTCCCCTTGGACGCAGATCTCCGCTTCCTCGGCGCGGCCGAGTTCTCCGCCGCTCGCGGGAACCCCACTGCTTCCGAGGCCCCAATTGCTGCCGAGGCCCCAATTGCTCCCTGGGCCCCCGATCGTCCAGTCGTCGCCCGGGAGCATCAAATAACCTCCCACGCCATCGACCCACAACAGCCACCGAGCAGCCATCGGCTCCATCCTTCCGACACTCCCTGTGGTTTTCGCTGAGTGGGCGTTTTTCGATTCGTGGAGAGAAGTGAGCACGGTCGCAACCCTTCGACAGCAGGAATTCTTTCGCCCCGGACGGACCAAAGTCTACCGTCTCAGCGTTCGATCTTGATCGAGGCGAGCGACTTGCTTTCGTCCTCGTCGAAGTAGCTCGAGATCTCGTCGAGCAATTCGCCTTCGTCGCTGTCATCGAGTTCGATGCCGCCGAAATACTCGGCCCCGACGTGCGTCACTTCCTCTTCGACATCGATCCGAGTCTCGATCTCGTCGAGCAATTCGCGAGTCCGCGAGAGCGCGCTGTCGTCGAGCGCCAGTTGGCTGCTGGTCTGAGCGACTCGGACCGCCGCCAAGCGGGCCTGCAGGTTCTCGATCTCGACTTCCAACTGCCGCTTGGCCGAGAGCATCGCGTCCATCCGGTCATGGGCGGCGGCCAACGTGTTTTCGCGAGCCGTGAGCATCTGCTGGAGCTTATCGGCGGTTTCCTTCCGCGTCTTGTAACGCTCGAAGCGGCGGGCGAGATCGTCGCGGACCTGAGCCGAGGTGTAGGTCTTGCCCGAGTAGACGAACATCGAATCGCCCTGCTCGAGGTCCGAACGGAGCCGCTGGATGTCGCTTTGCGCGTCAGCCAGCCGCTCGGTGGTCCGCTCCAGCTCCGATTCGAGCCGCGCGACCTGGATCTTTTCGTGAGCGATCCGCTTGGCGTTGGTGGTGATCTCCGGATCGAGGTCGGCAATCATCTGCCGCGCCCGCTTGATCTCCCACTCGAGCGGCACGGAATCTTTCGCCGTCTGCTGGATCCAACCGCCCGCAGTCCGGACGTAACTCCCCAGCCCGGTGCTCAGGGCGACTCCGCCGAGCAAGACAGCGAGGGTGCCGCCGACGATGAGTTTCTTCAACATGGTTTGTCTCCCGTGGGGAAGGTGTGCTCTAGGGCTCGCTGGGCCGCACGCGCCGGTCACCCCTGACGCAATGGAGAACGATGCGGCCGAACAGAGAGAATTTCGCCGGGGCGGCGGGGATCTTGGGAGAACGCGGGCGGAAAATGGGAAGCGGAAAATTTGCCTTAACTTGCGCGATTCGCTTCACCGAACCATCGCCTTCGCACTGGCCTTGACTAAAGTGGATTTAGATCACACAAACAGGGGCACAAGGGCGGCGACGGGAACACAGATCGATTGGCGACCTCTCCGCTCGCCGCGCGAGTGCCAATTTGCCCGAATTGTGGACGAATAACGACAAGGGTGCGTCCATTCGGCAGCATGGCATCCACACCGGCACCTTACCTAAAAAACTTAAGTCGTTGAACCAAAGGCAGTTATGGAACAATCGTGCCAGCCTTCCGAGTCTACGGCGCGGTGGTTGCTCTTCTGCGAGACACGAAACCTTCGGGTCCCCGGTTTTTTTCTGAACCTCGCTCCCGAATTCTGCGTCCTCTAACTCCGACAGCTCGCTTTCTTCCCGGCCTCCTTTTCTCGAACGCACGCAACCCCCAAAGGCCCCCTCAGCCGCGGAGACCCACGATGACGACTTCTTCCGATAGCCGATCTCCGTCCGCGCCTCGCCCGGACAACCGCCACTGGCAGGAATTGATCGAGGCGTTGCCCGCGAGCGTCGCCAGCTTGGATGCGTGGTTCGATCGCGAGCTGGTGAAATTCGAACAGAAACACGAGAAGTACATCACGCGGCGGTCGCTCCGCCAAAACCTCCGCGGCTAAGCGCTCCGCGGCTAGGCCTTGTTCGCCAGGAGAACAGGGCCCGAAGCTTTGCCGGGCGGCCGCTGTTGAGCCGCTCGGCCCGTCGCGCTGGCGATAAATTGGGTCCAATTCGACCCATCTCTTCTTCACGCAGCGTCGTTCTCTCTTTCGCGCGCGTTCTTTGCTGAGCCAGAGTCGCCTTTCGCTCCGCGAAAGTAGCGCAAACGACGCTGCTTTCGCGGAGCGAAAGGCGACTATCCGCGGAGCGAAAGGCGACTATCGGCGGGGCGAAAGGCGACGATGACCGCGACAGCAAGCGGCGCGAGCGTTCGCGGTGGGCTGACAATTGCGTATGCTGGAGAGATCCCGTAGTCGATCGTTGCGCCCTGCAGAGGAATCGAAGCATGTTGACCGTCCGCCGCTCCGACTCGTCGCCGTCCGATTTTCTGGCCACGCCAACCGGACACTTCCGCTCTCGCTGGCCCGTTACCGCTCCACGGCTGCTCTTGCTGGGAATCCTGCCGCTCGCTCTGTCGGCCGTAGGCTGCGGACCCGAAGCATCGGTCGGTGCGGGTGGGCAAGCGGCGGCGCCGAGCGAAGCGGCGGAACCGGCCGAGCCAGCTTCTCGGCTCCCCGGAGAGACTCCGCCAGCAGGGGCCGAGGGAGCGGAAGCCGAGCCGCAGGCGGAGGAAAAAGTCTCAGTATCGCTGACGTCCTGGGCAGAGATTCTCAAAGCCGCCAAAGCCGAAGGACGCCCGGCAGTCCTCGACGTCTGGTCGCTCGGCTGCGAACCGTGCCTGAAGGAATTTCCCGGACTGGTGCGCCTGCATCGGGAGCAGGGCGAGAAGGTGCACTGCGTCTCGGCGAACATCGATTTCGACGGTCGCAAGACGCGTCCTCCGGAGAGCTACGAGAGCAAGGTGATGGACTTCCTGCAGCTCAAGCAAGCCGAGCTCGACAACTATCTCTGCACGACCCCGAGCGACGAGGTCTACAGCGACCTGAAAATCGATTCGATCCCGGCAGTGCTCGTCTTTGACGCCACGGGGAAAGAAGTCGCACGATTCGTCGACGCCGGAGAAACGATCGGATTCACCTACGAGAAAGATGTGATCCCGTTCGTCGAAAAGCTGCTCGCCGGCAACGCAGCCCCCACCGACCCGTCGAGCGCCGACGAGGCGAGCGCTGCCGAATCGGGCGCCGACCCGTCGAGCGCTGAGAAGTAGGCCTTGTGTCCCGCGCTGCTCGCCCGCCACTTATTCCCGCCCTTGGACCCCCAGCTGTTTTCCCTATGACGACGACTACGACCGATCCTTTCGCCGAGTTGGCCAGTCTGGCAGACGATCCCGCCGAGATGCTCGAGGCGTTGATTCAGATTTATCGCCGCCAGCGGATGCCGCACGAGTTGTTCGAGGCCTTGAAGATGCGGATGCGAGTCCGCCTCGGGCTGCCGCTGCTCAGCGAGGGAAACGAGAAGCGGCATCCGGAAGACATCGAGCGGCAACTCGAGCACGGCTTGCTCGACGCTTGCCGCGAGACGGGACTGATGCTGTTGGCCGCGGGCCGGATCCGCGAGGGATGGATGTATCTGCGACCGACGGGCGACACCGAGAAGGCGGCCGAGATGATCCGCCGGATCGACGTGAGCGACGAAAACGCCGACGAGATCATCCAAGTCACGCTGCACGAAGGGGTCGACGTCGGCTACGGATTCCGGTTGGTGCTCGATCGGATGGGAACGTGCAACAGCATTACGACGTATGAGCAGGTCGTCGCCTCGGCATCGCACCGCGACCAGCAGACCGCCGCGGCGATGCTGCTCGATCATCTGTATGCCGAGTTGCTGGCGGCGGTGCGAGCCGACATCGAGCGGCGCGAGGGAACTCCGCCGAGCGAAACGACGCTCGACGCGTTGGTAGCCAACCGTCGCGAGCTGTTCGAGAACCGCGCCTACCATTTGGACACGACCCACTTGGCGTCGACGGTGCGGATCGCGCGGGTGCTGGAGAAGGAGTCTCAGCTGCAACGGGCGTGGGAGTTGGTGCAGTATGGTCGGCGGCTCGACCCCCAGTACCAGTATCCGTCGGACGAGCCGTTCCATGACTTCTATCCGGCCCACGCTCTGTTCTACGGAGCGCTGCTCGGCCGGGGAGTGAACGAAGCGGTTTCGTACTTCCGCCAAAAAGCGCTGGAAGCCAAGCCGATGGAGCAGGGGACCGGGGCGATCGAGACCTACATCGATCTGCTCAGCCGACTCGGTCGCGCCGAGGAGGCGCTCGCCACGGCGGTGAAGATGATTCCGGCCGATGTGCCGGCTCCGCGAGTCGCTCCGCTGCTGCTCGATTTGGCGGCCCAAGCGAAGAACAGCCGCCCGGTCCAGGAGTTTGCCCGCCGCCGCGGCGATCTGCTGATCTACGCCGCCGCCCTCGGGACCCGCGTCGACTGACGCGGCCGTCAACACAGTCGCCGTGGCTTGGTCGGATTATTCATCAGCCGCCGGGCGCTAGCCCCGGTTCCCGAAAACGCCGTGAGAACCGGACGCAAGAAGCGTGGCGGCTGATTTAGCACATCGTTCCCTCGAAACGCGTGGGTAACGCGGGCTACTCACGGAAGGCCCCGGGGATTCGACTCTGCGGGACTGTGACGATTATGGGGCCGGGGCTGCGAATCTTCGCCGCTTGCGTGGACTTTCGGGGTGAGGAAAAGGGATCGGCCGGTCGATTCCTACTTCCACGAAGGCTGCGGCGCAAGGAACCGCGCGGCGGCAGGTTGGGCATCACGGACGGTATTGCTCCCACAAGTGCCGCTGCATCGATCCACCGGATGCGGCCGCATAGCTCCGAACCGTTCGAGGCCGGCCCGTGTCGAGGGAAATTCCGAACTACCTGCGTCTGCACTCCGCCGAACCCCGCAACCGCATCCGGCGGCCGAGCCAAGCTGACGCGGCCAGCAGTTTTTGGCGGGTTTTCGCCGACACCACGGGGTGGTGCGTCGACGGGCAGCGCAGTGCGGCGACGCTCCGTGTGCGAGCGACCGTCGGGGCCGCTTCGGTGATGTCGGGCGATGACGTCGGGGAGTTGCCAACGGTCCCCCGCGACTCGGCGGTGCAGTTAGCCGAAGCGGCCGCCGCGCTCACCTCCCGGTTGGCCGAAGCGGAGCAGACGATCCGCCGCCAGGAAGCCTGTTTGGCAGCCAGCGAAGCGGCTCGGGTCACCTCGGACCCGAGTCGCCGCGGCGAATCAAGCGGCCGCACGGAGAGCGACGAGCGACGGTTGGCCGATGCGATCGCGGCCATCCTCCGCGAGGGAGCCGAAGCGACCCGCTGCGATGCGGCCGGGTTGTACTTGCTGGACGACAAAACCAGCCAGCTCAAATTGCGAGCGGTCAGCGGATTGCCGACCAGTCGGTTGAGCCATCCGCCGCGGCAACTGCGGGGCTCGCTGGCCGATCTCGAAGCGTTGGTCGGCAGCGTCGTCACGCTCGACGACACCGCGGCGATGCCCGAGTGGAGCAGTCCCGAACCGTTCGCTGCGGCGATCTGCGTGGCGGTCTCGGTCGATGACACGCCGATCGGAACGCTGTGGTTCTGGTCCAGCCGACCGACCGAATTCCAGGCAGCCGAGAAAGCGGCGGCCAAGCTGACCGCATCGCTGCTGGCCTCGCGGCTGACCAGCGACACCCTGACCGAACGGATGGCCGCGGCCAACCGCGCCGTGCGACCGCTCCGCGACGCGGCCGCCTGGCAACAACGCCAGCAGCCCCTGGCGGTTCCGCTCGACGAGAACTGGCAGACTTCGGGCTGGACCGAGAGCCCGCAAGCCCTGGCCGCCAGCTGGTACCACTGGGACGTGCTCCCCGACGGCATGCTCGCCCTGGTCCTCGCCGAAGCGCACGCCGCGGGACTCGATGCGGCGATGATCG
Organism: Candidatus Laterigemmans baculatus; assembly: GCF_010367455.1. Lineage (GTDB taxonomy): Bacteria > Planctomycetota > Planctomycetia > Pirellulales > Pirellulaceae > Laterigemmans > Laterigemmans baculatus. The sequence continues at coordinate 35,307 of NZ_WRPR01000026.1, read as the reverse complement.
CAGCGACCGCTCGTTCGGCTTGGCAATCGCACTCGAATTACCGGCACGATCCCGGTCAGATGCTCCGCCGGATCGGCGACACCCTTTGGCAGACCAACACCGGCGACCAGCTCGTCTCGTTGCTCTACGCCCAGATCAATCCGCAGACCGGCGAAGGCTCGCTGGCATCGGCCGGAAAGCTCGAAGGGATCATCGTCAGCCGCTACGGCTACCGCCCGCTGGTCCACCGCAGCCAACCGCTGGGGTCGGAGATCGATCTGCAGCCGCGGGTCTCGCGGCTGCAGTTGACCGGCGGAGAGACGCTGCTGGCCTACACGCCGGGTTTGGTCACCGGCTCCGCCGGGGAGCTCTCTGCTGGGGACCTCTCTGCCTCGGATCTCTCGGGGCCACGGCTGAACCAACAGCGGCTGGCCGATCTGACTCGAGCGTCGCTGGCCGCCGGCCCCGAGCGAATCCTCTCGGCTATCCGCAAGGAAGCGGTGCAAGCGGGACGCGGAACGAGCGATCGCACCGCGGTCGTGCTCAAGCGAGGCTGAGGGTTTGCACGACACTCCGGCCGGTGCGTCGGCGGAGGAACTGCTTGAGTTCGAACTGGGTTAGCCACGCGGCGTGCCGCAGCCGCGGCAGCAGCGAGGGAGCGACGATCCGCAGGCGGATCAACGGTCGCGGCTCGGCGAGCAACCGCGCCTTGTAGGGTTCGTCGCCACGCAGGCAGTCGATGCCGCGGAGCTGCTGCTCGTAGGCGTAAACCAGCCCCTGGATGTTGAGCAGCCGGCCCGGTTCGAGATCGGCGAACGCGGGGTCCATACCCGTGCAGTAGCAGTACATCATGCGGTCGCGACCGATGATCCGCAGCTCGCTGCCGGCCGTCTCGCCGTCGACCACGATCGAAGCCAATTGCAGTTGGCCGCGGTCGAAGAGAGCTTGCGCGGTCGAGTGCAGGAACTGCCGACTCTCGAGCGTGGCGAACGAGCCGGGTTCGCCGACGCTCGTCCAACGCCGCTGGTGCAAATCCATCAACTGGTTCAGGTCGGTGCGAACTTCCTCCTTGCTCGCTGCGATCCGGAGGGAGAATTCGCGGCCGGCCTCGAGCCTTTTCCGGTGCTGGCGGGTCTTGCGGCGATGCGTCTTGCTCAGCCGAGCCAGGTGGGCCTCCCAATCATCGCTGGTGTCCTTGATCCACGTGCTCATCCGAGAGCTCGCATGGCTCGTCGCCCCTTCGCCGCAGAGAGCCGCGGTCATCGCCGCCGCCGTCCGATCGCCGCCGACGATGCCGTCGATGTCGATCAAGTCCCAGCCGTCCCGCGCGTCGCGGCTGGCCCGGGCCAACCACTGCCCGACCGCCGCCGCAATCGCCTGCGAGTCGCGCTCGCGGGCAAGCAGCGAAAAGTGGTCGGTACAGGTCGTTCCGTCCCCCATCGCCGAGAGCGTCCGTCCCTCGCGGGCGGTCTTCAGGCGATACAGCGGCAGCAATCCGCAGAGCGCTGCGTCGCGATCGCGGACCGTGACCACGTAAGCCTCCAGTCCCCGGCCGTACACCGCCCACCAATTGCCCAGCCAGGCCGATTCGCGGAGTGGGACTCCGCCGCTGAGGTCGTCCCAGGCGGCCGACTCGGCCATTAACCCCGAGAGGTCATCGGTGCGCTCGATGTGGTACATCGCGTCGAAGGCTTTCAAAAATGGCGTGGCAAAGAGGCTTTGTCAGAAAATCCTGAGCCGACGGCGCTAGCCGCGGGTGAGCCGACGGCGCTAGCCGCGGGTGAGCCGACGGCGCTAGCCGCGGGTGAGCCGACGGCGCTAGCCGCGGGTTCCGTCGCCCAGCCGAACCGACCAAAAAAGGGCCCGAGGCTAGCGCCTGCGGCTCAAGGGATTTCTCTCAGAACGTTAGCACCCGGGGGGAGCCCGGCTGGCCGGGGCCGCTGCGGCGCTCAGCCGTTCCGGCGGAAATCTGCAGAACTTCCGCCTTCTCTAAGGGTTGCAGGGATTGGAACGATGGGGCCGATTTCGACTAAACTGTCCCCAGCTCCAAGCCCCTCAGCCCCTCAGCCCCCCAGCCCCCCAGCCCGTCAGCCCGTCAGCCCGCACCTGCCTTCCCCCCTCCCCCTTCTTCCCCCTGGCCGATCGAAATGCGCGCACCTCTTGCCCTCGGATTCCCTGCGAGCCCACTCCCCCAACCGCTCGCATCGCTGCTGATCGCACCGCTGCTGATCGCATCGCTGTTGGTACTGGCCCCGGCGGTCGCCAGCGGGGACGACGGGGGCTGGAATCGCTTTCATGGTCCCGACGGTCGCGGCTACGCTCCGGACGCCTCGATCCCCGACTCCTGGACGGCGGAGGATTATCGCTGGCAGCTCGAGCTGCCGGGCAACGGGATCGGTTCACCGGTCATCAAAGCGGGGAAGGCTTTCGTGATCGCCGCTGAACCGGACGCGAACCGGCGGCTGGTGCTCGGTATCGATCTCCGCAGCGGTCGCAAGTTGTGGCAAGCGGCCTACCCGCTCCGGCCGCACCGCCTGCACGCCCGCAACACCTTCGCCAGCAGCACTCCCTATGTCGACGACTCGCGGGTCTACGTCGCCTGGGCCGATCCGGAGCGAGTCACCGTCGCCGCCCTCTCCCACGACGGGGAAGAACTTTGGGCGGTGGATCTTGGAAGCTGGCAGAGCCAGCACGGGTTCGGCACCTCGCCGGTCGTGATCGATGGCCGGCTGATCATCTTCAACTCCCAGCAGTCGCGACAGCTGAAAGAAGGGGAGCAGCCGGGCGTGAGCCGGATGGTCGCCCTCGATCCGGCGACGGGCAAAACGCTCTGGTCGACCGAGCTGACCAGCACGAATGTCTGCTACGGCGTTCCCGCGCTGTACGTCACACCGAGCGGCGAGCGGCAGATCGTCGGTGCCAGCACTGGTGATGGGCTGTTTGGGTTGGATCTAGAAACTGGCGAGCTTCGCTGGACTCACCAAGTCTTCAAAGCGCGTTGCGTGAGCTCGCCGATCGTGGTCGGCGACCTGGTTCTGGGGACGGCGGGCAGCGGGGGCGGGGGGAATCATTTGGTCGCCATCCGCCCGGCCGGGCTGCCGAGCGGTTCGGCAGGACAGGAGGCTGAGGATAATGGGGGTGGGGAAGAGGGTGTGGGGGAAGTTTACCGGATGCAGCGACTGGCTCCCTACGTGCCGACTCCGGCGGTCGTCGGCAATCGGCTGTTTTTGATCGACGACAAGGGAATCGCTTCGTGTGTCGAAGCCGATTCGGGAGAGGTGCTCTGGAGCAAAAGAATCGGAGGCAATTTTGGTGCTTCGCCCGTGGTGCTCGGCGACAAGCTGCTGATCATCAGCCTCAATGGCGAAGCGACCGTGCTGCGGGCGGCCGACGAGTACGAAGAGCTCGGCCAGTTTGAACTCGGCGGCCCCGCTTCCAGTACTCCGGTGCAAGCCACGCCGGCCTACGCCGAAGGTTGTCTGCTGCTCCGCGTGGGGAATCGCCTCTGCTGCCTGGAGGGATCTGCGGGGCCATCAGCCGCCGGGCGCTAGCCCCCGGTTCTCGAAAATGCCGTGGGAACCGGACGCTAGCGCGTTGCGGCTGATGATACTCCCGTCGAGGCGGGGTGTGGCTTCACGCGCCCAGGGCCCCCGCAAAGTCGCCCACCGCGACTCGCGGATTTCCGTTGCTGCGTGGCTTGACCGGCACGAGCGTTACATCCGGAACACCTTACCGGCTCGCCATCAACGGAGTTGCGGTTTCAAGTCGATTAATCGGTACTCCGCGACCGATCTCCATGGTGCCGGAAGGAGGGGTCTGTGACCTCTCCGGCACAGGCACCGGGATAAGCGGCAGAAAAACTGTGTGGGGACTCAAGTTTGTCTGCCGCAGCGATCCTCGCGGATGAAGCAGCTCGGTACGGCGGGGTGAGGCACTGGGCCTCGCCCCGCCGTTTTTTTCCCCACCCTTCGGTTCCTTCCACCGCTTTTTCCTAATGCACCTGCTCGATCGGGGCGATGCCGTGGAAGGGATTCACGTATTCCCCGCAGTCGCCAAAGCTGATCCCCATGGCGCGGGCCGATTGGACTGCCGAGCCGGAAGGCCGAATCAACCGCAATTCGCCGATCGCCTCGTGGATCGGGACCGAGCGAATCTCCGGCGGAACGCTGCAGACCATTTGGCCGAATTTTTTCTCGACGATCAGCCGCACCGCGTGCGTGCCGTACATCGTCGCCAGCGTGCGGTCGAAGGTCGTCGGAGCGCCGCCCCGCTGCAGATGGCCGAGCACGACGCACCGCACCTCTTCGCCAGTCCGCTGCTCCAGTTCGTTGGCGATCACCATCCCGATCCCGCCGAGCCGCGTCTGGCGATCGGCCTGCACCGCTTCGAGGGTCACCATTTTTCCCTCGGGCAGGCGAGCCCCTTCGGCGACGACGACCAGGGTGAACATCTTCCCCTGCCTCCGTCGATCCTCGGTTTTGGCCACGATGTGCTCGTACTGCCAATCGATCTCGGGGACCAAGATCACGTCGGCTCCGCCAGCGATTCCGGCGTGCAGCGCGATCCAGCCGGCGTGCCGTCCCATGACTTCCAGGACCATCACCCGTTCGTGGCTGGCGGCGGTCGTGTGCAAGCGATCGAGGGCGTCGACCGCACAGGCGACCGCGCTATCGAAACCGAACGTGTAGGCGGTGGCGCCCAGATCGTTGTCGATCGTCTTCGGGACGCCGACGACCGGCAACCCCGCTTCGTGGAACTGCTGCGCGGTCGCCAGCGAGCCGTCCCCTCCGACACAGATCAGGCCTTGCAAGTTGTAGGCGTCGAATGTCCGCCGCACTTCGTCGACCAAGCTCGCTGGCAGCCGGCGGAGTTCGTCGACGCCGACTCGACTGGCGAACCGGCCGCGATTGGTCGAACCGAGGATGGTTCCCCCTTGAATCAAAATTCCCGCCGTGTTTTGGCTGGTCAGCTCGCGGCAGCGGATCGGCTCGACCAGCCCCTCAAAGCCTTTTTCGAACCCCATCACCCGATAGCCGAGTCGGAAGCACGTTTTTACGACTCCACGAATCACGGCGTTCAAGCCGGGACAATCGCCGCCGGAGGTGAGGATTCCAATTGCCGGCGTGTCACTCCCATCGCACATCGTGTTCATTCCTCGCAGCCAGTAGAGACGGGGCACCCATCGTGGCACGCATCGTAATCGATTCGCTGGAGGATCCGAGACTCCAGCCCTACCGCGCTCTCAACCACCGCAGCTCGACGGCCCGCGGCAGCCGCTTTATCGCCGAAGGACGGCTGGTCGTCGAGCGTCTGCTCGCGAGCCGCTACGAGTGTGCTTCGGTGTTGGTCGAGCAGGGACGACACCAGGCCTGGGTCGAGTCGCTCGAGCAGTCGCTCGAGAACTCCCGCAAGCCGTCGCTCGAGGTGCTGGAGATCCGCTCTGCAGACCTGCGGCAGCTGACCGGCTTCGACTTCCACCGCGGGGTGCTGGCCTGCGGCATCCGCCCGCCGATGCCGACGATCGACCAGCTGCCACCCGCCGCCGACGCCGGACCGCTAGTCGTCGCCTGCGGGGTGACCGACGCGGAGAATCTGGGGAGCACGATCCGCTCGGCCGCCGCGTTCGGCGTCCATTCGCTGGTGATCACCCCTGACGCGGCCGATCCGCTGTCGCGGCGGGTGCTGCGGGTCAGCATGGCGGCTGCACTCCGCATGACGGTCTACACCGCCGACGCCCCCGAGTCCGACTTCCGTCGTTTGGCCGCCGAGCGAGGCTACCGCCTGGTCGCCACCACGCTCGCCCCTGGAGCCAAGCCACTCGCGGAGTTTCATCACGACCAGCGGCCGCTGGCAATCCTGCTCGGCGACGAAGCCCAGGGGCTGCCGCCAGCGATCCTGGCCACGGCCACCGATCAGCTGACGATCCCGATGCGGCAAGGCATCGATTCGCTGAACGTGGCCGTCGCCGCGGGGATCACGTTCTACGCGCTGCTCGGAGAGAGCTCGGGGTGACGCTGGCGGGCGAGTACCCAGTACTCAGTACTCAGCGCAGCGGTACTCGATCCTCCGCCGGGTCCGATCTATGGGTACGCGGTTCGAGTACGTGTACGAGTACCGCCGTGCTGAGTACGAGTACGATTTCACCTCACACGTCCAGCACGATCTTTCCGGCCAGGGCCCCTTCGCCGTGGAGCGTGGCGGCTTCCTGGAGCCGGTGGGCTTCGGCGGCCTGCTCGAGCGGTAGGCGTTTTCCGATCTGCGGCTGCAGGCGTCCTTCGGCCAGCCACTCATTGATGTCGTCGGCCGCTTGCCGCATCTCGTCCGGCGTGGCTTTGAACATCACAAAGCCGTGGACCGAGCAGCCTTTCACGTAGAACGGTCCGACCGGAAAGGGGGGCCGGGCATCGCGGCCGGCCATCAGCACCATCCGCCCCCGCTCGGCCAGCAGGTCGACCGCCAGATCAAAGTCGGGCTCCTGCCGCGTCTCCCACAGCACGTTGACCCCCTCCGGAGCCAGCTCTTTGGTCCGCTCGGCGATCGATTCGCGGTGGTAGTCGATCGTAAAGTCAGCCCCCAGCTTGCGGGCCAGCTCGCATTTTTCGCTCGAGCCGCAGGTGGCGATCACGGTCGCCCCCGCCGCTTTGGCCATCTGCACGACCATCGACCCAACGCCCCCGGTTCCGCCGATCACCAGGATCGTGTCGTCGACCCGCAGCCGCGCTTCGCGGAACAGTCCCAGGTGGGCGGTGATCCCGACCAGCGCACAGGCGGCGGCTGTTCCCGGTTCGACGCCGTCGGGCAGGGGATAGAGGAACTGGGCGTCGATCACGGCGAACTCCGAAAACGTTCCCTGGCGACCGAGCAACCCTTGGCAGGTGCACCACACCCGGTCCCCCTCGCGGAGCCCGGTGACGCCGGGACCGATCGCATCGACCACGCCGGCCAGATCGCTGCCGATGATGAACGGATTGGGCAGCTCCATCGGCACGCTCCCGCTGCGGACATAGGTGTCGATCGGGTTGACTGAAACCGCTTGCACCCGCACCCGGACCTGTCCCTCACCAGGCTCGGGGCAGGGCAGCTCCCCGACTTCGATCGCTTCGGCGGGACCGGTCTCGCGGATGAATGCGGCTTTCATGGATCACTTCCCCTGTTCCTGGTGTCGACAGCAGTTTTGTGCGACCCAGATCATACCGCACCACACCCCTCCGGTCGCAGGCCCCCCGCCATTCTGTCGCACCCCTACGGTCGGCCGCCGCCGAACCGATTCCGCCGCCGATCGCCGAGCTCGTCGAAGATCTCCCCGGGAGGTTGCAGGTCGAGCAGCTCCCGCTCGTCGGGCTCCATCGCCAGGTAGCGGTTGAGCATTCCTTCGGGGCTGTTGGTGGCGGGCGATCTGGAGCGAATGATCACCACGCACCACCGCCAAAGCGCCTCGCGCCGCTCCTCCGCAGACCCCGAAGCGGCATCCAGAATCAGCAGCGCCTTGTTGCTGATCACCCCTTCGATGGCCGCCAGCTCTTCGGCCGTGGGAGGCCCGAACAGAACCGTCCAGGGGCGACGACCAGAGCCGTCCTCGGAAATCTCCTCGGAGTTCTCCTCGGGCTGCTTTTCGGGCTCCTTTTCGGGCCCCGCTTCCGGCGGAGCTCGCCGCTCTCCCTCCCCGGGTGTCCCCCTCCGCAGCGAAACCCGCGCCGCCATGGCTCCGAGCAGGAACTCCTCGGGCGTGAGGGAGCTCTCCTCACTGCCAGCTCGTCGGTAGCGGTCGCGCAGATCCTTGAGAAAGCCCAGCCGGCGGTCGGACCAGACGTCGTGCTCGTCGGCCCAGGCGAGGCGATCCCGGGCGATCACTTTCAGCGCCTCATAGATCAGCTCGCGATCGTTCTCGCCGAGCACCAGCCCGTAGTTCTGGACCCAGCCGAGGGCGCTCTGCTGGACCTCTTCGAGGATCGCGCCGCGGGGATCCTCGGCGGTGACGATCCGTTCTTGCTTCTCGGGGGGCAGCGACGCGAACCAACTGGCGTACTCCTTCATCGTCCGCAGCACCACGTCGGGTCGCGGCTGCTCTTGGACCGCTGCGGCGCGGCGGCGGACGTTGGTCAATTGCTCGGGGGTCAGCAATTGCAGCCGCTCCCACTGGCTGGTCAAGCGGCGGCGGTCGGCCGGATCGAGCCGGGGGAGCGCCGCGGCCCGCTCCTCGCGTCCCATCTCAGCCAGCCCGAGCGACACCGGGACGACCAGCCCTCCGGCGTCGGCGGCCAACTGCATCGCCTCGTTCCACTGCGGATCCTCGGCCAACTGCTGCATCAGTTCGAGATCGACCTCCGCCTGGTAAGCGTCGAGGTGTTCGGCCAAGGGCAAGTCGGCGAGTTGCCGGTGGTAGCGAAGTCGCTCCAAGGACTCGACCAGGGCGAATCCGGCAGCGGCCATCAGCAGCGTGGCCAGGGCGATCAGCAACACGCGGCTCAATAGCCGCCACGGTCGCTGCTGCCGCTGGACTTCGAGCGCCTGCGACGTGCTGGCGGCGACCATTTCCAAGGTGGTTCGGGCGAAATCGTGGGTCACGTGGGCCGGGGGGAGGTGGTCGAGCATCTCCCAGCCGCTCTGCAACTCCGTCAGCCGGCGGCGAAGATCGGCTTCGCGGACCAGTCGATCTTCGAGTCTCTGCCGCTCGCTTTCGCTCAACTCTCCGTCGAGGTAGGCGACCAGCGTCTCGTCGATTTCCGCCACCGGCGCGTCGTCATCGTGCGTGCCTAGCATCTCAATCGCTCGCGTTCACGTTTGGGAACCGCCCCGACTCGGTCGCCCCTCCCTCAGGGAGTTCGGGCTCGATATAGGATTGCAACAGCTCTTTCAGGTTGACCCGCGCGCGGCTCAGCAACGATTTGACCGCTTTGGTCGAGAGCTCCATGGCCTCGGCGATCTCGATGTAGCTCATCCCCTCGAACTTCGAGAGGACCAGCGCCATCCGCTGCCGCTCGCCCAGCAACTGGATCGCCTGCCGAACGATCTCCGCCCGTTCGGCCCCTTCGATTTGCCGCGCCGGCATCAATCCGCTCTGCTCGAGCGCCAGCCCTTCGAGCGCCGTCGGTTGGCTCCCGGAGGGACTCGACGGGCTGTCGACTTCGCTCAATTCGCGGCGACGCCCCTGGGCGCGGGCCGCATTGCGGGCGACGTTGCCGGCGATCGTGAATAGCCAGGTGCTGAACTTGGCCCCCGGCTCATACCGCTTGCGCGCCCGGTAGACTCGCAGGAACGTGTCCTGAGCGAGGTCCTCGGCCAGATCCCGCCGGGGCCCCAAATGCTCCATCAGCCGGACCAGCCGCCCTTGGTACCGCCGCACCAGCTCCTCGAACGCAGCCGCATCGTCGTCCCGCACGCGCAGCATCAACCGCACGTCGGGATCCGATTGCTGATAATGGATTGCGGTCGAGGGACTGACAGCCAAAACGATTCACCCCTGCTCTCGTCGGCGGTTCGAGCTTAATCAGCCGCCCCAGTTACAACCCCGCCCGTCGCTGCCGGTTCCGCCGAGTTTGCAATCGCCGCCGGGAAGCCACCCCACTCGCGTCGTCCGGATATTGGATCAGCCGCCGGGCGCTAGCCCCCGGTTCCTCGTGGTGCCGTGAAAACCGGACGCTAGCGCGTGGCGGCTGATTTCCGGTTTTCACCAAACCGCCTGCACTACCCGAATTCAGCTCCGGCCCGGTTCCGCCGCAGCTGGCCGCAGGCAGCGTCGATCTCGCTCCCTTTCCGCTGGCGGAATTGCACGTTCACCCCGCCTCGCTCGAGCGCTTCGCGGAACCGGCTGATCGCCGCTCCACTGGGGGTCCGGTAGGGCAGCCCGGCGACCGGATTGTAAGGGATCACGTTCAGCAGCGAGCCGCGGCGTCCGAGCAGATCGACCAGCTCGGCAGCACACTCGGGCGTGTCGTTGATCCCGCCGAGCAACACGTACTCGAACGTCAACCGCCGACCGCTAGCGGCAAAGTAACGGTCGGCCGCGTCCATCACCGCTTCGACCCCGATCCGCCGATTGACCGGCACCAGGCGGTTCCGCAGCTCGTCGTTGGGAGCGTGCAGCGAGACGGCCAAATTGTACGGCACAGCGTACCGCGCCAGGCGATCGATCGCTGGCGGCAGCCCCACGGTGCTGATCGTGATCCGCCGCGGGCTGATTCCCAGCCCCTCGCTGGTCCGGGCCAGTTCGAGCGCCCGGAGGACCTGGTCCAAGTTCGCCAGCGGCTCTCCCATCCCCATCATCACGATGTGGCTCAGCCGCTCCTCGGGGGCCAGCCGCTGCTGCAGCCAGAGCATTTGCTCGAGAATTTCGCCGCCGGTCAGATTCCGCTCGACGCCGTCCAAGCCGCTGGCGCAAAACACACAGCCCATCGCACAGCCGACTTGGCTGCTCACGCAGATGCTTCGCCGGTTGCCGTCCCGCAGCAACACGCACTCGACCTCGCCCCCATCGGCGAGCCGCACGAGCAGCTTCTCCGTTCCGTCGCTGCTCCGCTGTTCGCTGCTGATCGTCGAGCGAAAGAGGACGAACGACTCGCTCAGCCGCTGCCGCAACTTGGCTGGCAAATCGGTCATCGCCGCAAAGTCGCTGGCCCGGCGGTGGTAGATCCACTGGCGGATCTGCCCGGCGCGAAACGGCCGCTCGCCGATCTCGGCCAACCACTGCTGCAACTCGGCAAAGTCGACATTGAGCAGGTGCCGCCGACCGTCGTCGTCAGCCCGCTTTTGAACCACCGGCAAAAGGTCGACCATGCAGAATCGTCACGCAGCAGAGAAAAAAGAGAGAACCCCGGATCTTCTGCAAAGTTACCGTGCTCCCTCGATTTGAGCAACGAAGCCCGGCGTCCCCCGCGCTTGACGCTCGAGGAGGCTGTTGGGAGAACGGGAGAGGCGACGCGTTCCCTTCACCCCGCTGCGATCTCCAGCTTCGAGGAACAGCACCATGGCTTGGTCGTGGAAAATCGGCAGACTCGCTGGGATCAACGTCTACGTCCACTGGACGTTCATGCTGCTGATCGCGTTCATCGTGTATCTGTTCATCTCGCAGGGTTCGAGCGGGGCGGCCGCGGCGCTCGGCGTGCTCTTCGTGCTGGCCGTGTTTGGCTGCGTCGTGCTGCACGAGCTCGGACACGCCCTGGCCGCCCGCCGCTATGGCGTCCCGACCCGCGATATCACGCTGCTGCCGATCGGCGGGGTTGCGCGGATGCAGCGGATGCCCGAGCATCCCGAGCAAGAGCTGGTCGTGGCGATCGCCGGGCCGCTGGTGAACGTGGCCATCGGGGTTTTTCTCGCCGTCCTGCTGCTGGCTCTCGGCGGACTCTCCGAAGCGTTTCCGACAGGTCTGCTCGAAGTCGGGCGGGGAAATTTTCTGGCCAACCTGATGTGGGTCAACTTCATCTTGGTCCTGTTCAACCTGCTGCCGGCGTTCCCGATGGATGGCGGCCGAGTGCTCCGCTCGCTGCTGGCGATGTGGCTCGACTACACCACCGCCACCGCGATTGCCGCCGGGGCCGGGCAGATCATGGCCATCCTGTTTGGACTGTTCGGGCTCCTCAGCGGCAATCCGATCCTGATCTTCATCGCCTTGTTCGTATTCCTGGGGGCCAGCGCCGAGACGCAGCAGGCGCAGATCCGCAGCTTGCTGGGAAATGTCCCGGTCGAAGAAGCGATGCTCTCTCGATTTCGGACCCTCGCGACCAGCGATACCCTGGATAAGGCGGTCAATGAATTGCTGGCCGGCTCACAGCAAGATTTCCCGGTCTTCGAGGACGACCAGTACGTGGGCATGCTGGTCCGCAAAAATCTGCTGGAAAACCTCAATTCGCACGGCCGCGAGTACGCCATCGCGGGCTGCGTTTCCCGCGACTGTCCCTCCGCCAATTACGGCGATTCGCTGGACGACGTGATCCGCAAGATGCAGGAAGCGGGCTGCTCGACGGTCCCGGTCTTCGCGGGCGGCCAATTTGCCGGCGTGCTCACGCTGGAGAACATTGGCGAGTACATGCTGGTCCGCTCGGCGCTCCAGGGGAACCGGAAGCATTCATCAGCCGCCGGGCGCTAGCCCCCGGTTCCCGCAAACGCCGAAAGAACCGGACGCTAGCGCGTGGCGGCTGATTTGACACGTATTTAAGACCGAGAAAGCAACCCTGCGTCATGAACAGCGATAGCCCACGCGAAGTCGATCCCGTGCTGAATCACCATCCGTCTCCCGATTCGCTCGGGCAGCTGGATTCCGAGGAAGCATTTGCCGCGGTTGGACGGCGGCGACGTTACGTGTGGTGGGGCTGCCTGGTGGTGGCTATCGCGGGAGTGATCTGGTTCACCGCCCGCCCCAACTCCTCGGGCAGCCCCTCAAGCGTCCCGGTGGCGGTCGAAGAGGGGGACGATTCCTCGGCCGGAGCCACGCTCGACGATGCCGTGCAGATCGCCCGCGAAGGGCTCGAGCGGATGGACCGCGAGCTGGTCGATTACGTCGGCCGGATGACCAAGCGGGAGCGAATCGATGGCGAGCTCGGCGAAGTGGTGGAAATGGAATTCAAAATCCGCACCCGCCGCCCCGCGGTCCCTGGCGCCAACGGCCAGCCCGAAGTGCCCCCGGTGCCGATGGCCGTCTACCTCCATTTCCTCAGCCCCAGCTCGACGGCCGGTCGCGAAGTGATCTGGGTCGAGGACAAAAACGAAGGGAATTTGATCGCTCACGAGGGAGGATTCGCCAACCTGCTCCGCGTCAGCCTCGATCCGGCCGGGTTCCTCGCAATGCGGGGGAACCTCCATCCGGTGACCGAAATCGGCTTCAAAAACCTCGTCCGCCAGTTGCTCGAACGGAGCGAACTGGTGCGGCAAACGGGGGGAGCCGAGGTGACGTTTGTGGAGGATTACGAAGTCGGGGAACGCCCCTGCCTACTGATCCAGGTCCGCCCCCGAGCGACCGCCGTGGGGTCAACCGAGGCGGGTGCTGCCGGCGCTGCGGGTCCAGCGGGCGTCGATTTCTGGCTCGCCGAGATCGCGATCGACCGCGAGCGGGGGGTTCCGCTGCGGTATGCCGCCTATGGGCCGCCGGAAGGTGAAGGGGAGCAGCCACCGCTGCTCGAGGAATACGTCTACTACGATGTCCAGCTGAACGTGGGGCTGACCGACGCCGACTTCGATCCCGACAACCCGGCGTACAATTATCCCTAGGCTCGGTCAGAAAACCCGGCGCTTTCACTCTCTTGAGCCGTAGGCGCTAGCCTCGGGCCTCGCAGCCCCGGGATTTCCGCTGCAGCACCCGCGGTTAGCGCCGTCGGCTCAGGGTTTTCAACCAGATCCGGCGCGGATTTTTCGCCTGCCGCTCGACTTTCCCGCGTTCGAGGCGAAACTGGGTTTGCGGCAAGGGCTCGAGCAGTTGTAGTAGTGGTCCCGAGAGGGCGACGACGCCGATCTCCGAGACGCCGCTCGCGTTGCTCGCGAGTTGCCCGACGGGATCGGGATACCCCACGCTTTGGCTCGGTGGACATCGATTGTGCTGATCCATGCTCGCTTACTACAACAGCCCATGCCCCAACGGATGCCGAAAGTCCGCCAGACCTTCGGCAAGTACCGGATCGAGCGGCGGATCGCCGAGGGGGGCTTTGCGGTTGTCTATCAGGCCTACGACAAAATCGAAGGCATCCGCGTCGCGCTCAAGATTCCCTACAACCACCTGCTGAATTCCGACGTGCTGGACTTCTTTCGTAAGGAAGTCCGCTTGGCGGCCACGCTGCGGCATCCCCACATCCTGCAGCTGAAAAACGCGGAATTCATCGACGACCACTTTGTCCTCGCCTACCCCCTGGCCGACGAATCGTTGGCCGATCGCTTGCAGCGGCGATTGGGGACCAAGATGGCGATCGACTACGCCTCCCAAATGCTCCAGGCGGTCGCCTGCGCCCACCGGGCCCGGGTGATTCACTGCGACATCAAGCCCGAAAATCTGCTGCTGTTCCCCGACAACCAGTTGGTCCTCTCCGATTTCGGAATCGCCCGGCTCGCCTTGCGGACGATTCGCGGCAGCGGCTCGGGAACGGTCGGCTACATCGCACCCGAGCAAGCGATGGGACGTCCTTCGTTCCGCAGCGACGTGTTCAGCATGGGGCTGCTGCTGTTTCGGATGTTCAGCGGCCAGCTTCCGGAATGGCCGTTCGATTGGCCGCCGCCGGGGAGCCAACGCCTGCGGACCCGCGTCCCGGCCGAGCTGGTCGATTTGATTCGCCGAGCGATCGATCCCAACCCCCGCAAGCGGTTCCGCGACGCGATGCACATGGCCCGTTCGTACGAAGCCCTGCAGCCCAAGCTCCGCCGCTTCCTGACGCAAAAATCGACCGCCCGCAAAACCACCACCCGCAGCACCCCCCGCCAGACCACCAAGCGAAAACCCAAGTCGGCGTGACGGTTGGGGAGGGGAAGGCTTGGAAGGGTTTGCCTCTTTCGCCCCGAAGGGGGCTTGGACAGAACAGCCCAGGGCACAGCGACGCGGCGAAGCCGCAGAGCGACGCCCTGGGTCGCGGATGCCAAGAATTCCCTCGGAAGCCCCACCGGGGCGTCACCGAATTGCGTGGCCCCGCAGACCGTGTTGCGCCCTTACAGGGCTTCCTGCGCGGGGATGGATCTTGAAACCCAGGGCGACGCGTTGCGGCTTCGCCGCGTTGCTCTGCCCTGGGCTGGACTGTTACAGCCCCTCGGGCTGGAGGACGCATGGAATCTCAAGCGGCGTCCCATTGTTTGAGGCTCAGGGCTCGGTCGCCGGCGACGATGATGTGGTCGAGCACCGAGATCCCGACCGTTTCGGCAGCCCGCTCGAGCTGACGCGTGACTTGCCGGTCTTCGGGACTCGGCGTCGGGTCGCCCGAGGGATGGTTGTGGACCAGTAGAATCGCCGAAGCGGCGTCGCGAATCGCTGGCCGAAACACTTCTCGCGGATGGACCAAGCTGGCGTCGAGCGTCCCGACGGTGATCTGGTGCGTCGCGATCGGCTGGTGCTTGGTGTCGAGCGTGACGATGTGAAACTCCTCCTGACGGGCATCGGTCGCCATCCGGCCAAACTGCCTGCGGCAGTACTTGATCGCATCTTCGGCTCCGCTGATCCGCACGTTCCGCTGCAGCGACCGGTCGATCGCTTGGGCCACGCGGCGACCCAGCTCGATTCCCGCCATGATCTGACAATAGGCGGGAGCCGAAACGGCGGGGCTGACCTCCTTCATCTCCGCCGGCCCGGCGGAGGTGAGTCGGTCGAGGGCGGGAGCAAAGCGATTGGCGATCCGCTCGCCCGCCTGCAGCGCCGATTCTCCTTTGCGGCCGGTGCGAATCAGGATCGCCAGCAGCTCAGCCATCCGCAGCTGAGCCGCCCCCAGCCGCAGCAGTCGCTCTCGCGGTCGCTCCTCAGCCGGGGTGTGGCGGAGCTGCGTGCCACAGACTTGCCGCTCGATCCACCCGTCGAGTGCTCCGGCTTCGACCCGCCGCGACCAGCGGTGACCGACTCGAGCGGGTGACTTCGGTTCGGCCGTGGGGACTGGAACGAGCCAGCCGTCGAGCGTCAGTTGGCGGACGAGCGAAGTCACCGCCCGCGGCGAAACGTCCTCGCACACCGCTTGGATCCCCGCGATCGTGAATTCCTCGCGGGCCTGCATCGGGGCGAGCATCTGTCGGTAACGCTCGCGGGGGTCGGGCTTCACCTCACTCATCTGCCATCCTCGGGGCTGCTGTCCAACGGCCGCCGGTCCGAACCGTTGTAGCGCGCACCCCCCGATTGGCAAGTGGATTTTCTCTGCCCCCTCTCCCTAACCCTGGGCTGATGAAAATGATTTCGGAGGCCAGCCGGTCCTGCGCGGCACTTCACCCTCAGCCCGAAGGGCTCACACAGAACAGCCCAGGGCGTCGCTTTGCGGCGTTGCCGCGGCGCTGTGCCCTGGGCTGGATTGTTTGGGCCCCTGCGGGACGGGAAGACTCTCCACTTCGCCCAGAACTGGGCATTTTCATCAGCCCAACCTAACCCTCTCCCCCCTCAGGCGATCAGCTCTTCGATCGGTTCGGCTCCCTCGACGCCGACCAGCCGCTGGTCGAGCCCGCCGTAGAAATAGGTGAGGTGATCCGGGGAGAAACCGAGCAGCTGCAGGATGGTCGCGTGCAGGTGTCGCACGTGGAAGCGGTTTTCGACCGCGGCGCTGCCGAGTTCGTCGGTGCTGCCGATGCTGACGCCCCCTTTGACCCCGCCTCCGGCCATCCACATCGTGAACCCGTAGGCGTTGTGATCGCGGCCGCTTCCCTCGGCGTACTCGGCGGTCGGTTGGCGACCGAACTCACCGCCCCAGATGACCAGCGTGTCTTCCAGCATCCCCCGCTGCTTGAGGTCGGCCAACAATCCAGCGATCGGCTTGTCGGTTTCCGCGGCGTGCAGGTTGTGGTTTTTCTCGATGTCGGTGTGGGCGTCCCAGTTGTCATCGTTGTGAGCGCCACCGGAATAGATCTGGACGAAGCGGACGCCCCGTTCGACCAACCGGCGAGCCATCAGGCACTGGCGTCCAAAGGTCGCGCTGGTCGGGTTGTCCATCCCGTACATGGCTTTGGTGCGCGCATCCTCCTGGGCCAAATCGACCGCTTCGGGGGCGGTCGCCTGCATCTGATAGGCCAGCTCGTAGCTGGCGATCCGAGCCTCCAAGTCGCTGTTGGCGATCCGCGGTTCGGCGTGCGATTCGTTAAGGCTGCGAAGCGTATCGAGCAGATCGCGCTGCACGGCATCCGAGACGTCGGCGGCCCGGTCGAGGTTCAGGATCGGCGTTCCCTGGCTCTTCATCACGGTCGCTTGGTAGTGCGCCGGCATGTATCCGGCGCTCCAGTTCTTCGCACCGCTGATCGGGCCTCCGCGGGGATCGAGCATGACGACGAAGCCGGGCAGATTCTGGTTGACCGTGCCGAGCCCGTAGTTGACCCACGAGCCGAGGCAGGGGCTGCCGCTGAGGATCCGGCCGCTGTTCATCTGCAGCATCGCCGAGCCGTGGATCGGCGAGTCGGCCGTCATCGAGTGGATAAATCCGATGTCGTCGACGTGCCGGGCGAGGTGGGGAAAGAGGTCGCTGACCCACTTTCCGCACTGGCCGTACTGCTGGAACTTCCACCGCGGCTCGACGATCCGGCCCTGGTTGCGGTGCCCGCCGCGGCCGAAGGTTTTGACTTCGATCGTCTTGCCGTCCATGCCGTTCATCGTCGGTTTGTAGTCAAACGTATCGATGTGGCTTGGGCCGCCGTACATGTACAGGAAGATCACCCGCTTGGCTTTGGCCGGGTGGGGCGGCTCTTTGGCAGCGAGCGGATTGCGGTAGGGCGTGACGCCATCGGCAGCGACGCTCTGTTGCTGGAGAAAGCCGTCGCCGGCCAAGAGGCTCGCCAGCCCGACGCCGGTAAACCCGCAGCCGAGCTCCCAGAGCATTTGCCGCCGCGTGCGTCCGCAAAACTGCGTGTGTCCGCGAAACTGTGATCCCATCGGTTTATCGCTCAGCTCAATCGAGATAGACGAATTCGTTCAGGTTCAGCGCAACCAGAGCCAGCAGCTCTCGAGCCCGCTCGGGGGTTTCGCCCCGCGTCGTGCTCAGCCGCTCGAGCAAGCCGACCGCCTCGGCGAGCTCCGCGCTCGACGGCTCCCGCTGACTCACGCGACGCAGCACTTCCGCAGCGAAATCCTCTGGCGCCTCGCCGACCGCCCGGACCGCGTCGGCGGCCAGCACGCGTGCCTGCTCACTGGTGAAGTCGCTATTGAGCATCCCGAGGGCCTGCGTCGGCTGCGTCGTCGCAAATCGAACCGGACAGGTAAAGTCGGTGTCGGCCATGTCGAAGCTGGCCAGCAACGGGACGGCCAACGACCGCTTGATGTGGATGTAGACGGCCCGCCGCGATCGCTCCGACAGCGGCGAATCGTGCCACCCGTCCCCCGGACGCGACTGCCCGGCCAGAACCTCCGGCTCGATCGTGGGATACATGCTGGGGCCACCTTTGGCCAGATTCAAACGTCCCGAGACGGCCAGCATGGAATCGCGAATCTCCTCGGCGCTCAACCGCCGCGGATCGAACCGCCAGTAGTGATCATTCGTCGGATCGGCTGCGAGCGCTTTGGAATTCGCTCGGCTGCTCATCCGGTACGTCTGCGAGCTGACCAGCAGGCGGTGCAGCGGTTTGAGGTGCCACTCGGCCTCGACCAAGCGGCTGGAGAGCCAATCGAGCAACGCGGGATGGGTCGGCGGAGTTCCCTGAAAACCAAAATCGTTCGGCGTGCGGACCAGCCCGCGGCCAAAGTGGTACTGCCACAGCCGATTGGCGGTGACCCGCGGCGTGAGCGGATTCTGTTCGGGGTCGACGATCCAGCGGGCCAGCACGCTGCGGCGGCCCGAAGTTCCCGGGTTTGGGCTCGGCGGGATCGGCGGGTTGTAACCCCCTGCGGCCGACGGCGGGCTGAGGACTTCGGGGATGCCTGGCTCGACCGGTGCGGCCGGGGCGTGCGGATTGCCGCGGGTCAGCAGGAACGTTTCGCGAGGCTCCGAACCGATCTCGGTGACGCAGAGGGCCATGGCCAGCGACGCCGGTTTGTCCCGCTCGAGCTCCCGCAGCCGCTCGGTCGTTTCGCGGTAGCTGGCAAACTCTTCGGCCGTGATCTGTCGCCCGACCCGCTGCTCGACCAGCGTCAGGCGGTTCATCGGGTGGCGGAACTCCTCGTGCTCGACCGGAGCGAAATCGCCTTTGACTTTGTCGTGGATCGCCTCGAGGGTCGTCTCCGCATCCTTCTTGGCTTGCTGATAATCCTCGACCGCGGCTCGATGTTCTTCAGCTTCCCGCGGCGGCACCAGCGGACGCAATGAGAACTGCTTGACGGTGTCCGCCCCGCGAATCCCATAGCGGTTCAGCCCGGAAAAGAAGCTCAGGAAGCGGTAGTAATCGGCCTGGCGGATCGGATCGATCTTATGGTCATGGCAGCGAGCGCAGTTGATCGTCAGCCCGAGGAAAACTTGCCCGGTCGTCATCACCAGGTCGTCCAAGTCGTCGTACAGGGCCAATTCTGGATCGGCCGGCTCGTCGTCCCAGATGCCCAGGCGATGGTAGCCGGTGGCGATCAACCGCTCGGCCGCAAACGGCAGCTCGTCGCCAGCCAGCTGCTCGACGGTGAAGGCGTCAAACGGCTTGTCCGAGTTGAAGGCATCGATCACGTAGTCGCGGTAACGCCAGACTTCGGGCTTTGCCGCATCCCGTTCGTAGCTGTTCGTTTCGGCGTACCGCACGAGATCGAGCCAGTGCCGCCCCCACCGCTCGCCATATTCAGGGCTGGCCAGCAGCGTGTCGACGATCCGCTGGTAATGGCGTTCCGAGGGATCGGCCACAAAGGCGGCGACCAAATCGCTCGACGGAGGCAGCCCCGTCAAATCGTAGTGCAGGCGGCGAATCAGATCGGCCGGGGCGGCCGGACCATTCGGCTCCAGCCCCGCAGCCTGCAGTCGTGCGGCGATGAAGGCGTCGATCGGGTTCTCAGCCCACTCGGCGGGATTCCACTGGGCAGCATCCCCCTGGGCAGCATCTCCCTGGGCGGCACCGACCGAGAGTTCGGGAACGGCGGGATCCGCCAAGGGCTGAAAGGCCCAGAACTGGCGGTCCGACTCGCTGATCCGAGCTCCCGGCGGTTCGGCCCGTTGGGCTCCCGGTTCCCCCTGCATCTCGGGCAAGTAGGGCGCTCCGGCCGCCACCCAGCGGGCGATCGTGTCGATCGACGCCTGGTCCAGCTTACCGCTCGGCGGCATCTCCAGCCCTTCATAGCGAACCGCCGAGAGGAGCAAACTGTACTCGGGATCGGTCTCGTCGATCGCCGAACCGGAATCGCCGCCGGTGACCAGTCCAGCGCGGGTGTCGAGAGCCAGCCCTCCTTTAAAATCCTCGCCCGCGTGGCAATCGAAACAGTGCTCGCGGAAAATCGGCAGGACCCCGTCGGTGAACAGCTTCAAATGCTCCGCCGCGGCACCACCGGACGGTAACTCAGGCACTTCGCCGCCATAGCTGACGCGTCCCCCGCCGCCGGTATCGTGACTCAGCGGCCAGCCGACCAGCCCCAGTCCAAGAGCCGCACAGAGCAGCGTCCCCGCGAGCGGCGTCCTCACGAGCGGCCTCCTCACGAGCGGCGTCCTCACGAGCGAGCGGGGCGGACGAAATTGGGAGGGGATTATCGCGAACATTCTCACCCAGTGGCGCAGCGTTCAGAGTCCGGGGACGACGCCTCCAGTATGCGCGATCGGGGGGCCAGAGGGCAAAGAGAACCGGGGCACCGAGGCTTTTGCGAAAAAGTCGTTTAACGGCAAGCCGCAGGCGACTGTGTTTTAAAAAGCAGTCGCCTGCGGCTTGCCGTTAAACGAATGCATTACTCACCGCTGACGGACCAAAAGACACCCCCCGCTCGCCCCGCGGAACGCCGATTGCTGCCTCCCCGGATGCCTTTCATTTGGCGTTCCCCCTGGCGGCGCCGGAGCCCGCAGCGATTTTCCGGACTGAATTGTTTTCCGGCGAATCGGGGCTAGGGTTCAGGAGCTCCCCATGGAGGGAGGCCTGCGGAGCACGGAAGTGCGGAAAAATGCTTTGGATTCTGTTTGCTCGAACCTGGAAATCGCCGTGTCGATCGCCCTCAGCCAGTCTCACGCTTTGGAACGCGCCGCACTGCTGCAGCAAGCGGCTTCTGCTTCGGACGATGTCGAAGCGGCGATCCTGATCGCTCGCCGGCTCCTGAAGCGTGCTCGCCAGTTGCAGACGCCTCAGGAACAGCGGCAGCAAGCCGAGCTGGACCGCATGATCGGCCATCCCGAGGACAAGGCGACGCTGATCGAGATGACCGACCAGGCGTTTCGCACCAACGTCGCCGAGCGGGTCGCCGACCAGATGACGCACATTCTGGATGTGCAGGGGGTGCCGCGGTTTTTCAGCGGGCTCGATCGCACGATGCTCCGCGGCTTCCAAAGCTTTGGGGGTTATCTTCCCGGCGTCGCGGTCCCGCTGGTCAAGGACAAGATGCGGCGGGAGACGGCCAACGTGATCCTCCCGGCCGAGAGCGAAACGCTCAGCGAACACCTGCGCGAGCGGCGGGCCCAGGGGCTGCGGATGAACGTCAACTTGATCGGCGAGGCGCTGATCGGCGAGGGGGAAGCGCGACGCCGCTTCAAAGCCTACTTGGCCGCCTTGCAGCAGCCGGACGTTGAGTGCATCTCGGTCAAGATCTCGACGATCTATTCGCAGATCACGCCGATCGCCCGCCGCCACACACTGCACGTGCTGGCCGATCGGATGGAGCTGCTGTTCCGCGCCGCGGCTCGCGAGTACTACGTCCAGCCCGACGGGCGGGAGACGAGCAAATTCGTCTACCTCGACATGGAAGAGTACCGCGACATGTACTTGACGCGGGACACGCTGATGGCCGCACTCGACCGCCCGGGACTCGAGAACGCCCGGGCGGGAATCGCCCTGCAGGCCTACGTTCCCGATTCGTTTGGCGTGCTCTGCGAGTTGGCCGAGTGGTCGCGGCGGCGGGTCGCCTCCGCGCGGGAGCGGGGCCTGCCGTGCCAGCCGCTGACGGTTCGCGTCGTCAAAGGCGCCAACATGGAGATGGAGCGGGTCGAAGCCTCGGTCGCCGGCTGGCCGCAAGCGCCCTACACCTCCAAAGTCGAGACCGATGCGAACTTCAAACGCATGATCCGCGAGATCCTCAAGCCCGAGAATGCCGACGCGATCCAGCTCGGCGTCGCTTCACACAACCTGTTCGACGTCGGCTTGGCGATGCTCTGGGCGGCCCGAGCCGGAGCGATCGAAGCGGGGCGAGTCCAGTTCGAAATGCTCGAGGGCATGGCCAACCACCAACGGCGAGCGATCTTCGAAGTCGCCAACGACCTGCTGCTCTACGCCCCCGCCTGCCGCCAAGAAGATTTCATCTACGCGATCGGCTACCTGATCCGACGGCTCGACGAGAACACCGGCGAAGACAACTTCCTCCGGCATACGTTCCAGCTCGATCCGGACAGCCCCGCGTTCGAAAAGCTCGCCAACGGTTTTCGCCAATCGGCCGCCCTGGTCGACAGCGTCTCGACCACTCCGCGGCGGACGCAGGATCGCCGCGAACCACCGCAGATGCCTCCGGTGGCCACCGACCTGCGGCAGTACGTCAACGAACCCGACACCGATTGGTCGCAGCCCCATAACGCCGCGTGGGCTGAAGGAATCATCGCTCGCTGGATCGATCGCTCGGGCGATGCAGCGACTTGCGTCCCGCTCTGGGTTGCCGGCGAGCAGGTCGAGGATGAGCAATTCACCGGCGGCCGAACGGTCCATGAATCGTTCGACCCCTCTCGTCCCGGAGTCGTCGTCTGCCGCTACGCCGAGGCGAGCGAGGAGGATGTCGAGCGGGCGGTCGCGTGTGCCAAAGCCGACCCGAGCGGCTGGCGGAATCGCCCGCATGCCGAGCGGCACGCGATCCTTCGAGCAGCCGCACAAAAGATGCGGGAACGTCGAGGCGATCTGATCGGAGCCGGAATCGCCGATGGAGGCAAAACGGTCGTCGAAGCCGATCCGGAAGTCAGCGAAGCGATCGACTTCACCGAGTTCTATGCCTTGGCGGCGGGCGAGATGCTCGACAACCCCACCTTCTCCGCGCGGGGAAGGGGTGTCGTTGCGGTCGTCAGCCCTTGGAATTTCCCGATCGCGATTCCCTGCGGTGGGATCGTCGCCGCGCTGGCCGCCGGCAACACCACGATCCTCAAGCCAGCCAGCGATACCGTTCTGCCTGCCCAGCTGATCTGCGAGTGCTTGTGGGACGCGGGCGTTCCTCGCGAAGCGCTGCAGATGCTCCCCTGCCGAGGCTCGACCGGCGGTCGCCGGTTGGTGTCCCACGAGGACGTCGACGTCGTGATCCTCACCGGCGGCACCGAGACCGCCGTCCGCATGCTCGAAGCCCGCCCCGACATGGAGCTGGTTGCCGAGACCGGTGGCAAGAATGCGACGATCGTGACCGCGTTGGCCGACCGCGAGCTGGCGATCAAGCATCTGCTGCACAGCGCTTTCAGTCATGGCGGCCAGAAGTGCAGCGCCACGTCGCTGTTGCTGCTCGAAGAAGAAGTCTACAACGATCCGCGGTTCCGCGAATCGCTGGCCGACGCCGTCCAGAGCATCCGCGTTGGATCGGCGTGGGACCTGAGCAACCGCGTCGGTCCCTTGATCCGGCCGCCCGAGGGACCGCTGCTCCGCGAGCTGAAGGAGCTCGAGCACGGCGAAGAATGGCTGGTGATGTCCGAGCAGGTCGACGACAACCCCTGCCTTTATCGACCGAGCGTCAAATGGGATGTCTCCCCCGATAGCTTCACCCACATGACGGAGCTTTTCGGCCCCGTGCTCGGCGTGATGCCCTATCGGCGATTGGAGGAAGCGATCGAGCTGGTCAACCGCACCGGCTATGGGCTGACCAGCGGGCTGGAAAGCCTCGACGATCGCGAGCAGGAAATCTGGCAACAGCGAATCCGCGCCGGCAACCTCTACATCAATCGCCCCACCACCGGAGCGATCGTCCTCCGCCAACCCTTCGGCGGAGTCGCCAAGAGCGCCTGGGGCTCGGGCATCAAAGCGGGCGGACCGAATTACGTGATTCCGCTGATGCACTTTGAGGAGCGATCCGAGATCCCCGAACCGCCCACTGGACCCGTCGTCGAACGTGAAGCGCTTCCCCTGCCGCTGGCGAAGATCGACCGCAAGCTCGACTCGGACAACTGGGTCGAACAGCTCGCCGAGCTGAGCGGAAAATCGGCAGCGACGGTCCGCGGCCGGCTGCAGCAGGCGATTCAGCAGTTCGCCGAAGCGGCGGAAACCGAGTTCTGCGTCGAACACGATTCGCTTCGCCTGGTCGGCCAAGATAACGTCCGTCGCTATCGGCCGGTCGAACACCTGCGGCTGCGGATCGTCGATGGGGACCGGGCGGACGATTGCCTGGTGGCGATCCTGGCCGCCGTCGCCGTGGGCTGCCGCCCGGTCGTCTCGCATGCCCACGAACAGGCCGCCGCGGTGGCTGGGCTGCTCGAGCGGATCACCAGCGACTGGGCCGGCCGTATCGAGTTCGTCGAAGAGAGCGACGCGCAGCTGGCCGAGGAGATTCGCGGCGGCTGGGTCGACCGCGTGCGATATCCCGGAGGCAGCCGCGCCAGCGATGAAATCCTCGACGCCTGCCGCGACGCCTTCATTCCTACGATCCGGACCCGCGCGATCGCCGCCGGCCGCATTGAACCGCTGTGGTACGTCACCGAACAGAGCCTCTCGGTCGACTACCATCGCTACGGCAATCTGGGCCGCCGGGCGCTCGAGAAACGGCGGCCAGTGCTGTAGTCGCCGCTGGCAGCCGGCTGACCGGTGGCGCGAGACCGGTGGCGCGAGACCGGTGGCGCGAGACCGGTGGCGCGAAGCCGCGGGAGAAAACCGTTAAAATTTCCCTAGACAACCCCGTCGTATGTGGGGACAATTGTCAACCACTACAGCCAGACGACTCATCCAGATACTTTTCCTGCTGAGAATGCCTGTGCCCCTGCTCCCCCTGCAGAACCTGTCTCCTGCAGAAACTGCGGAGCGAGGCACCGCGCAGCGACCCTCAGACGCTGATTCCGATATGCCATCGACCGCCTTCTCCGCAGTCCGTGCGGAGAGGATCGCTGATAGTTACTGACTGCAACCGCTCCATTGCTTCCACTCCACGTTGGAATTCAAGGTGCAGACTGGTGATTCAGTCTTCGATGAAGGTGCGTTTTTACCCCGATCGGCGAAGTGGGATTTTTAATAGCAGTCGTGGGTCATTGGTCGCCGCCAATGGCAACGGATGACATCTGAGGGAGTCTTTGTATGTCCTCATCCCGGTCTCGAGCGGCCTTTACGCTCGTCGAATTGCTGGTGGTCATCGCGATCATCGGCGTCTTAGTGGGTCTTCTTTTGCCCGCGGTCCAAGCGGCGCGCGAGGCGGCCCGACGCATGTCGTGCTCGAACAACATGAAGCAGCTGATCCTGTCGCTGCACAACTACCATGATGTTCACAAGACGATGCCCTACTCGGTAGCCAACAGTGGCTCAATCACATCGGGAACGGCGGCCCCTGCGGCCGGCCAAGTCCGCGGGCATCGCGGTTGGTTGATGGCGTTGCCCTTCATCGAGCAACAGAACTTGCACGATCAGTTCGATTTTCGGCTCGTTGCCGGGACGTACGATCCGGGTGGAAAGGGTTACGGAGGTCCGCGACCGGGCGAAGCTGGGAATGCCAACGACGTCGTCGTGAGCACCGCCCTGGACACGTTCCTCTGCCCCTCCGACCCCAATCCCTCGAATTACAGTACGACCACCAGCGCGAACTACTCCATCTCGCCCGGTACGACGACGCTGCAGGGAGCGTTCACCAACTACGACTTCAGCATTGAGCGCACTTCCTCGACCGACAACGTGTGGAATCAGGAAACGATGTCGACCCGCCGCGCCTTTGGCCACAACGTGGGCACGAAGATGCGGGACTTCACCGACGGGACGAGCTCGACCGTCGCCCTCTGCGAAACGCTCCGCTCGACCTGGAACGGCGTCTCGCCGACCTGGGGTTATGCGAAGTGGGTCGGCCACGGCGTCGATTTAACCTACGCCCAGGGAATCAACTTCCACTACTGCTGCGGCTGGGATTCGCCTCCCTTCCAACGTACGCCGGTCCTCAACAGCCGGCTTGGCGACTGGTCGACCGCTGGCAGCATGCACCCCGGAGGCGCCCAGTTCGCCTTCGCCGATGCTTCGGTCCACTTCCTCTCCGAAACGACCGACATCCTGGTCCTCCGGCGTCTGGCTTACATTGCTGACGGCGAACCGGTGGGTGAATTCCAATAACATCGCGCCATGCTCTTCGGCTGCGACGAATCCACAGCGGCGGCTGGCCTACCAGCCGCCGCTGCGTTTCTCTTCCACTTGTTTTTTCATCCTCTGAGGTTCATGTGCTAAGAAAAACATTCTTGATGGGTGCGGTCCTGCTCGGGTGGGGAATGACCCTCGGCTGTAACGCGGAACCCGAGATGGAGGTCGTCCCCGTCTCCGGTACGGTTCAGCTCGATGGCAAGCCCGTCGAAGGGGTCTCAATCACGCTGCTTCCCCAGTCCAACGGGATGCGAGCCGCCGGCTTCGGGACCACCGACAGCAACGGTCAGTACACGCTTCAAGCAGGCCCCGAGATCGAAGGCGTGCCGCCCGGAAATTACCGAGTGCTGTTCAGCAAAATGGCGATGCCCGACGGATCGCCGATTCCGCCGGACGCGATGGCTGCCGACGTCGGCGCGGTCAACGTGCTGCCGGAAAAGTACAACAGCGTCGAGTTCTCGGGCGTCACGCTCACCGTCCCGCCGCCAAACGCCGAGGCCACGAACTTCGAGCTGAGCTCGTCGGGACGCTAGCCCGGATTATTCATGCGTTTGGCTGAATGTGTCGCAAGTTCATGTGGTGTTTGAAGTTGCGACAGACCCTCGCGAGACAGTGCGTTAAATCAGCCGCCACGCGCTAGCGTCCGGTTCTCACGGCGTTTTCAGAAACCGGGGGCTAGCGCCCGGCGGCTGATGAATAAATAGGGCTAGCGATTGGCGTCTCCCCGCAGCTTTCGCGGAGCGAAAGGCGACTATGGCGTCTCCCCGCAGCTTTCGCGGGGCGAAAGGCGACTATGGCCGCACGGCATACCCTGCTACCGCTTGCACGCTCCTTTTGTTTCCTTTCGTGCGCGAGTTCGATTTGCATTAGGATGGACGGCATGCACCGACTGCTTGCCTGACTCCCGATCCTCCTCACCATGCCCTCTCGCTGGCTACCGCGAAAGCGTCTGCCGAGGCGGTCGACTTCATGCGCCAGGTTCGCCCGGTCCTGGCTCAGAACTGCTTCATGTGTCATGGGCCGGATGCGGGAACGCGGAAATTGGGGCTGCGTTTAGATACGCGATCGGGCAAACCGACGAGATCGGCTGGGATCCTGCCGAGCGTCCAGTCCACGTCCACGTCGTGCATGAGTTGATCGATTAGACTCTTGGAAAACCCTGAGCCGACGGCGCTAGCCGCGGGTGCTGCAGCGGAAATTCCGGGGCTGCGAGGCCCGAGGCTAGCGCCTACGGCTGAAAACCCTGAGCCGACGGCGCTAGCCGCGGGTGCTGCAGCGGAGATTCCGGGGCTGCGAGGCCCGAGGCTAGCGCCTACGGCTCACCCGAGGCTAGCGCCTACGGCTCAAGAGGGTCGCTTCGCCTCTTTTTCTCACAGTGTCTTTTGTTCTCTCCCAACTCCAGACGCACCCTATCCTCATGAAACCTTATCACCTGCTACTGTCGTTGCTGCTCGCTCTCGTCCTCATCGCCGGCGCGCGGGCCCAAGAGTCGAACGGGGTTGATCTGCCTGCCAAGGAGAACCTCCATCTCTTTCTGCTGATCGGTCAATCGAACATGGCGGGCCGAGGAAAGGTCAGCGACCAAGATCGCCAACCCCATCGGCGCGTCCTGATGCTGAACCAGGACGGCCAGTGGGTTCCCGCGGTCGATCCGTTGCACTTCGACAAACCGACCATCGTCGGAGTGGGCCCAGGACGCACGTTCGGGATCGAGGTCGCCGAAGCCATGCCAAACATCACCGTGGGCCTGATTCCCTGCGCCGTCGGCGGCTCGGCCATCGCCGGCTGGGAGCCGGGAGGTTTTGACGCCCCCACCAAAACGCATCCCTACGACGACATGCTGGTGCGAGCCAAGAAGGCCCTCGAGGCCGGAACGCTCAAAGGGATCCTCTGGCATCAGGGAGAATCGGACGCAAGCGACGAGAAGAGCGCTGTCTACGAAGAGAAGCTCCATGCGCTCGTGAAACGACTGCGTGAGGAGTTCAATGCTCCCCACGTGCCATTCATTGCCGGGCAACTCGGCCAGTTCCCCGAACGCCCTTGGAATGAGGCGAAGAAACGAGTCGATCAAGTCCACCGCGAGTTGCCCCACAAGCTTCCCAACACCGCCTTCGTCAGCGCCGAAGGCCTGACGCACAAGGGAGACCAAGTGCACTTCGACGCCGCGTCGGCCAAAGAACTAGGCCGCCGCTATGCCGAGGCGTATCTGAAGATGGTTAACACCACGCGGTAGCATCCGGCTTTCAAGGTGCATTTACAAGCCCGGGGGAGGCGGATGGGGTAATCACGACGAGCACGAATCCAACCAATGGTGGCCACGGAAGGACACGGAAACGCACGGAAAAGGAAAGAACCGCGGATAGCACGGAGTACGCGGATGAAGGGGGGATCAACAGCCAATTATCCGTGTTATCTGCGCTATCTGCGGTTTAATTCTCCACCTTTCCTTCGTGCTCTTCGTGTCCTTCGTGGTTTCCCAGTCTTTCGGTAATTCGTGAACATAAGCTCGCCCACGTAGATTCCGCTAGAGTCAGGAAATCTCAGATCCCATGGAACGCGAAATCGTTGGCTATCATCGGGACGAAGAAAACCACTGGGTGGCGGAACTCGACTGCGGACACAATCAACATGTTCGCCACGACCCGCCGCTCGTTTCTCGACCTTGGGTGCTGACCCCCGAGGGCCGCAACTCCCGTCTCGGAGTGCGGCTGAACTGCGTCCTCTGCGATGAAAGATAATCGCCTTTCACTCGGCGAAAGTTGCGGAGGCCCACGCAGCAGGGTTTTCTAACAGGGCTCAGTGATCGTGATCGTGAGCTCCGACGGCTCCGGAGTACGATTTGCCGTCGATCGCGACGAGCAGCTTTCCGGTGACCCCCGGCGCGTGCAGGGTCTCGTACAGGTTCGCGTCGTTGGCGACGAAGCTTGAGGATCTGCCCTCTACCGGATCATTCGCTTGCAGCTCAAACGCTTGAGCTTTGCCGTCTACCACTAGGCTCAGCGTAATGGTCGGTTGCTCGATCGGCACCAACTCCAACTCGGATCCCAAGATATACACGGTCACCTGGCGAGCATCGTCACCCTCGACGATCTCCGCATGAAATGCATGACTCCGCCCCAACTCGATCAGATGCCCGCCGTGGGGGCCTTCGTCGTGATGAGCATGAGCGTCATCGATCACCGGCGGCGGGCCTTCGATTTCGATCGGCTGTGTTTCTTCAGTGGTTTCGGCACCACAGCCGACGGCGCTGACGCCGAGAACCGCAACCAAAGCCAAACGCAAAGATAGGTCAACCATTCGCATCAGAAGTTCCTTTTGAGTACCACAAGAAATCAATCACCTACCGTCTTTTGAGCCGTAGGCGCTAGCCTCGGGCCTCGCAGCCCCTGGGCTTCCGCTGCAGAACCCGCGGCTAGCGCCGTCGGCTCAGGCTGATCCAGCGGAGCTTAGTGCGTTGTTGAATCTGACAGCAGCACGGCATTGGACGCATCGGACGCCAGCGGATCGGCGTCGCGGCGGTTGAGAATGGACTGTGCGGCGCCTCGGCCGATGGCCCAGAACAGGGCCGGTCGCACCACGAACTCGGCGAGCGTGCTCGTGATCAGACCGCCGATGATGACGGTCGCCACTGGATAGAGAATCTCCTTGCCCGGATCGCCAGCCGAGAGCGCTAGCGGCAACAGTCCAATCCCGCTCGTCAGCGCCGTCATCAGGACCGGAGCCATCCGCTCGCGGCCCGCCCGCACGACCATCTCACGGCTCAGAGACTCTCCTTCGTATTTGAGCAGATGCAGATAGTGATTCAGCAGCAAGATGCCGTTTCGGCTAGCAATCCCACTCAAGGAGATGAAGCCGACCATCGCCGCCACGGTCAACGTTTGCTCGGTCAGCACCAGCGCCGCGACGGCACCGAGAAAGGCGGTCGGCAGAGCCACCAGAACCTGCAGCGCGAAATTGGCCGAGCCGAACAGGCTGTAGAGGATGAGAAACACGCCGAGCAACGCGATGCTGGCAAGCAGGGCCAACCGCTGTGAAGCTGACTTCTGGCTCTCGAACTGTCCGCCGTATTCGAGGAAATATCCCGGCGGCAAATCGACTTCCGCTAGCCGCTCTTGGATATCACTGACGACGTCCACCACGCCCCGGCCTGAAACGTTCGCTTGCAGCACGATCCGGCGGCGAACGTTCTCGCGATTGATCGTGTTGGGGCCGCCCGACTCATACACCTTGGCGACCGAGGCCAACGGCACCGTCCCTCCCTCCGGGAGTGCGACAGCCAAGCGTTTGAGTTGCCCGATGTCTTCGCGGTAGGACTCGTCGAGCCGGACCAGCAGATCGAAGGTCCGCTGGCCAATTAGCATCTGGCTGACCGTGTCGCCTTGCATCGCGGTCTGCACCAGCTCCATCACTTCAGCCGGCTGCAATCCATAGAGTTTCAACTGCTCCCGATCGAGCTCGATGCGGAGCTGAGGGATCGAAGTCTGCTGCTCGACCAACACGTCGGTCAGACCCGGAATGTCGGCAATTCGCGCTTTCATTTCCTCGGCTTTCTGGCGGAGCACGTCCAGATCGTCGCCATAGAGTTTGACGCCGATCTGCGCCATCACGCCTGAGAGCATGTGGGAGATCAAGTGTGCGAGCGGCTGTTCCACGCTCCCCACGACGCCCGGAACCTCCGTCAGCGCGTCGCGGATCTTGTCGAGCGTCGCTTCGCGATCCGCCCCCGGGGCGATCTCGAGCACCATCTCGCTGACGTTGACCGGCATCGCATGCTCATCCAATTCGGCGCGCCCGGTCCTGCGAACGAGGGATTCGACGCTCTCGATTTGCAGCAACCGCTCGGCCACGGCCTCGCCGATTTCGTTGCTCTTCTCGAGCGAGGTTCCGGGCGTCAGAAGGGCGTTGACCTGGACAGCCCCCTCGTTGAAGGGAGGCAAGAAGTCCCGATCCAAACGGCTCACCGCCACTCCGGCAATCGCCACCAGCACGGCGGTCGCTCCCAACACGGCCCACGACAGGCGCGTACTGAGTGCGATCGATGCGCCGGCGATCCATTTCAAGCCGCTCAGCAACCGCCCCTCTTCAGCCGACTCGCCGCCGAGCAGCCGCTCCGAACCGAGGATCATCACCCAGAACAGTGGCGTCGCGGCGATCGTCCACCACCACGGGTCCTCGACATGCAGCGCGGGGATCTCCAGGATCTCGGCCGCTCGGGGTCCGCCCCAGTAGAAGGCCAGCGCCGAAACTCCCACCGCCAACAGTGGCGCCGCCATTCGCCAGCTGCGATCGCCCACCATCAACAGCGAAGCAAGCACCGGCGTGACGGTCAGTGAGACCGCCAATGAAGCCAGCAGCGAGACGATGTAAGCGACGCCCATCGGTACGAACAACCGGCCTTCCATTCCGCTGAGCGCAAACAGAGGCGTAAAGACCAGGACGACGACGGCCGTTCCGTAGACGATCGAACTGCGAATCTCGGTGCTCGCCCGGAAGACGACCAGCAGGGGCGAGAGCGGATTGACGCGCTGCCGATTCTCCTTCAAGCGACGGAAGATGTTCTCCACATCGACGATCGCGTCATCGACCAGCTCTCCGATCGCCACCGCCAAACCACCCAGCGTCATCGTGTTGATCGAAAGACCGAAGGCGGTGAACACGACTGCCGTAGCGACGATCGAGAGCGGGATGGCGGTGAGCGTGATGAAGGTCGTGCGGAAGTTCAGCAGAAAAAGAAACAGAATCGCGATCACGAGCACGCCGCCATCGGCGAGCGCTTCGACCACGTTGTCGATCGCCCGGTCGATGAATGACCGCTGCGAGTAAACTTCGGCGATGCGTATGTCGTCGGGCAGCGAGACCTGCAGTTCCTCGAGGGCCGCGGCGACTCGATCGGAAACGGCTCGCGTATCCGCTCCCGGCTGCTTGGTAACGGTCAACACGACCGCCGGTCCCCCGCCGATCTGACCTTCAGCCGTTTTTACATAAGCGCTGCTGTCCCCGCGTTTGACCTGCGCCGCCTCGATCACCCGTGAGACCTGCTCCAGGGTGATCGAGCGGCCATCGCGGGACTCGATCACCACGCTCCGCAGATCCTCGACCGTGGTCGCTCGGCCGAGCCCGCGGACGAGCAACTCGGTCGGACCCATCTGGTCGAGATACCCACCGGTCGCATTGAGGTTGCTGCTGGCGACCGCCTGCTTCACCTCGTCCAGCGTAATCCCATACGTCCGCAGGGCGTGGGGATCGACCAGCACTTGGTACTGCTTGCGGCCGCCTCCCATCGTGAAGACCTGCGACACTCCGGGGACCGTCATCAACCGCTGGCGGACGACCCAGTCACCTAACGTTCGGACCTCCATCGGCTCGGTCTCGCCCCCTTCGCTCCACATCCCATACATCAGGATCTGCCCCATGATCGACGAGACCGGAGCCAGCTGCGGGCGGATTCCTTCCGGGAGTTGATCGGCGACCAATTGCAGTCGCTCGTTGACGATTTGGCGATCGTTGTAGATATCCGTTCCCCAATCGAACTCCACATAGATCACGGAGATCCCGACCGCCGACGAACTGCGGACCGCCATCACACCGCTGGCCCCGTTGAGCGCGGTCTCCAGCGGAAACGTGATCAGCGATTCCACTTCTTCCGGAGCCATCCCCGGGGCTTCGGTGATCACCGTCACCCGAGGTCGATTGAGATCCGGAAACACATCGATCGCCAAGCGGCTCGATTGCCACGCGCCCGCACCGACCAGCAGCAGCGAGACGACCAGCACCAGCAACCGGTTGCGGAGCGAGAACTTGATGATTCCGTCGAGCATTCCAGAACTTTCTTGGAGACAGATCAGTGGTTGTGGCCGGCGTGGGGATCGACGCCTCCACCGGCTTTGTTCTTGAGCGCCATCTGCAACTGATGGGCGCCGCTGATGGCGACCGTCTCTCCCGGCAGCAGCGAACCGTCGTTCGCCACCGCCACGCTCAGCTGGTCTCGGGCCACGATATGGACCGGGCGGCGGTCGAAGTGGTCGCCGTTCTCGATGAACACGTACCGCTCGAGCCCCTCGCTGGCGATCGCGTCAACCGGCAGCACAAAGACGTCCGACGTCTGCTCGATGGGGACTCGCAGCCGCAAACGTTGCCCCGGCTTGAATCGCCACACCACGTATCGCTCTTCGCCCCGCTGTTCCTGCTGGACGACCTCATTCTCCAAGGGGACGTAGAAGGGCAGGGCCCGAGAGTTCTGCTGGACCTCACCCGCAACGAAAGCGATGGCCAGATCATTCAGCACCACCGGCTGCTTGTCGACGCCTTCGAGCACCGCTTGCACCGGCCAATCGTTGCGGGCGGCAGCGGTCAGCGTCTCGGCGTCCTGCTGAAACGCCAGCCCTTCGGCGAGCAGCGTCTCGTAGTTCGCCAAGACGACCAGCGTCTCGCCAGCCGAAACCGACTGCCCCCGCCGAGCCGCCAACTCGGCCACCACGAACTGAGCTTCGATGTGCTCGCGATGCTCGTGCGACTCGAGCTCCGGGGGTGCGGTGAAGTCAATCTGCTGAACGGGCTGCGGGGCGTCTCGCGGCAGGGCGTCTCGCGAGGGGGCGAGCGGGCCCGAGGGGGAGAGCGGGCTCGAGGGGGAGAGCGGGCCACTCACCGCGTCGTCGTGCAGCGAGCGGTCGTCATGCAGCACCGGCGCGTAGACGGTAACTTCGCGAATCAGCCGCCGCGTCCGCTCGATCTGATCGACCTGGGCTTCGGACAATCCGTGCAGCATCAGCGACTCGCGCTCCGCCCGCAGCCCGGCCTGGAGTTTGTCCAACTCGTACTGGCGCTCAAGCAGCGACTTGCGAGCGATCGCACCCGACTCGGCAACCTCGCTCAGCCGCTCCACCTCCCGCTGTTCCACATCCGCTCGCCCCAACATCTGCAAAAAATTCGACTGCGTCTGGACCAAGTCCTGGTGCGTCAGCCGAAGCGTGTAGAGCGGTGCTCCCGAAGCAATCGTTTCACCACTGCTGACATGCAGCGAAGTCACCGTGCCGGTCAACGGGGCGGCAATGTTGACATGCGTCCTGCCCGGCCAGTCGACGATCGTCGCGGGAACCGAGAGCCGCCGAACGAATGTCCCCAGCTGGGCCACCGCCGTCTCGAGCTGCAAACTCCGTCGAGCCTGATCGCTCAGCTCGATCGAATCCGCTTCCTCGTGCCCCGCATGGTCGTGCCCCGCATGGTCGTGATCCGAATGGTCGTGATCCGAATGGTCGTGCCCCGCATGGTCCGCGTGAGCCTGCTGGGCGGCCCCGCTTCCCGCGACACCGTCCGCGGCACCGCCGAAGCCCGGGAGCGAGTGGTGCCAGTCGAGCGAGAGTGCCAGGATCAGAAAGGCAAGCAGCAGGCCGAACCCCAGGATTTCGAGCCCCCAAGATCGAAGCCCCCCGGATCGGAAGCCGCTCGATCCGCGCAGCCATTGGAATAAACGCATCATCCGTCTCTAGTGAAGCTGCCGTGAGCTTCCCGCGGCCGAACGATCGCCTCACATCAAGAAGGGATCGCAAGCGGTAGCCGGGAGCGCGGCGGGTGATCGAAGTCGAGAAACGACGCCCAGAACAGCGACGGACTTCTAGATCAACCAGAGGCAGTATTCCGCCTGAACCCGCACGCCCAGCGGTGGCCAGTGATGCACGTGGGGGTTGCTGGAGAGCGGGCGGGCGACGGCAGCCTGCTCCGCCTCGGCCAAGAGCGCCGCGTCGAGCCACTGGCATTGGAGGTCCAGAGCGACGCCGGAAACCGCGCTCAAGACAAACACGCACTCGCCGCTTTCACACGGATGCGGCTCGGCTGGACCCGAATGCTCAAGGGGGCCCGCATGCTCAAGGGGGCCCGCATGCTCAAGAGGACCCGCATGCTCAAGAGGACCCGCATGCTCAAGGGGACCCGCATGTCCCGAGCAGCCGCCGCCGTGGCAGTGGTGCTCCGCGTGCACCGCTCCCCGCTCAAGGCCCTCCGCCGCGCAGCAGTGCTCGTGATGCAAGCAGCACCCGAGCAGGGCGTGCAGCAGCATGATGCCGGCGGTCGCGTAGTGGAGGAGAGGAGTCATGACAGCCTTATTCTTGGCGCGGCAACGACGCGGGTCAAACCTCATCGACCGCCAGAGTCGCCTTTCGCTCCGCGAAAGTAGCGGAGCCCATAGTCGCCTTTCGCTCCGCGAAAGTAGCGATATCCGGTTGAGGCCATCGCCGCATCAGCCGCAACGCGCTAGCGTCCGGTTCTCGCGGCGTTTTCGAGAACCGGGGGCTAGCCCGGATATTTCATCCGCTGATGGATTTTAGGCTCGGGGCGGCTGATGCGGTTGGATTTTACGAGAAGAGGCGGGCGGGCGGG
>NZ_WRPR01000025.1 GCF_010367455.1 Candidatus Laterigemmans baculatus | reverse complement strand
GGAGAGGGTTAGGGTGAGGGGGCCGTAGCCGGCCGCTTAGACCCCCTCACCCCAGCCCTCTCCCCCAAAGAGAATCGCGAAAATGTTCGGGGGTAAACGTCGAGTGATTGCCGCGATTCCCTTCGGGGGAGAGGGGGCTAAAAACTGCACGACCTCCGGGGGGAGTGTGATGGAACCCGAGGGCGTGGCGGCTACCCCTCCGCCTTTCCCCGTTCGTTGACGAACCGTTCGAAGCAGGCGAGCGTTTGGCTGCTGACGTGGTGCTCGATTCCCTCGGCATCGATCGCCGCGGTCGCCGCGTCGACTCCGAGTGCGCGGAGAAAGCGGAACACCATTTCGTGGCGGCGGCGGGACTCAGCCGCCAGCCGCTTGCCTTTGGCCGTCAAGTGGATCGGCCGGTACGGTTCGGTCTCGACCAAGCCTTCATCGACCAGCCGCGTGACGGTCCGCGTCACCGTGACATGGCTGATCCCAAACCGCTTCGCCAAATCGACCACGCGGCAACTCTCCCGCTCTTCGATCGTGTCGAGAATCGCTTCGACGTAATCCTCGGCGGTCTCGGTCGCGTGGTCGCGGCGGGTGCGACGGTGGGGAGCGGTATTGTCGTGGTTTGGCTTCATGCGGGTGTGCTTCTGCGGTTCAGAGATTTTGGAGTCCACCGTTACCGGCGGCACCAGAGCGCCTTCTGAGCCGTCCCCGTGCCGATCGCCGCGTTGACGCACCTGTCTCCGAGGCTAAAATACCAGCGGCTCCATTTGTAGCACAGGCTACAATTCGTTCCCCCTGCCCCGACGGTGTTGCTGGATGTCGCAATTTGCTCGTGCTCGAATCGGGTCGGCCCGTCGGTCCGCCTGGCCTCGTCTGCTCGGCTGGCTGGGGTTCGTGGTCCTGGGGGTGCTTCTGAGCGTGCTTCTGGCTGGGGGCGGGTGTACGCGGAGCCCTGCTCCCGGAGAGAGTTCGGCGGGAGCCTCTGGCGAGCCACCGATCGTGGCCGTGGCGACGGTGGGGATGGTCGCCGACTTGGTCCGCGAAATCGGTGGCGATCGAGTGGAGGTGGTTCAGATCATGGGCTCGGGCGTCGATCCGCATCTCTACAAGACGACCCGCGACGACGTCCGCGAGCTGATGCGGGGGGATTTGATTTTTTACTCCGGCTTGATGCTCGAGGGAAAGATGACCGACACGCTCGAGAAGATTGGCCGGACGAAACCGGTGTACGCGGTGACCGAGCGGATTCGTCCTGAATACTTGCTGGAGCCGGAAGACTCCGCCGGTCACTCCGATCCCCATGTGTGGATGGACGTGAGCGCTTGGGCCCAGTGCATCGTCGTCGTCGCCCAGGCACTTTCGGAATACGATCCGGAACATGCCGAAGAGTATACCCAGGCGGCGGCGCGGTACGCCGCGGAGTTGGAGGAACTGCACCGCTATGGGCAGGAGCGGATCGCTTCGGTTCCGGCCGAGCGTCGGCTGTTGATCACCTCGCACGACGCCTTCAACTACTTCGGCCGGGCCTACGATCTCGAGGTCGTGGGGGTGCAGGGATTGTCCACCGAATCGGAGGCGGGACTGCAGCAGATCAATCGGCTGGTCGACTTGATCGTCGACCGGGAGGTGCAGGCGGTCTTCGTCGAGAGCAGCGTGCCGCGAAAGAACATCGAGTCGTTGATCGACGGCGCTCGCTCGCGAGGGCACGAAGTCGTGATTGGCAGCGAGTTGTACTCCGATGCGATGGGCCCCGAAGGGACGTACGAAGGGACCTACATCGGGATGCTCGACCACAACATCACTCGCGTCGCTCGGGCACTCGGCGGCCAGGCTCCGGACCGCGGGTTGCGGGGGCAATTGCGGCCGGCGGGAGCCAGTCCCGAAAATTCATCAGCCGCCGGAGAGGGCGAAGGATAAATGAGCTCGGTCGCCGCAACCGTACCAGCGGGTCGCGCTGTCGATTCGCCCCTTTCGATCTACGACTTGACGGTCGCCTACCACCGCAAGCCGGTGCTGTGGGACGTCAGCGTCGACTTTCCCAAGGGGCAGCTCATCGGAGTGGTCGGTCCCAACGGGGCGGGGAAAAGCACGCTCATCAAGGCGGTGATGGAGTTGATCCCCACGGCTTCGGGCGAGATCCGCGTCTTTGGAAAACCGTACCGCAAGAATCGTCGTCGCGTGGGATACGTGCCGCAGCGGGAAAGTGTCGATTGGGATTTTCCGGTCGACGCGCTCGATGTCGTCACGATGGGGCTGTATGGCCAGATCGGCTGGTGTCTGCCGGTCCGCCGCAAGCATCGCCAGCAAGCGGCCGAAGCGCTCGAGCGAGTCGGGCTGGCGGATCTGGCGCATCGGCAGATCAGCCAGCTGAGCGGCGGCCAACAGCAGCGGA
The DNA here is from genome assembly GCF_010367455.1 of Candidatus Laterigemmans baculatus. Taxonomy (GTDB): domain Bacteria; phylum Planctomycetota; class Planctomycetia; order Pirellulales; family Pirellulaceae; genus Laterigemmans; species Laterigemmans baculatus. Next base: position 33,371 of record NZ_WRPR01000025.1, on the reverse strand, counting down.
CATTTTTGGCTCGGGCTCTGGTCCAGGATGCGGATCTGTATCTGATGGACGAGCCGTTCGCGGCGGTCGATGCGGCGACCGAGCAAGCGATCATCGAGATCTTGCAGGAGATGAAGAATCGGGGGAAAACCGTCCTGGTGATCCACCATGATTTGCAAACCGTCGCCGACTACTTCGACTACGTGGTGCTTTTGAACATGCGGGTCGTCGCCCATGGACCGGTCGCGACGACGTTCACGCAGGAGAATTTGCAGAAAACGTACGGCGGTCGGCTGACGCTCCTCGAAGAAGCGACCGAAGCGATGCGGCGTCGCGAGAAGACGTTATGAATGGTTGCCGCAGACCGTCGAGCTGGCTGCTGCTGGCCGCGTGCCTTGTGTTCGGGATCCTGCTCGTGGGAATCGGAGGCTGCGCCGCCGAAGGTGATCCCGAGGGGGCGGTTTCGGCAGGGCGTTCGCTGACCGATCGGCGGATCGAGTGGCCCTCCTGGGAAGCGTGGCGACGGGTGATCCTGATGCAGGATTACAACACGCGGGTGGTGGTGACCGGCACGACGCTGCTCGGATTGGCTGCGGGCACGATCGGCAGCTTCACGCTGCTCCGCAAACGGGCGCTGATGGGCGACGCGCTGAGCCACGCGACGCTGCCCGGCATCGCGCTCGCATTTTTGATCGCCAGCGGGCTGGGCTACAGCGGCAAGGCTCTCCCGGTGCTGCTCGCCGGAGCGGCGGTCACTGGAATCCTGGGGATGGGGACGATTCTGTTGATCCGCAATCTGACGCGGCTCAAGGAAGACGCGGCGATGGGGATCGTGCTGAGCGTTTTCTTTGGCGGCGGTGTCTCGCTGCTGGCCGTCGTGCAGCAGATGTCCGAGGGGCATGCAGCGGGTCTCGAAGGCTTCATCTACGGCAAGACCGCTTCCATGCTGGCCTCCGACGCGTGGCTGATCGGAGCGGCCGGCGGAGGGTCGGCGATCGTCACGCTGCTGCTGTTCAAGGAGCTCAAGCTGCTCTGTTTTGACGAGGGCTTTGCCGGTTCGCGGGGGCTTCCGGTCGTGTGGCTCGATCTGGTGCTGATGGCCGTCGTGGTCGTCGTGACGATCATTGGGCTGCAGGCGGTCGGGCTGATCTTGATGATCGCGCTGTTGGTGATTCCCGCGGCGGCGGCACGTTTTTGGACCGAACGGATGGCGCGAATGACCGCCGTGGCCGCGGGCGTTGGGGCGGTCAGCTGTTTGGTCGGTTCGGCCCTGAGCGCGGTTTTCCCTCGGCTCCCGAGCGGAGCGATGATCGTGCTCGTCTCCGCCCTGATTTTTCTCACCAGCATGATCGTCGGTCCTCGCCGCGGCGTGCTGATCCGAGCGCTCCGCCGCCGAACGCTGCACCGCAGGATCGATCGCCAGCACTTGCTGCGAGCAATCTACGAGGTGCTCGAGGCTCGCCACGAGTCGCCAGCAGGAGCGACTGCGGCCACAGGGGCGGAGCTGGCGGCAGGGGCGGAGCTGGCGGCAGGGGAGGTGGCGGTGGCCGATCTGCTCGGCCGGCGGAGCTGGTCGGGCTCGCGGCTGCGGCGAATCATCCGCCGCGCGGCGCGGCAGGGTTGGGTCACGGTCGAAGCCGGGGGGGCGGTCCGGTTGACGACGCGCGGAGCCGAGCGGGCTGCCCGCCTGGTCCGCGACCACCGGCTGTGGGAGATGTATTTGATCACCCATGCCGACGTGGCTCCCGGACGCGTCGACCGCGATGCCGATGCAATCGAGCATGTGTTGGACGCGGCGATGATCGCCGAATTGCAAACGCTGCTCGACGTCGAGGGAATGCCCAGCGGCGTCCCGGCCTGTCCCCATGAGGCCGCCCCTGCGTCGGCAGCTGAGAGGGCTTTGACCGCTGGCACAACCACCACGGCTGGCACAACCACCACGGCTGGCACAACCACCACGGCTGGCACTTCCTCGGCCACGGATCGGGGAGCGTAACGCGATGTTCGGGATCGATTGGCTCGCCTGGGAGCTGGATGGCTGGATCATGCTGGCCGGAATCCTTTCGGCCGTCTCGGCGGCGCTGCTCGGCAACTTTCTGGTGCTCCGCAAGATGAGCATGTTGGGCGATGCGATCAGCCATGCGGTGCTGCCTGGCTTGGCGGCCGCCTTTTTGATCAGCGAGAGCCGCAGCAGCTGGCCGATGTTTTTGGGGGCCGTGGCAGTCGGGTTGTTGACCGCCGTGTTCACCGAGTGGATTCGCGGGTTTGGAAAAGTCGACGAGGGAGCGTCGATGGGCGTCGTCTTCACGTCGCTCTTTGCGCTCGGGCTGGTGATGATCGTGCAAGCGGCCGATCACGTCGATCTGGATCCCGACTGCGTGTTGTATGGTGCGATTGAGGTGGCGGCGCTGCCTTACGATAGCTGGAGTGTGGGAGGCTGGGAGGTGCCGCGGGTGATCGTGGTGCTTGGATGCGTATCGCTGATCAACCTGCTCTTTGTGTGCTTGTTTTTCAAAGAGCTCAAGATCTCTTCGTTCGATGCTTCGTTGGCGACGACCAGCGGTTTTCCAGCTTGGCTGCTGCATTATTTATTGATGATGCTGGTCGCCGTGACGGCCGTGGCCAGCTTTGAAAGCGTCGGCAATATTTTGGTCGTGGCGATGCTCGTCGTCCCCCCGGCGGCCGCTTACATGCTGACCGATCGCTTGGTGTTGATGATTGGGCTGAGCGTGGTGATCGGGATGGTGGCGGCCGTCACCGGGCACCTCGCGGCGCTGACCGTCCCCGGCTGGTTTGGCTACCGCAGCACGACGACCGCGGGGATGATGGCCGTGATGACGGGGCTGATCTTCATCCTGGCGGCGATGCTCGGACCGCGGCATGGCGTGCTGATCAAGTTCGTGCGGCGGCGATTGCTGTCGCTGCGGATCTTGACCGAGGATGTGATCGGTTTCCTGTATCGGATCGAAGAGCGGGGAGCGGAGCTGAAGAGCGACCGGGCGGGAATCGCCGACGCACTGATCGCCGGTCCGCTTGCGCTGCGGAGCGTGCTCGCTTGGCTCCGCTGGCGGGGACACATCCGCAGCGAGAAGCAAGGCTACGAGCTCACCGCGACTGGAGTCGTGCTGGCCCGGGCGCTCGTCCGCTCGCATCGACTCTGGGAGCACTACTTGATCAGCGAGGCGGGGGTCGGCGCCGAGCGGTTGCACGCCAAAGCGGAACGGCTCGAACACTTCACCGACCGCGATCTGCAGGAGCGGCTGAGCGACGAGACGTCCTCCCCCGAAACCGATCCCCACGGCCGCCCGATCCCGCCAAGCGACCACTGAGCCGACGGGCCGAACCGCGGATAACGCAGATAACACGGATCGTGGGTTCTCGCTCTTCCCCTTTCCTCTGCGTTCTCCGTGCGATCCGCGGTCCCTCTCCTTTCTGAGCTTTTCCGTGTCCTTTCGTGTCCTTCCGTGGCCACCATTCGTTCGATTCGTGTGAATCGTGGTTCCCCCGCGCCCTGCGGCTCAGGGTTCGATCCCGTACCGCCGGAGCCGTTCGCGGAGCGTGCCGCGATGGATTCCCAGCAGCTCGGCTGCGGCCGCGCGATTTCCACCGGTGCGTTCCAGCACGACTTCGAGCATCGCCGGTTCGACCGCCGCCAAGAACCGCTCGTGCAGGTCGGAAACGCCTCCCGCCGGTTCACCGTCGGTCCCTTCGGTCGCCGCGTGGGTCCAGGCCCGTACGGCTGCGGCCAGCGCGTTCGGCTCAGCGTTCGAACTGTCGCCGACCGGCCGCTGAGGAGCCGGGAGTCGGTCAACCGAGAGGGGGCGGCCGCGGGAGAGGACCGCCGCCTGCTCGATCGCGTTGCGGAGCTCGCGCACATTGCCGTGCCATGGCCGCCGAGCGAGCTCGTCGAGAACGTTCGCCGCGACCGGTTCGCTGGCGGCGGGATGGCCCGCCAGCTTCAGGAAGTGCTGGACGAGCATCTCCAGGTCCTCGAGCCGTTCGCGGAGCGGCGGCGCGTGGATTTCGACCGCTGCCAAGCGATAGTAGAGGTCTTCGCGGAACTTTCCGCTGGCGATCGCTTGCCGAAAATCGGCGTGGGTCGCGGCCACGATCCGCACGTCGCACGGCCGCGGGCGGACGTCGCCCACCGGAGTGTATTGCCGCTGCTCGAGGACCCGCAGCAGTTTGACCTGGATCGACGGCGAGAGGTCGCCGATCTCGTCCAGCAGGATCGTGCCTCCTTCGGCCAGCCCGAACAGCCCGTCGCGGCTTTCACTGGCGCCGGTGAACGCCCCGCGGACGTGCCCGAACAACTCGCTTTCGATCAGCGTGGGGTTGAGCGCGACTGGCGCGATCGGCAAATAGGGCCGCTCGCGCCGGCGGCTGTGGGCGTGAATCGCTGCGGCGATCAATTCCTTGCCGCTCCCGGTCTCGCCGGTGATCAGCACCGAAAGATCACTCTCGGCCACCATCGCGATCTGGCGATAGATCTCCTGCATCGCCGGGGACTTACCGATTAACTGGTTCGCTTGCCCTGCCGCCGCCGCATCGGCTTCGAGTCCAGACGCGGTGCTGCGGTGCTGCGCGAGGGCCGCTAAGCAGACTTCGCGGGCGCGGTCCAAACCAAACGGCTTGGTCAGGTAATCGACCGCTCCCCCTTGGACCGCGTCGACCGCCGTTCGCAGATCTCCGAACGCGGTGATCACGATCACCGGCGCCCCGCGACCCACTTGCTGGAACCGGGGGAGCGCCGTCAGGCCATCCATCCCCGGTAGCCGCACGTCCAAGACGATCAGGGCCGGAGCGTGCCGCTCGACCAGCTGCAATCCCTCTTCGGCCGAAGAAGCGGTCAGCACCCGCAACCCCTCTTCGCCCAGCATCTGCTCGAACGCCCAGCAGATCGACGCCTCGTCCTCGATGACGACGACTGGAGCCGTGGAAGGTGAAGCGTCACCGCTGGCCATGCTCGTGCTCATGCTCAAGACCTCCGGAGAGCGGCATCGGGCGAATCTTTCATGCGAGAGGAGCCACGGTCAAAACAAAGACAGTTTGGTGATCGCTGCGGAACCAGCGGACCGATCCTCCCAAATCTTCGGCGGACCGGCGAACCACCGCCAGGCCGAGCCCCAGACCCTCGGGCTTGCTCGTGACGAACGGTTCGAACAACTCCTCCCCGACCGCTTCGCTCGGGCCGGGACCGTTGTCGGTGACCTTAATCTGAACTTGTCCAGCGACACAATCGGCCTCGACGCCGACCACCTCGCCACCGGACTGCAGCGCGTTGAGCACGAGATTCTCCAGCGCGGCGGTCAGGCTGGCCCGATCGGCGACTCGCTGCTCCAATGCCGCTGCGTCGAGCTTCCAATCGAGGGTCACGTGCTGGTGATCGGCGACCACCTGCAGGCTCTCACGCACCGCCGCGGTCGCTTCGCCCACCGTTCCCGCTTCCCCCGCCTCGCTCCGTCCGCCGAGCCCCCGCCGTGCCTCGAGCGGTGCAGCCGCGGGCGCAGCATCGGGTGCAGCCGCGGGCGCAGCATCGGGTGAAGCCGCGGGCGCAGCCGCCCCGGGTTGGGAGGCGATCCGCAGGATCCGCTGCACGTAATCCTCGGTCCGTTCCAGTTCCCGCAGGGCGACCTCCAAACCGTCACCGGCCAAATCGTCACCGTTCGGGTGGCGGGGACAGCGTCGGGCGTGCAGTTCGACTGCCATGCGGGCTCCGGTCAGGCTGTTGCGGAGCTGATGAGCGAGTCCAGCGGCGATCTGGTGGATCAGTTTCTGCCGCTCTTGCCGATGCACCGCTTCCCAGAGGATCGCCAACTCGTCTCCCATTCCTCGGACGGCCGCGCCGAGCCGCCCCAGTTCATCGAGTTCCTCCGCAGCGTCGGCGTCCGGCTCGCCGCCAATTCGCCTCGGCTGAAACTCTCCGGCAGCAATCCGCTTGACGTTCCGCTCCAGCGCCGCGATCCGGTGGATCATCCGCTCGGTGAGTGCCAGCGCGACGATCGACAGCAGGAGCGTCGAGGAGAGCCCGGTGGCCAGCGGTAGCGAGGCGGCGGCAAGTCGCGCTTCCTGCAAGTCGCGCTCGTCGAACATCACCAGCACGTGAGCGACGGCGGCCGGGTCGTCGGCGCTGCGGCGGCGGGAAAAATGGCGAGTTTGGTAGCCGGCGAGGAGCCGGGAATCAAAGCCGTCGGAAGGGGCGACATGCGGCAGCCCCTGCTGGGGTTCCTGCTGGGGTCGAGGGGAGTCCTCGAGCTGGCCGGGGTGCTGGGATGCGGTGGCGAGGCTTGCCGCGGGCAAAGTCGCCGGCGCTCCGGCAAAGGAGCTCTCGATCCGCTGACCGCGGGGGTCGTAGCTGGCCAGCTCCGTTTCGGTTAGCTCGGCGAGCGTCTTGAGCACCGTCGGGGTGAGGGGGAACGTGGCGGTGGAGAGGGTCGAACGGATCGCCTCGAAACGGCTGTTCATGCTCCGCTGGACGACGCGGTCGCCGAGCACGTAGGAGACGCCGCCGACGGCCAGGGCAGCCAGCATCGACCCGCCGATGAGCGGAATCAGCAGTCGCGTGCGGAGCGATCGAAAGCGCGTCTTGACCAACCTCTTAAACCTCTTCTCCTCAGCGGAGTGCGGAGCCAGAACTCCTCGCTTGGCCGATCGTACCCGCGCCGACGCGGGGCGACCGCGTGGGGGTGGAATTTCCATCCTGGGCGGCGGAATAACCATCGAAAGGCGGGGGCGGAAATCGCTGGAACCTTTGGCAAACGCTGGGTTTTTGCACCCTCCACCGCCGTGGCACAGGCCGTGCATTTGTCGGTCGCGTGCATTTCGCCGGTCGGCTGCCGCTTCGGCCATCCACCCCTTTTCGGAGTTTCCATAGTTTAATGCGCACCACGAGCAAGGGATTCACGCTGGTCGAGTTGTTGGTCGTGATCGCGATCATCGGCGTCTTGGTGGGGCTGCTGTTGCCCGCGGTCCAAGCGGCTCGCGAGGCGGCGCGGCGAATGAGCTGCCAGAACAATTTGAAGCAGCTTTCGCTGGCGGTGATGAATTACGAGTCGGCGCTGCGGTGTTTGCCGCCGAGCACGGTGCTCGATTTGGCCGCCGGCGACACGGCGAACAATCAAGCCTGGGGCGTGCACGGCCGCATCCTTCCTTTCATTGAACAGCAAAACCTCTCGGATCAGATCGATCTGAGCGTTGGCTGGGATTTTCAGAGCGCGATCGACAATGTCCGCGTTCCAGTGTTCGGCTGCCCGAGCGATCCGGGGTCCTTCGAAGTTCGGGATCCCGGCAGCGGTCGACCGCGGCTGTATCCGACCTCGTACGGGTTTAACTTTGGAACGTGGTTCGTGTTCGACCCCCAGACGCGCCGCGGAGGGGACGGAGCGTTTTACCCCAATAGCTTTTTGGGACTGCGGGCGTTCACCGACGGGACCAGTTCGACGCTGCTGGCCGCCGAGGTGCTCGGCTGGACCCCCTACACGCGCAACGGCGGCCCCGCCGATACGAGCATCCCAAGTTCGGCTCTGCAGGTCGCGGCGGCGGCCGCGAGCGGCCCTGATTTCAAGACGACAGGCCACACCGAATGGCCCGATGGCCGCGTCCACCACACCGGATTCACCACGACTCTCGGCCCCAACGCTTACGTCCCCTACGACAACGGTGGGACTGAGCTGAACGTTGACTACAACTCGTGGCAGGAAGGCAAAAACGGCACAGGGGGCAATCCAACCTACGCCGCGATCACTTCCCGCAGCCAGCACTCGGGCGTCGTGAACACCGCCTGGCTCGATGGTTCGGTTCGCTCGATCGCCGAGACGATCGATCTAACCGTCTGGCGGGCGATGGGAACCCGCAGCGGCGGCGAGGTAATCCCGCAGCCGTAACCGAACCCTCCTCCGCGAGCCGCGACCGCCGAGAAAGCGAACGACAGCAAATCTGGTATCCCGGTTGCATGAGCCCCCAGTTCAAGGCTCAAACGCCGAGTGGTGGCGATGCATTCCTGCCGGGAGAGAATTCTATGCCGTTCATTGTGATCGAAGCTTCCGAAGGGAACGTGATCGAGGTCCAGGTCTCGGGAAAGCTCACCAAGGAAGCTTACAAAACGTTTCTGCCGATCAACGAGCATAAGATCGAGACCGAGGGCAAGGTTCGGATGCTAGTGATTCTGCAGGATTTCCATGGCTGGGAGATTGACGCTTTGTGGGAGGAGTTGAAGTTCGACATCCGCCACTTTCGCGACATCGAAAAGCTGGCGATCGTCGGCGACTCGCTCTGGGAGCGGGGGATGGCCGCCTTTTGCCAGCCTTTCACCTCGGCGACCGTCAAGTACTTCGACGTCTCCGACCTCAACGGCGCGCGGGCCTGGGTGGCAGCTTGAGTTCTGACCCAAAGCCTGGCGGTTTCTATGTTGATGAGCCGTAGGCGCTAGCCTCGGGCCTCGCAGCCCCGGAATTTTCGCGGCAGCACCCGCGGCTAGCGCCGTCGGCTCAGAGTTTTCTGGCAAACCCCAACCCTGGCCCCCGGAATTTTTAAGGAAACTGTAAATTTCGCTCCTTGAACGCGCGTTCATCACCCCTATAGTGGCCTGAGCGGCGGCGCCGCGTGGGGCTGCCGCGGAACCATTCGGGACCATTCCTTGCGGCGGAGGTGTGAGCGATGCGTGCGGATCCCCCCAAGCAGATTGAAGACGAACGGGTCGACAGCGAGTTTGGCGAATTTCCCAACCTGACAGTTCTGGTCATCGACTCCCAGCACACCCGCTGGGCGGCGGATCTCGACGACTGGAACGCGGCGACGCTCTTGGCCTGCATCTCGGAGGATCCCGCCAATTGGTCGGAGCTGGCGGCGGTTTGGCCGCGGTACCGAGTGGGTCCGAGTGCCGAGTTCGCCGACGCCCTCCCGCTCGCGGTGATCGATCCCGAGACGGCGGTCGAGCGTTTGTCGGTCGAGGAGTGCTGGATGGTGCTCGATTTCGAGCGGCAGCGGGTGCTGAGCAGTTCGGCCTATGGCGACATCCGTCGCGATGGGTGCTTTGGGATCGCCTGCGACGACGACGAGGAGGGTGCCAGCGGGAACTCCGGGGGGGCTGCGGCGGCGGAAGTTCAGATGTCGATCCATCTGCCTCCCTGGTGGGAAATCCACAACGACGCGGTTCCCGAACAAGTGCGTCGGCCGCGAGAGACCGAGCTGCGTCGCCCTCGGTCGCGGCGCGACATTCTGTGGGGGCCGCCGCTCGCAGCTGCCTTGGCCGAGCGGATGGTGGCGAGCTTTGGCAGTTCCCAGTGGAAGGCGGCGTCCGCCTCGGACGACTCCCACGCCCGCTACGCTTTCACCGTCGCGGTCCATCGCGAATGGTTGATGACGCCCCGCGAGGATCTGGAGGGGCAAACGCCCCGCGCCTCGTTGCATGGCGGCATCGACTGGATCGAGCGGGTGATCGAGGGTCAGCAGTGGAACGTGTCCCAGGACCGACCCCTGACGCGGCTTCCGCATGAGCTTCAGACCTATCGCGAGGGACCGATGGGGCGCGGCGAAGTCTGCATGTATTTCGACCTCTGCCGCGAGCTGATCGACGTCGGCTGGAATTGGCTCATCGAGCGGGAGCGCGAGGACGCCGCCAGCGCGATTGCGGCGAGCGATGCGCGGGTCGATGCGCGGGTCGATGAGCGGGTGGGCGCCTTGGCGCGCGTCTTGGAGGCGGCGCAGGACGCGTGGCTGCAGTCGCCGGGCGAAGGAGGAGGCATCCCGGCGGCGATCATCCGGGACGAACGCGACCGCATTCCCGCCGTGCTTGGCGAGGAGGAGCAGGGGCATCTCGTCGACTGCGATTGCCCGCTCTGCCTGATGATGGCCGAGGGGCTGTTCGGACCGACCTTCCTCCACTTTGACGGCCATCATCTCGAACTCGATGGCGAATTCGCCTTTTCGTTGTGGGAACACCACGACGAGTGGGAGATGGATCAGGCGCAGTATCGAGCGATGGCGGCGGAGATCGAACGGGAACGCGAAGCGGCGACCGATCCGCCCGGGACGCTTGCCGCCGCTGCGGAGGAGGACGAGCTTCTGGAGCCAGTCTGGAGCGGGTCGTTTGTTAGCGACGAACTGCCGGGCGATCCGCTGGGCCATCTCAAGATCGCATTCCGCGTCACCGATCTGGTCGGCGAACTGCAAGCCCGGCGAGCTCCGCAGGCCGATGTGGATCGGCTCAACCAAGCGTTCATCGAATATCGCCACGCGGGGCTCGAGCAGCGTCGGTTGGCGAGCCGTCGATTCAAGGCAGCGCTCGAGCAGCTGGCTCTGCTCCATCCCTCGCTGACGAGCCGCGCGGCGGACCTGCAAAGCCAGCTCGATGAACTCCTCCGCCGCCCCACCCCCGCCGTGTGACGTGACCCAGAGCGCCGCGGCAACGCCGCATACGCGCCGCCCTGGGTTTGCGCGTTCCGCCCCCAACCCTTTTCGCCCCGCAGGGGCAATGACAACCTCGCCGGGCCTGACTGACGTGGTCCGGCAAATTCGCAAGGTAAGACGATGTCCCAATCACTGGCCAAAAACCTGATCCATTTAATTTTCAGCACCAAACACCGGGCGCCGCTGATTCCCAAAGAGACTCGCGAACGGCTATTCGCCTACCAAGCGGGGATTTTCAAGGACTGGGCGTGCCCTGCGCTGGCCATTGGCGGGGTCGCGGATCATGTCCACGCCTTGTTCTGCCTCGCCAAAACCCAGCCGCTCAAGACGATCGTCGAGGAGGTCAAAAAGGGAAGTTCGAAATGGATGAAGACGCGCGAGGGGTGTGGGAATGCGAAGTTCTATTGGCAGAAGGGCTACGCCGCTTTTTCGGTCAGTCAATCCAATACGGCGGCGGTCGTGCGGTATATCGATACGCAGGAGGAACACCACCGCGTAAAGACATTCCAGGACGAGCTGCGCGCGCTGTGCAAACGCCACGAGGTCGACCTGGACGAGCGCTATGCCTGGGACTGAGATTACCCAGGGCGGCGCGTACCCAGGGCGGCGCGTACCCAGGGCGGCGCTGTGCGGCTTCGCCGCGGCGCTTTGCCCTGGGCTGGTTTGTGTGAGCCCTTCAGGCTATTGCCCCGACGGGGCATGAAACGGTGGGAATGGTGGAAATGGTTGGGATGTGGGTTGGTCGCCGCGTACCCAGGGCGTCGCTCTGCGGCTTCGCCGCGGCGCTGTGCCCTGGGCTGGATTGTGTGAGCCCTGCGGGCAATTGCCCCGATGGGGCGTGGAACGTTGGGGTGTGGATCGTTGGAGTGTGGGTGATGGCGGGCATGGTGCCCCGAAGGGGGCCGAAACAGGCCAGCCCAGGGCAGAGCGCCGCGGCAACGCCGCATACGCGCCGCCCTGGGTTTGCGCGTTCCGCCCCCAACCCTTTTCGCCCCGCAGGGGCAATGACAACGCTCTCGGGAGGATTTCGCTAACATGAGCTGCGTCCAAGGTCTTTTCAGTGCATCGAAGGATGCCGTTCCCGCGGGAGACGAACCCATGCCACGGCCACACTGCTGGTTGCTCTTGCTCTTGGGGCTGCTCTTTCCTGCCGGTGCGCCCGCCCAAACCGAAGGCGCCCAAACTGAAGGCCCACGCTCGGAACGTGCAGAGGAACTTTTCGCAGCGGAAAACCTCGTGGCTTGGTGCGTCGTGCCCTTTGATGCTCGGCAGCGAGGCCCCGAAGCGCGGGCGACCATGCTCCAGCGGCTCGGATTTTCAAAGCTCGCTTATGATTGGCGAGAGGCCCAAGTGCCCTCGTTCGAGCAGGAGATCGTGGAGCTGCAAAAGGCCGGCATCGAGCTGTTTGCGTTTTGGGATGAGCACCCGGCAGCTTTTGAGCTGTTCGAAAAGTACAACTTGCAGCCACAGATCTGGAAAACCGCTCCCAGCCCCACTGCGGAAGGGCACGACGAAAATGATCCGGCCGTACGGGTGGCTGCCGCCGCAGCCCAGCTGCGGCCGTTGGTCGATCGCACCCGCCAGCTCGGTTGCAAACTTGGGCTGTACAACCACGGCGGCTGGGGTGGTGAGCCGGAAAACTTGGTCGCGGTCGTCGAGGCGCTTCGCCAGCAGGGAGACGCCGACCATGTGGGGATCGTCTACAACCTCCATCACGCTCACGCCGATCTCGACCGGCTCGAACAGGCTCTCCAGCAGATGCAGCCGTATCTCTTGTGCCTGAACCTCAACGGGATGAGCCAACCGCCGGCAGCAAAAATTCTCCCCATCGGCAGCGGCGAGCACGACCGGGAGTGGCTCCGCGTCGTGCTGGAGTCGAACTACCGCGGCCCGATCGGAATCCTCGACCATCGCCCCGAAATCGACGCCGAGCAGAGCCTCCAGCAAAACCTCCGCGGACTCAAGCACCTGACCGCGAACGCTTCGCCCTAGTTGTTTAACGGCAAGCCGCAGGCGACTGTTTTTCCACCCGGGAGTTTGAGTCATGATACGTCACGCTTGGATGGGCACTGCGGTGGTCGTGACCGTTGCCTTCGCTTCCGTTTCCGCCGCTGCGGAAACCGCAGTCTTGAAAGCCCGCTTCGTCTATGAGGGAGACGCTCCCAAGCCAAAACCTACAACCCCACAAGGAGGGTTCTGTGGCGGTTTTCCGCTGATCGACGAAAGCCTGCTGGTCGATCCGGAGACCAACGGAATCCGAAACGTCATTCTCTATGTCTACACCGGCCCTGGCGGTGCCGTTCTGCCTGCCAGCGAACCACCGAAGAAGGTGCATGAGTTAACAAACCAAGATTGTCGCTTTGAACCACATGTACTTCTTGCTCGAGCAGGGGACACTCTGAAGATCACCAATCAAGATATGGCCGGACACAACACGAACGTTAACTTCTTTGCGAATCCTCCGGCCAATTTCGTCACGGCGATCGGTGATTCGGTCCAGGTGGCGATGCCAAATCCGGAGCCGGCGCCGATACCGGTAGAATGCAACATCCATCCCTGGATGAAAGCTTACATCGTAGTTCTCGATCATCCTTACGCAGCCGTCAGCGACAAGGACGGAACACTGACGATCGAGGGATTGCCGGCAGGGAGACCAATTTCCTTTCGGATCGTTCACGAAGCGCTCCGCAGCGCACTTGATGAGGTTCGGATCAAGGACCAGTGGTGGCCACTGGAACGCAACCGTTTGGAGATCATGATCCATCCCGGGATCAATGACCTCGGTGACATCGTGGTACCTGCCAGAGCGTTTCGGTAAATGTGACAGAGACCCGAGAGCAGCCCATGATGAAGAAGACGCCGCGTCCGGCTTCCCCGAATCTCGCTTTGGCAGCGGAACTTGCGGCTGGGCCGGATCCGACCGCCGCCCCTTCGCTGACGGTGGCGATGCATGGGGTGACGGGACGGATGGGGACGAACCAGCATTTTCTGCGGTCGATTCTGCCGATCATGAAGCAGGGTGGGGTTCTGCTTCCCTCCGGCCAGCACTTGCAGGTCGAACCGATCTTGGTGGGGCGGGACGAAGCGAAAGTCCGCCGCTTGGCGGAGGAAGTCGCCGTCGAAGAGACGGGCTCGCCGGTCGACTGGACGACTTCGCTCGAAGACCTGCTGGATGATCGCACGGTCGATATCGTCTTTGACTCCGCTGCGACTCCCCTGCGGCCGTCGATCGTTCGCCTCGCCGCCGAGCATGGCAAGGCGGTCTACTGCGAAAAACCAGTCGCAACGACTGCGGCCGATGCGTATGCGTTAGCCGCGGACTGTGAAGCGGCGGGCATCAAGACAGGCGTGGTTCAAGACAAGCTCTGGCTGCCGGGAATCCAAAAGCTTCGCAAGCTCCGTGACGACGGCTTCTTTGGCAGGATCCTGAGCGTCCGCGGCGAATTTGGGTATTGGGTTTTTTCCGGACACGATCCCGATCGACCTCCCCAGCGACCTTCGTGGAATTATCGCCGAGAGGATGGTGGCGGCATGATCATGGATATGTATTGCCACTGGCAGTATTTGATCGAGGATTTGTTTGGCGAGATTGCGTCGGTGATGACTCACGCTTCGATCGATATCCCCGAGCGGATCGACGAGCAGGGGCGACCTTACGCTTGCACGGCGGACGATGCGGCTTATGCGATGTTTCAATTGCAGAACGGCATCGTCTGCCAGTTCAACAGTTCCTGGACGACGCGCGTCCGCCGCGACGATCTGTTGACAATTCAAGTGGACGGCACGAAGGGATCGGCCGTTGCGGGGTTGCGAGATTGCTGGACGCAGTCGGCTACCGAAACGCCCCGGCCGACCTGGAATCCCGATCTCCCGCAACCACTCTGCTTTCTGGATGCTTGGCAGCCAGTTGCCGATGAGGATGCCTACGACAACGCTTACAAGATTCAGTGGGAGTTGTTCCTCAAGCATGTCGCGGGCGAGGGAGAATTTCCTTGGTCAATCCGTGCCGCCGCCGCCGGAGTCGCACTCGCCGAAGCGGGGGAACGTTCTTGGAAGGAACGACGCTGGGTACCTTTAGACGGGCTGCGCCGTTAACGGCTGTGTATCGGTGAAGGGAACGGTCGGCCGGTTTCGGCACTCTCGGGACTCCAGGAACCCAACCTCGATGGCACAAATTACCAATCGCGAACGCTCGCCGGGCTCATCCGAGCGAGGCCCTTTCGATCCGGCGCGGTTCGATCCGCGGAGCCCTGAGTATGCGGTGCAGGTCGCCAACCACCTGCTTCGTGCGGCGGTGGCAGCCGGTGCGAGCGACGTTCACTTGCAGCCGACTCCGGCGGGGATCGAGGTCGCGTATCGCATCGACGGCGTGTTGCAGCCGACCGGGATTCTGGCGAGTGGCGAAGGGACCGATCCCATCGCCCGGCTCAAAGTGATGGCCGGGTTGCTGACGTATGCCAGCGGACGACCGCAGGAAGGTCGCTTGCAGACCGCGGTCGAAAATGTGGAGATGCGGATCAGCACCTTTCCGACGATCCATGGTGAGCGGACGGTGATTCGCTTGTTTGGCCGCGAGGCGGAGCTCCGACGGCTCGACGACTTAGGGCTGAGCCGGCCGGTCCGCGAGACGTTGGCGGAACTGCTTCTCGAGCAGGATGGGGCGATCCTCGTGACCGGCCCGGCCGGCAGCGGGAAAACGACGACGCTGTACGCTGCCGCTCGGGAGCTGATCGGTGCCAGCAGTCACCGCCGCGCCGTGCTTTCGATCGAAGATCCAGTCGAAACGGTTCTGAGCGGAGCGAGTCAGTCTCAGCTCGATCCGTCGACCGGGATGACGCTCGCCGCGGCCGTGCGCAGCATGCTTCGGCAGGATCCCGAGGTGCTCTTGATCGGCGAGATTCGCGATCCCGAGACGGCCGAAGCGGCGCTGCAAGCCTCGCTGACGGGGCACTTGGTGCTGACCTCATTCCATGCGGGCGACGCGGCGATGGCGCTGCGGCGATTGGTGGAGATGGGGGTCGCCACGTATCTGATTCGTAGCGGCGTGCGAGCGGTGCTGAGCCAACGGCTGCTGAGGCGGCTGTGTGATTGCCGCCGCTCCGTCGATCCGGCGGTGACCGGCCTTGCCGTCTCGGCCGCCTGGGAAGCGGTCGGCTGCCAACGCTGCTTTCAGACCGGCTACCGCGGACGCGTGCTGGCGTCGGAGCTGCTTCGCCTCGATTCTGGAGCGGTAGCCGAGGCGGTTGCCGCGCCCATTGACCAGCACCGTTCGGCCGACGAGATTCGCACCGCGGCGGTCGGGGCTGGGATGCAAGATTTGCGGCACGGCGTGCTCGCTCGGGTCGCTGCGGGAGAGACCAGTCCAGCCGAGGCGCTCCGCGTGCTCGGCAGCCGGATTAGCCCATAGTCGCCTTTCGCTCCGCGAAAGTTGCGTTCTCGCGCAACTTTCGCGGAGCGAAAGGCGACTATACGGAGCGGACGGCGGCTGGGATTGCTACACTGGGGGGGCTTGGTTGGTGCGGTCGCGGGAGTGACAGCACTGACGGCTTCTTTTCAACGCTTCTCCTCTCTCCAGGCTCTGGCACGCAGTGACTCGCGCTCCAAGGTCCCTACCGCCGCTCTCGGCCTCGCAGCTCGCGGCGCTGTTGGATGAGCTGGCCGCCCAAGCGAGGCTGGGGATTCCTTGGGCCGAGGCGGTGGATGTCTCCGAGCGGCGATGGAAGCCCCAGGGACTCGAGCCGTTGACGGACCAGCTGCGGCGGGGCCGCGACGTGCAGGAAGTGTTGGCGGAGATCGCGGGGAAGTATGGGAGACAGGTTGCCGCAGTGGCGGAAGCCGGAGCGGCTGCGGGCCGACCCGCCGAAGCGCTCGCTGGGTTGGCCGCACTGATTCGCCGTCGACTCGAGTACCGTCGGCGGCTGGCGATGGCGCTGGTCTACCCGGTCACGATCAGCGCCATCGCCGGCGTTCTGTTGGCCGCCGGACTCGTCTGGATCAGCGTTGGCGAGCCGATGGCCGCCGATGCTGTGTCCACGGTCCGCTTGAGCCGTGGCGGCGGGGCGCTGCCAGGCGGGGAACGCTGGTGGTGGACGACTCCTGCGGGAATTGCGTTGGCCGCGATCATCGTCTGGTTGCTGCGTCGTCAGCTGTCCCGCTGGGTGCCCTCGCGGTTGCGTGCACTTCGCTGGGCTCGGCTTGCCTGGTTCGCCGAACTAGTCGCGCTAGCGATCGAGCAGGGGATGCCGATCGGAGAGGCGGTGCGGATCGCAGCCGAGGCTTCGGGCGACCGCGGGCTGCGGCGGGCCGCGGAGCAGTGGACTGCCGCCGAACTGCAAGGACAAAGGCAGTTCCCACTCGAGCCGTCCCCACTCGAGCCGGTCGGAGTGCGGTCGGCGGATAGCCGAGACGCTCCAGGGTTACTCCTGTGGACGCTCCGCAATGGGGCGAGCTCGCCGCTCGGATTCCCCGAAGCGTTGCGGCGGTTGGCGGGAGTTTATTGGTACCGTTCCGAGCAAGCCGCGACTTGGGCAACCATCGTTCTGCCCGCTGTGCTACTCGTCTCGGTCGCCGGAACGCTCGCGATCGCGTTCATCGTGATCGTGCTGGGACCGATTTACCGAACGTTTGTGTGAGCCTGAACCCGTGACTGCTGCACTCGACCGCATCGATCCGCTAACGCTCCGGTTGGCCGAGCTTTCGGCTGCGGGAGTGGCCGTTCCGGAGGGGCTCGAAGCGGCCGCCTCGGAGGCGGAGAGTCGACGGCTGCGGAGGACGTTGCTGCGGTTGGCTGACCAATTGCGGCGGGGGGCGGTCCCGGCTGGCGATGCGCCCGATTCGCTCGAACGGCTGACCGCGATGCTAATTTCGGGCAGCCAGAACAGCGGTGATTTTGCCGCGGCCTTGGCGGCGCTCGAAGCGGTGGATACGCGGGGAGTGCGGCTTCGACGTCGGCTCGCCGCCGCTTGGGTCTACCCGCTGGTGTTGCTCGCGCTGGCCGCGGGGGGCGGTCTGGCGGTGCTCACGATGACGTCGCAGGGCTACGCCGAATTAGCGACCGAATTTGAGCTCGAAGAGAACTCGCGGGCGTTGATCTACGTTCTCTTGTATCGCATTTTGCTCGGGGCAATCCTCGCGGTGACGGCTGGCATCGCCGCGCTGGCTGTGATTCGCCAGTGGGTGCGGACCGCTTGGATGGATCGGCTGTACTGGCGGATTCCGCTGATCGGACCAGCCGATCGCTGGTTTGACCTGACGATCGTGTGCACGGTGATCGGTCAGCTGCTGTCGCGTCGCGTTCCCTACCCCGAGGCCTTCCGGCTCTCTCGAGCGAGCGTGCGTTCGGCCGCCCTCCGTCAGTGGCTCGCGGCAGCCGCCGAGGATATCACCGCGGGACGTTCGCTCGAGCTGGCGGTAGTTCGGCTGGGCAGGCACGCAGAAATTTTGCCGGCGGTTCTCGAGTCGCGAGGCGCGGCGTCGGCGGATCCGGCGGGTGCCTGGGAGCTGGCCGGGCGATACTTCTTGCGGCGAGCGAGCGAGCGCGTGCGGCTGGTCCGCACGGTGGTCCCCGTGGTGGGTTACCTGGTGATCGTCGCAGTGGTTTTGTCCGTCCTGCAAGCGGCGCTCGCGCCCCTTGCCGAATTGATGCAATTATTGAGCTGGCTTGAGTAGCTCAGCCGCAAGCCTTTTGAGGAGAACCCAACCCTGATCATTGTCCATCAATTCGTCGCCACCATCGTGCTCGGTGTTGCCCTGCTCGTCTGCGGGAGTTTGACGGCTCTGCTGGCGATGTTCATATCGGCTGAGCGCTGGGGGCCGCTGCGGAGCTTTGCAACCGAGTGCGCGTTAGTGATGGTGGTGACTGGAGCTGCGATGTGTCTGTTGCCCGGGGTGGTGGGAGCGATGGTCGCGCTGATGGTGGGAGTGGCGACCGGGCTGGCGATTTATCAGCGGCACGTCGGGGAGCGAACTGCGTTGCACGACGCGATCGCCTTGGGGCTGGAGCGGGGCATTGAACTGGATCGGGTTGCGTATGCCTTTGCAAACAGCCGCCGCGATGTGCTCGGCCAGCGGGCGTATCGTTTCGCCCAGTATCTTCAGGCGGGGTTCGCTGCCGACCAGGCTGCCCCCGCGGCCGGGCTCAAGCTGACGCCGAATCTTCGCAGCAGCTTGGCGCGATTGCACCCTTCGCCGCAGCCGCCCGGGGAGGCACGGGCACCCGGGGAGGCACAGCCGACCAGGGAGGCACGGGCGGGCGGGCTCTACAAATTTTTGCCGGTCGGCGCGGATGATGAAGAGGGCGCAGCGGCCTCGCCAATTTGGCTGGTGGGGGCGTTCTACTTCATCGCCGTGATCAGCCTCGCGACGCTCGCCGTCACGCAGCTGATCACGCCCATGATGCTCCTCATGTTCGAGGAGTTCGGACTTGTAATTCCTCCGGGGCTGATCGTGATCCGCTCGGCGATCGAAGTCTTGCCCGGGCTCTGCTTGCTCCTGTTCCTGATCTTCGGAGCAATCGGGCTGTTGTGGGCGTTGTTGCACGCGGGAGTTATTGTCGGGGGACGCTGGCTGCCGATTTTGGGGCCTTATTACCGCAGCCGCTACGACGCGCAAGCACTCGACTGGTTGGCCGCAGCGATCGCTGCCGATCAGTCGCTCGACGTGCTCGAACAGGAGCTGCGGCGGGCGCGAATTGGTCCTGCGGAGACCCGGCTGTGGCGAGCACTGAAGTCGGTCCGCGAGGGTGTGGATTGGCCGCAGTCGCTCCATCGCGCCGGCCTGGTTAGCCGCCGCACGCTGCCCTGGGTGGCCGTGACCCAGGGAGGCCCGCACCTGGCGCGAGCGCTCCATGAGGCGGCCGCGGCGCGGCGACGGCTCGCGTCCGAACGCTTGAAGATGGGATTGAGGATTGCCGGGCCAATCGGCTTAGGCATCGCTTCGATCCCAGTTTGGCTGTGCGGCCTGCTGATGATCGGGATGCTCGCGCTGTTGATTGAGGGGATGGCCTAGTGATGTGGACCCGGGAACGATTGCAGAGGCCGCAAATCGGCAGGCCGCTGGCGCGTGGGATGACGGTCATCGAAGCGCTCGCCTCGTTGGCTGCGGCCGCAGCGCTCGCCGTTGGCGTCGCCCAATTGGTCGCGGTATCAGCTCGCACCAAGGCAGCGAACGAGCGACGCAGTGACGCGCTGCTGGCCGCGGGGAACGCGCTGGAAGTGCTTCGTGCCGCCGAGCCTCGGTTGCTCGAAGAGGCGGCCGCCAAGCTGCGTGACGACGTCGCCGGGCTGCCGGGAACACGGCTCGAGGTGCAAATCTCCGAGGCGACGGTTGGCGATCTGCCCGTGCACCAGTTTGTCGTCAGCGTGGCGGGAGCTTCCGGAGCCGAGCCACTCACGCTCGTCGGCTGGCAACTCGCCGAGTCCGCCACCACACCCGACACCGACGACACACCCGACGCAGAAGTCGCACCCGACTCCAACGATGCACCCGAGACGGAGGCCAGCGATGGGACCTAAGCGAGTCGGCCGCCGCGGCATCCAATTGATCGAGGTGGTGATGGTGTTGCCGATCGTGGGGCTGGTGCTGAGCTCGGTCGCGCTGAGTGTCGCCGGCACCCAGCGAGCCTTGGAAAGCATTCAGCGGCAAGCGGTTGAGACAGCGACGGTCGATCGCTTTGCCCAGCAGCTGCGAGAGGACGTGCATCGTGCGACGAGTCTTCCTGCCGTTGCCGATGGGACGCTCGAGCTTGAACGGTTCGAGGGGACCGTCCGGTATGAGCGGACCGAGGAACAACTCGTCCGGCGAGTCGACCTTGCCGACGGTCGATCGCGAGCGACGTTTGCCATTGCTACCGGTGACTCGCCTTGGACGGTCGCTGCCGAAGGCGGTCTCGTCCGCTTTACCGACGCCGGGGGCCGAGAAGTCGTCGCTGCTTGGCCCGGCATTGAATCGCGAGCGGACGATGAGGCGCAGCCCGCGACCGTGGAGGAGGCACCATGAGTTTCCGTGTCGGCACAAACTCCTGCGGGAGGAGCTGCGGGCGGCGAGCCCACCGTCGTGGAGGCACTCGCCGAGCGGTTCGCCGTGGAGCGGTGCTGGTGATCGTGATGGCGGCGATCGTGCTGCTAGCCGTCACCGTCTCGCTGGTCACGCGCCGCGTGATCCTCAGCCGGCGAGCGATCGATTCCACGGCCGCCGTCGCGCAAGCCGAGTCGGCGTGGGTGACTGCCGCCGAGATTGCGCGGCACTCTGGAGCGATCTCGGAGTTGCGGTTTGAGCTTCCGCCGCGCGGGACGCGCACCCGCCGTGCGATCGCGGAGATGCGAGACGGTGAATCCGACGCATGGGTGATCGAAGTCAGGGTTGAAGAAAATGGCCGCGTGATCGCGCGGCGTCGCGGAACGATTTCCGTCTCGGAGTTAGGAGAGTCGCAATGAAGGGCGTGCGAGAGAATCGCGGTTTTACGCTGGTCGAATTGCTCGTTGTGATTGCGATCATCGGTGTTCTCGTGGGGCTGACCTTGCCGGCCGTGCAAGCGGTTCGCGAGGCGGCCCGGCGGCAGACCTGCCAACACAACTTGGCCCAGATCAGTCTCGCGCTGAGCGAGTATCATGCTGCGGTGTTGGCTTACCCCCGCGGCACGATCAATCCCGCCGGCCCGATCCGCAATGAGCCGCAGGGGTTTCATCACAACTGGATTTCCGGGCTGCTGCCGTACTTGGATCTGCCGACGGTGGCAGCCGCGGTCGATTCCGAAGTGAGCGTCTACGCAACGGAGAACGAACCGGTACGCGACGTTCGCGTGTCGGTTCTGCGGTGTCCTTCGGCGGGCACGCTGGCGACGGCGGGCAGCCACTACGCCGGTTCGCATCATTCGGTCGAAGCTCCGATCGCCGAAGACAACAACGGCGTGTTCATCCTCAATCGGCAAATTTCGCAGGACGATCTTCACGACGGACTGCAGTACACGCTGTTGGTAGGAGAAAAATTCGTCCCCGCGGACGACCTCGGGTGGCTCAGCGGAACGCGGGCGACGCTGCGGAACACTGGACCGGAGCTGGAGTCGATTTATTCGCAGCTCCCGACAGCGGCGGAGGCGAGCGGTGGCAACCCGGATGCCGAGGAGTCTGCGGACGCGGAACCGGAGCTGCTCGTCGGAGGTTTCGGCAGCAGCCACCCGGCTGGCGCCCACTTTCTGCTGGGCGATGGACGCGTCCGCTTTTTTGGCTCGACGACCGACTCCAAACTTTTGGAGCAACTCGCCGACCGCTCCGACGGCGAACTTCCTCATCCGGGGCTCGCCGAATGATGCTCAGCAAACGATGCGAAGCGGCCGCCAAACACAGCCGCTGCAGGCGTCGTGGCGGGTTCACGATGCTGGAGATCATTTCGGTCGTGGTGGTGATCGGGCTGCTCGTCGGGCTGTTGCTTCCGGCGGTCCAGGCGGCACGGGAAGCGGCTCGGCAGACTTCGTGCGGCAATAACCTCGCTCAGCTCGGGCTGGCCCTCCACGCATACCAGAACGCTTTCAAAGTCCTCCCGGCGGGGACGACTTCCGAAGTGTTGCCGGTGGAGAATTATCCCAACGCAGACCACCACAATTGGCTGGTGCGGATCCTGCCGATGCTCGACCAGCGGGCCTTGTTTGGGCAGGTCGCTTGGACGCACAGCAGCTATGACCCGGTGAATCGGTCCGTGGCAACCACCGAGCTCTCCTTGGTAAGCTGCCCCTCGGACTATGTCTATTTCTCTGGCAATTCCATTCAGTATTCCAGCTACGCCGGAGTTTATGACGGTCAGCTCCGGCCGCTCGACGAGGAGTCACGCGGTTTGCTGATAGCGAATCGATTTCTTTCGCGGGACGATGTGCCCGATGGTCTTGCCTATACCCTGCTGGCTGGCGAAAAGGCGTTGATCGACAGCCAGGAGACGGACCTCGGCTGGACGAGCGGCACGCGGGCGACGCTTCGAACGACTGGCTATGCGCCGGGCCAGGAGGCGGAGCAGTACGGAGACCCCTCAGAAGATTCGTACGGATCTGAACCCCCGCCGGTCTATCAGCCCTACGGCCGGTACAAGGGGGATGCCGCTTACGATCCCGATGCAGAGTCGAATTCGGAAGCCGCCGAAGAGGATCCGATGGCTGACGAATCCGAGTCGTGGGGCGGATACTTCGATGAGGAGGGAGATTGGGTGGAGACATTTGTTTATCCTGCACCCGCACCCCCGGAGCAGCGACTTCGCCCGGGCGGCTTTGACAGTCGCCACGTAGGGGGCGCCAACATGCTCTGGGGCGATGGCCGCGTCGCAATCGTCAGCGGACTGGTCGATGCCCAAACTTTTTCGCAAATGGGAATCCGCGATGACGCGATGCCGATCCGGCCGCTGCTTGAGGACTGAGGCGGTCTGCGGAGTTGTCGTGGAACGAGGGTGCCGAGGCGCGATTCAGGTCAGGCGGGCAAAGCCGCTGTGGCGGACTGGGCCGCCGATCCGCCGCTGCACGTCGCCAGCGGCAAGGGCCTGAGCCAACTCCGCAAAAACGCCATCGGCCGCGGCAAAGTATCGCTCGAGGTGATGCGGTTGGTGGGCCAGGCTCGGATAGAATCCGCTGCCGCTGAGGAATCCCTGACCAAGCATCCGCACGGTCAGCAGCGTGCCGAGGGCCGCGGCGTCGGGATGATCGAAACCAAGATGCAGTAGCGCCGCATGGCCGCTGGCCCGAGCCGGAACCCCATGCCGCCGCCCGAGTTCGTTCCAGTTCTCGCGGAACAGCTCGCCGAGGCGGCTCACGTGCGCCGGAACGTCGACCCGCTGCATCTTGCGGAGCGTGGCCAGCGCTGCGGTCGGACCGACACCCTCGGTCCAGTAGGTGCTGGAGATGAACGACTCCTCCGCCGCTTGCATGACGGCCGAGCGGCCGACGATGGCGGTCATCGGATGGCCGTTGCCGAGCGCTTTGCCAAACACGGCGATGTCCGGGGCGACGCCATACTTGAGATGCACGCCGCCGCGATGCATCCGCCAACCGCTGCTGATTTCATCGAAGATCAAGGCGGCCCCGCACTCATCACAGAGCTGCCGCACCTCCTCTAAAAATCCAGGTTGCGGATCGACGGAACGCGTCGGCTCCATCACGATCGCCGCCAGCTCGCCGCGGTGCCGATGAACGTGCTGGCGAAGTGCTTCGATCTGGTTGTAGGCGAAGGGGAGAGCCGTGCCGGCCAACCCGTCGGGCACGCCCCGAGGATCGAGCCCCGGCAGCACGTGCTCCCGCAATCGGTCCGCAGTTTCGGAGCTGGGTTGGACGCCGGGCTCCGGGAGGTTGGCAGCCAAGTACCAGTCGGACCAGCCGTGATAGCCACAGAAGGCGACTCGCGGTCGACCGCTGGCGGCGCGGGCGATGCGGACCGCAATCGCCATCGCTTCACCGCCGGTGCGCCCAAAGCGGACTTGCTCGGCCCAGGGATGCCACGCGACGAGCAACTGGGCGAGCTCCACTTCCTCGGGGCTGTTCAGCGTGCACATCGATCCGAGACCGACGCGGCGACACACCGCATCGCTGACGTCGGGATCGGCGTAACCGAGCAAGCACGATCCGATCCCCGAGGTGGTCAGATCGATAAACCGTCGCCCCTCGACATCGATGACTTCGCAGCCCCGGGCTTCGCGGTAGTAGCTCGGCCACTGGTCCGGGGCATACATTTCGGGCCGCTTGCTGAGCAGCTGCGTTGCACCCGGGATGATTTGCTTGGCTTGCCGATAGATGTCCTGACCGCTGCCGGAGTACCGCACTTCGAGCCCGAGCAATCGCCTCGCGTTGTCGCGAAAGATGCCTTCGATGTCGCCGTCGGTCAGCCGCGCCGTGCGGCAAGCCTGCTCGACGGCGAGCAGCGACTCGTGTCCCACGCACACCGGCTGAGCGTAGGGCGACCGCTCCCAGTGGACGATTTCGGGATCGAGCCACACGAAGCCGTCGTCCACGCTGACGCACTTGCCCCGCATCTCGCTGACGGGAAAGTCGCTGCCAAACATCAGCCGCGAGGGTCCGAACGTGTGGAGCACCGCTTCCAACGGCGCCGGCTCACAAACGGCCGACGTGTCGAACCACACATTCTCCAGTCCCCGCAGCGAACCGATCCCTTCGACCGTATGGCGGCCGCAAAAACCGCGAGCCGCGTGGGCGAGAATCAGCTTGGCGGACGGGTACCGACGACAGTGCTCACGGAGGTAAGTCTGATTCCGCTCATCCGCCAAGGCACGCTGGCGGACGATATGCAGCATCAGGACCAGGCCGTGCCGCTCGGCCAACTCCCAAGCCCACTCGGGCAGAAAATCGCCGATCTCCGCTTGCATCGTGCCGGGTTGAAGAGCTCCTGCACGCGGTGCGGCCGCCGATGATGCATAGACGTGATAGACCTTGAAGCCGGCGAAGCCTGTTTCGAGGATCGACGATTCGACCGAAGCCGGATCATCCTCGGGCCGGATGAGCATCAACCCGCGGCTGTCCGACTGCCCTTGCAGTTCGCCGGCGAGAAACCGATTGGCATCTTCAAAATCGACCTTCGGCTTGGGGAACGGGAAGAATAGCCCGCTCCTCGGCGCCCGCTCTCCCAGCCATCGCGAGAGCGAACGGCGGTAGGACTCGAGGCCGACGTCTCCCGGTTCCGCCTCCCCCAAACCGTCCGGCAGCACTTCCCGCCGGTAAAGGTGAGCGTGCACGTCGAACGCGTCGGGGGGAACGAAATCGGCAGTCACCTTAAACGATCTCGGGGAAAGCGTAGGGAGCGCGGTAGGTCCGCTTGAGGAACCGATTGGCGGAATCGGCGTGCTCACCCTCGAACCGCTCGGTTTCCGGATTGTGCTCGAGCATCGGGCTGATCTGCAGGTCGGCCAGGGATCGGCCGAACGGCTGCAGTTGCTGGTCGACTTCTTCGAGCAGTAGCGGCCACACGTCTCCGGCTGTCTGCACCTCTCGCAGCGCGGCTTGCCCCGCGGCGGCCGAAGATTCGCTCTTACCCGCCAGGAAGCCGATGTTCGCCAGATTGCACCAGCCGGTGGAGTGATGTCCGGTTTCGGCGTCGGCGTTGAGCCCCGATGGATCCTGGCTCCGCACCGCATCGAGGAAGTTCTGGACGTGCAAGCGGACCATGTCGCCCGCTTTGAATTCGCGGATCGTTTTGCCCTGCTTGTCGACCGCTTTGCCGCGGCCGCGCTGGCCGAGGTAGTAGCCTCCTTCGCAAGCGACGACATAGCCGGTGTCGGGTCCTTCGACCGGCCGGCCCGCTTGGGTCTGCCAGTTTTTCTTAGGTGCTTTCGGACCGGCCGAGAGGTTCGACAGCGCGATCAGCGTTGGGAACGAATCGGTTTCGAACAGCGCGTAGTGGACGTTGGGAGTCTGCCCCGCATCGTCCCAGGCCACGCGGCCGCCGGCTGCGAGAATTCGCCGCGGCGTCGTCACCGAATCGCGGTAGGCGACGTTGCGGACGTCGTCCAGCACATGGACGCCCCAGTTGCCCATCTCGCCGTTGCCGGTGTTCCAGTCCCAGTGCCAATCGTAGTGCAGCGAATCGCGGAAGATCGGCTGTTCGGCTGCCGGGCCCAACCAGAGGTCGTAGGCGATATTGCTCGGCGGCGCGAGCGGTTGTTCGCGGCGGCCGATCGGCTGGCGGACGCCGAGCCGGTTGGCTTGTGCATACTGGATCGGCCCGAGCGCCTGCTCTTCGTGCAGGAAGGCTTTGATCTCGGCCTGCATTGGATCGGAGCGCTGCTGCGTGCCGACTTGTACGATCCGCTCGTATTTGGCTGCCGCTTCGACGACTTGCCGGCCTTCCCACTGGCTGTGCGAGAGCGGTTTCTCGACGTACACGTCCTTACCCGCTTGCATCGCCATGATGGCCGCCAAGCAGTGCCAATGGTTGCAGGTGGCGATGGCGACCGCGTCGACCTGCGGGTCTTCGATCAGCTTGCGGAGATCGCTGTAAGCGGTCGCGTCGTACTTGCCAGCCAAATCACCGGCACGCTTGGAATCGGGATCGGCAACCGCCACGACTTTCGCCCCCCGAATCGCGGCGAACGCGCGGCTCAACTCACCACCCCGGCCTCCGGCGCCGATCACTCCGATGCCAATGGTCTCGTTCGGGGAATACGACTTTTCCGCTCCCATCGCATGGCAACGCGGCAGCGCGCACGCAGCGGAAAGAGCTAGGGAAGCACGGAGGACAGAGCGACGGGTAGAGGTCGATCGCGGGGACATAAAAATCGTGGGGAAACGGGAGTGAGTGTGCAGTCTCGGACGGGCCTCAGATTACCCTAGCAGGCCCGCAAGGGCAAAGAACCGTACGCCTCCATTAGTCGCCCTACGCTCCGCATAGTCGCCTTTCGCTCCGCATAGTCGCCTTTCGCTCCGCGAAAGCAGCGGAGATGCGCAGCTTTCGCGGAGCGAAAGGCAACTATGTGAAAGGCAACGATGCGAAAGGCAACTATGCTCCGCGACGGGTTGGTTGTGGGACCTGCTCGAGTTGACTTTGCAACTTCCGCACGATATCCGGATATTGCTCGGCCACGTTGGGCGCTCGCTCCTCGGCATGCACCGCAGAGGCTTCGGAGAGGCACAGGCAAAGAAGGCCGAAGAGTGCTGCAAGCGGTTTCTTCATGATTTCGTCGCCGCTCCTATGTTCGCGGGCGGTGTGGCGGGAGTGCTGTCGCAACAGTCGCATCGCGTCATGGAAGTTGCGGAAGGAGCGGTTCGCGGCTGTCCATGCTGACAGGGTAGACTGCCTCGTGATGCTCGAGTGCGGCAATCAAACCTTGCATCATGCGACGAAGCTGAACGGGCTCCGCTGCGGCGACATTCCGCGACTCGAAGGGATCTTCGCTGAGGTGAAACAGTTGGTAGTGGCTGTTCTCCGAAGCGGCGGATGGATAGTAGTGATAAACCACCTTCCACGGGCCGTCCCGAAAGCTAGTGAAGTAGTCGCTGCGGTGGGGGGCATGCGGATAATGCATGAGAAATCTTTTTGGACGATCCTCATCCGGCTGACCGCTAAGCAGCGTTTGCAACGGAAGCCCGTCGACCGTGTGGTCGCTCGGTGGCTCGCTTCCGGCGATTGCGAGGATCGTGGGAAACAAATCTTGAACAGCCGCCTGCTGGGGCTGGATCGCTCCGGCGGGAATCGACAATCGTTGCTGATGCGAATGGTTCCCCGCAGCTTTTGCCCAGGCCGCGATGAACGGAACTCGCATGCCCCCTTCGTAGTGCGAGCCCTTTTTACCACGCAGCGGTGCGGCGGACGCGACCGCGTGCTCATGTCCGAGCGGTGCGTCGGAGCCGTTGTCGCCAAGGAACAACACCAGCGTGTTCTCGGCAACGCCAAGCTCTTCGAGGTTGTCCAGAACGTCCCCAAGCGACTTGTCCATCCCCTCGATCAACGTCGCAAAAGCCTGTGCCGGGGCGGGCTTTCCTGAATCCTTATAGTTCTCCGCAAACCGCGGATCGGATTCAAAGGGGGCGTGGACGGCGTAGTGCGCAAAGTACAGAAAGAAAGGCTCTTCGGACTTCACCGCTTCGGCAACTTCGCGGTTGGCTTCGATCGTAAGTGCTTCGGTTAAAAAAGTCTCCGTGCCGTGATAGGCATCCAGATCGGGCACCGCTTGGTGGGCTCGCTTTCCTCCATGACCATAATTTTTTGTGCCGTAGTAGCTGCCGGGAGCACCGAAGGAACTGCCCGCAACGTTGACATCGAAGCCGAGGTTCGCCGGATCGGCACCGGCAAAACCATCGGCTCCAAAGTGTCCTTTTCCGACGTGGATCGTTCGGTAGCCACGGTCTTGCAATAAACGGGCGAGCGTGACGTCGTGCTTTCCTAAGCCCTCCCAGTCCCACTCTAGCGGTCCAAAGGGGCCGCCGTTGTTCCTGGCCGGATTGATCCAATTGGTCGTCCGGTGGCGGGCCGCGTTCTGCCCGGTCATGATCGAAATCCGCGTCGGCGAGCAGACGCTCATGGCGCAAAAGTTGTTGAAGCGGATCCCCTGCGCCGCCAATCGCTCCATGTTCGGCGTGCGGTAATAGTCATTGAGAGGATAGCGCTGTGGCTTGCCTGCCGCGTCGGTGAGGAACGGTACGGAGGTGTCCATCACCCCCATGTCGTCAACGAGAAAAACCACCACATTCGGAGGCGACTCGGGCTCGCTCGAGGGTGATGCGGCAATCGCGAGCGAGGGCAGCCCACAACTGATCACAAACAGTGCAAGGAGAGTTCTCATCGAGGGAGATCCTTATCGAAGTCGAAGGCTGGCGGTAGGAAAGCGGGCCGTTGTCTTGACTGGGACCATTGTCTTGACTGGGGCCGTTGTCGCTACTGGGGCAGTTGTCGCTACTGGGGCCACTCGGTGATGACTTTCCGCTCGGTGACCGGCCACCACTGCTTAAGTTTCTCCGCGAGCCTCGCAACGACTTCCGGATGCTCGGCGGCAAGGTTGCGAGTCTCGTGGGGATCGGCGATCAAGTCGAACAACTGCGGGCGCTTTTCCGATTGCGGATGGGAGCTGGCGTACCGGCCGAGCTTGCCGTCGTAGGTCAGCAATAGTTTCCATTTCCCTTCGATCACCCAGCGGTAGAGCAGCGATTCCTCCGGGGTCTCCACGTCCGCAACGTCATGCGCGAACGATTCACCGTAGACGACCTCCCGCGGCGTGGGCTCGCCGGAGCGGAGGATAGGGAGCAAATTATAACCTGGCAAAGATTGGGGAATTGGAGCCCCAGCCGCGGCTAAGGCTGTGGGAACGATGTCGACGCTGGAGCAGAGCTGTCGGCCTCGATCGCCGGGCTGAATCACCCCAGGCCAAGAGAACATCGTCGGTTGGCGGGTTCCTCCTTCGTTGGCCGACTGTTTGGAGCGGGGGGCGTAGCCGCCGGCGTTCTCTTGCTGGATCCAGCCGTTGTCTCCGATGTAAACGATCAACGTGTCGCGGGACAGACCTTTCGCTTCGATGCGATCGATCAACTGGCCGCAAGTCTCATCAAACCATTCCACCATCGCGTAGTACCGAGCGACGAAATCGGAGCGAATGCCTTTGTCCTTATACTTTTTGAACAGACGCTCCGGCGGGGTGTGCGGGGTATGCGGCATGAACGGGGCATACCACAGGAAGAAAGGTTTTTCTTCGGCGACCGCCATGTCCATGAAATCGAAGATCGGTTCCATGCCCTCACGCCCAATCTTCAACCCGTCATCGCCGTGACGTCCTCCCGGCTCTGGAAAGCCGCGGGTCATTCCATGCGTGAAGCCTCCTCGCTCAAAGCTTCCTTCCCACCATTTTCCGGACTGGTGGCTGAGATAGCCTTGCTCGCCGAGCATCCGCGGCAGCGTGGGATGCTGGTCGACATGCGAGATGAGTTGTTCGCGTAGGGCGGCGTACGCTGGAGACTCCGCCCGTGGGCCTCGTCGCCCTTTCGCGGTCCGAGCCTCGCGTTCCTCGGCGATGAGCGCTGGGTCGTTTCCGCTGGTCTTGTGTTGGTGCGAGTAGAGTCCGGTCGCGAGCGTCATCAGCGCCGGGCGGCAGAGGGCGGTCGGGACGTAGGCGCGAGTGAAGAGGGCGCTGCGGGCGGCCAAGCGATCGAGATTCGGCGTTTCGATCTGCTGGTGCCCCATGAAGCCGTAGTCGGTCCAGGCGTGGTCGTCGGAAATGATGAACACGATGTTGGGCCGCTCCGCTCCCGCGTCCGTCGCACGCGGCTGGTCGGGTTCCGCGGCGGTGGCCAATCCGCCAACGAGCAAGCACAGCAGTAGCGAAGCGAAACAGCGACGGCAGCCGATGCCGAAGCGAGCCTGCGGAAACGGCGTGGGGTGGATGTCCATCGGTGGCTCAAGGAGAGTCGGGGTTGTGCGGAAAGGGAGCAGAGCATGGCGTTGACGGTCGCATTGTAACCGGGAACGGGCGGAGGACACGCATGTTGGAGGCAGGATGCCGCTGCGGTATCATCGGCACCGGCCGAACGACCACCATGGAACCCGAGGAGAGGGTTAGTGAACGACACTTATCTTAGGTTTTTGCGGGATCAGCTCGACGATCTCCAAACCCGCGGTTTGTACAAAGCCGAACGGCCGATTTCCACGCCGCAGCAGGCCCGGATCGAGACCAGCGGCCGCCGCGTGATCAATCTGTGCGCCAATAACTATCTTGGGCTTGCCGATCATCCGGCGCTTGTGGAAGCAGCCAAGCAAGCACTCGACCGGTATGGCTATGGGATGGCCTCGGTCCGCTTTATCTGTGGCACGCAGACCGTTCATAAGCAACTGGAAGAAAAGCTCGCGGAGTTTCTGGGGACGGAGGACGCGATTCTCTACTCCTCCTGCTTTGATGCAAACACCGGACTGTTCGAGACGTTGCTCGGACCCGAGGATGCCATTCTCAGTGACGAACTCAACCATGCGAGCATTATCGACGGCGTTCGTTTGTGCAAAGCGAAACGCTTTCGCTATAGGAATAACAATCTCGCCGATCTCGAACAGCAACTTGAGGAGGCGCGGGACCGTCGTTTTCGCCTGATCTGCACCGACGGCGTCTTTTCCATGGATGGAATCGTGGCCAACCTCGAGGGGATCGGCGAATTAGCGAAGCGGTATGATGCGATGCTGATGGTCGACGATTCCCATGCGGTGGGTTTTCTGGGTGACCATGGGCGTGGGACTCCTGAATTCTGCGGCGTTCGCGACCAGGTGGACATCTTGACCGGGACGCTCGGCAAAGCGTTGGGGGGAGCGTCGGGAGGCTATACCGCGGGGCGGAAAGAGGTGATCGAATGGCTCCGGCAGCGGTCTCGCCCCTATCTCTTCTCCAATACGCTGGCCCCGGTCATCGCCGCGACATCCCTTAAGGTTTTGGAGATGCTCCAGGCGAGTGGGGAACTGCGGCAGAGGTTGCAGGACAACAGCCAGTTCTTTCGGAGCGAGATGACGCGTCTAGGGTTTGAGCTGGTGCCGGGATCGCACCCGATCATTCCCGTGATGACCGGGGATGCCCGGCTCGCACAGAAGATGTCCGAAGAGCTGCTGCGGGAAGGCGTGTATGTGATCGGTTTTGCTTTTCCGGTCGTGCCCGAGAACAAAGCCCGGATCCGCACGCAAATGTCTGCAGCGCACAGCAGAGACGACCTAGAGCAAGCGGTCGCGGCTTTTGCCAAAGTCGGCCGCGCTCTCGGGCTGATGTCCTGATGGAAGATGAGGAGGGGCGATCTTGAAGAGCGATATGAAGGCCCTGGTCAAGCGAAAGGCCGAGCCGGGGATTTGGTTGGAGCGAGTCCCCGTTCCCGCGATTGGATCCGATGATGTCTTAATCCGCATCTTGAAGACGGCGATCTGTGGAACCGATCTTCATATCTACAATTGGGACGAGTGGTCGCAAAAAACGATTCCGGTGCCGATGGTCACTGGGCACGAGTTCGTGGGAATCGTCGAATGCATTGGGGAGAATGTTCGGGGAATCGCGGTCGGCGATCGAGTCTCAGGCGAAGGTCACATCACCTGCGGCTACTGTCGTAATTGCCGCGCCGGGCGCCGCCATCTCTGTCACAATACGGTTGGCGTCGGAGTCAATCGGCAGGGGTGTTTCGCGGAGTACTTTTCGCTGCCCGCGGTGAACGCGTTTAAGATCCCCGATTCCATCCACGACGATGTTGCCGCCATCTTCGATCCGTTCGGCAATGCGGTACATACTGCCCTCTCCTTCGATCTAATCGGTGAGGATGTTCTGATCACCGGCGCCGGCCCGATCGGACTGATGGCTGCAGCGATCGCGCGACATGTCGGGGCTCGGCATGTCATCGTCACCGATGTGAATGACTACCGGCTCGAGTTGGCCACGACGATGGGAGCGACGCGGGTTGCGAATCCCCGTCGCGAATCGCTCGGCGACATCATGAAGGATTTAGGCATTCGAGAGGGGATCGATGTCGGGCTGGAAATGTCGGGGAACTCCCAGGCATTCCGGTCGATGCT
Organism: Candidatus Laterigemmans baculatus; assembly: GCF_010367455.1. GTDB lineage: Bacteria > Planctomycetota > Planctomycetia > Pirellulales > Pirellulaceae > Laterigemmans > Laterigemmans baculatus. The sequence continues at coordinate 993 of NZ_WRPR01000025.1, read as the reverse complement.
GCATGCGATGAATAACGGTGGCCGCATTGCGCTGCTGGGAATTTTTCCCGGCGATATCGCGGTCGACTTCAACGAGTTCATTTTCAAAGGGCTGCAGATGAAAGGCATCTACGGCCGTGAGATGTTTGAGACCTGGTATAAGATGACCAGCATGCTGCAGAGCGGGTTGCGGATCGACGGAGTAATTACGCATCGCTTTTCGATCGATGAGTTCGAGCAGGGGTTCCGCGTTATGGGGGAGGGGAAGTCGGGAAAGGTCATTCTCGACTGGGCGTCGTAGTGGCTGGGCCTCCTAGTGGCTGGGCGTCGTCGTAGGATGGAACCCTGGGGTCGCGAGCCGGAAGGGAATCGTCGGCGAGTCGAGGGGGATCTGGGAGCCCCATTCGGGTGTAGGGGCCGTTTTCAAGTTCGCAGTTGACTCCCCTTTCGCGCGGTATAGAATCGAATTAGACCCGGAAGGTTCGCCGAAGAATCTTTCCTACGTTTTGTTTTCGTATCATGCCCGGTTAGAGGAGGCGTGTATGGAGCAAGCTGAGGAATGTTGTTTTTGGAACCTCTAGATAAATACCACTGTCTCGGGACCCATGGCGCTTCGATGCCCAGGGGGATCTGAGCAGAGTCACTTGCTCATGCGGTTTGTTCTTCCGTCGGGTATCGCCCTGGGAGAGAACACCGTGGGGTCCGAGAAGGGCCGCGCGTGACTTGTTCAGTATCGACCTTGCGGTAGCGGAAGTCGATCGCGGGTCCCGATCCGATCATGGAGCCCTCGCCCTCTCTTTGTGGTGAGGGCTTCTTTTTTTGCCTCCAGCGGTCGCCCTGCAGAGTTGCCTTTCAGAGTCGCCTTTCGCTCCGCGAAAGTAGCGCGGAAACGCAACTTTCGCGGAGCGAAAGGCGACTAGGGCTAGCTGGACAGCGCCACTTTCTTACGCTGAATTGCCATAAAGTCAGCAGTGCCCAGCAGTTGGCTACCAAGTCGTTTAACGGCAAGCCGAA
>NZ_WRPR01000153.1 GCF_010367455.1 Candidatus Laterigemmans baculatus | reverse complement strand
CCGTTTGGGGAATCGCGATCACGTCCCCGACGCGCCATCCCTGCGGCACCGCCGAGACGCGGAGCAGCGTGTCGCCGGCCCGGGGCGAGGCGGTGAGCGCGGCGAAGGTCGACTCGAGCGACTGACCGTGCAGGCGGATCTTGCCGAGGACGATGATCCCGTTGCCGTACTGGGCCGGATCGTCGACCGCATCGAGCGGCCGGTCGCCGATGACGATCTCGGCGCGAACTCCGCGAGCGATCGGGGCCTCGGCTGTGCCGACCTCCAGGTACCCGGAGTCGAAGACGATCAACTCTTGCACGGTCAGCCGAGTATCGACGTCCGCGGCGAACCGCAGCTCGCCCGAGACGCCGAGCGCTTGGAGCGTCACCCCCTCGACGTCGAAGATCACCGAGTGCCCTTCGGCGATCACGACCACCGAGTTGGCATCGACGTTCTCGAGTGCAGCGATCTGCGACCACCGGCCGCTCTCAGAAATCACATGCGTCGGATGCTCGACAAAGTTCGGCATCCCCTCGAGATG
>NZ_WRPR01000152.1 GCF_010367455.1 Candidatus Laterigemmans baculatus | reverse complement strand
AGCCGAACCCTCCTGCGGAGCCGAACCCTCCTGCGGAGCCGAACCCTCCTGCGGAGCTGGGCCGCTCCGCTCTGCGGGTGAAGTCGGCACGGGTGTCGCCGGCACGGGTGTCGCCGGTGCTTGTTCGGCAGGCGAAGTGCCTGCCGAGCACTGCCGGCTCGGCGGTTCTTCGCTGGCGACCGCCGGGGCGTTGCTGGCGAGCCACTGCAACAGTTCGGCGTACTCGTCCAGTTGCATCGGTAGGCAGCCCAGCGGACGCTCCTGCTGCGTCTGAAGGGCTGCGGCCAATTCCTCGCGTTTGAGCCGATTGACGACCGTCACCGGCTGGCGATTGGTCTCCTCGGCAAGGGCGATCGGGGCCAGCCAGCTCGACGGCTCAATCGCTCCGCCGTCGAGCGTCCGCAGCCGCTCGCCGATCGACACGTACGGATACTCCTCAAGGCTCTCGGCCATCCCACCGCGAATCGGGTTGAGGTCGACGTATGCGAGGCACGCGAGCACGGCCGCTTCGTCTAGCAGACGCCGCATGACGAAGCGGGCTTCCCAGAAGTGGCCCCTGGCCCCGTCCTCGGCATTGCACCGGATCCCCATGTACTGGTCGAGTTGGCGGAGCAGCCAGGAGGGGTTCGACAGCCGTTGGCGGAGCTCGGTGATCCAGCCCGGCCTTTGCAGCTCGTACTGAATTTCCGTTTCGCTCGGCGGGCGAATGGTCCCGTTTTTCTCCTTTCGCGGTCCCGGACAGACCATCAGCCACGCCTCGACGACCTGACGGTCCGAGAGCCGCTGAACCTGGTCGGGCCGATTGCGGAGGACCAGATGGTAGTG
>NZ_WRPR01000024.1 GCF_010367455.1 Candidatus Laterigemmans baculatus | reverse complement strand
TAAAAAGCAGTCGCCTTCGGCTTGCCGTTAAACGATTTTTCCGCGAGCCGTCCTGCTCCGAACCAATCCAAAGTGGCGCTGTCCAGCTAGCCTCGGGCCTCGCAGCCTCGGAACTTTCGCTGCAGCACCCGCGGCTAGCGCCGTCGGCTGATGAATAATCCGAGCTGGAAGCGCAAGAGTTCGCTTAGCGGACGGAGTTGGCTTAAGCTGCTGCAGAACAAAGTTTCTGCCTGCCTTTGCTCCTTCCCCGAACTTTCCCCTCAGGAGAACCTTCCATGCCTCGGGTTTGGTTTCGATGTGTCGCAGCCGTGGCGCTGCTGTGGACGGCACCCAGCGTTTTCTCGCGAGCCGCCGCCGCGGATGAAGGACCGCAGAACGTGATCGAGCGGGAAAACGCCCACGAAGGATCGACCGATTGGCAGCTGACCCGAGTCCGCGTCGATGGCGGCCAGTACCGCTCGCCGTGGATCGAAGGCTACTGCTCGCGGCAAAGCGTCAAAGCGGGCGAGACGATCGACATCATGGTCTCGACCAATCCGGTGCGGGATTTTTCGATCGAGTTCTTCCGGATGGGCTATTACGGCGGCCGCGGTGCGCGGTTGATGAAGACGATCGAGCGAGTCGAAGGACAAACGCAGCCGACGCCCGAACTGGGGGAGAAAAACCTCCAAGAGTGCCGCTGGGAGCCAACCCTGCAGCTGACGATTCCTGAAGACTGGGTCAGCGGCGTCTACCTGGGGCGGATGACGACGATTCCCCAAGGCCAAGAAGCGTACTGGCAAAGCTACGTGGTCTTTATCGTGACGGATGATCGCCCTGCGGAGGTCTTGTTCCAATGCTCCGACAATACTTGGCAGGCTTATAACCAATGGCCCACGAAATACTCGCTGTACACCCACCCCAAGGGCAATCAGGGGCCGTGGGCCGACGTCAGCTTCGATCGTCCCTATGGTCGAGAAGCGCAATTCACCGGAGTGGTCAACGATCCGCTGACGGTCGGCTCGGGTGAATTCCTGCCGCTCGAATTTCCGCTGGCCTACTGGCTCGAACAGCACGGCTACGACGTCACCTATTGCTCCAACAGCGACATGCTGACGCCCGATCGCGGGCTGAAATGTCAGAGCTTTATCAGCGTCGGGCATGACGAATACTGGGATATTCGCCAATTCCGCAGCGTCGAGAAAATGCGAGACGAAGGGGTCGACTTGCTATTCCTCAGCGGCAACAGCGTCTGCTGGGTCTCGCCATTCCGCGACAGCTACGACGGTCGCCCGAACCGAATCATTTTCCGTGGCGGGCCCTACGGGGCGGAGAATGAATATGCGGTGGAGCGGGAAGAAAACTTTGGTCCCTTTTCCCACCGTGGTCCCGACGAAGGGCTGCTAATGGGGGCTCGCAACATTCGCCCGGTCAATGGCGGAGGGGACTGGATCGTCACCAAGGCGGACCACTGGATGTTCGAGGGAACCGGCGTGCAGAACGGCGACTCGATCCCGGGGCTAATCGGCTGGGAGTTCCATGGGCTGCCCGCGGAAATCCCGGGGCTCGAGGTTGTCGGCGCTGGAACCGCCTGGCAGGGTGGCGTCAATCCATCGGACTGGACCGCCACCATCTACCCGGGCCCCAAAGGTAACTTTGTATTCAATGCGGCGACGATCTTTTGGGTGCAGGGGCTCAGCTCGCCTCCCGGGCACACCCTTCCGTGGTCGCACTGGAGTCGGCCTCACGGTCCCGACGAGCGAGTCCAAAAGATCACTCACAACCTGCTGCAACGGGCCCTGAAAGAATCGGTTGAGGAAGACGAGGCGCTGTGAGGTCAGAAGCAAGGAAAAGAATCGCGAATTGGAGTGCCAAATCAGCCGCCACGCGCTAGCGTCCGGTTCTCACTGCGTTTTCGAGAACCGGGGGCTAACGCCCGGCGGCTGATGAATGTTTCGGCAGCACCGACCGAGTTCACCGCAAGGGAGCGGCTCAGTCGAATATCGTTTGCAGGACTTCCGACAGCTGCGAATCCTTGCTGGCGGCTAGCGCCGTGGAGGCATCAGCCTGCAGCTGCAGCAGGGCTGCGTCGAGATGATCGGTGAGGACGGGAATCGACTCGTCCTCGCCGCGATTCTGCAGCATCCGCCATCGCTGCTGATTGGCCGCCAAGCGGAACTTCACCCAGTTGGCGTCCTGCTGAAACTGCTGGACGCGGTCGGTGTAGCGAGTGATGTCGATCGAGACCAACGGCGCGACGGGCTGACGGACCGCCGCGTCGAGCAGCTCTTCGGTGGGTAGGTCCAGCGGCACGTTGGGTTCGACCGCTTCGGTCGCCGGTCGGAGACTCTCGACCCGCGGCACATCTTCGCGAAGTTCCGCGGCCACCGCCGCCGGCCGTTCGGGATACGGAGCGTTCGGGCGCAGGTCTCTCAGGTCGTAGATCGAATCGCCCGCATAGGGAAGCGTCGCCGATTGCGTCTGTGCGAGCCGGCGAGCATTGGGGCCGGTTTGCTCGTCCGCGTCAAAACCGGCGTCAGCCTTGCTCGGGGCCGCGGCGACCGCTTCTTCGATCCCTTCTTCCGCCGCTTCGGCTGCCGTCAGCGGCTCCAGCGGAGCCTCGGCCGTGTAATCGGCGACCCAGTAGCGGCGAAACGAGAAGGGGCGGGGCTGGTCGAGCACATCGTCATCGAGCGCTTCGCTCGCAGGCAACAGGGGAGGCACAACGGGCCGCGGTGGAGTAACTGCCACGCGTGGCTCTTCCGCTGCCTCTTCCACGGCCTCGGCTACCGCTGCGGCCGCCGCCTGTTGTTCGGCTCTCTCGGCGGCGATGCGTCGCCAGCCAAACGTTTCCAAGGCATCGATCAGGTTGTCGCAGTCATTGATCAACAGCGCCATCTTCTCGCGGTACTCCGAACTGTCCGACTGCGCGGCCGCCGCTTGAGCCAACCGTCGTACCAGGTGAGCATCGCTCCAAACCACACCGGCCAACGCCCAATCGCTGATGGCGGCCGGTTGGCCTTCGGGGATCGGTGCGTCATCCGCCTCGGCGAGTTCGGCGGTCACTTCGGACGCTGGAGCGACTTCCGGTGCTTGGGCAAGCGCCGCTCCGCTCGAGCCAGGCGCTGCCGAGAAAACGCAGTGGGTGGCCACGGCACCGGCGAGAGTGGCGCCGGCGAGACGAACTCCGGCTCTGGCCAGAACGGCAGCCGGAAGAAAGGTGAAATGGCGGTTCACGGTAGAATCCCCGATGCATGGAAGAACGGTGCTTTCGCCTTCTCCTCCACGCAACCGGTGTGCCGCGATCCCGCCCGAAAGCCACCCGAAAGCAGCCCCAAAGCCGCCCTCAGCGAACGCTCGCCATGTTACCGTAGCTATCCTAAAATCCGCTCCGCTGCCGGCTTTTGTTTCCCCGTTGCCCCGCCGAGGATTTCACTCCAATGCTCCGCACGCTTCTGACTCTGCCGATCCTTGGTTCACTCACGATGGGTTCGCTTGGGGCCGGTTCGATTTTGATCGGTTCGCTCTCGGCCAACTCAGCCGCGGCGGAAGAGTTGTTCGTGGCCCGCCCCCTGACCGAGCCGGGGAGCTTCACCGCAGGCGTCGAAGGTCCGGCCTGCGACGCCGAGGGGAATTTCTACGCCGTCAACTTTGCTCGCCAGCAGACGATCGGCCGCATTCCGCTGGGGGGCGAGCCGGAGGTTTTCGTCACACTCCCCGGCAAGAGCGTCGGCAACGGGTTGCGGTTCGACCGCCAAGGCATGCTCTACGTCGCCGATTACCCCGAGCACAATGTGTTGAGGATCGATCCGCGGTCGAAAGAGATCGAGGTGTTCGCTCACAACGCGAAGATGAATCAGCCGAACGATCTCGCGATCGACTCCCGCGGCGTCCTCTACGCCAGCGACCCGAATTGGAAGGAGGGGACGGGCCAAGTCTGGCGGATCGACCAGGACGGTTCGACCGAGCTGGTGGCCGAAGGGATGGGGACGACCAACGGGATCGAGGTCAGCCCCGACGATCGGACGCTGTACGTCAACGAAAGCGTCCAGCGAAACGTGTGGGCGTTTCGAATCGGTCCGGACGGAAACCTCAGCGAAAAACGTTTGCTGCGACAGTTTCCCGACCATGGCTTTGACGGTATGCGAGCCGACGTCGACGGAAACCTCTACATCACCCGGCACGGCAAAGGGACGGTCGTCGTCCTCTCCCCCTCCGGCGAGATCGTGCGGGAGATCGACGTGCTCGGGTCAAAGCCCACGAACATCTGCTTCGGCGGCCCCGACGGGCGGACCGCGTATGTGACCGAGGCTGACCAACAGCGGATCGTCCAGTTCCGAGTCGATCGCCCCGGCTTGTCCTGGCAGCGGTGGCAGCGGTAGTCCGGGCCAGCCTACCGCAGCCACTCGTCGCGGTGCTCGGCGATGAACGCGTCGTCGCAGAGATGCGGGTAGGCCGCGGTGACTCGATCGAGCTCCTCGGCTTGTCCGGGGCTGAGCGTTTCCTGCTCGTCGAGGCACCAGATCCCTTCGAGCAAGCCTTGGCGGCGGAGGATCTCGTGGAGCCCAGCAATGCAGCCGGCAAAACCATTGGCCGAGTCGAATGCCGCCGCGTTCATGTCGGTGACTTCGTTGTGCAGCCGCAACAAGCGATCTGAGACGAGGGGAGCGTCTTCGCTGTCCGCGGCGGCCTCTGCAGCTCCCGCAATTTTCCGGCACTCGGCGAATAGCTCCACCGACGGCTTCGTCCACACCGACCAGTGGCCAAGCAATCCGCCGACGATCCGGACCGTCCGCGGCTGGCCATCGCAGTCGAAGCGGAACGGCGTCAATAGGTCCAGCACGATGTGGTCATCGTTGCCGGTGTAGAGCGGGATATCGTCGCGGCCGCTCTCGGCGATTGCCCGCACGACGTCGATCGTTTGGTACCGATTGAAGGGCGCGATCTTGATCCCGATCACGTTCTCGAGCTCGGCGAAGCGGCGCCAAAACGAATAGGGCAGCACGCGACCTCCCACCGCTGGCTGGAGATAGAACCCGACGATCGGGATCACCTCGGAGACCGCGCGGCAATGCTCGATCAGCTCGTCCAAGCCGCGGCGGGCCATGGCCGCCAAACTCAGCAATCCCGTGTGATAGCCAAGCTCGCGGAGTGTTTCCGCTTCGGCAACCGCTTGCCGAGTGTCCCCGCAGATCCCGCCAATTCGCACCAGCGGGCCTTGCGTCGCCCCGCTCGCCTCGCCGCGATCCATCTCCTCGGCCGCCAGCTCCAGCACCGGCCGAAACAACCCCACCTGCGGCTGGCGGATCGCAAACTGGGTCGTATGCACGCCGACCGCGAGCCCGCCGACGCCCGAGGCGAGGTAGTACCGGGTGAGCGCCCGCTGCCGCCGTTCGTCCATCCGACGCTCGGCGGTCAGGGCCAACGGATGGGCGGGAATCGCAACGCCGTGTCGGAACCGCTCCCAAACAGCTGCGGGGAGTTTGGACGAGGAAGAATCCGCGGAGTCGATTTTGGAAGTCATGCGATCTGTGTCTTTTGCGGCAGCCGCTTCTTCGTCACCCTCCCCCCGGGAGGGTCGCGAGGAACGAGCGGGGAGGGCGGCCACATGGAGGGAGAGCCCAACGGAGGGAGGGCCGAACGAAGCACCCGCGACTGGTGGAGTCGATTTTCCGAAAGAGCCTAGCGACTCACCGGCGAAAGAGCCAACCCCCGAAACCAGCGAAGCGGACTGTTCGCGAACAGCGCAGCGGAACTTCGAAACGACCAGGTCCCGAGCCGGCGGCGGCCCACAATGGGGCTGGTCTTTACCCGCTGCGGCGAGGACCGGTATGCTCCGCGGCGACTGGACAAGGATTGGTCCGCCTCAACTGCGTCGGAGACGCTCATGTACCGTTGGTTGTTGTGCTTTCGCTATCTCCGCACACGCTATATCGCCCTCGCGTCGATCATCAGTGTGACCCTGGGGGTTGCCACGCTGATCGTCGTCAACAGCGTGATGGCTGGCTTCTCAGCCGAAATGCACGAGCGGATGCACGGGCTGGCTTCGGATATTCTGCTGGAGTGCCACACCGTCGGCGGGATTCTCGATCCGGAAGCGCACGTCGAAGAGATCCGCGAACTCGTCGGCGATCAACTGGTCGGGACATCGGTCTCGGTCCACGTGCCGGCGATGATGGGGATCGAGCACAATGGTCAGCTGGTCACCCGGCAAGTCAACCTCGTCGGCATCGACGCTCGCACGTACGACACGGTCAGCGACTTCGGCAAGTACTTGCTGCACCCGGAGAACCGCGAGCACGTCGCGTTTGAGCTTCGCGAGGCGGGCTATGCTCCAGAGCGACAGGGCTTTCCCGAGTCGGGGTGGGAGTATCGACGGGCGCGGGCCGCTTACGAAAAAGCGATCGAAGCGGAGCGTCAGCGGATCGAAGCGGTGATGGCTGCCAACCGCCGCGCGGCGGGCCAACCGCTCGCCCTCCCCAATGCGGCAGGTTCTGCGGCGGGCAGCACTGCAGTGGCGGGTTCGGCTGCGGGGAGCTCGGAGGCGGCAGATTCTGATGCGGCGGCAGCCGGTCCGGGCTGGTCCCCGCTGCAGGCGACTCCCGAGTTTGCTTCGGAGTCGGGTAACCCGGTGGAGTTCGATCCCGCCAAGGAAACGTTTCCTGGGATTGTGCTGGGGATCGCCACCTGCAGCACGCGGGTTCGCAGCGATGGAGAAGAGGTCGAGGACTACTTCTACTGCCGACCGGGCGACGACGTGCGGCTGATGTTCCCGAGCGCGTCGGAGAACACCAAAGTGCTCGACCAACGCTTCACGGTCGTCGACCTGTATGAGAGCGGGATGAGCGAATACGACGGAACGTTTGCGTTCGTCCCGCTCGCCGATCTGCAGGAGTTTCGGGGGATGATCGATCCGGAATCGGGCCGCCGGAGCGTGACGACGATTCAGCTGAAGTTGGTCGAGGGGGCGGATTTGAACGCTGTCCGCGATCTGCTTCGCCGCCGGTTCCCTCCGCAGCAGTACGCCTACCAGATCCAAACTTGGCGGGACATGCAGGGCCCGCTGCTGGCTGCGGTCCAGCTCGAAACGATGATCCTCAACATCCTGCTGTTCCTGATCATCGCCGTGGCCGGGTTCGGGATCTTGGCGACGTTCTTCATGATCGTGGTCGAGAAGACCCGCGACATCGGGACGCTCAAGGCACTCGGGGCGTCGGGGCGGGGGGTGATGAGCATCTTCCTCAGCTACGGATTGCTGCTCGGCGTGGTCGGTTCGGGCGTCGGCTTGATCGGCGGCCTGCTGTTTGTCCGTCACATCAACGAAGTGGCCCGGCTGATCGAGATCGTCACCGGCCAAGAGGTTTTTGATCCGGCGATCTACTACTTCAGCGAGATCCCAACGATTGTCGAGCCGTTCACGCTTGTCTGGGTCGTTACTGGCGCGGTCCTGATCGCCACCCTGGCCAGCGTGCTGCCGGCTTACCGGGCGGCTCGCATGCATCCGGTCCAGGCCCTTCGCTACGAATAAACCTTCCTCTGAACGCGATGTCGCGGGCTGCGTTTTCCACTCCACCACAGACGACCCCATCCATGGCACCGACTGTTTCTCAATCGTCGATTCTGACCGCACGTGGATTGGTCAAAAGCTACTGCAAGAATCGGCTCGAGGTCCCCGTGCTGCGGGGGGTCGATTTCGACTTGAAAGCCGGTTCCCTGACAGCGATGGTCGGCCGGAGCGGATCGGGCAAGAGCACCCTGCTGCATCTGCTCGCTTCACTCGACCAACCCGACTCCGGCGAGATCTATTTTGCCGGGGAGCGGATCGATTCCGCCTCGCGGGCCCGCCGCGACGCGTATCGCAACCGGGAGATTGGCATCATCTTCCAGTTCTATCATCTGCTGCCGGAGCTGACGGCGCTGGAGAACGTGCTCACGCCGACGATGATCAATCGCTCGGCGTGGTCCTACTTCCTCGGCAGACACGAGGCGCGGCGGCGGGCCAGTGAACTGCTCGAGCGGGTCGGGCTCAGCCATCGCATGCACCACAAGCCGCGGGAACTGAGCGGCGGCGAGATGCAGCGTGCGGCGATCGCCCGGGCGCTGATGTCCGAACCCAAAATCTTGTTGGCGGACGAACCGACCGGCAACCTCGACTCGCAGACCGGCCAGCAAATTCTCGGTCTGCTCCGCCAGCTCCACCAGGACGAGGGGCTGACGATTGCGATGGTCACCCACGACGACGCGGTGGCCGCCAAAGCCGATGTGATCGTGCGACTTGAGAACGGCCAAGTCGCCCCAGCCGACCGAGCCCACGCCTCGGCCGCCTAACTCTCGCCGCCTTCTGCCCCCGCCGCCGCCCCAAACCAAGCCCCGCCTCCTGGGGCCCGTTGCTAAAGCTGTGACCCCTATTGCCCCGAGCCCCCTTTTGACCTGGTCCTTTGCTCGGGGCTCTGACCCCCTACATGGGAACATGGGCTGAGCTGGAAAGACGGCGAACCCATAGGACCGATCGCTCGGGCTGTGACCCCTTCTGAGTGTTAGGGCTGTGACCCCTTTTGCCCTGGCCCTGACTTCACTCACCGGCTCGCCCTTCGACAAGGCATCGAGCCTTCCTTACCGCTCCGCGCCCGCCCCAGAGGGGGCTGAAACAAATCAGCCCAGAGCACAGCGCCGCGGCGGAGCCGCATAGCGACGCCCTGGGTCCGCAGCCCCCCAAGTCCCCAGCCAGCCCCACCGGGGCGCCACATCCGCCGATCCGAAAAGGCTCTACCCCCTTCCGGTCCGATCGTTAGGGCTGTGACCCCTTAAGACATTTGACCTGGAAAGATAGGCGGACCTGGCATCCTGGCGAATCCACTGGACTGATCGCTAGGGCTGTGACCCCTTTTGATCCAAGGGCTGTGACCCCTTTTGACCCATGACCCCTTTTGACCTTGGCTCCGCTGAGGGGCGGACCGCAGCCTACTTGAAGACGAGGGTCCGCCAGCCGCAGGGGTCGGCCAGCGGCTGCTGCGAGCCTTCGTGACCAGCGGGAATGATCCGCGCTCGGATCCTCCAACGGTCGCCAGCCACCGGCGGGAGCCCCACCAAGTCCTGCCGGCGAACCGCCGCCTCGATCGTCCGCACACCCCCCTCCAACTCCGTGGCGACATACCAAATCGGCTGCCAGCCGGTGAACCCGTCACAGGTATCGCGGGTGTGACCACGAGCGTCCACTGTCAACTCATAAGCCGTCAATAAATCGCAATCGACGTCAATCTCGAGCACCGCACGCGTCTGTCCTGCCAGCGCCGCATCACGCTGGCGACGTTCGGCTGGGCGAGCGTGATCGTCAGCTCCAAAAGATCCGCGGAGCGCGAAATAAAGGAAATCGGCGTCGTAAGCAAACCGCACCTGAGCCTCGCCGACCGCAGCCTCGATGGATTGCGACGCAAAATCTCCCCAACAAGGATCGTCGACGCGACCATCGAGTAACGGTCGCTCGATACGTCCAGCACGAATGGCCGGGACGGCGGTTAGCCAATCGTCCGGCCGCGGATTGAGCAGCTCCTTCCACTCGCCCGCCGTCAGCGCTTCACCCAATCGAGCCACCGCACCGCGGTCCCAGGAACTCATCGCCGACGGCCCGCGGGCCGACTTCCAAACGAGCACGGCCGGGTGCATCTGCCACGGCAAATCCTCGGCTCCGGCGAGCTCGACGACTTCAGCCGGTTGCGGTTCGGAACGCGGGGGGCCAGCCGCGGGCAGTCCAGCGGGCCGCACCGCAGCCGCGGGAACTCCCTCCGTCGGTCCAATGCCCGCAACTGGCATCACGGGCGAATCATGTTTTTCAAAGGGCGAGCTGTGGGCAGCGACGCGCTCGGTCGTCCCCTCCGCACGCGGCTGGCGAACCACCGCCGAATCGGCCAGCAGCGGCTGCCATTCCTGGCTCTGCAGCAGGCTCTGGAGGCGAAGATCGGCGGCCCGGGCAAAGCCGCTCGCCGAGGGTTGCCTCGCTGCTTCGGCCAACGCAGTCCGATACAGTCGCACCTCGCTCGGGCGGTGCTCGCTGGCCGACTCGATCCGGTGCAGCAACTTGCGCAGCAGCCGTTCGCGGTTCTCCAGCGGCGTCTGGGTGACCAGCAACGAAAGCTGCCGCTCGAGTGCCGGGCGATCGAGCGTCTGCGCATCCGCAACTAGCCGCTCGATCAGCTGCGTTTCCCCGCTCCGCGCCTGCAGGATCTGGAAATTGCGCCGGCGTCCTTCCGGCACCGGACGTCGCCCATTACCACTGGGCAACCCGTCGGAAACCCCACCGATCAGCCGTTCAGCTCGAGACTCGTCCCAGCGACGGCGGAGCAACAGCCGCTCGGGGACCACGCGGCCCGGGTCGAGCAACGCCAGGGCGTCGGACCACAGGTCGGCGGTGAGCACCCCCGCAACCGGCAGCACGGCCGAAGCATGAATCGTTAACTCGGCCCGCGACTCGCCGCTGACCTCGAACACCCGGGCCACCCCGGCCCGCATCGCCTGCGAGAGCCAGCGGTCGCGTTGCTCCTCCGACAGATCGGCTCCCAAAAGGATCACGCTCGGAGCGCAGCTGGCAATCACCGCCGCGATCGACTCGGATCCCCTCCCCGCCGGATCCCAGGCCAGCACCTCTCCACCCCCAAGCTCAGCAGCCGCTTGACCGGTCCGGCCGCCGAGACTCGCCCGCAGCGGATTAAAACCGCTCGAAAAACCAGTCGCCGCCTCTCCCTTGGGCCCCTCTCCCTTGGGCCCCTCTCCCTTGGGCCCCTCTCCCTTGGGCCCCTCTCCCTCGAGTCCGCTCGGCCGACCGGCGACAGCCACGATGAAGCGATGCCCCCGTTCCAGGGCTTCGCTCGCCAGCACCGGCCAGGGAAGTTCCGCCGGATCGACCGCGACGCCGAGCAACATGGCGCGGGCCGAACCCCCTCGCTGCACACGCCACGTCCGCCCGCCATCGCGGGTCGCCAGGATCGTGCCAAAACCACCCACCGCCCAGCCGCGATGCTGATCGTGAAAGTGCAGGGCGTACAGCGGCCCATCGAAACCCGTCTCCGGCTGGGTTCGTACGCCTTGCGAGTCGACGCGGCACACCTGACGGCCAGGGGCTCCGGCAAACCACAGCGATCCGTCGACCGCCGCTGCCGCGCAGAGCGGCAGAAACGGGGTCGGCGCAGGAGACTCGATCCGGGTCCAGCGTCGGCCGCCGTCGCGGCTGATCGCGAATGTCCGGTCGCCCAAGGCCGCCGCCGCATGCGGCCCTGCGGTCGCCAACGCCGTCACTCCAGGCAGCACCGCCACCGCTTCGGGCGGAGAGGCCGACGGACCGGCGATCGCCTCCGGAGCGGCAGCAAACAGCACTCCCTGGTCGTCGGCCATCAGGACTCCATCGGAGCTGAGGCTTGCCGCGGCGACTTGGCGGAGTTGTTCGCCCCCTACGGCCCGCCAGCTGACGCCGTCGTCTTCGGAGAGAAACACGCCGCCGAGGTGGATCGGCGACCACTCGCCGCTGGCGATCAGCCTTCCACTGCCGAGTTGGCGAATCGAGCGCAGCGGGGGGAGATCGGATTCCAGCGGCGTCCAGCTCTGTCCGCCATCTCGAGTCCGCAGGACGATCGCCCGCCCAAGCCCCGTGTCGCTCTCGTACCAGCCGCCGACCGCGTAGCCTCGCTCGGGGCTCGAGAAGTAGACCGAGCGGAGGTTGCCAGTCGTCCCGCTCGACTGCGGAACCCACACGTTTCCGCCATCGGAAGTGACCAGAATGACGCCCAGGTCTCCGACGGCCCATCCGCGGTCGGGATCGGCGAAGAAAATGTCGCGAAGGGCCGCGTCGTTGCGGCGGTCGCCATCGACGCGTCCATTCGGCAGCGGAGCCGCGGGAGCCGGCGCGGTGAGCAGCGTCAAAGCCGCCAGCAGGGAGCCTTGAAGCCAGACCCCAAAGCCCCACAAGCCCCCAGAGCCACACAAGCTCCCAGAGCCCCCAAATCCCTCTCCACCGCCCCGGCGACGGAAAAAACTCGCCGCCGAATCGTCACAGATCGCCGAAGCCGCGACCGGTCCCGTTCCGGACGGAGAAGAAATCGGGTTCGGGGCGGCGTCCTTGCCATCCATCGCGCAGAATCCTCTTGGAGTGAACCACCTCGCTCAATTTGCGGTCTACACCGCAACCACGGCGGACTGCAGTGCCGCAGCGTCCCCTCCAGCACCATCGGGTTCGCGATTTGCCGTTGACGACCCTGGTGATCGTGCGTCCATAATGGCCCGAATCCGCAGTGCCGAGTGGCGGGGCTGAACCAGATCCAGCATTGCCTCCGGTAATTTCCCGCCTTAGATTCGTGATTCTCGCCTCGCGCGTAAATGGCAACCTGGCGACTTTCCACGGTTACGACAACTTCCTTTACCTCACTTTTTTGAACTTCACTTCGAACGACGGAATCTTAAGGGCATGAGTACCACGAAAGCCGGAACCGACAGGCGTGTGATGACCGGAGCCGACATCCTGGTCCAATCGCTGGTCGATCACGGCGTCGAGGTTCTATTCGCGTACCCCGGTGGGTGCAGCATGCCGCTGCACCAGGCGTTGACGCGGCAAGGCGACCAGCTGCGCACGGTTCTGCCGCGGCACGAGCAGGGGGGAGCGTTCGCAGCCCAGGGCTACGCGCGGAGCACCGGGAAAGTGGGCGTCGTGATGGCGACCAGCGGCCCGGGAGCGACCAACCTGGTGACGGCGATCGCCGACGCCAAACTCGATAGCATTCCGCTGATCTGCATTACCGGCCAGGTTCCGACCGGAGTGATCGGGACCGACGCTTTCCAGGAAACGCCGATCGTCGAAGTCTGTCGCGGAATCACCAAGCACCACTACTTGGTCACCGACATTGCCGACTTGCCACGGGTGATGAAGGAAGCCTTCTACATCGCCACGACCGGTCGCCCTGGACCGGTGCTGATCGACATTCCCAAGGACGTCCAGCAAGATACGGTCGAAGTCGACTGGGACGTGCCGATGGATCTGCCGGGTTACAACCCGACGCCTCAACCGGTCGCCGCCGAGAAAGTCCGTCAAATTGCCGCTGCGATCCGCCGTGCTCGGCGGCCGGTGATCTACGCCGGCGGAGGGATCATCAACTCGGGAGCTTCGGATCAGCTGCGCGAGCTGGTTGCGAAAACGGGGATTCCGATCACGACAACCGTGATGGGGCTGGGCGTCTACCCGGGCGAAGACGAGTTGTCGCTCGACATGCTCGGAATGCACGGAGCGGCCTACGCGAACTACGCCGTCCGTGACTGCGACCTGCTGATCGCCCTGGGCGTGCGGTTTGACGACCGCGTGACCGGTCGCGTGCAAGCGTTCGCCAAGGACGCCAAGATCATCCACGTCGATATCGATGCGGCTGAGCTGAACAAGAACAAGGTGGCTCACATCCCGGTCTGCGGCGATGTGGCCGAAGTGCTGACCGAACTGAACAAGATCGTCGAAGCGCCGGAAGACATCAGTGAGTGGGTCCACCACTGCCAAAAACTGAAGCAACAACACCCCTTCAGCTACGACGAATCGTTCGACGGGATTCTGCAGCAGCACGCGATTCGCGAGCTCTACAAAGCCACGCTCGAACACGATCCGTACATCACCGTCGGCGTCGGTCAGCACCAGATGTGGGCCGCCCAGTTCTTCAAGTTCCGTCGCCCGCGGACCTGGCACAGCAGCAGCGGTCTGGGGACGATGGGTTTCGGCTTGCCCGCAGCGATGGGAGTCCAAGCAGCCCACCCCGGCTCGCTCGTGATCGACATCGATGGTGACGGCAGCTTCCAGATGAATATTCAGGAACTGGCGACCTGCTTCTGCGAAAAACTCCCCGTGAAAGTTTTTCTGCTCAACAACCAGCACCTCGGCATGGTCGTCCAGTGGGAAGACCGGTTCATGAATCGCAACCGAGCCCACACCTATCTCGGCCCGATCGACCACGAGGAAGCGAAGGGCCCGAGCGACGCCGACCGCTTCGCTTACGCTTCGGACCGCTACCCGAACTTTGTGACTATCGCCAAGGGGTATGGTTGCGGAGCGGCGACGGTCCGTCGCAAAGCCGACCTGCGGGGAGCGATCGACGAAATGATCGCCTACGACGGTCCGTTCGTGCTGGATGTGGAAGTCCCCTACCAGGAACACGTGATCCCGATGATTCCGTCCAACGGAACGGTGGACGACATGATCCTGCGGTAGGACCGGGCAACAAACCTTGAGCCGACGGCGCTAGCCGCGGGTTCGGCAGCGGAAATTTCGGGGCTGCGAGGCCCGAGGCTAGGCTCTGTCAGAAAACCGAGAACGACACCCTCCCCCCGGGAGGGTCGCGAGGAACGAGCGGGGAGGGTGATGCGCGACGTCGAGCCTTTAATTGGCGAGATTCAGCGGGCCCTCCCCGGGCCTAAGAGCCCGACCCTCCCGGGGGGAGGGTAATGCCAAAAGGGAGTTTTCTGACAGAGGCTAGCGCCTACGGCTCAGAAAGGTCGGATCCGCCGAGTTTTCAGGCAGAGTTTTTCGGCGGGTCGCTGGTTTCGAAGCAGCCGAGCAAGCACAATAGGTGAGTCTGTGTTTTCCCGCGGCAGCAGGGCTGCTGCGGGAACCCGCACCTGCGATGCTCTCCTAGCGCCGCTCCGACTTCCCTTCCGCCGACTCCTGCTGCTCGACATGCCTCGCCGCCTTCGCTCCCCCCGCGCCGTTTTCTTCGCAGTGCTGGTCGCCGCCTCCGGCTTGCCGGCCGGCGAGTTTCTGCCGAACGTCTCGATCGCTACGGCTCAGACTCCCGCAGCAATCGGCCGCATCGAGAGCCTCGATCCGGCTTTCGCCTCGCTAGTGGCCGAGGACGCGAAGATCGAGGTCATCGCCGACGGGTTTACCTGGAGCGAAGGGCCGCTGTGGGTTCCCAGTGCGTCCGGCGGCGAACTGCTGTTCTCGGACATCCCACGGAATACGATCTTCAGTTGGTCGGCCGCCCGCGGCGTGCAGACCTTCATGACTCCGAGTGGCTACACGGGCGTCACCTTCTACGGTTTAGAACCCGGCAGCAACGGGCTGGCGCTGGACGCCCAAGGCCGGTTGCTGGCCTGTGAGCACGGCGACCGCCGCGTCTCAATGCTCACCGCCGGCGGTGGGAAACTGACGCTCGCCGATCGCTACGAAGGACGGCGACTGAACAGCCCCAATGATTTGGTCGTCCACTCCAGCGGTTCGCTGTTCTTTACCGATCCTCCCTATGGTCTCCCCCAGCGAGCCGACGATCCCCGCCGCGAACTCGATTTCTGTGGGATCTTCCGGATCGATGCCGATGGGCGGTTGACGTTGCTCAGCAAACAGCTGGCTCGCCCGAACGGGATCGCTCTCTCGCCCGACGAGAAGACGCTGTACGTCTCGCAGAGCGATCCGGCCAAAGCGATCTGGATGACGTTTCCGATCGGCGACGATCTGACGCTCGGCGAGGGCACGCTGTTTTACGACGCGACCGACCAGGTCCAGACCCTGCCGGGGCTGCCCGATGGGATGTGCGTCGACGCAGCGGGCCACATCTGGGCGAGCGGCCCGGGTGGAATCTATGTCTTCAACCCGGCCGGCAAGCTGCTCGGCCGCTTGCTGACTGGAGAGCGGACCAGCAATTGCGCCCTCGGCGGCCCCGACGGCAAGACGCTGTTCATCACCGCCGACAGCTACCTCTGCCGCGTCCAGCTGCTGTAGGCAGATCAGCCGCCACGCTTCTTGCCATTACCCTCCCCGCTCGTCCCTCGCGACCCTCCCAGGCGGAGGGTGGCGTTCGGTTCGCTGACAGACCAGTAGATAAACGCGTCGCGCGGCGTTACCCTCGCGTCGACCCACGACGGGTCGAACTCCATTTCTTCCGCGTTGGCGAGGGACCGTCCGTTGTTACGTCTTGCGTTGCATTGGCAGATCTTGATCGGCATGGTGGCCGGGGCTGCGTTAGGGGTCGGGCTGAACGTGACCGCCGGCAGCGCCTCGGTCACGCTCGAAGAGAACCTGCCGGCGGGTCTGGAGCAAGTCGAAATCGACAGCTCGACCAGCCGCACCGAGATCCGCACCACCGATGACGCCGAGCGGCTCACGACCTACGTCATCGACCCCAGCTCACCCGATCCCGACGCCTTTCGCTCGCTCGGTTCCTTTGGCGAAGCCCATCCGGCCCTGGCCCGAATCTATCTCGAGCATGGCCGCAGTCCCGCACAGCGTTACGGCGAGTGGTTTCGCCGCCTCGGTGGCTTGTTTCTGCGGATGTTGCAGATGGTGGCCGTGCCACTGATCGTGACCTCGCTGATCACCGGAATCATGGGGCTCGGGGGAAGCGGAACCATCGGCCGGATGTTCCAGCGGACGCTGCTCTACTATCTCTCGACGAGCATGCTGGCGATCCTCACTGGGCTTCTGGCGGTCAACATCTTTCGCCCCGGGCTTCGCGGCGGCGTGATCGCTCCGGCCGCCCCCCCGCAGGTCACCGAAGCGAGCTCTCTCGGCGAGATTCTCTTCAATCAGCTCGAGGCGATGATCCCCAGCAATCCGGCGGCGGCCCTGGTCGAGCCCAATTTCCTCTCGATCATCGCCTTCACGCTCGCCTTCGCCATCTTTGCTTTGCGGGTCGGGGGAGCGACCGCGGAGCGGGTTCGCACGGCAGCTGAAACGGGTTTCGCCGTGATGATGGCCCTGACCACAGCGATCATTCACCTGGCGCCGCTCGGCGTGTTCTTCCTGATGCTCTACGTGACCAGCACGCAAGGGGCTGCGGTCTTCGCCTCGCTCGGCTGGTACATGCTGGCGGTCATCTCGGCCCTCGCCTTCCACGCATTGATCACGCTCCCGCTGATCATCCGGCTCGTCGCCAAGCGAAGTCCCTGGCTGTTCGCCCGAGCGATGAGCCCGGCTTTGCTGACGGCGTTCAGCAGCGCCAGCAGCAACGGCACGCTCCCGTTGACCTTGGCCAGCGCCGAAGAGAGGGCGGGGATCAGCAATCGCACCAGCTCCTTCGTGCTCCCGCTCGGGGCCACGATCAACATGGACGGCACGGCCCTCTACGAAGCGGTCGCCGTGCTGTTCATCGCCCAGCTGCACTTTGGCCAAAACCTGGAACTGACCCAGCAGCTGATCGTCGCTTTCACCGCGCTTCTGGCCAGCGTCGGGGCGGCCGGAATCCCTCACGCCGGGCTGGTGATGATGGTCATCATCCTCCAAGCAGTGAACCTCCCGGTCGAAATGCAAGGAATCATCCTGGCGGTCGACCGCGTACTCGACATGAGCCGCACGACCGTCAACGTCTGGAGCGACAGCTGCGGGTGCGCCGTGGTCGACGCCCTGGAAACCCGGACGTCAGGCTCGCCAGCCTGACAGTGCCCGGAAGCAAGCCTCCACCGTTACCCTCCCCCGGGGAGAGTCGGGCTCTTAGGCCCGGGGAGGGCCAGCAGCGATCTACGATGAAGCCCTCCCCGCTCGTTCCTCGCGACCCTCCCAGGGGGAGGGTGACTTCTCAGCACGCTGCGCTGGCCCCCCTCAGCGACTGACAGCCGGCGCGTCGTACAACTTTTTCTTCATTGCCTCGAGCGTCCGCAGCGCGTCGAGCGGCGTCAACGAGTCGAGGTCGAGGTTCTTCAGATCGTCCAATACCGGGTGATCGCAGTACCCGAACAGAGTCATCTGCAGCGCCCCGCCGCCTGACCTCGCTCCGGTGTTGGTTTTCGGGGGGGCGATCGTCGGTCGATCGAACTGGTCGCGGTGATCCTCTTCGAGTTGTGCCAGAATGTCTTTGGCCCGCTCGTTGACAGAGCTTGGGATCCCCGCCAGCCGCGCGACGTGAATTCCATAACTCTTATCCGCACTGCCGCGAATGATCCGGTGCAAAAACACGACGTGGTCATCCCACTCGCGAACCGCGACGTTCAAGTTGACCACGCGGGGCAGGGTGTCGGACAACTGCGTCAGCTCGTGGTAGTGGGTCGCAAACAGCGTCCGGCAGCCGATCCTCTCATGCAGATGCTCGGTGATCGCCCAGGCCAAGGAGAGACCGTCGTAGGTACTCGTCCCACGACCGATCTCGTCGAGGATCACCAGGGAGCGGGCGGTCGCCGTATTGAGAATTCGGGCGGTCTCCACCATCTCCACCATGAACGTGCTTTGGCCGCGGGCCAGTTCATCGCTCGCTCCGACCCGGGCGAAAATCCGATCGGTCAGTCCGATCGTGGCTCGCTTGGCCGGCACGAAAGCGCCGACGTGGGCCAGCAGCGTGAGCAGCGCGACCTGGCGGATGTAGGTGCTTTTCCCCGCCATGTTCGGCCCCGTGATGATCATCAGCATCCCGTCCTCCGCCGACGCCTGACAATCATTCGGCACAAACTCGCCCTGAGGCAGCATCGCATCGAGCACCGGGTGCCGTCCCTCCTCGATATCCAGCACCACCGAGTCGGACATTTCGGGCCGCACCCAGCCGCGACGGGCGGCGAGTTCCGCAAGACCGGCAACCACGTCCAGCCCCGCAATCGCTCCGGCAGTCAACTGCAATTGCTGCAAGTGGCGATGAACGTCGTCGCGGAGCGCCTGAAATAACTCCAGCTCTCGCGAGCTCGCCTCGTCATCGGCGGCTAATACTTTTTCCTCATACTCTTTCAATTCAGGTGTAATATACCGCTCGCAGTTCTTGAGCGTCTGCTTGCGGATGAAGGAAGCGGGGACCTTATCTTTGTGCGCGTTGGTGACTTCCAGATAATACCCAAAAACCTTATTAAACCCGACCTTAATGTTTGGTATTTGAGTCTCTTCGATTTGTTTCGCTTGATAGGCTGCGATCCATTGTTTTCCGCCCGCGGCTAACTCCCGCAGAGCATCGAGCGACTCGTCGAAACCGGGACGAATGAATCCGCCATCGGAAGCGGCTAGCGGGCACTCATCGACCAGACCTTCCTCGAGCCTCGACTGCAGCTCCGGACACACGTGCAGGTCCCCTTCCAGAGCTTTGAGAAAGGGACTTTGGCACTCGCCGAGCCGTTCCTTGAGCCGCGGCAGCATCGCCAGCGTCCGCCCAACCTGCTGTAGATCGCGAGGCCCCGTCCGCCCCGTGGCGACCCGTCCCAGCAAGCGGCTCAGATCGAACACGCCAGCGAACGTTTTGCGGATCTCTTCGCGCAGCTCCGCCGCCTTCACCAACTCCCCCACCGCATCGTGCCGCGCCGCAATCGCCTCGGCGTCGGTCAGCGGGGCCGAGAGCCAGCCGCCGAGCAACCGCGAGCCCATCGCCGTGACCGTCTGGTCGAGGACCGCCAGCAGCGAACCGTCGCGGGCTCCCGAGCGAATCGTCCGCGAGAGCTCCAGCGACCGCCGCGTCGCCGCATCGATTTCGACCACCGCCGAACGATGATGGGCCAGCAGCGCAGTGAAGTGGTCGAGCCCGCCGGGCTGCGTCTCGCGGAGGTAAGCTAGGACCGCTCCGGCAGCCTGGATCGCCGGCTCGTGCTCGTCGCCGAATCCGTAGCCCTCGAGATTGGCGACGCCAAACTGCTTGGTCAGCGTCCGCGTGGCTTCCTCGGCGGCGAACGTCCAGGCCGGCCGAAGCGTGTTCTGCCACCCCCGCGTCGTGTCGGGAGAAAGCCGCGGATCATCCTCCCGGTACAGCACTTCGGCCGGGCCAATGCGCTCCAGCTCGTCATCCAAGCGAGCCAGCGGAAAGACGCCCGCTTCGAACCGCCCGCTCGACAACTCCGCCCAGGCAACGCCCACCTGCTCGAGTTCCGACTCGCCGTCGTTGCCCACACCCTTCGAACTCGCCCCCTTGGAACTTGATCGCTTGGCCTGGGAGCGATAGACGGCGACCAGATAGTTCGCTTCGCGCGGGTCGAGCAGCTGGTCGTCGGTCAGCGTGCCCGCCGAAACGACCCGCGTCACTTCGCGACGGACCAGCCCCTTGGCCTGCTTGGGATCCTCCACCTGCTCACAGACCGCCGCCCGGTAGCCCGCGCGAATCAGCTTCCGCAGGTAGGCATCGAGCTGGTGGTGCGGGAATCCGGCCATCGGAACGCCATTCTCCTTCTCCCGATCGCGGCTGGTCAGCGTCAGCCCCAGCACCTTCGCGGCGATCTTGGCGTCCTCGTGAAACAGCTCGTAAAAGTCTCCCATCCGGAACAGCAACAGTGCGTCGCCACAAGC
Organism: Candidatus Laterigemmans baculatus; assembly: GCF_010367455.1. Lineage (GTDB taxonomy): Bacteria > Planctomycetota > Planctomycetia > Pirellulales > Pirellulaceae > Laterigemmans > Laterigemmans baculatus. The sequence continues at coordinate 49,143 of NZ_WRPR01000024.1, read as the reverse complement.
CTGCTTGGCTTCGTGGTATTGGCGCATCATCGGTGTCGTCATCGTGGCGGTTCGGGTGTCCGAGGGCGCGGGCAAACAGCTTGGCGACCCAAGTTATCGCTGACGGGCGAGCCAGAACAAGGACGTGCGCCTCGGAGAGTCGCGGAACTCTCCGAGAAGTCCGCCGCGCCAGCCAGCAACACCGGCGCAGAACGCAGAGTTCGCCCGCCCTACAGCTGCGAGTTGGGCAGCGAGCGGAGGACGAACTTGTAGATCTTGCTGACTGTCCCAGCGTAGTACGCCTCGCCGCTCAGCTTCTTCCAATCGGGGTGGGCGATGAACGTTTTCCAGGCCTGCTGCCGTGCCGCGTCGTCCGGATACACGCTCAGGTAAGTCAGCGACGGGGTGTGCGGTCCGAGCACCGCTTGGCCGAGGAACACCGGCTCGATGCCGCTGTCCAAGAAGATCGGGACCTCGCCACGGTTGAACATCTCCACCTTGCGATCGCCCAGTTTTTCGCTGCCGCTCTCATACGTCCGCAACTCATACACCCGGCTCGCCGCCGCGTTGGCTCCCTCGGCCGGCTTCGCCGTCGGCATCACCTCCATCGCAACCAGCAATTCGCTTTGGATCCGGTCGTACATCGGCCGAGCTGGCACGCCCGCTTCGATCGTCGAAGTAGCCTCGATGAACTGCTGATCCTCGCGGAGCTGGTCCCGCACTGCAGGAATCTGTTCGGCTCGTTCGTACGTGATGATCACGAACCGGTCCTGCGACTCCGCACCTTCGGCCGGAGCAAACAACCCAATCGGACCCGCCCCAGCCCTCCGCAGCGCCGGAAACAACACGTCGCTCAGGTAACGATCGAGCGCGATCCAATCGACCTCCTCGCCGACCACGTACCGCCGGACCTCATACAGCTGCCGAGCCCCAGTTTCAGCCGCCCCAGCTTCAGCGGTTTCTGCGGAAGTGGACGAAGCGGGCGGTTGTCCGTGAGCTGCAATTCCAAGCGCCCCGAGCAGCAGGAGGGCGAAAGCACCGCGCATGACTGAAGACTCCCAAGCGAGAATATGGTGGATCGAAGTGCGGGCCCCAACGCCTGTGGGCCTGGCACCGTAGATGGTACCTCAAACAGCCCCCCTTCGAGCGGAGCCTGGGCGTCAGATCGGCTTGACCGCAAATTCCGATTCCTGCTAGACCGAGAGCCCCTTGAGTAAATCGGCGACGATTTTCGATTTTTTTCAATCCTGCCCCGCGAGCGCTGATGGTCCAGCTGGTTGGCTCGACCGCATTTCCCCGGCCGGCCTCCGGTCCTGCTCCCGCACCTCTCGAGCGAGGGCTCCGCTCGCCGCTTGCCGCAGCGCCTGCCGATTCGTCAACCAGCCGCCGACTGCTCTGCCTCGTCCTGCTCTGCCTCGTCCTGCTTTGGACCGCTGTCGCCGGTGGCTGCCGCAGTCGGGCTTATCAGGACGTGTACGTCGAGAAGCTGACCGGTGAAATTCGGACGCTCGAAGACAAACTGCACGCGGCGGACTACTCCAACCACGTCCTCCGGCAGAAACTGGCCCGACTCGAAGCTCGCCAGGGCCGCGCCGCGAGCGAGCGGTTGCCCGCCGAAGACGCGGCTCCAGACGAGCTCGAGATCCGCATCGCTCCGGATCGCGACGCTGGGTCACGAGATCCAGGAGCAACGCGGGACACCGCTCCCAGCACGCCGCCTCGCCAAAGCACCCCGCTCCCCGCCGATCCTTCGGACCTCGACATCGAGATCGATCTTGGCGAGCCGGTCACCCCGGCCCCGATTCAGCCCGACGCTGGCCGGCCCGACGCTGGCCGGCCCGACGATGGCGAGCTCCCCGCACCTCCTTCCCTTCCGCCCGTGCAGCCGCTGCCGCCGCGAGCCGGCGAGTTCGAGACGCCCCCGATCGAGCTCGGCGAGCCCTTGCCGCCGGGCGAGCCGGATGACGACCAGACGCTGCCGCCGGGACAGATCCCGACGCCCGAGTCGGCGCGGCGGCTGTATCCCGCCACCCCAGCCACGATCGCGATCCACGCTGGGCTGAGCGGTCGGCACCACCACGACTCGGATGACGTCGAGGATGGTCTGTACCTGGTGCTGACCCTCGCCGACGCCGAGGGACGTCCGGTTCGCGCTCAACAGCCCGTTTCGGTCGTGGTCCTCGATCCAGCCCAGACCGGCGAAGCGGCCCGGCTCGGACGCTGGGACTTTACGGCCCAGGAGATCGAGGCCCACTACCGCCAGACCCCCATCCCCTCGCTTCAGCTGCCGATCCTCTGGCAAGAAGCCCGCCCGAGCGGCGACTCGGTGGCGGTCTTCGTCCGGCTGATGACCGATGAGGCGGAGCCGCTCGAGACCGATATGCTGATGGAGTTTCAAGCCGGTGCGGGGGGCGAATGGACCTCCCGTGGCCGGGGCACCTACTCGGCCCAGCTCGGCTCCGAAAAAGTCTGGGAGTGACGCCGCGGAACGCCTGAGCCGACGCTGCGAGCTCGCAGTCGGAATCAGCCGCCACGCGCTAGCGTCCGGTTCTCGCGAATCCCGCAACGCTCAAAACGCGGGCGGTTGGGTGACACCCGCGTCCCCCTCCCCAAAGATCGCTCAGCGACCACACATTCTACACATCCTCCCCAGATTCACTGGTTCAGCAGATTCGGTCTGGCCGCTGCGCTACCAGCTGAGCGCGCTGCGAACAGCACACTTCCCCACTTCTGGCACAATTTAGCACACACCCAGGCGGGGGGATGCAAAATTTCAGCTTGCCTTTTCCGCGATATCCCTCCACCGGGTCATTTGGTTCGGAACTTGCATCGGCTCGCGTCACACCCGCTGCTCCGCGTGACGTCCCCTTCGACACCCGCCCCGCAGGGCAGCAGGGAATAGGCAGACGGGCGGTTCTTGCGAGAGTCGCCATTTCTCAATTCGCGGCCGGTTCACATCGGGGCTTTTTTCATGACGACAGCGACCAAGAGTCGGTCCACCCGGGCAAGCATTGAGACGGGCAGTGGCTTCGACACCTTCGCAGCGTCGGACGTCACACCCGCATTTCAGCAACCGGCGTGGTTGCGTGACCCGGAGTTAGCCGCAGCGAACGCGGCTTGGCGTGCCCAGGCCCGGTCGGTCTGGGCGCTCGATGAGCGGCAGCTTCGCCAGCGCGTGCGGTCGCTGCTGCGAGAGGAAATCAGCTTCATCAACAATCCCCTGTTCCAGATGGGAGGGGCCGGCGACGAAATTTTTAACGAGCCGATCGGCCTCGACGTCGACGAGAGTGCTCCCAGTGCGGCTTCCTGTGCCGAGCTGACGCGCAAAGGCGAAATTAGTGACCTGCCGGCGCACCTCAGCCGGCTGTGCGAAGCCAAACTGCTCAGCCCCGAGCAGGAGCGGATGCTGTTTCAGCGAATGAATTTCCTCCGCTCCCAGGCGGCCTACTACCGCAGCCAACTCGATCCGGCCCGTCCCTCCCGCACCCTGCTGGCGCTCGTCGAGCGGTGCCTCGCCCTCGCCGACTGGCACCGCGACCGGATGGTCGAAGCCAACATGCGGCTGGTCTTCTCGATCGTCAAAAAGTTCGTCAATCGCAACAACGTCTTCGACGACTTGCTCAGCGATGGGATCATCGCCCTGATGCGAGCGGTCGACAAGTTCGACTACGACCGCGGTTTTCGCTTCAGCACCTACGCAACGCAGGTCGTCCGCCGCAACGCCTACCGCACCGTCGTGCAGAAGCAAAAAGAGAAGGCCAAAATGGTCGGCGGTTTCCAAGAACTCGGGCTGGATGTCAGCGACGAGGAGCGGCAACCGGCGATCAGCGAGCGCCGCTGGCACGAGCTGCGCAGCCGGCTGGCCGTGATGCTCGGCGACCTCGACCGCCGCGAAAAATTCATCATCCGCGCCCGCTTCTCGCTCGGCTCCCACGCCAAAGTCCACACCCTGCAGTCGCTCGCCGATCGGCTGGGCGTCTCCAAAGAGCGGGTCCGCCAACTCGAAAAACGAGCCCTCGACAAATTGCGGCTGATGGCCGCCGAGGTGCAACTGGCGGAGCTCGAAAGCTAAGCGGCTCGACGCGTTTGGCTCGAGGGATTAAAAAATCGAGCAGGCCCCGTGGCCCGCCGATTCGTTTTCCCTCCGCCCGCCCCGCAGGCTCCCGATGTCTGAACCGCCCGCACCGCACGGCTCCCCCGACGGCGGTTCCCCGGGTGGCGGTTCCCCGGGTGGCGGTTCCCCGGGTGGCGGTTCCCCGGGTGGCGGTTCCCCGGGTGGCGGTTCCCCGGGTGGCGGTTCCCCGGGTAGCAGTTCCTCTGGCCCCCCGCCCCGCGTGGGCGTGATTATGGGCAGCCGCTCCGATTGGGAGACGATGTGGCACGCCTGCGAGACGCTCGAGACGCTTGGCATTCCCCACGAGCGACAAGTCGTCTCGGCCCATCGCACGCCCCAGCGGATGATGCAGTACGCGGCCACCGCTCAGTCCCGAGGACTTCAGGTGATCATTGCCGGAGCCGGCGGTGCCGCTCACCTTCCCGGAATGGTCGCCTCCGAGACGCTCCTCCCGGTGATCGGCGTGCCGGTCCAAAGCCGGGCTCTGCAGGGACTCGATTCGCTCCTCTCGATCTGTCAGATGCCCGGCGGGGTGCCGGTGGCGACGATGGCAATTGGAACTTCCGGAGCTAAGAACGCGGGCCTGCTCGCAGCCCGAATCCTTGCCCTCCACGATCCGTCCCTGGCCGAGCGGCTCGAGAGGTTTGTCCAGGACCAGACGGCCAGCGTGCTGGAGTCGGCGGAGCTATGAGCGGTGCGGAGCGGAATCGAACGGGCGAAAACGTGCTGGAGCAAAGCAGCCCCAATCGGCCTGCACCGGGCCCCAACCGCCCAGCGCCGGAAATGTTCCCGCCCGGCGCGACCATCGGCATGCTCAGCGGCGGTCAGCTCGGACGGATGTTCGCGCTGATCGCCCAGTCGATGGGCTATCGCGTGGTGGTCTTTGACCGCCAGCCCGACTCGCCCGCCTCGCAAGCCGCCAATCAAACTGTCCTGGGCGACTTCGACGACACTGCGGCGCTCGATGCGTTTGCCGCCCTCTGCGATGTCGTGACTCTCGAGTGGGAGAACATTCCCACCTCGACCGTCCGCCGCGTCGCCGAAACGACCCCGGTCTGTCCCTCGGCGGAAGTGCTGCAGGTCGCCCAAGACCGTCGCCGCGAAAAACAGACGCTCGCCGACTTCGGGCTGCCGGTGACTCCCTTCCGAAGCGTCGACTCGCAGCAGGATGCCGAGCAAGCCGCCGCGGAGTTCGGATTCCCGATCGTGCTCAAGACGGCGCGCAGCGGCTACGACGGCAAGGGGCAGCAACTGGTGCGGACGCCGGAGGAACTCGCCGCCGCTTGCCAAGCGTTTGCTGGCGAGCCGCTGGTGGCCGAGCAGTGGATTACCCATCGACGCGAATTGTCGGTGATCGTCGCCCGCAATTATCGTGGTGAGACGGCGGTCTACCCGGTGTTCGAAAACCGTCACGAGCACCACATCTTGGATCTCTCGCTCTGCCCGGCCGAAGATTCGCAGCAGATTCAACAAGCAGCCGAAGGGATCGCCACGGTGGCTGCCGAATCGCTCGGCCTGGTGGGCCTGCTCTGCGTCGAACTGTTCGAGACGCAGGACGGCCAGCTACTGATCAATGAAATCGCGCCGCGGCCCCACAATTCGGGGCACCTCACGATCGAGGCGGCGGCGACGAGCCAATTCGAGCAGCAAGTCCGGGCGGTCTGTGGACTGACCCTTGGAGCGACCACGGTGCACCGCCCGGCGGCGATGGTCAATCTGCTCGGCGATCTTTGGCAGCCGACCCCGCCAGCATTCGAAAACGTGTTTGCCGTCCCGGAAGCCCATCTCCACCTGTACGGTAAAGCCTCGGCGAGAGCGGGTCGCAAGATGGGGCACATCACCGCCCTGGCCGACACCCCGGAAGAAGCGATCGCAAGAGCCCAAGCCGCCCGCGACAGCCTCAGCCGCGTAGCGGCGACATAGAATAGCCAGGGGCGTGAGCCCCTGGACCTCAGGCCAAAATACCAGCAAAAGCCCCAGCGGGGCGGCAGAGCAATCTGGTTCGAATCGATATCGCCCCGCTGGGGCTTTCGTGCGTTATCGACTCCGGGTTCCAGGGGCTCACGCCCCTGGCTATTCTGTTCCGCTCCGGCTGGGGCGTCGGCTCGCCTGCCGCGGCATCACCCCTTGTGCTGTTTGCTTCGCAGCGAGGCGATCGCTTGCTCGACGCCGCTGCGTTGCTGCTTCAGCTCGTCGAGACTTTCGCGTTCCTTGGCCACGACGTCCGCTGGAGCTCGCTCGACAAAACTCTCGTTCGCCAGCTTCTGCTCTTTGCCAGCGATTTGCTTGACCAGCCGCTCGAGGAGCTTGTCGTTCCGCTCGAGCTCGGCTTCCACGTCGATGAACTGCTCGAGATCGACGTACACGTCGACGTTCCGCTGAGGGATCGCCACGTGGGCGTGAGTCTCAGTGGGGGTCACTTCCAGTCCCCAGCCGATCGATTCGGCACTCGCCATTGATTCGAAGTAGGCGGTCATCGGCTCGAGCAACTGCTGCACCGAGGCATCGCAGCGAACGGCGAAGGGAACGGTTTCGCGGGGGGGAATATTTTGCCGGCTGCGGATCTCGCGGATCGCCCCCAAAACTTCTTGGAACAGTGAGAACTGCTGCTCGATCGTCGCGTCGACCAGCCCCGGATCGGGCTCGGGCCAACTGGCGATCATGACCATCGGAATCGCTTCGCTCGGCTGCAGTCCTCGCACCGGCGCGACGCCGCCGAGCGTCTGCCAAATCTCTTCGGTGACGAACGGCATCAGCGGATGCAGCAACCGCGTGAGCACATCCAGCGTGTGGGCCAGCACGCCTTGCGTCACCGGACGCGAAGCGGGATCGGCCAACCGCGGTTTGGCGATCTCGACGTAGAAGCTGCAGAACTCATCCCAGGCAAAGTCGTACAGCGCCCGAGCCGCCTCACCGTAGCGGTAGTGCTCCAGAGCTTCGGTGACCGTCAGCGTGGTCGTCGTCAAGCGGCTGAGCAACCAGCGATCCTCCAGCCCGAGCGACTGCGGATCGATCGGCTCGGGGCGGTAATCCTCGAGGTTCAGCAGCGCGAACCGCGTGGCATTCCAGAGTTTGTTGACGAAGTTGCGGCCCGCTTCGAACCGTTCGCTCACGACCGCTCCGCGGGGCAGGGCGAGGTCCTCGGCCGATTCGGCCCACTGGGTCGAGAACGGCTCGCCGCAGTGGGGACATTCGATCCGCGGCTGCGTGCGATTCTTCTTCGTCTGGTCGACCAGCTTGTTGCAGGCCGGGCACTCGAACTGGACCGGCATCCGCACGTCCTGAGTGTCGGTCGCCAGCCAGGCCAACCCGAACCGCATCGCATCGGGACCGAACTTGTCGATCACGTCGAGCGGATCGACGCCGTTCCCCTTCGACTTGGACATCGTCTCGCCGCTGCCGTCCAAAATCTTGGGGTGGATGAAGACTTCGCGGAACGGCACTTCGCCCATGTTGTTGATCCCCATCAACACCATCCGCGCCACCCACAGCGTGATGATGTCGCGGGACGTGATCAGCGTGCTGGTGGGATAGAAGTAACTCAGCTCGGGCGTCTGCTTCGGCCATCCGAGCGTGCTGTGCGGCCACAGCGCGGAGCTGAACCAGGTATCGAGCACGTCGGGATCCTGAGCGAAGCCGAGGGCCTCGATCTGCTGCTCGACGGCCGGGTCTTCCTCGCGAATGCAGACCTGCAGCGCCCCCTCGCCGTCATCCTGAAGCACGATCCGGCCTTCGGCGTAAGCCGGCAGCGCCTCGACCGCAGCGGTCAGTTCGGCCGCTTCCGCTCCGCTGGCATCCCGCCGCCAGATCGGAATCCGGTGCCCCCACCACAGTTGCCGGCTAACCGGCCAATCCCGTTTCTCACTCAACCAATCGAGATAGCCCTTGCGATACCGCTCGGGGAAAATCTTCACCCGCTCGTCGCTGACCGCATCCATTGCCGACTGAGCCAGCGTGTCCATTTTCACGAACCACTGATCCGCCAGGTACGGCTCGATCGGCGTCTTACTGCGATCCGAGTGGGGCAGCTCGATCTCGCGGTCTTCGATGTCGCCGAGCAGCCCCGCCTCCTCGAGATCCGCAACGACGGCTTTCCGCGCCTGCGGGATCGTCAGCCCCGCGTACGCTCCCGCGACCTCGTTGAGCGTCCCGTCGGGGTTGAGGATGTTGATCATCTCCAGCTCGCACCGCAGCCCGACCTCGTAGTCGTTCGGGTCGTGCGCCGGGGTGATCTTGACGCACCCGCTGCCCAGTTCGGGTTTGGCCCATGGATCGGCAACCAACCGCAGCTCGCGGCCAAGCAGCGGCAACCGCAACCGCCGCCCCGCCGCCGCCATGTCGCGGAGTTTTCGCAGCGTAGGCAGGTGAGTCGTCCGCCGCTCGGCGATCTGTGCCAGCTGCTTTTCGATTCCCTCGCGGTCTTTGGCCGGAGCCGCCGCCAAGCGTTCCTTCAGCTCCGCTTCGATTTTGTCGAGCGCCCCGTCGGGATCGGGATGCACAGCGACCGCCGTATCGCCGAGCATCGTCTCGGGCCGAGTCGTCGCGATCTCCACCTCGGTCGGCTCACCCGGCTGCGGGTCGATCACCGGATAGCGGAAGTGCCAGAAGTGGCCTTTCTTGGTTTCGGTGAAAACCTCATCGTCGCTGACCGCCGTCTGCAGATACGTGTCCCAGTTGACCAAGCGTTTGCCGCGGTAGATCAAGCGTTTGGCGAACAGATCGAAGAAGGTATTTCGGACCGCCGCGGCGCACTGCTCGTCCAAAGTAAACCGGGTCCGTCGCCAATCGCAGCTGCACCCCATCCGTTTGAGCTGGCCGAGAATCCGCGCTTCGTACTGGTCCTTCCACGCCCAAATCCGCTCGACGAGTGCTTCGCGGCCGAGATCATGGCGGGTTTTGTTCTCCTGTTCGCGGAGCCGTCGCTCGACGACCGCTTGCGTCGCGATCCCCGCGTGGTCGGTCCCCGGCATCCACAGCGTCTCGTAGCCCTGCATCCGCCGCATCCGGACCAGCGAATCCTGCAGCGTATTGTTCAGCCCGTGCCCCAAGTGCAGAGCGCCGGTCACGTTCGGCGGCGGAATCACGATCGTGAACGGCTTTCGCTCGGGATTGACTTCGGCGTCGAAGCAACCGGCCGCCTCCCACTGGGCATAGATCCGCGGGCAGGCCTCCGCATGGTCAAAACGATTCGGAATTTCAGTGGGCATCGGAAGCGAAAGTCAGAGAGTGAGTATGGGAAAGGTGATGTGTCCACGGTCGTGACAAAGTCGGCTTTATCAGCCGCCACGCGCTAGCGTCCGGTTCTGTCTGCAGTTTCCGGAAACCGGGGGCTAGCGCCCGGCGGCTGATGAGTTCTGATGCACGGCACCCGCCGTCGCACTCGGGCCGCCGGTATCGCCTTGGTTCTCGCCAGCGTCCTGACCCTCGACGCCCTCAGCCTCCGCGTCGAGCTTATGCAGCCGGTATTCGACCGCATCGACCAGCGCCCGCCAGCTGGCTTCGATGATGTTCTCGCTGACGCCGATCGTGCCCCAGGTATCGTGTCCATCGCTGCTGTCGATGTTGACGCGGATCTGCGCGGCGGTCCCGGCGGCCGAGTCGACGACCCGGACCTTGTAATCGACCAGCCACATTTCCGCCAACGCCGGATAGACTCCTTGCAGCGCTCGGCGGAGCGCCGCGTCGAGCGCATTGACCGGACCATTTCCCTCGGCCGCGTCGAGCGTCACGCTATCGCCGACCGATAACTTGATGATCGCTTCGGCAAAGGGCAGATGCGTTCCCGCGTCGCGGTCGCCCGCGACCACCCGGTACTTGATCGTCTCAAAATGCGGCCGGTAGGTCCCCGCCAGCCGCCGCACGAGCAAGTCGAACGAAGCGCCGGCCGACTCGAACTGATACCCCTGATTTTCCAGCCGCACGACCTCGGCCAAGATCCGGTCGGTCAGCTCGCGATCGGCTTGCACGTTGTGTTTTTCCGTCAGAGCCGCGATGTTGCTTCGCCCGCTCAGCTCGCTGACCAAGATCCGCCGCTCGTTGCCAACCAGGCTCGGATCGAGGTGCTCGTAGGTGCGGGCCGCCTTGTTGATCGCGTGCACGTGCATCCCGCCTTTGTGAGCGAACGCGCTCATCCCGACGAAGGGCTGATTGTTTCGCCACTGCAGGTTGGCCGTTTCGTAGACATACCGGCTGAGCTCGGTCAGATGGTCCAGGCTCCGCCCGCCGAGCACCTGGTAACCCTTCTTTTTCAGCTGCAAATTGGCCATCACCGAGACCAGGTCGGCGTTGCCACAGCGTTCGCCCACCCCGTTGATCGTGCCCTGCACCATCTCGGCTCCGGCATCGACCGCCGCCAGCGAATTGGCGATCGCCAGTTCGCAGTCGTTGTGGCAGTGGATCCCCAGCCGCACCCGGTCGCCGTCCACTCCCGCTTGCCGGAGTGCCTCGCGGGCTTCGCCGACGATCCGCGTGATCTCTTCGGGCATCGTTCCGCCGTTGGTATCGCACAGCGCGATCCAGCTCGCTCCGCTTTGCGCGGCGGCCAGAATTGTCGAGGCGGCGTACTCGGGATTGGCTTTCCAGCCGTCAAAGAAGTGCTCCGCGTCGTAGATCACTTCGCTGTGCCGGCGGAGAAACTCGACGCTCTCGCCGATCATCGCCAGATTCTCTTCGAGCGAAACCCGCAGGACCTCGGTCGCGTGGTAGTCCCAGGTCTTGCCGACGACCGTGCAGACTGCCGTCTCGGCCGCCACCAAAGCTCGCATCCCGGGATCGTCGTCCGGCCGCACGCCGCGGCGACGCGTCATCCCAAACGCACAGACTTTGGTCTCGCCCAGCGAGCGTTTGCGAATCTCGCGGAAGAACGCTGCGTCCTTCTCATTCGAGAGCGGATAGCCCCCCTCGACGTAATCGATCCCGATCTCCGCCAACCGCTCGGTGATGTTCAGCTTGTCCTGCAACGACAGACTGACCCCTTCGCCCTGGGTTCCGTCCCGGAGGGTCGTATCGTAGATGGAGATCGGACGCATGGCTCGAATTGCTCTCTGCAAACGCGAAAAAATGGAGGCCGGTCGGGTTACAAAAAAACCCCCGAGGCTGCCGCGCCTCGGGGGTGATGTGAATCGGTGATTGATGTCAACGACGATTCCCCGTCAGGCCCGGCCCTCGGCCGCGCTGATAATGACGAGAATCGAAATCAGAGTCGATACGGTTGACATAGTGCCTCAAGGGTAGAACGCAGCCGCCAAGACTGTCAAGAGCCTCCGTGGCCCCCTCTCCCCCGCGGCTTGGCCGCGAACGACCGCTCCGCAGCCAAGCCGTGGGGGAGAGGGCGGGGGGTGAGGGGGCTCTCGCAATCCGGCTCGTGTCGCCAATGAATGCATCCCGCCCCCCCAAACTCTCTCCTCCACCTGGCCGCGCCCGTTGTCCCCGCCTCACTTCACGAAATCGAGCGCCGCGTTCATCTCCCGCGTGGCCGCCTCGACCGCTTCCTGCCAGCGGCTGTCGCCGTACTTGTCCTGAAATTCGCGGCGGGCATGGGCGAAGATGATGTGCCGCGAGCTATTGACGATCGCCCCCAGCCCTTGAGCGTCAAAGCCTCCGCGAACGTCGTCGGCTCCGCCCCCTTGGGCTCCGAAGCCAGGGATCAAGATCCAGGCGGTCGGCATTCGCTCGCGGAGTTCGGCCAGCTGCTCGGGGTAGGTCGCTCCGACGACCGCCCCAACCGGACCATAGCCCGAGGAGCCCACGCGGCTGGCGTTCTGGGCCGTCACCAAATCGGCCACGTGCTCGTAGACCGCCACGCCGTCGGTCACGCGATCCTGCAGCCAGCCGCCGCCCGGGTTGGAGGTTTTGACCAGCACAAAAAGACCCGCATCCCGAGCGTCGCACTGTTCGATGAAGGGCTGCAGACTGTCTTCGCCGAGATAGGGACTGACGGTCAGCGCGTCGCTCCCCCACGGGCTCCGTTCGCCGCGGCCGAGATAGGCGTCGGCGTAGGCTTCGGCGGTGCTGCCGATGTCGTTGCGCTTGCCATCCATCACGACCAGCAGCCCCTGGTCGACCGCGTGGCGGACGATCTCGCCGAGCACGACCATTCCGGCCGGCCCAAGCTGTTCAAAAAAAGCGGCCTGCGGTTTGACGACCGGGACCAGCGGAGCGACGCAGTCGATGATTCCGCGGCAAAAAGTCCCAAACGCCTCGGCGACCGCAGCGGGGGAAGCGTTTTGCGGAGGCCGCAGCCCGGCCGGCAAGCTCCCGAGCCGCGGATCGAGCCCCACGCAGACCGGCGAGCGGCAACTGCGCACTTTTTCCGCCAAGCGGTCACTAAACGAAACAGACGACATCGGCACACCTCCGCTCCGAGCCCGGAAAATCGAACAAAACCCGCCCAATCGGCCCCGGCAGCCTACCGCGAACCGGAATCCGTGTCGGGTGGCGTTGAACCCGAAGCCAACTTCTGGCATATTTCCCCACTTGCCACGGGGTGTAGCGCAGCCTGGTTAGCGCGTTTGACTGGGGGTCAAAAGGTCGCAGGTTCGAATCCTGTCACCCCGACTTAAAAAGCCGGTGTTTTCTTTATAAAGAAAGAACCGGCTTTTTTCGTGCGCGGTCCGCTCCGCCGGAGGCCCGAAACCGCCTCTGATACCATTTTGATACCAATCCGCAGGGGTCCGACGCTCATTGACCGGCTGAAAAAGCCGAGCAGACTTTGACCGAAGGTGTCCAGGACGGAGGCGAGAATCGCCTCTTCATCACCCACGGCGGAGCATCAATGAACGGCCCCTTCTACTGGAAAGCGCGAAAAGGTTGGTACGTCAAGGAAGTCGATGCCCAGCAGCGGCGCACGAATCGGCGTCTCGCCGCAACCAAGAAAGAAGCCTTCGAGATCTGGAAAACGGAGGAGGCCGCCAAGAGGCCGGACAGCGTCAAGCTGGAGACGATCGTCAGCAAGTATCTCCTCTGGGCCGATCGCCAAGCGTCGATCGGAGCGCTCAATCCCGTGACGGTCGAAAGCTACGAGTGGTATCTGCTCCGACTGCTCGACCGACTCCCCGACCAGTGGGTCGACGAACTGAAGCCCCACCACCTCGCCGACTGGATCGCCGATTCGGGCTGGGGTGCGGCCGGCGAGCGCAACGCCATCTCGGCGATCAAGCGAGCTCTCAACTGGGCAGTCGAGCAGGGGCTGATCACCACCAACCCGATCGCCAAGATGAAGCGCCCCGCCACGCCGCGGCGGTCGGTCGTCGTCGAGGCCGAGATCCACAAGCAGTTGATGGAGGCCGTCACCGACGTGAAGTCGAACGGGCGGATCGATCGCCAGTTCCGACTCGTGCTGGTCGCGGTCAAACACTGCGGAGGTCGACCGCAGGACGTCGCGCGCTCGAGTCGAGTACGTCGACGCGGAGGTCGAGACCTGGTCGCTGCCGGAGCACAAGAAGGCGCGAGTGACCGGCCAGCCGAAAATCGTCTACCTGTCGCCCTGCCTGCAAACCGTCACTCGGATCGCCATGCACGGCCGGACCGACGGGCCGCTGTTTCGATCGCGGGCCGGGGCGTTGACCACCAACGCGATCACCTGCCGCATGCGACGACTGCTCGATCGGCTCAACCTGCCCGAAGGAACGGTCGCCTACAGCTACCGGCACACCTATATCACCGACGCCCTGCAGAACGGCGTCGACGTCGCCACAGTGGCGGAGCTAACCGGGACCAGCCTCGAGATGATCCAGCGGCACTACGGCCATCTGGCAAAGCGGCGAAAAAAAGGGTCAGGAGCCAAATTGGCAATCTGGGGCATTTCCGCTAGCGGCTTTGTTCCTAAAACGCATCTCGAGTTTCCAGCGATGGGCGGTCGTTTCCACTCAGCCGCTCTCACCCAACGGTATCCGCGAACCCCCTCCAAACAGCCAATTTGGCTCCTGACCCCTTTTCTCTACCAGCGGACGTCACTACTTCCACTGCTCTCCGGCTTGATTTCAAATTGGTGAATCGCAGCGGAATGTCCGGGGCAGTCAAAGTGACGTCCACGCGGCGTCTGTCGCGACCGATCCGCCGAGGGTTGGCAACGTCCTCTACGAGGAAGTGGATCTGCATGCGCAAGCCTTGCACGGACTCTAGGAAATCGCGTTTAGCAGCAGCGTACTCGCGGCTTTTCTGGATCGAAGTCCCATCGCTCTTGTAGGCCGTCAACAATCGGTCAGCGCAATCCTTGAGGGACAAGTCAATTGTCGTGAGCGATTTTTGGGTGATCGCCTGCAGCCCCGAGACCGTTGCCTGATCCTGATCGCTGAGCCCTAAAGTGTTGGCCTCTGAGGCCGCGATGCAGTGCGCGACGTCGTCGAGCGACAAATCATCGAACTGGACCTCGATGACGGTGCCGTCCTCTTTGAGAAGCGTGGCTGTCTTGCTTTCAATGTCGCAGTCGAGCAGCTTGGCCATAATTGAGCTGTCGCCCGCCCTGCTGTGCCATTCCCGAATGGACACGGTGGTCTCGACAGCGGGAGCAGAGGGCGCAGGTGAATCTGGTTCGTCGGGGTCTGCATCGGCCGCGACTTCCGCTTCCATGGAACTTTCCGCTGGGAGTTCAAACTCGGCAATCGCTTCTGGTTCGGACGAGTCCGGCGAAGCGATCTGTCGCTCTAGCGACTCGAGTCGTTTCCGCATCTCCGCTAATTGCAGCTGAAGCGCGGCTTCCCGCTTTCTCGTCTCCTCGTGCAGCGACGTTTGCCGGGCGAGCGTCGTGCTGAATCTGGTCGAGTTCGCCGACAATTGGGCCTTGTGCTTGTCGCGTTCGGAGACAGCTTCCTTAACCTGGGCTCTCAAAGCTGACGTTTCGTTGCCGTGTGTGACTACGAAGTAGAGCGAGCTGCCCACGAAAGCAATGATGGACCCGAGCGTGAAAAACGCGAAGACGGTAAAGCCGTCGCCACGACTGCGGGATCTGCGGGAATTCATTGAGCCGATGGAACGGAGTGCGAGGAACGGAGGCGGAGTACAACTCTAGGCCAAGCAAAGTGGCTGTGATGGCTGCATCCACGGGAGGGACGCGAGCGGTCTCGCAACCGCAGCCTGCGACCATGGAATCACAGGAAGGTGCCGAGCCGACGCTACGGGGTGCAGAGGCACCGATGAGCGGTGCTACCCCCCCGAATAGTACTTAAGGGTGCACGCGTACGTCAATTCGAACTTCGCCCAGACGGCGGGCCAGGGACCTCATAGGGATCGTTTCCCGCCGGCCGTTGTGGACTTCGGCGAAGAGCCGTCCGTGACGCTCGTCGCGGGTGATGGCCACCCACTGCTGTGGATCTTCGCTGGCCCGGACGCCGGATTCTCAGTCCTCGACCTGCTGAGCCAGCTTCGCCCCCAGCGGCCCCGCGGCCAGCGGCGGCTCGATTGGTCGGTGCTCCGTCCGCCCGAGCTCCCGGCTGGATAGGCGTTTCGCCTGCCATTGGCCCTCCCGCCGGAATTTTTTTCCCAATCCGGAAAATTCTTTGCTAGCAATGACCGGAGGTGTCACTGCACAAAACGACAGTACCGGAAGAGGAACTTGGCCAGGATGCGAGCTGAACCACTGAAGACTGTCGAGAACCATCCAAGATGACTGCGAGAAGATCCTCCAGAATCACGAATACCCCCCGTAAATTCATCGTCGAGATCCGCGAAAAGGGAGCCCCGCCGAAGGTCGTTGCAAACCAGGTTTCACTGGCGGTCGCCCGGACGATCTGCCGCGAGCTGGTGCGGCCGAGCGTGTATGCCGTCGTACGGCGAGTGGACCAGGCCCCGCAGGAGCGAGAAACGCCGCGGACCTACTCGGTGTGGCTGTGGGACACGCAGCAGCGGATTTGGAACCGCGCGACCGAGCCGATGGAGTTCCAGGAAGCCTACCACTGGGTCCGCTCCTGGGAGCGGAATCCGATCGCCTGCCTGGCCCTCGTCTGGCCCGGCTGGGCCGCCGAACCGCCGCAGCTTTTGGACGCGGTCGCTTGATACCAAAGTGATACCAAACCCGACGGAGGAGGGCAAAAAACCCAGTATTTTGAAGAATTTTGCCGAAAACGCCGGAATCCGTAAGTACTTACTTTACAAGCACTTACGGATTCCGGGAGCGAACTGGGGGTCAAAAGGTCGCAGGTTCGAATCCTGTCACCCCGACTTTGGCTGAGGCACTCGAGTTCCGCTCGAGTGCTTCAGCCTAAGTAGAGAGTGGAGAAGAGGGAGTAGGACCGTCGAGCTTTGCCGTGGCGAAAATGTCGCCGCAGGGTGCGACGCTCGCGGCTCGAACCAGCCTCTCTTCACAACTCATTCTGCTTTCCACTGCTCGACTCTCTTCTCCCGGAGCAGCGGAAATGTCTTCCCGCGCGAGAAACTCCGCCTCTAAACGGGCTCGTAGCCGCAACTTCCTTAACGAGATTGGCTCGACAGCGACGTCTTCTCCCGCGGTATTGCTCTCACCTTAGCTGTGCACGCCGATTCGTGGCAAAATCGTTTAACGGCAAGCCGCAGGCGACTGTGTTTCAAACCGATTTATGCCACTGCACAACTCGAAGGCCGACCGTCGCTGCCGTCGTCGGCTGAGGGATCTAGCCTGGGAACGCGAGTTGCGAGCTGAAATTCGCAAGCTTGCTGAGGCGATCCAGGAAATGGATAACGGCAAACTGACCCCGCACGAGGTCAACGACCGCATCCACACCTTCCACAACGACGCCTCCAGGGACCTTTGGGTCCGTTACACGCACGCTGACACTTCCCTTTCCGTGGCTCGCGCCTACTACGACGGCTACCTCACCGACGACGATCTTGCCGAGGCGACGCCCGGAGTCCTCGAAGACATTCGACACGGGACCCGCCTCATCCAAGACGAAATGGCGCAGGAAGCCGAAGGCGAAGAGACGAACGGCGACTCACCCCGCAGTTCCGGCCCCCGAGAGCCGCGAAGCGGCGGCAGTTGAGCCGACCAAGCGGGCAGAAAATCGTGAATTCAGCGGCTTTATGATTGCGGAGACGCCATGAGCAAGCCGCCTACTAGCAACAGAAAGTAGCGGCAAGCTAGGCGAACCATCGATTGCATTGGGGACCGCGATGGTCCGTCTACGGCGTCGCTCAGTCCCTCGCCACGGCCCTAATGAATCGTTCCGTTATCTGAGAACTAAGCCCTCCGCCAGTTCTCTGTGCGCCCGAGCTACTATGTCGAAAAAAAGGGTCAGGAGCCAAATTGGCAATCTGGGGCATTTCCGCTAGCGGCTTTGTTCCTAAAACGCATCTCGAGTTTCCAGCGATGGGCGGTCGTTGGTCGAAAAAAAGGGGTCAGGAGCCAAATTGGCAATCAGGGACATTTCCGCTAGCGGCTTTGTTCCTAAAGCGCATCTCGAGTTTCCAGTGATGGGCGGTCGTTTCCACTCAGCCGCTCTCACCCAACGGTGCCCGCGAGCCCCCTCCATACCGCCAGTTTGGCTCCTGACCCCTTTTCTCTAGTGGCTCCTGACCCCTTTTTTCTCTAGGTGTGGTCAGCGGACTGCGTCTACGGGAAGCGTCGCATTCCACTGGAGCAGCAATCGCTTCAGACGCCGTGTGATCTGCGGTTTCTCCGCTGCGAGGTTCTGCTGTTCGGAAAGATCATTTCGCAGGTTGTAGAGCTGTTCACGGGTACCATCGAGATCACACAATAATTTCCAGTCGCCATCGCGAATTGCCAGATCAGGAAACGGGGCTTCTTTCGGCCCGGGACGATCCGGAGGACGCCGCCAAAACAGCGGACGGCTTCGCTCGGCGGTGGACTTTCCGAGAAGTGCCGCAAGTAAATCCTCGCCATCGCCGCGGTACTCCTCCGGCGGACTCGCCCGACAGAGATTCACGAGTGAAGCCACCAGATCGATACTCGAGAGGATCGTGGTCTCGTTGACGGTTCCCGCGGCTTTGGGCTCGATCAGCCCAGGTCCCCAGGCGATCAGCGGGCTGCGGACTCCTCCCTCGTAAAGATTTCCCTTGGCACCTCGCAGCGGCCCCGAGCTCCCCGCGCCGGGTTCGTGCCCGTTATCGCTGCACAGCAGAACCAACGTGTTTTCGCGGAGATTTTGATCCGACTCGATGCGGTCGAAGAGGACGCCCAATTGTTCGTCCATCGTTTTGAGCACCGCCAGGTAAAGCGACCGCTTGCTGGCATCATCGCGGCGAGCCTCCGGTGGGAAGAACGGGGAGTGCACATCGTCAGGCCACACATTGATGTAAAACGGTTGCTTCCTGGCGACCGATTCGTCGATGAATTCGATCGCAGAATCAACAAAGTAGGAGGTGATCTGCGACCGCTCGACCCATTCAATCGGCCCTTGGCCAAGATCCGCGCTTCCCAGATCGTGGCGTTTGACGGGCGAGCCATCAAAGGCGTCGCACAGCGGGAGCAAACGTGGCCCGAGGCCCTCGAAGTTGGTCAGCGAAGTGTCGAAGCCGTATGCGGTAATCAGCGGCGCTTCGCCGACGTCCCGCTGGCCTCCCAGGTGCCATTTGCCGAAATGCCCGCAGCGATATCCTGCCTCGGCGAGCATCCGCGGTAGGGTAACCGCGTCAGAGTCCAACCACTGGGCCATCCCCCGCTGGTCATTCAGTTCCCGTTTGGCCAAATAGGAGGTAATGCGGTGTCGCGCGGGATAGTTCCCGGTGGTCAGGGCAGCTCTCGATGGGGAGCAAATCGGCGAGTTGACATAAAAGTTCGTAAACCGAATTCCCTCGTTGGCCAATCGGTCGATGTGCTCGGTGGTGACGTCGGTGCCGCCGAAACAGGAGAGATCGGCCCACCCCATATCGTCGATGAACACCATGACTACATTTGGCGCAGTTCCCTGTCGCGTGATCAGTTGGGGCATCCCATAAACGGTCCGCTGATCATCCTGGCGAACCATCCACCGATCGAGTTGCTTCCGCATCTCGGCAAGCCGTTCCGCATACTCCGGCTGGTCCGCCAAGTTCCGCTGTTCGTGCGGATCGCGCTGGAGGTCGTACAACTCCTCAGCTGGCCGGGTCTGGTATCGCTCGACCTTGCGTTTGACGGCCGGAGAGGTTTTTGCTTTCGCTACCCAGCTGGCCCAGTAACCTTCATCGTCATGGCTTTTGGTGACATGCGAGTGAAAGGCAAATTCCGGATGCAGGTTCAGGATGTATTTGAACCGTTTGTCGCGAACGCTGCGGGCGGGATACACATTGAAATTCCCGTCACCGCTGTGAGTCGTAAAGATCGCCTCGCGATGGTCCGCGGTCTGACCAGTCAAAACAGGAAGAAAGGAGTGCCCGTCGAGCGACTTCCCTGGGGTTCCACCGGCCGCTTCGACTAGCGTTGGCAGCAGATCGACCCAGGAGACCATCGCGTCGCTGCGAACTCCCCTGGCAACCCGGCCGGGCCAGGAGACAATCAGAGGCGTGCGAATTCCCGCATCGTAGAGAGTCCATTTGGCGAACGGCCACTGCGCCCCGTGATCGCTCGAATGCACAAAGAGGGTGTTCTCGCCCAGTTTCTTATAGGCCGCGTCGAAAACCTGCCCCAATTCGTCATCCATCGTGCGAATCGACTGATAGTACTTTGCTCGTGCTTTGCGGGTCGCGGGGGTATGGACATGGGAGGGGGGAATCGTGATTTCCGCCGGGTCAATCGAGACGGGCTCGGCCCAGGGAACGTGGGGCCAGTTCGTTCCGACGAACAGGCACAATGGTTTCTCGCTCTCGCGCGCCTTCAGCCACTCGATCGCTTCGCCGACGGCAACGTCCTCGTGATACCCGAAGTGACGCGCGACGTCGAAGCCGTATTCGGGCGTCTGAGCATAGTGTCCGACTTTGCCAAAGGCGGCGACCTCATATCCCAGCTCCTTCAGATAAGCGGGGAGTTTTTTGATCTGCTCGCCCGGAGGCGAATGGTTCGCTTCCGCACCGTTGCGGGCAGGCATCAGTCCAGTCAACAGCGCCGCACGACTGGGGGCGCAAGACGGAGAAGCCACAAACGCCAAATCGAACGCCATCCCGGATGCGGCTAGCCTCTCCATCTGCGGCGTCTCAATATCCGCAGCGCCATACACGGAGCAGTCGGCGAGCGTGTGATCATCCGAGAGGAAGACGACGATGTGCGGCCGTTCGGCAAAGAGCTGTGTGGGAAAAGCCGCAGAGGCCAAAGCCATCGCCAGTGAGCCAAGAATCGTCAACACGCCTGTCATCACCCAGGACTCCTTAAGTACGCACCCGATGGGGAGTCGCCCCTGCTTTTGTAGCATTGGACGGCACCCCGGCAGCATCCGTCAAGGAGGACCCGTCGGCTCGAAGCAAGCCCCTCCCATCGGTGGAGCGACCGCCACACGACAGCCCGCCGGCAGTGTAAACTTCGTATCCTCGGTTTCTCCCCACCTCCTGCCGCCAACCGTGCATTCCAGCACCCGCTCATTCAGGAAACGGGGCAGGCCGATCGCCACAGTCCCGATTTCTCCGCTGCCACCGATATCCCACTATGCTCCGTAATCTGCGCAGTTTCCTCAGCATTGGTGTGCCGTTACCCAACCTCGAAGAGGTACTGCAGAACGTTCGAGCGGGCAAGCTGTCCGTGGACGAAGCGGCTGAGCAAATTCGAGACGATGCGACGCGGGCCTATCTACCGCCGTGGTCACTTCGATTGCTCCGCTTTGCGGGGAGCTTCTTTGCGTTAGTCGGAATGGGTTTGGCGATCTACAGCGTGTCGGTCGGGTTCGGGAAAACCGCCACTCGCGGTACGGTCGTCGAGATGGTTGGCAGTGGCATGACTTCACCGGTCGTCGAGTACCGCGTGAACGGCGCTGTGCATCGAGTTCACGGCTCGGTTTCATCATCATCGCCGACGTATGCGATCGGTGACGTTGTCGAGGTCCTGTACAACCCACACAATCCAACGGTTGCGAAAATCAATACCTTTCGCGAACGCTGGCTGTTTCCGGTCGTGATGGTGGGAGCTGGTTTGAACGCGATTCTTCTTAGTTTTGTGCTACCTTGGGTTTTCCGCCTGATCCTCGGCACACATCCGTCCGTACGGCGGATTTTAGCGTAGTGGCTCAACCGTCATACTCGCGGCTCACCCCAAACCCACTCTCTTTGAATTGATTGCTGAATACGTTCCTGCGTTCTCGGCGACTGTCGCAGTCGCCACTTATGTCCTGCAGCTCTGGACCGGGATTGCTTTTGCGGGGTGGGCCGGCGACGACTCGCTGGTTGAGCGAGAGCGGAGGCCCGGACCCTACTGGCTCGTGATGGGTTTGCAAACGGCTATCCTCATCGCGGCCGTTGTTTTCGTGGTGTCGAAGCGCTGACGACAGTTGATTATCCTGAGGCATATCCTAAGAACGCCGCACGAACATCTCGGCTTCCGCCCCATCACGTGGGGCCTTCCACTCGAGCGCGGCCCCACGACGACGACCGCTTCCACAAAGCGCCGCCATGGCAACACACCAGCCCAATCCTTATTCGCCACCCTCTGCAGCGTCTGGAGAGGACCGCGGCACTTGTCCGGTGTGTGGGGAGCGTGCTGGGTTCTTCCGATACATACTGCCGCTGGGCCATTGCCCGAGCTGCGGGAATTACCTGGCCGTCCGGAACTGGGGCAAGCCGTCGTGGCCATGGATTCTGGCAATTATTGCGATCATTCTTGCCCCTGTCGTTGGCCGGCTCGTGTGGGGGAGTGTCGTGAGTGATTTCGCTTACACCAAACTCCCGATCCTGCTAGCTCTGACGCTGCTCCTCTTTCGGATCGTCTATAACAAGTTGGTCGGCCGACTCGTTCCCGCGGTGTGCTGGGGGTTCTTCGCTTTGCCGGACGACGACCGGATCGATTCCAATGCTAGGCCCAATGCGTAGTCGTAAGCTGCTGCGGGCGAAATAGCCGGTTCGTTGCGGAGCGGGATGAGCACATGATCCATGGCTGAGTGAAGGTCTGACGCATCGATCTCCCTGCCCCTCCCCGGGCCTCGGAGCCCGACGATCCCGGGACGGCGAACGGTAAGGGGTCAGGAGCCAAACTGGCAATCTGGGACATTTCCGCACGCGGCTTTGTTCCTAAAGGGCATCTCGAGTGTCAAGCGATGGGCGGTCGTTTCCACTCAGCCGCGCTCACCCAACGGTGCCCGCGAGCCCCCTTCAAACAGCCAATTTGGCTCCTGACCCTTTTGTCCCGTTCCGCCAACCGACGCCGAAAAGCTCTGGCCGGGACCAATCCCGATCGACAGCACCGCTCCCGAAGCAAACGCAGTGCTGCTGTCGGCGACCGCCGGTGCGGGTGCCCATCTCCGGTGGGAGCCGCCAACGTGATCGACCCGCGTCTGAAACGCTGCGCCCCCCCGCTCGTTCGCAACTTGCCGCCCGCCGAGGACCATGCGGCTCCAGCTTCCGAGACGGGCCGGTAGGAACTGTGCCAGCAGCCAGGCGCTTACGCGGTACTCGTCGCCAGGGGCGAATGCGGCAGAACAGCAGCATCCCATGCCGGCGCCGAGTCCCTTAACGGCGTGGAGCCTCCCCCCAGGTTGTTGATTTGCGGTCACCAACCGGCGAAAATAGAGGCCAATGCGATCTCACCAACTGGCGAGAACAGCCCGCCGAACCGGCGAGACTAGCCCTTCGCGCGTCAATCTCGCCGGTCCGACCGGTGAAAAACACGTTCGTCGATCGACAATGCATCGCTACTCATCCACAAACCGACATGAGATCCGCAATGAACGTCCACGTAAACAAGCGTCGCGTGGTTGCTCTCGCTGGTCTTCTTGGTGCAGCACTGGCAGTCCTGCTCTCGGTTCCTCCATTTGGATCCGCTGAAGCTCAGGACGATTCCTCCGCCCGCTATCAGCGGAACGGAGACGTTGAAACGCTACGGTATCTGCTTTCAACGCGGATCCAATCGGGGGATTCTCTGGATCGTGTTACAGCACTCCTCGGACCTGGCGATCGAGACGATGGCGATTACCTCGCATTGCTTCTCAAGTGGAAAGCTGGAGCGCATTACGACCCTCAGATACTCGCTCCAGACGGCATTCAGGGCGGCGACCTCTTTATTCACTATTCAGCAGCGCCCATGCCCGCGTATCCACTGCAATTTCGCGATGGCGTGCTCATCAACCACGACCCGCAGTCGTTTGTCGGTCCTGACGAGACCATCGGATCGCTTTCAAATTGAAGGAAGCTCGACGAACTAACGGATACACGCGAGACATCTGAGGCATCGCGTTTTCTTGACCACATCCCGTGGGCCGCCACCGCGTGATCTTCGCCGTTATGCCTCCATACGAAGCTCAATTGGCAGGTCAATGAAAACGCCCGAAGGCATCACCGTCACTCCTACGAGCTACCAGGACATCGTCGCGCTATTGACTTCGGACGAACTTGCGGCAGTTGAAAGTCCAATTGCCGAGCGGTGTCGCTTGAAGATTCTTCGAGACCTTGCGTCAACGACAACAAGCTACCTGCAAGCGGAGGTCAGTGTCTTAGGTATGACAGTGGCTGAAATCAGAAATCATTTGGCCTTACACCAAAATCGATTGGTCGACTTTGGCATCCGATTCATTACGTATAAGGAAGCGACTAAAGAGGAACAGGAATACCCCGAGGGTGAAGAACAAGACTCGGATGGGAAATCTGAAGCAGTTGGTTTGGGTGTCGGTCTTGGAATCAAGTACGCGATCTATCACAATTTCGTTGTCAATCGCCCTGCGGCGGAGTTCCGAGCATTCCTCAAGAATCACCGGATACCAAAGCACACCAAGTTTGCGAAAGAATTAGAACGCGTATTTGCCGAGGTCGAGGGCTTGAACACACACGAGGCATAATTACTTGAAAAAAAGCGGGCAGGAGCCAAATTGGCAATCTGGGCTATTTCCGCAAGCGGCTTTATTCCTAAAGCGCATCTCGAGTTTCAAGCGAGGGGCGGTCGTTTCCACTCAGCCGCTCTCACCCAACGATGCCGGCGAGCCCCCTCCAAACAGCCAATTTGGCTCCTGACCCCTTTTTTCTCCGCCCGGCCATCGCCGCTACCCAGCAGCGCACAGCGATTCATCGCGCAGTCGTTTAGCGGCAAGCCGCAGGCGGCTGTATTTCAGACCGAAATATGCCACTGCACAACTCGAAGCTCTCGACGGAAAACATCTCCGATGAAGTCGGTCCCCCTGACGCTTCGACTCCCCAGCGGCAATCTCTCCAGCACCGCTCCCTCCGCAACGGTCGCACTCCCTTTACACCCGTGGACCTCACACCAGCCCCAGGCGGGAGCAATCCATGCCGGGGTGGATCGCGGCAAACCTAGGATATTTTCGCTTTTCCAGCGGAGCCTGATCTGGGGGGGAACCAGGGCAAGGCCGAGCCTGGCTGCCCCTCGTTTTTGGTTTGACCCACCGCCGCGAACCGGCAAGAATAGCTCGTCAAAATGGGCAAAAATATGCACCTGCTCGCCGGCCCGATCGAGTGATAAACGGTTTATCTGACAGAATGGACTCCCCAAGATGAATATTTACTTACGACTTGCTGCTTATTTGATTTGCTCAACGACGTTATCCACGGTCTTCGCGAAAACGCCAACCACTGGCGAACTTCTGCCCCTGGTGCCGAGCCTATCCACGGAAGGTGACGACGCGCAATCGTTCCAGTTCAAATGCAAATGCCTTGCGCATGATGACATACCCACTGAACTAGACATTCGTTGGCGGACTGACAGACGGTATTCTTTCCTTCTCACAGACACTTCAACGCACACGCCGATCGCTTGCTTCTCCGAGAATGGATTCGCGGTGTACAACCCACTCGAGCGCACGGTTACTTTCGGACCTGAAGTAACGCCTGAATTTCACCTTTTCGCTGACAACGACTCGACCATGAAAATGGAGATCTCATGGAGTCGACCGGACGCGGAGGAACCCGACCCGTCTCGTTCAGGGCTGACCTTCAATCGTTCGCGACAGGCGACGCTATCACGGTCACGTCAAGCCAGAGCGAGGGTCACGTAAAGATGTCGAACCCATCGCCGAGCGGAAAAAGCTATGCACTGTGGGAATTCGCCGCTGCTCCTACACCTGAGTTTGAGCGATTTTCGGTAATCTGGAAGGAGACCGATAAGACAACGGTTCAGATAACCGAAGTCAGAACTGGTGACAAGGTTGCAACGCTCTCGGCACCGAACTCCGTCGCAGAAGGATCGGCACTAAAAGCGGTTTCCTGGGAACCAGACGGCCTCCCCTCTTTCGTTGAACTGCTCACGGATGTTTTTGCCGCGATTGGCGGACACGCTGCACTTACAAACGCCAAGTATCGGCAGTTGAAGTCTTACGCTCACATAACCGACTGGCGTTCCGTTGTCGACCAATGCCACCAGGATCGCCCCACGGTGATGGCTATGTTTTCGGTTGAAACGGGTCTCTCGGAATGATCGCACGAGGATCGCCGAAGCTACTGAGTCTTTCCAATCCTTGACCGGCGGCTAGTTTTTCGATGAACGCAATCCGGTGCGACCTGACGACTCGCTTCGTTTGAGGCCCTTTTTACCAGGCCGAGCTCTCGGCTCGTGATCCCATCAAGTTTGCACCGCCTCGAGTCTTGGTTCGCTTTTACCCAGCCCGATCTCAACCCACCAGGTCGTTGTCGTCATGAAACTCTCCGGTCCCACACTCATTGTCTGCTCTACGGTACTACTGATCGCCGGCACGTATCATTACCACTGGGACACGGGGCTTTTCCTCTCCGGGTGCGGCCTTCTCTTTGGCTTCATGGGCTTGTTCTTCTGCTTTCGCGACTCAGACATCAGTTCAGCCGGTTCTAGAGCCGACTGACGAGAGGGGGGCTCCGGACCCGCCACCTCCCAACTCCAAGTACCGGCCGCCGTTCCGAGTCCAGTTTCCCTGGGCTTGCGCCCTGGGCTGATCTTTGGCGGCGCTCCGCGACTGGGGTGCTTTGCGGAGACTGGTTTCCCGGGGTCCGCCGACAACGACGACGAGGTCGGTGACGCTCACGTCCGACGATGGCCGGCCGCTTCTGTGGGTCTTGTGCCGGTCAATTCCTCGAATGCCGCCAGGGCTAGCTTCTTGAAATCGGCGGCGGGAATTTTTGGGGTGTTGGTGGACAGCAGCGTCATCTTGACCTTCATCCCTTTTGACGCGACCGATGCAATACCAGTCTCGCGGAAGAGCCGGGCCAGGACGCGTGCGACGCTGCCGGGCGACCTATCGTCAAGACCATCGAGTTCCGTCTGAAAAGCGACCGATTCACCGCTGGCGGAGAATTCCCAATAGCGGAGTTTGCTGAGATGCACGTCGACTGGCCGGCCGTCCGCGGTGGTTGCAACAAAGTCGAATTTCACGTTATCCCTTGCGACAAACATCTCGCAGAACGCGGTGAGCGCCGGCATCGTTTCGATGTTGCTCGCGGTTGACTTGCCGAGCTTTTCCTGCAGCACGACCGTCACATCGGGACTGAACTTCGTCGCGAGCTTCCCTCCGTTGTCCCGGATGATCTCCGCGACCTTCTTCTTTTTCTCCGGCTGATAGCGACCTTCAAGAAAGAACACCTGTCCGTCCAAAGCCGCCTTTGAGAACGACCCCGTCATGCTAACCTCTCACAATGCAGTTGACTTCTCAGCGGACAGAATAACCCGCCCCTCCTATTCGGTTGACCGAGCGATGGGAAGCGGCGAGAATACTCGACGATGCGATCTCACCCGCAGGCGAGAACTTTCGGCTATACCGATAAAACCGCTCGCTCCCCCCGTTCACGCGAGTCCGACCAATAAAACACACGTTCGTCGCCTGAGCTTTCATCTCCGCGGGCCTGAGGAGTCGTCCAGCGCAGCGGCTTCTGGTTCTATTAACCGTTTTTCGTTTCTGTGTATCGCTTCTCCGCATGCTTCGGCTGATAACGACTTTATCGGAACACTAGCCTAAACAAACCACCGCAATGCGTCGAACAATTGCTTTTGAAAACCTTAACGACGCAATTCGCGAATGCGAACGACTACTACACACGGGATACACGCGAACGGGAAACTGGTCACTCGGTCAAATATGCTGTCATCTTCGCCTGACGATCCAATGCAACATGGACGGCTACCCTCGTTGGATGGCGATGCTCGGATATCCGCTACGCCCACTTTTACGATGGTTCATATTGCCGCGACTCCTCGCAGGAGAATCACCAAAAGGAATCAGAACTGCCAGCATGTTTGTGCCACCAAACCGGCTCGACGACGATGCTGAAGTTGAACGACTCAAAGAATGCGTCATCGCTTTCCTAGAATCACCCAATGCAATGCACCCGCATCCAGGGTTCGGCAGGATGACGAATCGCGAGTTCAACCGGTTTCATGCGGCGCATGCATCACACCACTTAAGCTTTTTGCACCCACCAAGCGGCCCCTTGGCAATCGATCCTCGCTCGTCGCACCACGGTGATTGAAGGCGGTCGACGGCCCGCCAGCAAACCAGGAATCGGAGCATGAGGCCTCATCGCCTCGCCCGAATGCTCGCAGGTAGAACACGCCGCAGGAACTGGCTTTCATCCATCAGGCGACCGAGGCGGCATCTGCGTACCCCATGGATTTGCCCCCGACGGCGACACAACCGGTGATACCTTAAGCTGTCCGGACTTCGTTGCGCCCAATTCCGCGTTTTCAGAAGCCAGCCTCTCTCAGTTCTTCGATCAAAGCGGAGCGGCCGGGGTATTGGATTCGGATGGCTTCCGCCTTGGCCCGGGCCATTGGTTTGCCGCAGGCTTGAGCGATCAGCGAGAGTTCTTTCGCGACTCTTCGGTACGCCATCCGTTTTTTTTCACCGATCGCGGCGTCGATCCGTGCAAAAACCCTCTCCGGGTCATTTGCGACCTCGGCCAGCGTTGCCTGCCGCGCCCGCTCTGCTTCTGCTTTTCGCCGCTCGGCTTCTTGGGCGGCCGCAAGTTCGCGCTGGCGTTCTCGCTCGTCGTCGATCGCTTTCACTCTGCGCCGGAGTTCTCCGATCGTTCGGCTTCCGGACTCGGCCGCTGTGGGGGTCGCCGTTTCAGTCCGCATCTTCCGGAGCAGTTTCGATGGATAGCGCTGGGGTTCGCGGAGGCAATCTTTTAGGTTCGACCTCAACTCCTCCACTGATTGCCGCTGAACCCATGACTCGATCGCCGCGTGTTCGGTCGGCAGAGCGTTAATTGCTGGTGAAACCTCGGCCGCGATCGCTATAAGATCGCGATCGATCTCGTAGAAACGACCGAGCAGGTCGAGGGCACGGTGTCGCTCGCTCAGTCCCGCAGGAACTGGTGGTTCGAGTGCCTCGTCGTCGTATTGAAAGGCAATGTGGGAGATGTACAGCGGCCGAAAGTCACCGGCGATGATCATTTCGCGGAGCGGAATCAAATCGCTCGCCGACATTTCGTTTTCTTCCATCCAGTCATACGTATCTGGTTCTCCTTCCGGATTGAGAGTAAGGACTCCACCGGTGCCCTCGTCATCCGGAACCCACGAGATTTCGTAGTCCAAAAGGTATGGCTCCAGTTTGTCGCGGAACGCAAACCCGTCGGGAATTCGAAAGCAGACGCGGCGCAGCCCGAAGTTGGTGTCATGGACGTGGATGTCGTAGCCGCGACGCATCATCGCTAAGACGTCGCCGCCGAAATTGCCGAAGTGATAGACGTTGGTGAACCTCCACCGGTCAATTTCGGCGCGTGTCGATTGATTGCGCATAAACGCCAGCGCCGCGTCATCGAGGGGTGCGTCCACCGCGAGAAACTCAACCGACTGGAACTCGGCCATTTATCCTGCTCCTAGTAATTAATCGACCAGTCGAGAGCATGCGTCCGGGTCGGCAGCATCTCGACGCCGCCATTCTAGGGCCAAAGCCGCGTGTTCGTTCGTGCCATCCAAGGTTTGGATGAAATGCGGCGAATCTAGCCCCGCCGCCCTGAGCCAAGAAAAGAAGAGGGGGGGGTACTGCCCCCCCCAATTCAGTTGACCCGATGGCGGAAGCCGGCAACAATGCTCGGTGATGCGACATGCGATTCCCTTCCAGACGGAGCCAACATCATGTACCGGGTGATCCCAGTTCTCTTACTCGCGGTCGGGTTGATCGTTGGCAAATCGCTTGGCGACCAGACCAACCCAGATCCGACCAGCCCAGCCGCGATCGCTCACTGTGGCAGCGATACATCGACCCTGCGACTCTACTTCGCTCCGGATGCCGTGAGTACCCAACGCGGGCAAGCGGAGTTTAAGCCCGAAGTTGCACGCTTGTTCGTCGACGACCTCTTCGTCGGCAATGCGATCGTCAACCTTCAAGGTCAGTTACCCACGCTCCGGTTCAGCGCCGGTCCGCACACGATTCGCGTGGAACTCAACGATCGCGTGTTTCAATCCAAGATCACCTTTCTCGGGAAGGGATCAACACAGATTCTGTTCATCGACTTCGACACACCAATTGCCAAACCAGAGCTCTAGCAACGAATCCGTGTGTCGGTGACAACGCTGCAAAGCATCCGTGGCAGGCTGTTGATGAATCATGAATCTGTTTGTGGTAGTGAGCTATACGCCGTATCAGCGGCGACCGCACGACGACCAGAGTCAATCGAATTCTCGGTCGCGTAACCAACTGTGAGAGTTTGTCGGACGTCATTCGAGCGAAGTCAGACGGTGATGAACTGTGCTGTTGGAAGTTCATCCGGTACATTTCGATCCATCGCCCATCAATCCTCGGGGGGTGGTGGATTTATGTCCAAAGACGGCCATTTATGTCCAAAGACGGCCCGCGAAACCGATTTGCTTTTGTCATAGGCTTCGCTTCCTGCCGTGATATTTTTCCCCTGGCAGTCGAAGCTCGCCCTCCCCGCTCGTTCCTCGCGACCCTCCCAGGGGAGGGTGATTTGAGGAGAGGCTGTGCCGACAGTTCTTGGGCCTATAGCGCTTTGGCGAGATGGGCCATGGTTTCTCGTTGACGCTTTTCGACGAATTTGCGGGCTCCGGCCGCTTTGGCTTTGGCCGCATGGGGATTCTTGGCAAGGGCCAGCACGGTGGGGGCGACCTTGGCGACTTCGGATTCGTTGTCCAAATCGAACAGCCAATCACCCAATCCGATATCTTCCCACATGTAACCCTTCGTGGTCTGCTCGGCCCAGCGACAGACGATGGCCGGGATGCCGTGACCGATGCACATGATCGGCGAGTGCATTTCGTTGCCGAATAAGCCGGCGCTGCGGACGTAGGTGCTGATCGCTTCGCCGGTCAGCCAGTAATCCTCTCGCCAGACGACACGCTGGCGAATGGCAGCGGGCAACTTGTCGTACAACATCTCCTTACCGACTTGCATCTGCGTTTGGTCTTCAGGGCAGATCAGCACTTTCAAGTCGGTTTGCTCCACGACATCGATGATCGCTTGCCGTAGCGGAGCGTGATCGTGCTCCTTCATTTCCTCATTCCGCGCGTGTTTGACCGGATCGAGCTTGCGGTTCTTCGACGGAATCGTCCAGTAGGGCGTGTAGCGCAGCCGTGGGATACAGCACAGAAACTTTCCTGTTTCCAACTGGTATTTGCAGAGGAATGCTTCGGCTTTGGCTTCGTCACGAAGATCGCAGGCAAAAGCACCGTCGGGACCGAACTCCATCACCGGACAGGTGCAACCGAGTTGTTTGGCGAAGGCGAGGGATTTGGAGTCTCGGAAGAAGGTGAACTCGGCACCGCTGAGCACCTGAATCGTTTTAGCCAGTTTGTCTTTGGGCGTGGCGACGGTCGACGTGGAGCTTTTGGGCGGAAGCGTGATCCCGTACACGCCATACGGTTTGCCTGTCGCTTCGCTCCAGCGGACGATGTCTTTTTCGGCGACGAGCGACGCGCCGGAACTGTGCAGCAGGAAATCGCACGACTCAAAGGCGTCTTTCAGGGCGTCTCCGGTCTGCACGAACTTAAGCTTCGGGAACCGGGCCAGGAGCAGGGCATCGACGCCGTTGTCCAGTTTGCTCGGCCAGAGATAGACGTCCGCCTCCGGGAGGTATGTTTCCAGCAGCGCCAGCACCCCGGGCGTATGCGCGATATCGCCGATGTTGACCGTTTGCCAGGAGGAGCGGAGGAGGATCCGCGGTCGATCGCCAGCCGCAGCGGCCCGCACCGCGGTCGAGAGGGCGGCTGGTGAAACGAGAGTAGCCGCGATGGATGAAGCCAGGAATTGACGGCGTTGCATGAGCGTCTCAAAAACGTCGGTAGGTGGAGCAGGGAGCCAAGCTACGGCAGCCAACGAAGATTCTCCCTACCATAGTTGCTGCTGGCAGGAGGACCTTGCAAGCTGCCTCCATTTCCCACCCACTGGACACCGCCGAAAGGAACATCCATGCCAGAGAATCGCAACGGCGACGAGGTGTCTCGCTCAGTCGCTCAGGACCCGTTTGATCTGAGCCGGTTCGTGGAAGCGCAGGAAGGCGATTACGCTCGGGCGCTGGCGGAAATCCGGGGCGGGCGGAAACGCTCGCACTGGATGTGGTACATTTTCCCGCAGTACGCGGGTCTGGGGTTCAGTGCGATGTCCCAGCGATACGCGATCTACAGCACCGCGGAAGCAAAGGCGTACCTGGGTCACGCGGTGCTGGGGCCGCGGCTGGTCGAGTGCTGCGAAGCGGCACTCGGCATCGAAGGCCGCTCGGCGAGCGAGGTTTTCGGTTCACCGGACGACCGGAAGCTCCAGTCCTGTGCAACGCTCTTCGCTTCGGTGTCGCCCGCCGGGTCGGTGTTTGAGCGCGTGCTCGAAAAATACTTCGGTGGCGTGCAGGACGCAAAGACGCTCGACCTCCTGAATGCGAAGTCGTGACCCGCGTGAACTGTAGAAATCGGACGCTTTGCATGATCCACCACGACTCCGTGTTCGACTTTGCCGATTGGCTGATCGCTCCGCCGAGCGGCGGGCCGCTGCAAAAGTGGTTTGTCGGAATCGGTCTGGCGGTACTCACCACCGGCTACGGTTTGTACTGCTGCGTGACTCGGCGAGCCATCACGCTCAACCTCAGCCGAGGCTACCGAGCTCCCGACGAATTCTTATGGCTTGAGCTTACGGGAATCCCAGCGCTTACGCTGGGATTGCTGATCACCTGCATTGGCTTGTTCCTGCACTTTCAGTGGTTTTGGGGCAACCACCGGCGGCTCGTCCGATACCACGAGATCGGCAAGTTTGCAGCAGGTGTGGGAGCGGTCGCCGCGCTGCTGGCGCACGTTGTCTCGCTCGTGTTTTTCACTTAGTCTTCGGGCTGAGATACGAACTTCGCGGAACGAGGCGGCTGCTCAAACGCTACTTTCGCGGAGCGAAAGGCGACTACGTTCGGCAGTTGATCCAGTGCAGCATGGCGAACTTTGCTGCAACCGAGCAGGAACTACGGGACGCAGGAGTTTACTTCTCTGCAGTGCATGAACATCGGGGCTTGTTTCGCGACTACTACTTCGACGAGCGGGGGTTCCTGGAAGAGGGCCGGCGAGTTGAGGGAGGCTTTGAGGAAATCGAAGGCGCTTACGTAGAGACGCTGCGGGTTTATCTCGCTACAAAGTGTTAAAACGATCCGCCCTCGACCTCCCGCACCTGCCCCACGAACTGCCCATGTCGCATTGTTACGAACACCCGCGTCCCGCACTGACCACGGACTGCGTCGTCTTTGGTTGGTCCGGCGACGCCGTCAAAGTGCTGTTGATCGAGCGTCGCGAGGAGCCATTTGCTGGCCGCTGGGCGTTTCCGGGCGGGTTTGTCGAGATGGACGAGTTGCTCGCTGCAAGCGCCGCGCGTGAGTTGGCTGAGGAGACGGGGTTGGAGGGAGTCAGCCTGGAGCAGTTCCGGACCTTTGATGCGGTTGATCGGGACCCGCGGGGACGGACCATCAGCGTTGCTCACTTGGGACTGGTCCGTCTGGAGGACCATTTTCCAAAAGCCGCTGACGATGCGCGGAGTGTCGCCTGGTTTAGCACGGCCGACCTCCCGTCGCTCGCGTTCGATCATGCCGAGATCCTGCAGATGGCCGTCACGCATCTGCGGCGCAAGTTTCGCCATCAACCCGTGGGGATCGATCTGCTGCCGGCAAAGTTTCCGCTTCGAAGGCTGCAGCAATTGTACGAAGCGGTGCTCGAGCTTGAGTTCGACCCGTTTGACTTTCACGAACGGATGCTCGCTACGGGAGTACTCCATGAGGCGGAATGGAGCGGTGCTTCCACGCAAGAGCCATTGTATTCGTTCAACCGCGTCAAATATGCTCGACTTGCGGCGGCCGGCTTTTATCTCGACCTCTGAAGCTATTACCGCATGTCATCCGAATTCGGCAGCTTCCTGGTCGCTAGTTCGAACCGCGGCTCGTAATCTGGATGATTCGTTTTCAGGATTCGGTCCCAAACGTTGAAATAGAGTCCAAAATTCGAGTGGAAATTCTCATGGTGCAGCGTGTGATGCGTCACTGAGTTGAGGAGCATGCCGAGACGACTTTTCAAAAACCACTGAGGGTAAATTTCATACCCACAGTGCCCGAACACGTTGAACGTGATCTGCCAAATCATGAACGCAGAAAACGCAGCCGGATGGACCGGCATGATGAATACCACGAGTGGGCCGATCCCGGCCTGAACGAATGCTTCGGCGGGACTGAACGCATACGCCGCCCAAGGCGTCGGGTTGATCGACCGGTGGTGTGTATGGTGCATCCAACGATACAGACGTCGGTGATGCATCAGCCGGTGAGTCCAGTAAAAGTAGGCATCGTGCAGAATGATCATGAGCACGATGCTTCCAGCAAACCATCCCCACCCGTACTCGTCTACCTCCACGTACAACCGCGTCCATCCCGAATAGGCGGCGTAGACGACGCCTGCGGTCACGATTCCGAATAGGACAATGCTTCGGAACGAGCAGAGAATCTCTCGGGGGATCTGGTTCGGCAGGGGGTTGTTCCTGCCGATGCGCCGCGTTTGGTAGTGGGATCTGAAGAGGATGTAGAAGAAAAGCCATACACCACAGGCCAGCAAGGCGTACCAGATTAGCTGGCTGAGCGAGCCGCCCATGCCAGCCCGGAACGTGTGCGTGAGTTTGTCCGAAACAGACATGGCCTTTCCTGCCCTTCGATTTCAGGGGCGGGTCAGATAGCCGTCGGGGGCCAGGCTCGTGGCAAGCATCACGCGGTTGCCCCATTCGATAGAGCGCGTGCATCCACTTGGTCAAATAATGGTAGTACTGGCCGTCGCGTTCCCATTCCAAACGCTCGTCGATTGGCTCCGACGGTTTCCGCTCGTTGAATGGTTTACCGATTCGGAGCCCTCCGACGGTGGGATGGCGTTGGCCTTGCTCGTCGTCGAGCCCACTGATCCAGCCCCGGCGGGGATCGTCGGCACGGTGTCGACCGAGCCGTTGATGGACCTGGTCGACCAACCGGACTGCCAATTCGCAGAACCGCACTTCGCCCGTTTGCCGGTAGATTCCCAGCAGATTGCAAACAGCGAATGCATCGGTCCAGAGATAGCGTTTCGAAGGCCGGTCGCAGGTGAGGCCGGTCGCATCGGCGAACGTGAGCATCAGGTCTTGCACAGTCGTCGCCGCGGTCTGACGGATCATCACGCGATTCCGTAAACGCTGGGGAGCACGCGGGCTGGTCGATGCCGGAGCAGCCATAAGCAGGCGTGCCAAGAAGCAATTGCCGGACTGCGTGCAAGAGTAGTGCCAGGCAGTGTCCAGGCCGGTGCGAACGAGTGGCGATTGGCCGCGCTGCGGCTACCGCAGGGGGGTGAGTCCGCCGCATATGCCGGTGCAGCGGCGCAGGCGCTGCCGCAGTGTTGTCGGAGGGGTTATGATGGAAGGGCCGAAGTCGAGCTCCGCGATGCCTCCGCTCAGGAGTGAACGCCCGCTCCACAAAAAACCCGCCCCCACTGAAAAGAATCGGAGAGCTGCGCCCATAGCGAGCCGAGGTGTGCTTGCCGGTGGTCGATCTGGACACATGTCAGCCCCAGACAGGGCAGTTCTAGATTGGGCTCTGTCAGAGAACCTAAAACAACACCCTCTCCCCGGGAGGGTCGCGAGGGACGAGCGGGGAGGGCGATACTTAACGCAGAGCCTGATTACGCACCGATTTCGCCGGCCCTCCCCGGGCCTGAGACCCCGATCCTCCCGGGGGGAGGGTAATGCCTAAAGGGAGTTTTCTGACAGAGCCAAAGGCAGCTGCTACCAGATCCCCACCTGCCGCCGGCGACGTGCCCGGTCCTGAGACATCCCCCCTGCGACTCCCCGCGATCCACAGGAGTGCTGAGCCGATGCCCCGCCCCATCCGCCACCAAGCCAGTCCACCGCCGCAGCCCAGGCGTGTAGCTCACTCGTCTCCCTCGGGCACCAACCGCCGGGAGTTTCTGCGAAGATCGCTAGCGACGACCGCCGCGGCAAGCGTCCCGTGGATTGTTCCCGCCTCGGCGCTGGGTCAGAACGGCGAGGTGGCTCCGAGCGAGAAAGTGACGCTTGGCGTCATCGGAATCGGCCCCCGCTGCACGTATGACCTGAAAGCGATGCTGCAGTTGCCGGACGTGCAGTGCGTGGCGATCGCCGACGTGCAAGCGAGCCGCCGCGACGCAGGCAAAGCGTTGGTCGACGGCCACTACCAAAATCAGGACTGCAAACTCTACCGCGACTTCCGCGAGCTGCTCGCCCGAAAGGACATCGACGCGGTGCTGATTGCCACGGGCGACCGCTGGCACGCTCCGGCTTCGATTCTCGCGGCCGAGGCGGGCAAGGATGTGTACAGTGAAAAGCCGTGCGGATTGACGATCGCGAACTGCCAGCAGCTGGCCGACACGATCGCTCGCACGGGACGCGTTTTCCAGGCCGGCACGCAGCGACGCAGCGTTCCGAATTTTCAACAGGCGGTCGCATTAGCCCACAGCGGTAGACTCGGTCAACTCCGCACGCTGCACGCCTCGGTTTACACGCCATCGATCGAGACGACGTGGCTCCCCGGGGAACCGACGCCACCTCGGGAGGTGGTCGATTGGAATCTGTGGCTCGGCCCGGCCCCCTGGCGACCCTACAACTCCCAGTATGTCGCCGGCCGTTGGCGCGGCTACTGGGACTTCGATTCCGGTGCCAAGCTGCTCGACTGGGGTGCCCACACCGTCGATCTCTGCCAGTGGGCCAACCAGTCCGACGAGACGCTTCCGATCGAATACGAGCCAAGCGACACCGGAATCACTGCTCGTTATGCGAACGGCGTCCAGCTGGTGTTAGATTTTCTCAAGACACCCTTTGGCCAGCGGCCCGGCTGGGTCCAGAGTCTCGGTACTTGTCCGGTCCGCTTCGTCGGTGATGAAGGCTCCGTCGAAACGGGAGACAGTGGCGAGATCGTGGTCAAACCCGAGTCGTTAAAGAGTCAGCTGGGACGCGATTATCAAAAGACAGTCGGGCTCGACGTCTCAGCTCACGCTCGCGATTTCTTCGACTGTGTGAAATCACGTGGGACCACGGCAGCCAACGCCCGAGTGATGCGAAATTCTCATATCGCCTGCCATGCCGCAGCGCTCGCCTGGATCTTGCAGCGAAAGTTGACTATCGATCCCGCCACCGAAACATTCATCAACGACGACGAAGCCAACCGACTTCGTTCCCGCCCTGAACGCGATCCCTGGAACGTCTGAATCAGCCGCCGCTTTCGCTGGCCCTCCCCGATGGAGGCCTCAAACACGGCATGGAGATTTGCGCCTTGGAGATCGATCAGGCGTCGGCGGCGCTGATTCAAGACCTTAAAAACCGCGACATGCTCACAGTCACGCTGGTGGTCTGGGGGGGCGAGTTCGGGCGGACATTGTGCGGGCGGACATCGATGGGGCAAGGGAACGGCCGCGCCTTCCGACCGACCGATGTCCACCAGCAGGTGGTGGATAAGATTTTGGCATAGGGAATAAGGTTACAAATGACCGCAAAGAAACGACTTTCGGGGAAAACAGCGTTGATCACCGGTGGATCGTCGGGGATTGGTCAGGCGATCGCCGTGCGGTTTGCGGAGGAGGGTGCCAACGTGGCGATCGCCTACCGCAGTTCCAAAGAGGGAGCGGAGAAGACTGCGGCCGCGGTCAACGAAGCCTGCCAGCGGGAGGGAACCGACGCCTGCCGAGGGATGATCGTCCAGGCGGACGTGGCCGACGAGTCGCAGGTCGTGCGAATGTTCCAGGAAGTGCTCGAGGCGTTCGGGCGGCTCGACATCGTCGTCAACAACGCGGGGATCCAGATCCAAAAACCGAGCCACGAGTTGGACGCGGCTGATTTCGACAAAGTGATGGGCGTGAATCTGCGGGGCGCGTTTCTCTGTTCGCGCGAGGCGCTGCGGCATTTCCGCAGCCGTCCCGGAGGGGGAGTGATCCTCAATGATTCGAGCGTTCACCAGATCATTCCCAAGCCGGGTTATCTCGGTTACTCGGCCAGCAAGGGAGGGCTCGGGAATCTGACTCGGACGCTCGCCCTGGAGTATGCCGCCGAAGGGATTCGCGTCAACGCGGTCGCCCCGGGAGCAATCGTGACGCCCATGAACCAGGCCTGGATCGACGATCCCGAGGCCCGAGCGGCGGTCGAAAGCCATATTCCGATGGGGCGGGCCGGCAAGCCCGAGGAGATGGCGGCGGTGTTCGCATTCCTCGCCTCCGATGACGCATCGTACATCACCGGGCAGACGATCTATGCCGATGGCGGCCTGACCTGCTTTGCCGATTTTCAGGACGACTGGGCCACCGGCGGCTGAGCTTCGTTCCAGGTTTGCGCGGCGAACCAGGCGTCGAATTCACGGGCCGCCGCTTCCGCCTCGACCACCACGGTGGCTCCGAGCGCCTCGCAGCGTTCCGCTTCGGCGGGCTCGAAAACGCGGACCAGGACTTTCGGGCCCGAGACGAAGTGCAGTAGCCGTTCGTGGTCGCGAAGCCGCCGCATGGTGGAGAGGATCACCCGAGCCTCCCGCGCACCGACGCGTCGCAGTACGCGATAGTCGGCTCCGTCGCCGCGGACGGCGGTCAGCCCCCGCTCTTGCATCTCGGCGATCACCCCCGCGTCCTCATCGACCACGACCAGTTGTTGCTGCTCGGTCAGCAGATTGTCGAGGACCTCCCGCATGTGCCGTCCGCAGCCGAGCAACAGCACGTGATCGCGTGGGCGGACCGCAGGCGTCTTGCGACGTTTCCCCGGCAACCGCCGCATCAGCTGCCAAGTGACCGCTTCATGGGTCAGCAGCGGCATGGCCGTCGTGGTGACGACCACCATCAGGACGATCACCGCGAGCACGTTGGCGCCGATGTGCCCCCGCTCGATCCCCAGCAACGCCACCACCAAGCTGAACTCGCCGCACTGGGCCAGCAAATGCGCCGTCTCGATCGACGCCCGGGCCGTGAAACCCGCCTTGCGGACCAGCAACATCACGATCGGCGGGGTCACCAGCAGGACGCCGCTTAACAATAAGCCCTCGAGCAATAAGTGCTGCAAACTGGGAATGCTGACCGAGGCTCCGAGCGCGACAAAAAAGACGGCGAGAAAGAAGTCGGCCAGCGAGCTGAGCTGGCCGCGCACGACCCCGCTGACCGGAAATCCCGAGAGCGAAACGCCCGCTAGAAACGCACCACTGACCAGCGGCAGTCCCATCTGATGGGCGAGCCCAGCGAACGTGAACAGAATCGCGAGCACCGCCAGCAGCGAACTCTCCTCGTCGAGATTTAGCCGCAGCAACAACCAGGGACTGACCCAGCGGATGCAGATCCCGGCCAGTCCCATCAGGGCGAGTGTCGCCGCGACGCCCCCGGCGATCGCCCCCCAGCCCTCGGTCGCCCGGGTCAGTACCGGCAGCATGAAGATCACCAGCACGTCCTGCAGCAGCAGGATGCCGATCACCAACCGGGCGAAAGGCTCGAAAGCCTGCTGCCGCTGGCGAAGCAGTGTGACGACCGACAGCGTCGAGCTGGCGGTGACGGCGACGGCGAGATAGACCGCCGCGAGGCCGTCGAACCGCAGCAGAATCGCCGCCAGCAATCCGCAGCTTCCCAGCACCGTCACGTGCGCCACCCCGACCGCCAGCGCCGCCCGCCGCTGGCCCCCGACCCGCTTCACGTCGAGCTCGGTCCCCACGAAGAAGACCAAGAACGTCACCCCTAGGAGCAGCGCGTTGTGCAGCGTCGGCTGCGAAGGAAAGACGTCGAACAGACGCAGCCCGAGTCCGATCAGGATCAGCAGCGGGACCGCCGGCAGCCGCCACCACGTCGCCAATCCAAACCCGACCGCCGCGGCAGCCAGAATGAGCGTTACCGTCGTCATCCGCCGAGCACTCCAAGTCCCCGCAGGAGTTTATCGAGCTCTCGGTCGGCCGCGGTTTTCGAATCGATCAACCATCGTGTCCCGAGTTGCCGGAGAGCCGGCCGCACGGCGCGATCGAACGCATGGGCGACGACCGGCACGCCGGCGGTGCGGCACCGATAGACGAACAGATTATTCGTCTCTTCGATCTTCAAGGCCGTGATCGCCAATTTGGCCCGCGCGAGCCCCGCGTCGTGCAGCACAGAGCGGTAGTCGACGTTCCCCACGAGGGTCGCGCACGCCAGGTCCGCGAGCTTGCGAGAATCGGTGTCGATCGCCAGCACCACTTCGCCACGCTCCTCGAGGAGCTTGACCAGTTGTCGCCCCAGGGGATTCATCCCCACCACGATCACGTGGTCGTAAAGTCCCACCCGTTCCTGCTCGGCGGTCAATTCCGCGTCATCGGCCCGGTGAGCCTTGAAAAATCTCAGCACTCCCAGATCGAACAACGCTCGGTACAGCCGCTCACTGTAAAGGATCATGTAGACCGAGACGACGATCGTCACCAACCCGACGACCGCGATCAGCGAAAGGATCGACTGGTCGATCAATCCCGCCTCCATCCCCACCGCGGCGAAAACAAACGAGAACTCGCTGATCTGGGCCACCGTCACGCTAGTAAAAAAGGAGGTCCGCTCGGAGTAGCCAAAGCGAGCGATGATCCACAGAAAAATGACCGGGTTGCCGATCAGGACAAACAGCGACAGAGCGATCCCGGCGGGCCAATTCTTTGCCGCCGCATCGAACTGCATCTGAGCTCCGAGGGTGACGAAAAAGACCGCGATAAAAAAGTTCATCAAGGGATGCACGCGGCGCCGCAAATCTTGACTGCAACTGAGCTGGGCCAAGCTCAACCCGGCCAGAAAGGCGCCGATCTCGCGCGACAGCGCCATGGCATCGGCGAGCAGCACGAAAAAGAAGCACCAACACAGGCTCCAAATCATCAACGTCTGCGGCGCCCGGGAGACCCACTCCAACGGACGCGGCAACAGGTACCTCGCCGAAACCAAAGCCAAGGCGAGCATCAGCCCCATCCCGGCAAACGCTCTGCCGACCCCCCAAGCTACCGCGAGCGGATCCATGCGCTCGGCCGTGCCCAGACCGGCCATCACCGTCAAGACGAGGATCACGACCAAGTCCTGGACGAGAAAGATCCCAACCGCGATCCGGCCATAGAGATGATCCAGTTCGCCCTTCTGGTCGAGCACTTTGACGACCACCACCGTGCTGCTAAAGGTCAGCGCGGTGGCGAGGAACAGCGACTCGATGACCGTGAAGCCCAGCAGCCAGGCGAGCAGAAATCCGCCCAGGGCCGTAAACACAACCTGCCCGAGACCGGCGGCCACAGCCACTCGCCCGACATCGCGGACCTTCGGGATGCTCAGCTCCAAGCCGACGAGAAACAACAACAGCACGATGCCGATCTCGGCGCTCACCGCGACGTCGCTCGCCCCGCCATGGTGCGCGACCGGGACCACCTCGAGCACCGGTCCAAGCAGCAATCCGGCGAACAGGTAAGCCACGATCGACGGGACCTGCAGCGGCCGCGCGAGCAGCGCCACGACCGCCGCCGTGACGATCACCGTCCCCACGATCTGCAAAAATTCCAGATCGAACAAACTCGCCTCACCGTTGCCAATGCTCAAAGGCCCCCGCTTCGCCAGGGGGTCTGCCCCGTCGCTCGGCAGTCTACCGCAGCGGCTCCCGGTGCGCAAATCAGCCGCTGGCGCAAATCAGCCGCTGGCGCAAATCAGCCGCCGGCGCAAATCAGCCGCTGGCGGGCTCGGGCCAAGTGATTCATCAGCCGCCGGGCGCTAGCCCCCGGTTTCCGAAAACCGCCGGGACAACCGGACGCTAGCGCGTGGCGGCTGATCAAACGATCCGCGAGATCAGATCAATACGCTCCGCTAGCGTCTACGGCTCACTCAGCGCATCAACGCGCTGAGTCCGCGGAGCGGGAGGTGGACCCAGGCCGGGCGATTGTTCAGCTCGTACTGAACTTCGTAGAGCGCTTTCTCAAACGTGAACAAAGCGATCAGGGCGTCGCCATGGTCGGCATCGCTCGGGTAGCTGGCCGCTCCCTGGGCCGCTTCCCGGTAGCCTTCGAGGAAGGCGGCGACGGTCGCCTCCTTCCATGTCTTAGCGTAGGCGGCCAATTGAGGGCGATCGTCCGGCCGATCCGCGCTCGCTTTGGCCACCGCGGCATAGGCGGCGTAGTCGAACGAGCGGAGCATGCCGGCGACATCCTTGAGCGGTGTATGTTTTGCCCGCCGCTGCTCGGGCGTCCGCGCCGGCTCGCCTTCGAAGTCGATGATCACGAAGTCGTTCTGCGCCACCAGCACTTGCCCCAGATGGTAGTCTCCATGGAATCGCGTCTTGGCCGCGTCGACCGCCTCGGGAGTCAGCGCATCGATCCGCTCGAGCACCGCTTGCCGCTCGCCGAGCAACCCTTCCGCCTCCTCGCGAACCTCGGCGGTCAAATCCTCGACGTGCCGCGCGAGCAGATCGAGCGTGGCAGTGGCAAGCTCCCGCACCTGCGACTTCCAGGTTTGCAAATCGTTCCGGTCGATCGGTTCGGGATCGAAATCGGGGCCGCCGCCGGGCTGGGTCAGCGCCTGGTGGAGTTCGCCGGTTCGCTGCCCCAACAGCCGGATCAGCGACGTGTAGGCCGCATGCTCGCTGGCCAAGTCGAGCTCTTCGGGCTTCTGCGTGCGGCAGTACTCGAAGAAGCGATCGAGGTAATCGAGCGTGTAGCCCCAGGCGTCCCCCTGGTTGCGGACGTAGCCCTGCAAGATGGCCAGCGTCGTGACGCTCCCATCCTCGCTGTGGTACTCGACGCCGCCAGCCAGCGGAGCGATATGCGGGAAGGAGGCATGCTCGGTCAAGAACCGCCCCAACTCGGCCTCAGGATTTCGCCCCCGCTGCATCCGGCGATAGCTCTTGAGGAACCACTGATCACCGATGACCAGCGCGCTGTTGCTCCCTTCGTTGAGCGGACGTCGGATCGGGACCTCGCCGGTCGTCTCGGTGCCGAGCGTCGCGAACGCGGGGGTCCGGAAACCGGTGATCTTCCCCCCGTCGAGCGGCGCGCTGGCCTCTTCCGCCATCACCTCGATCAGCGCCCGCGCGAACGACTCATCGGCAAAGGCGTCATACAGCAATCCGGGCCGGGCCTGACGGCGAATCTTCGAAATTGCCGAGCCGCGGCTTTCGCTGTATCGGTCGTCGTCTTCCCCTTCCCAGAGAATGGACAGCGGAAGGAAATACTCCTGTTCGGCGCCGCTGGTGAGGGTGACTTTCAGGAACGTCAGCAACCACTTCCGCCACTCGACCCGCTCGACCATCCGCACCGAATCGAGCCGTTCCCCTTTCGCGGCGAACCACCGCCGGGTCGGGAGCCACGTCGGCAGCAACTTGTCCTCGAGCCGCGTCATCGCCCGCCGCGCGGCGCTGGTCAGCGAGCCATCGGCGACTTGGAACGTGCTCCAGCCCTCGGGAATCACAATCACCGGCAGCTCGCGGGGCGGCAGTTTATCGCTGTGCCACGCGGGAGCCTCACTCTTCTCGGCCAACAGGAACCAGAAAAACCCGTGCCCCGGCAGGGTCAGTAGATAGGGCAGTTCGCCGATCGGCGGGAACGGAGTACTGCCCATCATTTCCACAGGCACGCGGCCGCGAAAGCGCCCCAAATCGAGTTCCACCGGCTGTGCCGAGCGGGCCAGGTTGGCGACGCAGAGAATGCTCTCCCCCTCGTACTCGCGAAGGTAGGCCAGAATCTTGCGGTTGCCCGGGTGCAGGAACGTCTGCGTTCCCCGCCCGAACGCCTTGTGCGCCTTGCGGACCGCGATCAGCCGTTTCATCCAGTGCAACAGCGACGCCGCGTCCCGCTGCTGGGCTTCCACATTGACCGCCTGGTAGCCGTAGACTGGATCCATGATCGGGGGAAAGTAGAGCCGCTGCGGGTCGGCGCGCGAGAACCCGGCGTTTCGGTCCGGACTCCACTGCATCGGTGTCCGCACCCCGTTTCGGTCTCCGAGATAGATGTTGTCTCCCATTCCAATTTCGTCGCCGTAGTACACGATCGGCGACCCGGGCATCGACATCAGCAGACTGTTCATCAACTTGATGCGCTCCGTATCGTTGTCGAGCAGCGGCGCAAGCCGGCGGCGGATGCCGACATTGATCCGCATCCGTGGGTCGCTCGCATAGTGGCGATACATGTAATCGCGCTCTTTATCGCTGACCATCTCCAACGTCAGCTCATCGTGGTTGCGAAGGAAAATCGCCCACTGGCACGCCTCCGGGATTTCGGGCGTTTGATCCATGATCTCCACGATCGGGTGGCGATCCTCCTGCGCCACCGCCATATACATTCGCGGCATCAAGGGAAAGTGATAGGCCAAATGGCACTCGTCGTTATCGCCGAAGTAATCGCGAACATCTTCGGGCCACTGGTTGGCCTCGGCCAAAAACAATCGATTCTTGTAATTTGCGTCGACGACCTCCCGCATCCGTTTGATCACCGCGTGGGTTTCGGGGAGATTTTCATTGTTCGTCCCCTCGCGAACACAGAGATACGGGATCGCGTCGAGCCGCACCCCATCGACCCCCATATCCAGCCATTGCCGCATGACTCGGATCACCGCCTCGACCACTTCGGGGTTGTTGTGGTTTAGGTCCGGCTGATGGGAAAAAAAGCGGTGCCAGTAGTACTGCTGTGCGACCGGATCCCAGGTCCAATTGGAGCGTTCGGTATCGGTGAAGATGATCCGAGTTTCGGAGAATTTTTCGTCGTCGTCACTCCAGACGTAGAAGTCCCGCTTTCGCGACCCCGCAGGAGCTCTGCGGGCCG
This sequence comes from Candidatus Laterigemmans baculatus, assembly GCF_010367455.1. Classification (GTDB taxonomy): domain Bacteria; phylum Planctomycetota; class Planctomycetia; order Pirellulales; family Pirellulaceae; genus Laterigemmans; species Laterigemmans baculatus. Next base: position 4,889 of record NZ_WRPR01000024.1, on the reverse strand, counting down.
CCTGGAACCAGGGGTGCTGATCGGAGGTGTGATTGATTACGAGCTCCGTGATCACACGGATACCACAATCATGGGCGGCCCGGACGAAGGCGCGAAAATCACGCCGCGTTCCGTACTCGGGTGCCACATTCCGATAGTCGGCGATGTCGTATCCGTCATCGCGCATGGGCGACGGATAGAACGGGAGCAACCAGATCGCTGTCACACCCAGATCGCGAACGTAGTCTAAGCGTTCGATCAACCCGCGAAAATCGCCGATCCCGTCTCCCGAGCTATCGTAGAACGCTTTGACGTGCATCTGGTAGATAATCGCATCCTTGTACCAGAGCGGATCATCCACCAGTTTCGACGAATCCGTGCTATCGTGCGTCATCGTGGTGTCTTACTCGTAAGTGTCGAACTCTCAGAGGAAATAGTCGAAGTCGCGTTCGGTGCGCACATGGCGGCGGAGGCGGAAGATATGCGCCGGCAGGGCATGCGGGTCGATCTCAACGTAGTTCCTTGAACCGCTCCAGAGGTACCTCGCCCCGCTCAACAGATCGTGCATTTGGTAAGGATGGTGGAGATCCAGATCAAAATCTTCGAGCGGCAGTTCCAGCCACCCGCTTTGGACGTAGTGCGGATCGAGACTAACGACCATGAGCAGCGCATTTTCGCCGTCCGGAGTCCGTTTGCTGTAGGCGATCAGTTGCTCATTGTCGATCTCGTGAAACCGCAGACTCCAATCGCTGTGCAGCGCCGGGTTATCGCGGCGAATCTGATTGACCCGTGCGATCAAGTCGCGGAGGCTGTCGGGCCGCTCGAGGTCCCATTGCCGGACTTGGTACTTTTCCGAATCGAGATATTCTTCGCTCCCCGGTTCCCTTGGCCGCCATTCACAAAGCTCAAAGGCAGGCCCATAAATGCCGTAGCTGGCCCCAAGCGTCGCCGCCAGCACTAACCGCGAAGCAAACGCGGGACGCCCTCCGATTTGCAGATATTCGGGCAAGATATCAGGAGTGTTCGGCCAGAGATTGGGGCGAAAATACTCGCGTCCCGATTCGGCGGTCAGTTCGGTCAGATAGGTCGTCAGCTCCCACTTCGTATTCCGCCACGGAAAATAGTTGTAACTCTGCGTGAATCCCGCTTTGGCCAGCCGGTGCATGACGGGCGGTCGCGTGAACGCCTCCGAAAGGAAAACCGTTTCGGGATAGACGCGTTTTACCTCCGCGATCACCCACTCCCAAAACGGAAAAGCTTTGGTGTGGGGGTTGTCGACCCGAAAGACATGCACCCCCTGTTCCGACCAATACAAGAACACATCTTTCAGGGCGTCCCAAAGCCCCTGCCAGTTCTCGCTCTCAAAGTTCAGCGGATAAATGTCTTGATACTTTTTGGGTGGGTTCTCGGCATACTGCACCGTTCCATCGGGACGCCAGATAAACCACTCCGGATGCTCGCTGACCCAGGGGTGATCCGGAGCGCACTGAAAGGCGATGTCGAGGGCGATCGCCAGTCCGTGCTCGCTGGCTTTTTTTACGAGCGACCGGAAATCGGCGAGGGTGCCGAGTTGGGGATGAATCGACGTATGGCCTCCCTCGGCAGCGCCGATCGCCCACGGACTGCCGGGGTCCTCGGGACCGGGAGTGAGCGTATTGTTGGGGCCTTTACGAAACTCGCGACCGATTGGATGGATCGGAGGCAGGTACAAGATGTCGAAGTTCATCGATGCGACGTAGGGCAGCCGCTCTTCGCAGTCCTTGAGCGTTCCGTGCTGACCGGCGGGACCGCAGGAGCGGGGGAACATCTCATACCAAGCGCCGAACCGGGCGATCGGCGGGTCGACGACGACTTCCAACGTCCGCTCATAGACGCTGGCGAGGGAGTGATCGGGATAGCGTGCCATCAGCCGATCGAGCTCCTCGTCCAGCCCCAGTTCGCCGCGATCGGCGAGAGGTAGATCGCGTCGTAGCCGCTTTGCCCAATCCATCAGCAGCGCCGCTTCGCCGCTCTGGACGATTCCCCCTTTGACGTGCGCGGCCTGCGCGCGATCGCTAGCCGCTTCGACCAGAGCCGCCCCGACTTGCAGCGGAACCGTGAGGTCCTGCTCGGCGGCGATGCGTTTCTTCAAGTCGCGGCGCCACGTCTCAAAGTGGTCAACCCAGGCGATGACGGTGTATTCCCAGCGGCCCAGGGTGTCGACCTCGAACGCCGCCTCCCAGTGATCGGGAGCTTCCCGAGGCCGGGGGCGATGCATCCGCACTTCCCGCCAAACGGGACCGGAGTCCCGCTCGCGGGCACCGCTTCCCGAGGTACCCCTTCCCGAGGTACCCCTTTCCGAGGGGCCGCTTCCCGAGGGACCGCTCCCCAGGTCCCGGTACCGCACCGCCGCAGCGATTGCGTCGTGGCCGTCGCCGAACACGCTCGCTTCGACGAGCACCTGTTCGCCGACCGTTCGCTTGATAGGAAATCGTCCGCCGTCGACTTGCGGAAGGACGTGTTCCACCACGGCGCGGCGCCGCCCGTCTTCGATCTTGCTCATAAGTCTCTCGGTGAAAAAGCGCGAATTCACGCGGGGCGAAGGAAGAGCACCGCCAGCGGCGGGAGGGTCAGCAGCAGCGAGCGGTATTGGCCTTGGGTCGCCACCGGGGCGGCTTCCACGCCGCCAAAATTACCTTGCCCGCTCCCGCCGTAGGTTTCTCCGTCGCTGTTGAGGATCTCGTGCCACCAACCGCCCCGGGGGACCCCCACGCGATAATTTCTTCGCACCACGGGAGTGAAATTGCAGACCACCAACAGTTGGTCCTGAGGATCTTCGGCGTAGCGGATAAAGCTCAGAACACTCGCCGCGGCGTCTTGATAGTTCACCCACTGGAAACCGTCCCGGCTGAAATCACACTGGTACATCGCCGGCTGCGACGCGTAGAACCGGTTCAGGTCTCGGACCCAGGCCCGAAGCCCCAGGTGCGCCGGGTCCTCGAGCAAGTGCCAGTCGAGACTTCCGCCCCGCTGCCAGGGACGCGACTGGCCGATCTCGCCTCCCATGAAGACCAGCTTCTTGCCCGGGTGGCCGTAGGTGTAGCCGAATAGCAGCCGCAGGTTGGCCCGCCGCTGCCAATCGTCCCCCGGCATCCCGCCGAGCAACGAACCGCCTCCCGGGGCGACCGGGTCGTGCGCGAGCGGGAGGACGAAGTTGTGGCCGCCGAGCGCTGCGACGCCTGCGGTCAATGCCGCGTGGTGGTACTTCCGATCGTGGGGCGGATTGGCCAGGTAGCGACGGGTCTCGCCCGCCCAGTGGGTATGCCACTCCAGCCCAAAGCCGACGCCGCCGGTGAAGGTCGGCCGCGACATCATCGGGCCGCTCGACGACTCCCGGGTCAACGTGTGGATGTCGGGGAATTCTCGGTAGAGCGTCTCGTTCAACTGGCAGAGGAACTCGATCGCCCGATTGCCGTGCTCCGTCGCCCCTTCGAAGTGCTCCTCCCCGAGCTCCTGCCCGCGATACAAGGCGGGCCCCAGACCGCCGATGTGCAACCCGTCGGCGTGGTACTGCTCGAGCCAAAACAGAGCGCTGGAGAGCAGGAACGAACGAACCTCCGGACGACTCCAGTCGAACATCACGACCGTGCTTTCCGGATAAGTCCAGCGAAATCGTGGATCCTCATACAACGGGCTGCCGTCGTACTCGGCCAGGCCCTGGGCGACGACCGGGAAGCGGGTAGGGACCCACTCGAGAAACACGCCGTAGCCATGCTGGTGCAACAGATCGACCAGGTACATGCAGTCCTGCGGGCTCCCGTAGCGGCTCGAGGGAGCGAAGTAGCCGATCGTGTCATTGCTGGCCGTGTCGCTGCGGAGCGGAGCGTCGGAGTGCTCCATGACCGGCATCAACTGGACGTGCGTGAACGCGGTCTCGCGGAGGTGATCGAGCAGCGCATGGGCCGCCTCGCGATAGGTCAGCGGTCGATTGCCGTGCGGCTCCAGCACCCGCCGCCAAGACTCCAGGTGCAATTGGTAGATCGCCAGCGGGCAATCGAGGCACTGGCGGCGGCCCCGCGACGCCATCCACTCCGCATCGTTCCACTCGTAATCGAGCGTCCAGACGCGGGAGGCGGTGCCGGGAGCTTGCTCCCACGTGAAAGCCCACGGATCGCCGCGGTCGACCGCTCCACCGTGCTGCCCTTGAATGTGGTACTTGTAAAGCGTCCCGGGGGCCGCGGCCGCCACCGTCGCTTCCCAGATCCCCGACCCGTCCTCCCGCGGCGTAAGCGGATCGGCCGCCGGTTGCCAGCCGTTGAAATCGCCGATCACCGAGACCGCCGCCGCTCGCGGAGCCCAAACGGCGAACCGCGTCCCGCTCTCGCACGCATGGCTCCCCAAGCCGCGGTACAGGCGAGCATGAGCCCCCGCCCGAAAGAGCTCGACGTCGTGATCGCTGAGCACACTCATGATGCAGTTCCCGTCCATCCTCAGCGGCATATTCTCCCCACGGCAATCGCGAGCCCAAAGCCCCGCAATCGCGAGCCCCGAGTCCGGCAGTCCCCCCTGCAGTCCTTGTGCCAGATCCCCAAGCGTGAGCCGACGGCGCTAGCCGCGGGTTCCCCTTTGAGCCGACGGCGCTAGCCGCGGGTTCCCCTTTGAGCCGACGGCGCTAGCCGCGGGTTCCGTCCCGCTTTTCCGCGGCGCGAACCGGATGCGGCCCGACGCGAGCCTCGCTGAGAAAACCGGGAATGACACCCTCCCCCCGGAGGTCGTGCAGTTTTTAGCCCCCTCTCCCCCGAAGGGAATCGCGGCAATCGCTCAACGTTTACCCCCCAACATTTTCGCGATTCTCTTTGGGGGAGAGGGCTGGGGTGAGGGGGTCTAAGCGGCCGGCTACGGCCCCCTCACCCTAACCCTCTCCCCCACGG
>NZ_WRPR01000151.1 GCF_010367455.1 Candidatus Laterigemmans baculatus | reverse complement strand
GCCTTCGGCTTGCCGTTAAACGACTTGGTAGCCAACTGCTGGGCACTGCTGACTTTATGGCAATTCAGCGTAAGAAAGTGGCGCTGTCCAGCTATGCTCTGCCAGAAAACCGGGAACGACACCCTCCCCGCGTCTGGGTTCAGCAGGCCCTCCCCGGGCCTAAGAGCCCGACCCACCCGGGGGGAGGGCAGTGGTGAGTTGGAGTTTTCTGACAGAGGCTAGCGCCTACGGTTCAAATTATGTCATCGTACCCTCGACAAACACGAAGCACGCCGATGCTCGATGCGAATAGCGGATTGCCCATGCACCAAGACGATCACTTCGTGCTCCGGATCCCGCCGGCGCGCATCTATAGCGTGCTATTGGTCGGGATCTTGTTGCTCGTTGCTCTCAGCACGGCTGCCAAGCTGGTGATGTTGTCTTATCCAGCCGAAGCCTACGGAGCCGTCAATGAGCTTTGCAAAAGGTTCTATCTCGACTTTGAGAATAACGTTCCGGCTTGGTTTTCCACGCTCGGGTTGTTCCTTGCCAGCTGCTTGTTTGGCTTGATCGCCTACTTCCATGGAAACCAGCAGGCGGACACGCCTCGAGCTGACGCCCATCACACTCGAAACCGTCACGCGGGAATGCGGTATTGGATGGGGCTGAGTCTGCTGTTCCTTGCCTTTGCACTGGACGAAGCAACCTACACGCACGAGATCCTGATCGTCGCCCTCCGCAATCGACTGGACCTGGGCGGAATCTTCTACTTCGCGTGGGTGATTCCCGGAGCAATTTTCGTCGCTTTGGTGGCGATCATCTATTTGCCGTTCCTCCTTCGTTTGAAATCGGAGATTCGCAACGGGCTGATCATCGCTGGGGCGTTCTATGTGGGAGGAGCTCTCGGGTTGGAACTGCTCGGCGGATACCTGGCCGAATCGCGGGGGTTTGACGCAGCGTCGTACATCGCCGTCATGACCTGCGAGGAAACATGCGAGCTGGTCGGAATCGCCACGCTCAACTTTGTCCTGCTTCGGTATCTGACGCGGCTGTCTCCGCAGATCCAAGTTCGCTGGGCATGAAAGAAGCGAGAGCGGAATCGAGCCGATAGAATAAACGCTCCGCCGACTCGACTCGATTTCTTTCCGATGGCTTGGCTCGCTGATGAAACTGACCGCTCACCTCCTCAGCCTCTGGGAGTCGATTCGCGCCAGCTACTGGTTCGTACCTTCGGCGATGTCGCTCGCGGCAATCCTGCTCAGCTTCACGATGGTCTGGATCGACGCCGCACTGCCGGAGGAAATTCTCGAGGAAGCCACTTGGGTTTACACCGGAACGGCCGAAGGAGCGCGGACGCTGCTGGCGACGATCGCCAGTTCCATGATTGGTCTGGCGGGCGTCGTCTTCTCGATCACGATCGTTTCGTTGACCTTGGCGTCGGGCCAATTCGGGCCCCGGCTGCTGCGGAATTTCATGCGGGATACCGGCAACCAAATCACCCTGGGCACCTTTCTGGCGGCGTTTCTGTACTGCCTGCTCGTGCTCCGCAAGATCAAAGGCACCAGCGACGATCTCGGCATCGAAGTCTTTGTGCCCCAGCTCAGTATTCTGCTGGCAGTTCTAATTGCCATCGCCGGTCTGGGCGTGCTGATCTATTTCATCCACCACGCCGCAGAGGCAATCCAAGCACCCAATGTCATCGCATCGGTTGCCGAAGACCTAGTTCACTCGATTCAGACGTTGTATCCCGAGTTGATCGGTCAGCACCCCCACGAAGTGGACCAAGCCGAGGCCGATGCCGCGGCCCAGGTCCCTTCGCGTTTTCTCGAGGAGTCGCGAGTTATTTTGGCGGGATCGGATGGCTACGTCTTACGGATCGAGCCGGAGCAGCTATTGGCGATCACCCGCGAACACGACCTGATTGTGAGGGTGGAGCGGCATCCGGGACAGTTCGTGCACCGCGACGACCCGGTGCTTCGCGCTTGGCCCGAAGCGCGACTCGATGATTCCATCATCGACGCGCTGCGCGATTCGTTCGCCACGGGAGACCAGCGCTCCTGGACGCAGGACACCGACTTCGTCGTGGAACAACTGGTGGAGGTTGCTGTGCGAGCTCTCTCGCCCGGAGTCAACGATCCGTTCACCGCGATCCAGTGCGTCGACCGACTGGGTGCGGCAATGTCGGAACTAGCAAGACGCCGCTTCCCCTCGACCTACCGCGTCGACGACGAGGGGCGGTTGCGAGTGGTTGCGGAGGCGAGGACGCGGTGCGACTTCTTCGACACCAGCTTCAATCAGATCCGGCAGTACGCAAAGAATTCGCTGGACGTACTGATCCGGATCCTCGAAGCACTCGCGCGGATCGCCGTCCATATCCGGCACGAGTCGGACTGGCAGTGCCTCTCGGCGCACATCAGCATGACCTACGAATTGGCCGTCACGGCCGCCACCGCCGAGCGGGACCGCCAGATGGTCGAGCGTCGCTACGCGGAAGCGCAGCTCGCACTGCAAGCGTCCGCAGCCGCTCCAGCCGCGACGCGTTCCTAAAGCCGCAGCTCGTTCGACAGAGCCCCTTTGACGTGGGCCTGCCATCAAATCCGCCACGCACAGCGGTTGGTGGCGCAGTCGTTTCACGGCGAGCCGCGAAGGCGATTCTCGTGGACCACGCACGCAGGGACTTCAACGATGCGTGCTCGTCGACCGAGCAGGCGGGCTAAGAAGCGGCAGCATGGGGCCGAGAAGAGGCACCTTCGCTGTCCAACAAGGTGCGCACCGATCGAGCGAGCTCCCCTGGCGAAAAGGGCTTTTGCAAGAAGGCGACATTGTGCTCGCCCACGATCTGGCAAAACACCGCGTCCTGGCTGTAGCCGCTGATAAACATGACTTTGATGGCCGGATTGGAGGCCGCGAGCTTGGCCGCCAGTTTGTGCCCGCTCATCTGGGGCATCACCACATCGGAGATCACGACGCGGATGCTCGAGTCGGACTCGACCTGATGCAGCGCCTCCACTCCATCCCCGGCCTGCAGGACCTGGTAACCGTGCTTGGCCAGCGTGCGACAGATGATCGCGTTGACGGCCGGGTCGTCCTCCACGACGAGTACCGTCTCCACTCCGCCGAGCTGGTCGGCCGCCCCCGGCTCCAGGAGTGGAGGAGCCGCGGGATGGTCGAGCACCGGCAGGTAGAGGCTCAATGTGCTGCCGCTTTCGGCGTCGTGCGTGAGCGTCGTGAACCCGCCGCTTTTGCGGACAAAATCATGCAGGACGTCGAGCCCGAGATCGGCTCCGGTCGTGTAGCGGTCGACGGGCGAGGCGAGGGTCGACGGGGGATCGAGCGGGCCGAGGAGCGACTCCGAACCGCTCTGGTAGACGGAGATCATCGCAAACTCACCCGCTTTGACTTCCGCGGGCCGCCCAGAACCGGACGGCGAACCGGACGGCGCAAAATTCGTCCGCGCGGTTTCAATTCGCAACACACCGCCGTCGGGCGTCGCTTTCTGCGCGTGGACCGCGAGCGTCAACAGGATTTGCTCGAGCTGCCCCGGATCCACTTTGACAAAGCAGTCGGTCGCGCCGAGCGCCCCCTGAACCTCGACTCCCTCGCCGACGATTCGCCGCATCAGGGGCGTCGCCCGCTCCACGAGTTCGTCGATCTTGACGACTCTCGGTTGAATGATCTGTTTTTTGCAGACCGCGAGAAGCTGGTTCGTCAGGAGCGATGCTTTTTCGATCGCCCCGGAGATCTCGACGAGCGCCTCGTAGTTCGGGTCCTCTCGCTCGGTCGATAGCAGGGCGAATTCCGCGCAGCCGCCAATGACCGTCAACAGATTGTTGAATTCGTGCGAGAGCCCGCCGATCAGTTTGCCTACGGCCTCGGTTCGGGCAGCTTTCTTGAGTTGTTCTTCGGCCCGCCGCTCCGCCGTGACATCCTGGAACACCACGATCGCGCCGGCGAGTTTTCCGGTGGGGTCGGCTTGGGGCTGAACGTGGATCCGCACCTCGAGGCGGCTTCCATCGGGCCGGCCGATAACGACTTCTTCGCCAACCACTTCACGGTTCTCGCGAAGCGCACGGGCGACGCATGATTGGTCGTGTGGCAGCGGGCTGCCGCTCGCGTCAAACAAGCTGACCGAGCCGCAGAAGCGTTGCTCCGCGTCATGGAGCCGAGGCTGTCGTTGCCACAATTCCACCGCCTGCGGGTTGCAGTCCGTGATTCGCCCTTGGGAATCGCAGGCGTACGCGGCGGTGGAAAGATGCTCCAAGAAACGACAAAGGTGCGGACCGAATTCAGTCACCGGAGCATCCGAGTTCGCTGTTCCAGACTCAGATGGCATAACGCTGGGCCTCATTCACGTTGGCAAACCGGGAGTGGTTTTGTAGGTTGACGCTCACTTTTGTCAGAATGCCCCGAGCCCCCTGATTCACCCGCGAGCGTAAGGCCCGGCGGCGGAGTGCCGCGCGGATCGATCCCTGGCTTTCTGACAAAGCCTCGCCGTGTGACCCTACGTTAAAAATTGGCAACGGTCCAAGAAATCGCGGAATCCGCGGCCGCCGAATGCTGGAATTGCCCATGGATAGGCCTCCGAATCAGTGCCAGCGTGCTGAAATTGGACGACGCCCCGACGCCGTTGCGCCGGGGAGAGCTCCTCCAGCTGAAATCTCTGCGGAGGAAATCTCACCGGAGGCTGAGCTCCAGCGGGCACACCGGGAATCGCAGGAGCGAGCGTTTTTCCTCTCCTGCGCCCTCGATGCCGCGCGAATGGTCGCGTGGGATTGGAATCTGGCCACCGGGACCGTGCACCGCTCCGAGCAGGCGGCCGAAATTCTGGGACTCGAGTCGGGAACGGCCGACGACTTCCTCGGCTTGATCCACTCGGAAGACCGCGACCGCGTCGATGCCGCATTCGCCGCCGCCAAGCGGGGCGAGGGGGATCTGAGGGAAGAGTTTCGCGTGGTGCTGGCGACCGGGCAGACCCGCTGGGTGTCGGCAGTGGCCCGCCTTCGCATCGATCCCGAGACCCACCATCCCCACCTCGCCGGGGTGTGCAGGGACCTGACCGATCGCAAGCAGGCGGAGCTGCAAATCCAGGCGAGCGAACAGCGTTTCCGCCAGATGGCCAACACGGCACCGGTGGTGATCTGGGTCACTGACGTGAGCGGCTACTGCACTTTCATCAATGAGCACTGGGCGCGATTGGTGGGGCAAAGCGTCGAACAGGCGCTGGGGTTCGGATGGCTCGAGCGGATCCATCCGGAGGACCGCGAGTTGGCAAAATCGCAATTCGTCGCCGCGACCGAGCGGAAATCCGACCTCCAACTCGAGTACCGCTTCCTGGATCACGCCAACAATTATCGCTGGGCAATCGCCGCTGGCCGGCCGCGTTTCAACCGCGACGGGACCTTCGACGCCTATATCGGGTGCGTCGTCGATATTACCGAGCACCGCCTGCTCGAAGAACGACTTCGCCAGTCTCAAAAGATGGAGGCGTTTGGGCAGCTGGCGGGAGGCGTCGCCCACGACTTCAACAATCTGCTGACGATCATTACCGGCAACAGCGAGTCGCTCGCTGAGCAGTTCCCGTCGGACGACGCGCGACTGGAATTCGTGCGCGAAATCTGCGCCGCCGGCCAACGAGCCGCCTCTCTCACCCAGCAGCTCCTCGCCTTCAGCCGTCAGACGATTCTGGCCTCCAAGGTGCTCGATCTCAACACGGTCGTCAGCGACATCGAACGAATGCTGCGACGCCTGATCGGCGAAGACATCCGCTTGCGGCTTCGTCAAGAACCGAATCTACGGTTGATAAAACTCGATCCCGGACAGTGCGAGCAGATTCTCATGAACCTGATCGTCAATGCGCGGGATGCCATGCCGCGCGGCGGGGAGGTCGAGATCGAGACTTCCAACGTTTCGCTCGACGAGCGGCGTGCCGCGTCACACCCCGAGGCGATCGCCGGCGATTACGTCCGGCTGACGGTCCGGGACACCGGCTGCGGGATGACGCCCGAGGTACGAGCGCGGCTATTCGAACCGTACTTCACGACCAAGGCGGTCGGAAAAGGCACCGGACTCGGAATGGCCGTGGTGCATGGCATTGTCAAACAAAACGGCGGCTACATCGACGTGAGCAGCGAACCAGGTGCGGGAGCGGTCATCCAATTGCATTTCCCGGCCGTCGAGGGAACCGCGGCGGCTCCTAAAAACGAAGCGTCTGGAAAACCGGCTCCCGGGAGCGAATCGCTGCTGCTGGTCGAGGACGAGGACGCCGTCCGCCGCTTGCTCCTCCGCATCCTGGAGCAACAGGGCTACCAAGTGCTGGTGGCGAGCAACGGCCGGGAAGCCCTGGCGCTCCTGGCAGAGCATCGCGAACCGATCGAGCTACTGGTCACCGACGTCGTGATGCCCGAGCTCGGCGGCCCGGAGCTGGCCCACGTGCTCTGCCCCCGCTACCCGGAGATGAAAGTCCTGTTTCTCAGCGGGCACACCGACGACGCCATGGTCCGGCACGGCCTGGTACAGGATGAAGTCGCCTTCCTGCAAAAACCCTTCTCACCACTCGCTCTGGTGAGGAAAGTCCGCGAAGTACTCGACGCCACCGACTGAACCGCCCGCGGCCCCTTCGTCGATGGTGGTGCTATCCCAGCTCCCGGCTCAGCCACCCGGTCTGGCGTGGGCGAGGAGCGCTTGCAGCGATTCCAGCCGCGGTGGTTTGACAAGGTGTTCGTCAAAACCGGCCTCGAGCGATTTGCGGCGATCTCGCTCGGTGCCGTAGCCGGTCAGCGCGACCAGATAAAGGTGATGGAGGCTCGGGTCTTGCCGCAACTGGCGGGCAACTTCGAAACCGTCGAGGCGCGGCAGGCCAATATCGAGGAGCACCAGATCCGGACGGACGTCCCTTGCGGTGGCGACCGCGGCCACGCCGTCGTGAGCCAGCGTGACTCGATGCTCCCCGATCCGAGTTAACAGCAGCGCCAGCATTTTCGCCGCGGCCACGTTGTCGTCGACGATCAGGATCTTGAGCGGCGGCGCGTCCGCGGGATGGCTTTCGGATCCCGCGTGGGATTGCGGCGGAGGAATCGTTGGGAGCCGTACCGCAAACTCGCTCCCCCGGCTCGTCCCTTCGCTGTTCGCAGCGATCGTCCCGCCGTGCAACTCCACAAGGCTTTTCGCGACCGTAAGCCCGATCCCGAGGCCGCCTTGAGAGCGGTCGATCGTGCGTTGGTCCTGGGTGAACAGATCGAACACGTGCGGAAGCAACTCGCGGCGAATACCGATGCCAGAGTCGCGGACGCGCAGGAGCACGGAGGCATCGCGGCGTTCCACCGAAAGCTCGATGTCGCCGCCGGGCTCGGTATACTTCGACGCGTTGTTCAGCAGGTTTCCGATCACCTGCGCCATCCGCACCGGGTCGGCATCGATCCAGACCGGCTCGGCTGGGAGCGAGCGAGTCAGGTTCTGGTGATGCTTGTCGATGAGCGGTCGGACCGAATCGATCGCGCGGTTGATGATCGAGGAGAGCTCGGTTGACTCGCGGCGAAGCTCGACCTTCCCACGCATGATTCGCGAAACGTCCAGCAAGTCGTCCACCAGGCGAACCATGTGCTCGACCTGCTGTTGCATCATCTCGAGCACTTCCCGCTCGACATCCATCATCGCGAGCAGATCGAGACCGCTGCGAATCGGGGCCAGCGGGTTTCGCAGCTCGTGGGCGAGCATCGCCAGAAACTCATCCTTCTTGCGACCCTCCTCCTGAAGCGTGGCATAGAGGTGCGCATTGTCGATGGCAATCGCGGCCCGGCGAGCCAAGTCTTCGGCGACGGCTAGATCGCTGGTCGTAAAGCGACGCATCGATTCGGCCGCAGCGAAGGTCATCACGCCGATCGTTCTCTCCCGCACCACCAGCGGAACGCACATATACGACTTGAGTCCCAGCGACCGCACCGCTTCAAAGTGTTCCCCGCTCTCGGTGGAAGCCCGCAGCATCTCCTCGGTGAATTCTTCGACCAGCACCGATTCGCCCGATCGGAAGACGTGATAGATCCCTCCCCGAGCCGCGGGATTCGGCGGCCAACGTTTCCGCAGCTCCGCCGCCGCGTGCACTTTGTCGGGATCGGCATGCGCGAGGGCGAGTTGCTGGAGCTCTTCACCGCCGCTGGCATCGCGATCGGCAAACTCGATCCCGCACCAGTCGGCGAAGTGCGGCACGGCCATGCTGGCGATCCGCTGCATCGTGCTCCGGGGATCGATCAACGTCGACAGTGAGCGGCTGGCATCGGCCAAGAACCGCAGGTCCTGTTCGGTCCGTTTGCGCTCATTGATGTCCACGCAGACCGCCACGATCGACTGCACTCGCCCTTCCGAATCGCGGAGCCCAGAGACGCTGTTATTGACCCAGATCTCGGAGCCGTCGGGCCGCAGGTACCGTTTTTCGATCGAGTAGGAGCGTCCGTCGCGACCGATCCGATCGAACAGCACCAGATTGGTGCGGAGCTCGCCGTCATGGCTGATGTCCTGCATTTTCATCGCGAGCAGCTGCTCGCGAGTCCGCGCGACAATTTCGCAGTAGCGATCGTTGACGAACAAAAACTTTCCGCTCAGATCGACCTCGGCAACCCCCGCCACCGAGTGGCTGACGATTCCGCGGAACCGCTCTTCGCTCTCCCGCAGTGCATCCTCGGCCAGCTTCCGCGCGGTGATATCTTCATGGACGAGAATCACCTCGCGAACGTGGCCGTCCCGATCGCGGAGCGGGTAGGCCACGGCCGTGACCCATCGACGGGGCTCGACGTGCCGGGTGCGATCCGGCACCGTTTCGTTTGGATCGTAATAGACAGCCGGGACGTGGACGACTTCTCCGGCAAACGCCCGCTCGATCACGCCGGCCGCTCCCTTGGCCGCCAGCTGCGGATCGTGGAGGACGTTGTAATCGCTGATCTGGTCAGCCGCGATGCCCCACAGCTCCTCCCAAGCCCGGTTGACCCGGACGGTCTGCCCGTCGTGGGCAAAAATCTGGATGCTGAAAGGAGCCTGCTCCATCAATCCGCGGAATCGCTCCTCGCTCTGCCGCAGCGCTTCGCGGCGGACTAGCTCATCCTGCTTCCACTGCGTTCGGTCGCGGACGATCGTCGCGAAGCCGCGGTTCCCTCCCGACTCCTCGGGCAGCGGGGTGATGGTCCCACTCGCCCAAAGCCGCGTCCCATCCTTGCGGACCAGCCAGCGGTCGAGCTCGCCGGCGCCACTCGCCAGCGACTCCTTGAGCGCCGCCGCGAGGATCCCTTGGGCTTGGTCTTCGGGCGTGAACAAAACTTCGGAAGCGCGGCCGACGATCTCCTCCTCGCTGTACCCCAGCAGCCGCTCGGCGCTACGCGTCCAGCTCTGCACGCGTCCCTCGGCGTCGAGCATGAAGACAGCGTAGTCGCGTACGTGCTCGGCGAGCACGCGAAACATCTCGCCATCGCCACCGGCGGGCGAACCCGGTCGATCATTGTCCATGCAGGAGCTTGCTCACAATGTCGCAGCGACGAATTTTCACGAGGGAGCGCTGGCAGGGGCCGCAAATGAAAAACGCCGCTTGTGAGAGCTCACAAGCGGCGTTTCAAGTGGAGGCGGGGAGAATTGCACTCCCGTCCCGCGACACATCCACGGCGGCGTCTACGCGCGTAGTCGACAATTTGGGGTGTTTCGCTTCCAAGGCCGCCTGCCGACGGGCTGCCTCAGTCGCTATCCCGAAACGTTGTTTAGTCCACCGCGTGTCGGGCATGGCGGCGGACGATCCGGAATTGGTGACCGGCTTTCAGGCGACTCCGGCAGTCCCCATCAGCCAGGGCCGCGTTTTATTACGCAGCCATTGCGAGGTTTTCCTCGGCAACTAAATTGCGGTCAGCTTTTTACGTGGCCTACTGACCAACCACGGCACGCAACCGACGCTTCTTGATATCCGGTCGAATCTAAGTCGCCCCCGAAAAAGCGTCACCGTCTAGTTTATCGGCTCGAGAGCGAAAGACAATCCAGCGTATGCCCCGGAGCCCTTCGCCCGTCGTTCTGTACGAGGACAACCACCTGTTGGTTCTCAATAAACCCGCTGGGCTGGCTACGGTGGGGACGACCGATCGCCCCAGCGTCTACCGCTGGGCGGGCGAGTATCTGAAGCAAAAGTACAATAAACCGGGGAATGTGTTCGTCGGGATCGTCAGCCGCCTCGACACGGTCACCAGCGGAGTGCTGGTCGTCGCTCGCACCAGCAAGGGGGCCGCTCGACTCTCGGAACAGATTCGCCACTCGCGGATGCGGAAGGTTTATCAAACGGTGGTCGAAGGACAGTTGGCCAGCGACGCGGGGACGCTGGAAAACTGGCTCCGCAAGGACGACGCGGCCCACCGGATGCGCGTCACCCGAGCCGATCGCGACGACGCCCAACTCGCGCGTTTGCGATACCGAACCCTCGCCCAACTCCACGATAAATCGCTCTTGGAAGTCGAGCTGCTCACTGGGCGCAAGCATCAGATTCGGGTCCAGATGTCGGCCGCCGGCCACCCGGTCTGGGGGGATCGCAAGTATGCCGCGACGACGCCGGCCGTCGGTGCGGGAATCGCCCTCCACTCCTCGGTGCTGGAACTCGAGCACCCGACCCGCCGCGAACCGCTTCGCTTCGAGGCCCCGCCCCCAGCCGCCTGGGCTGCACTCCGCCTCTCGCCGTAGCTAGTCAAGCGACTGACCGAGCACTACACTGAATGTGCGTACACTCGCCACAACGAGCTCCCCACGGGAGGGCCGCGAGGAATGAGCGTGGAGGGATTTAGCGGCCCCCCCCGGACCTAAGAGGCCAACCCTCCCGGGGGGAGGGTGATGACGAATCGCAGTTTTCGGATAGAGCCCTCGCTCCTTACGGCCCAGCAAACGGAACGGGCAGATGGCCGACCCCAATCCTCGGAACCGATCGGGCGAACCGTTTTGCCCGCAGCGGATCGTCTCCGGCGGCCAAACCGGGGTCGATCGCGGCGCCTTGGATGCCGCGATCGACTTGGGGCTCGGCCACGGTGGCTGGTGCCCGAGGGGTCGATTGGCCGAGGATGGTTCGATTCCCTCCCGCTATGAAATGCAGGAGATGGATTCGCCGGAGTACACCGCCCGAACCGAGCAGAACGTGATCGACAGCGACGCGACGCTGATCCTGCACGACGGCCAACTCCGCGGCGGAACGCTGCTCACCAAGCGCATCGCAGCACGGCTCGGAAAGCCGACGCTCGCGGTCCGCCTGGACGATCCGCGAGGGGTCGAGACGATCCGCCGCTGGCTAACGCAAACGCGGCCGACGGTGCTGAACGTGGCCGGTCCTCGCGGAAGCAGTAACCCGGGAATTGCCGAACGGACCGAGGAACTACTGCTGAGAGTCCTAACCGGGAGCCGGGAATAGCGCGAATAATTAACGCGTTCGGAAGAAAGCTAAATCAGCCGCCACGCGCTAGCGTCCGGTTCTCCCGGCGTTTTCGGGAACCGGACGCTAGCGCGTGGCGGCTGATGGTCCAAGCTCGATAGCATGGAGCTAGCGCCCGGCGGCTGATGCGATCCGCGCCGTCTAGGGCTGAGCCGCTGGGGTTTGAGCGAGCGCGAAATCGCCCGTCATGTCTCTCCACACGCAGTGGATGTGGTTCGCGGGATTCCCTTCGGCGTCGGGCTGGGTGTTGATGAACTCGACCAGGAACGTCGGCCCCTGGATCCGGTAGTAGTGACCGATGCCAGGCTTGGTCGCCCCTGCCCAAGCAAAGTGCACGTTGCCCCAACCGGCTTGCCGGATCGCACTGATCCGCTCGCTCGCGACCTGCTCGGGCATCGCCGTCGCGTAGACTTCGACGAGTTTCTCGAGGGTCTCGATTTGTTCGGCGTTGAGGTCCCGGTAGCTGATTCCCGCCGGCGGTTCCTGCGGCGGCTGGGGTTCGCCCGCAGCGCGGATCTCCGACGGCGCTTCCTCAGCGATGATCGCTTTCTCTTTCTGAGCATCGCTGAGCATCCCGATCAACTGGAAGGCCCGCTCCTCCTCCTCGGCCAGCACCCGCGTCCCCTTGCCGAGCGGCCCTGCGACGTCGCTGCGGATGATCGCCGGATTAGCCCCGAAGAATTGGGGCGTGGAATCGACCACTTTGTCTCCCTGGCAAACGAAGTTCAGCGAGAGGTGGTGGCCCTCGAAGCTGAGCCCCCAGGGGCTGTCCGACTCGGCCGGCTCGCCGAAGAGGGTGACGTAGTAGCCATCCGGGTCGCGAGCCCAGCGGCGGTCGCTCCCCTCGAGTTCGCGGAGGACGCCTTCGAGAAGAATGATCTGCGTCGCTTTGGTGTAGCCCGCTTCGCTGAGCGCTGCGCGGAGCAGACGCATCGAAGCCGCCTTCTGAGCGTCGTTCATCTCGCGAAGCGGCACCCCCTTTCGCTCGTCCTTGGGGATGAAGTGCCATCCCACCCGAGCATCGCTGCCGTAAGGCAAGAGCATCTCGTTCTTTTGGGCCTCGTTGAGCGTCGAGAGCAGCGCTCCGGCATACTGCTGCATCCCTTCAGCGGGCGACTGCTGCTGCACCGCGGCGATCGTGATCGCCCCGAGCGTCGCGGCAACAAGCGTCGTAGGAATCAGCCGCCGCAGAAAGCGGGGCGAGGATAGGCGTGGTCCGAGCATGATGACTGGATCCGGAAGGGGTGGGAAAGTCTGGATCGCCGCTGTGGGGTGGGTCAGCGTGAATCGTATCGTGCTCGCCAGCGGTTTGCAAAATCATCCGCCCCCGCCCGCGCCCTCGCTCGCGCCCTCGCCACTGTGGTGCGGGTGCCGCGCCGGATCGCGATCGTGGTGCTGCTGGTTGAGGTGCACGTGCAGCTCCGGATGATTCTCAAACAACCACTGCCACCCCGCCTCGGTCACGCTCGGGTTGTCCAGATAGAGCGATTCGAGATAGGGCAGCGCGGCGAGCTGTTTGAGCCCGGCGTCGGATACCGGGACGTCGATCAGATGGACCGCTCGCAAATTCTCCAGCTTCGCAACGCCCCGGCTCAGGTCTCCGGTCGATTCGCTGCCGCCGAGACGGAGTTGCCGCAGTCGAGGCAAGCCGCTCAAGCGGGCCACCCCGTCGGCCGTAAGCTGCGACTGGGGCAGGTTCAGAACCCGCAGATTCTCGAGCTCCGTGAGGCTCGCAATCCCCGCGTCGCTGATCGGTGAATTGCGGAGCCGCAGGTGACTGAGGTCCGGAAGGGTCGCGATCACTGCGAGCCCCGCGTCGGTGACAACGCCGGAATCGAAGATCAAGGTGCGGAGGCCGCCAAGCTCCCTCAGCGGTTCGAGATCCGAATCGCGGACTTCCCGGTCGCTGAGCTCGATCGCTTCCGACTCGCCAGCAACGACCGCCGCAATCTGTTCGCCCAACACTAGGTCGATCCGCACCGGAGGCTCCGGCTCGCTGTGCGTGTCCCATAGCAACCGGATCCCGTTGAGCGCAAACACACCGAGCATCGTGGCCGCTGCGATCACCAGGTACGGAGGCCGCCGGCGGGGCTCCGGCGGCTCGTCCCCCCCTGCAGCAGCGGGCGTCCTCACAGCAGCAGCCGAGTCGGCAGCGGCGGGCGTGTCAACAACAGCGGGCGAGTCGGCAGCAGCAGGCGCGTCGGCAGCAGCGGGCGCGTCGGCAGCAGCGGGGGGAAGTTCAGGAGAAGGTGACGCGGTGGGAGGAGCGTCGGAGCCGTGCTCGTTCGAGGTGGGCGGCAAATCGGTCACGGCGTCAGGTCGTTTCGGTGGGGAAAGGTGGGTCCAGCATCCGGATCAGCCACGGTATCCGCAACTGCGACACTGCGAAGTGTACCGCGCGAGTCCTGCTCCCCGGGCTTCGGCCAAGAGGAGTTCGGCACCACAGCGGGGACAGAAATCGCGCTCGTCGGCTTCTCCGGTCTTGCCCGCCGCGGCGCACGCTGAGCACTGTCGGGTGTCGGGCAGAATTTCGAGGCGATCGGGATGGATGATGCTTCGGCAGGCGACACATCGCCGCGCTTCCCCCCACTCCTCCGGATCGAGTTCGTCTTCGGGACTCGGCAGTTCCTCCCGCTGCTCGAGCGCCGTCTCGCCGCACTCCGGACAAGCTAACCGCGGCAGTTCGGCCTCGAACAGCGTGTCGATGAGCGCCGGATCGGGGCGGGCGTCGCGCCGCAGCTTGCCTGCCTTGCGAAGCAGACTCAGACGCTCGCTCCGCCCGAGGATCGATTGCGCGCCGCAGCGTCGGCAGTGGAGCATGGAGCATCGGCTAATCAGGAGTGGAGGATCCAAAAGCAAAGCAGGGACGCGTGAATCTTCGCTTCGCGCGTCCCTGCTCGATTGAATCCTGGCACCGGGGAAGGCGCTCTCGCGGCTCCCCCGGTGTCAGAGAAAAAACTTCGTCGCCAAGCTCTTCGCGGGACGATTGACCCAGTAACCGTCACGCCAAGGGATTCGCTCTGGCCTCGGAGGAAGGCCGGCAAACGGTTCCCGCAAACCGCTTGCCCACGACGAAGCTTTCCAATTGGTCGGATGCGATGCGAGTTACCAAGCCGCCGGGTCTGCTGTCAACGCAAATTTCGCGAGACCGGTCCCGTCCTAGCTGGCTGCGTGGAGGGCCGGGTGGGAGAGGATCACCGGCTCCGTTCCGCTGTCCTGGCGATCGCGATGGGCGGCGACGATGTGGGCGTCGGCCTCGATCGCCCCCCGCTCGAGCTCGGGAGAATCGCTCGGCCAGCCGCCCGCGATCAACACGGTATCGTTCGCTGCGGCGTGATCGAGAACCCACTCGATCGCCGCTTGGCGGTCCGCCATCAAGCGAGGCCCGGCGACATTCTCCACGCCATCGAGCCAGCAGTGGGCACGCCGGAGAAAGTTCGCTTTCCCCGCCGCTCCGGAAGTCAGCACGACGTGATCGGCGTAGCGTTCCGCGGTCCGCCCGCAGGCCGCCGTCTCACACTCGCTCTGCCGCTCAGCGACGGTCGCCACGATCCACAATTTGCCGCCACACCGCTCGCGGCGCAGGCTCCTCAGCGCGTTGCCCAGACGGGCGGCCGACCCCGCCGCGTCGAGGACCACGGCGGTCTCACCGTAGCCCGGCAGCCGCTGCATCCGACCCGGCAGACTCTTGACGCCGCTGATCGATTCGATCGCTTGGTGCAGTGGCAGCTCGAGGAGCAGCCCCAGGGTGATCGCCGCCAGCTGGTTCGCTGCCATCGCGGCACCGGTCAACGGCGTTTCGAGCACCGCGGTCACATCCCCGGCAGTGACCATCAACGTGGTCATCCCCGGCTGCTGTTCGAAAATTTTTGCCGACACATCGGCGTCGCGACGC
This sequence comes from Candidatus Laterigemmans baculatus, assembly GCF_010367455.1. Lineage (GTDB taxonomy): Bacteria > Planctomycetota > Planctomycetia > Pirellulales > Pirellulaceae > Laterigemmans > Laterigemmans baculatus. The sequence continues at coordinate 9,384 of NZ_WRPR01000151.1, read as the reverse complement.
AGTGCGTGCACGAGCGTTGGGACGCCCGCGCGGTCGGCCGCTGCCATCGCCGCGGGACTGTCGCCATTGACGATCGCGACCCCGCCCTCCCGGAGGCGTTCCAGTGCCAAATCCATCGCGTCGGCCAGGCCCATTTCGCACTGCCGGCTCGGCTTCCCTCCGGTCAATACGATCACGTCGAACTGGAGCGCGTCGACGACCGGCGAGTGGAGCATCTCGGCCGAGAGTTCGATCACGGCGGCGGCCGAGCCCGAGTCGCGGGCAGAGGCCAAGAACTCGCTGACGGATGTAACGGTGTCGGCCCGCCGCGGGGGCACCGACTGGATCACTCCGTCGCAATCGCCGAGGTCGGTCTCGTAAGCCGTTCGATAGCCGGCTCCACGCAGCATGGCGGCAGTCAGCAGGGCCGTCGAAGTCTTGCCGTCGGCCCCCACCACTCCGACCATCAGCAATGATTCGGTGGGCGATTCATGGAGCACGTCGCAGAGCTTCGCCGCCGCCCGCCCGACATCGTTGACGATGCACTGCGGCAACGGAATCGGCAGCAGTTGTTCGGTCAGAATCCCGGCAGCCCCGCGAGCCAGCGCATCGCAGGCGGCTTGGAGCGGATCGATGCTGTCGCCGAGAATCGCCAGCACGTCGCCCGGCTGGCAGGCGACCGAATCGGTCACCACGCGGGAGACCCAAACGTCGTCACCGCCAAAGAACTGGGAGCGTGGAAAAGTCTGCCGCAGCGAAACGCCCAGCGGGGCGCACGGACCCTGATCTTCCATGTTTCGGCCTCCTTGCCGGTTCAAATGCGAGCTGTCGAGCGATCCTCGGTGGACGAATCCTTGCCCACCGCAAACTCGGACCGCTGCATTGTCCGCATCGCCCTCGATCGGTCAAGCCGCAAAGTCGTATTCGCCTCTCAAAGTCGCCTTCCGCTCCGCAAAAGTTGCGCGAACTTCCAGACTCCCAAGGTGAAAAAAATTCTCTCCGCCCGCTCGACGTGGTGCCTATCGTGACGGGGGCACGAGCTCATGGAGGCATGGGGGGCTGGCCTGGGAGGGTGAAAGCTTTCACGCGAGTGAGCTGAAGCGGTTCCGCGAAAGACATCACCCTCCCCCCGGGAGGGTCGCGAGGAACGAGCGGGGAGGGGCCGGTAGACGCTCACGTGATGAGTGAGTGTGACCTTTTTTGCTCGACGGATTGGCTTGTTTTCTAACGGCTCAATCGAGAGTTCGTGCCGAAACCCATTGCCCTCCCCGGGCCTGAGAGCCCGACCCTCCCGCAGGCGGGAGGGTGATGTTTTGACGTGCCGTTTCTACTTCGGGCGACCTTTCCTCCGGGCTTTTCACCATCCCAGGGCTGGCCGCTGGGGCGCCCGCGCGGATAGCTTTTAGGATCCCTTCAATTGGATACAAGCATTGTGGAAGACTTCGACATCGGACAGTTGGCGGCCTATCTCCACCTGACACCCGCCCAAGTACTCAAGATGGCCGAGCGGAACCGCCTGCCCGGGCGGAAGGTGGGTGGTCAGTGGCGGTTTCCTGAAGCCGAGATCCACCATTGGCTCGAGGAACGCATCGGAGCGGCCGACGAGGAGCAGCTCGAGCGGGTCGAAGCCATGCTCGACCGTTCGGCCGGAGCGGAAAAGACGCCGCGTCTGGGGGAACTGCTGCATCCCGAGGCGGTCGCCGCTCCGCTGCTGGCACGGACGCGGTCGTCGGTGATCCGCGAGATGTGCCAGCTGGCCGCGAATACCGGGTTGCTGTGGGATCCGGCGGCCATGGGCGAGGCGGTGCAGGCTCGCGAGGCGATGCACCCGACGGCGCTCGACAGCGGCGTGGCCTTGCTCCACCCGCGGCGTCCCCAGACCTCGATCCTGGCCGACTCGCTGATCGCCGTCGGGATTTGCCGCTCGCCGCTCCCCTTCTCCGATGCCGGTCAGCTGACCGACATTTTTTTCCTGATCTGTTCTTACGACGATGCGGTCCATTTGCGAATCTTGGCCAAACTCAGCCGCGTCCTCGGCTCGGACGACGTGCTGACCGGCCTGCGGGCTGCCGAAAGCCCGCGAGACGCCATCGCGATCCTTCGGCAAGCCGATGACGAACTCTACCATCCGTCGGAGATCGAAGAGAATGCCTAGTGGTCCGTGCTGCGATTCACTGCCGCGAGACGCCGCCTGCGAGAGCAACGCCGCCTGCGAGAGCAACGCCGCCTGCGAGAGCAACGCCGCCTGCGAGAGCGGGGGCGGCACCCTCGTGTGGGTCGGACCGACCGACCGGCCTGAGTGCATCGAAGCGTTCCGCTACTGCGCCGAGCGGGCCCTGCAGCTCGCACCCCGACGGACATTCGAAGACCTGCTCGCCCGGCCGGCCGAACGGGTTGGGCGCGTGGTCGTGGCCCGCATGGACCGCGCCGCCGCCTCGGACGATCTCCTGGAGCAACTCCAAAGGCTCTTTCCAGCGGCCGAGAAAACGCTGCTGCTCGGCAGCGACTGCGAAGGAGAAGCGCGGACCGGACAGCCATGGCCCGAATTCGATCGCGTCTACTGGCACCGCTGGAACCAAGTCGTTCCCGGTTGGTTCTCCGCCCCACCCTGGCGGACTCAGCCACTGGCGGATCGTCACCGGCCCCCTTCGCCGAGTGCCGCTCGAGGGCTTCGCCAACACGTCGCCGTGGTCGCCACCTCCCCCGCATCGGTCGAAGGTTTGATCGACGCCGTCGCGGCGCTGGGGCACTCGGTCGTCTGGGTTCCTCAGCCGTTCCCGGCCAGCACCCGCAACGTCGACATCTGCCTCTGGGACGACACGGCCGCGCCCCCTACATCGACGGCGCTGTGGCGCGAGCGACTTGCCTTTTCCGCCTGCAGCCCCGTGCGGCAGCGCCCTCGGCACGCCTGGATCGTCGGCTTCCCGCGAGCCGAGGAATGGGCCGCCGCCCGCCGCGCGGGAATCGAGGGGTTGATCAGCAAGCCGTTCACCAATCAAGTGATCCGCGACTTCATCGATCACCACTTGCACGCCATCCCCCGCTGAGCAGCGGAGATCGACCGCACTCCCTAGGCGTACTTCTCGAGCACGGCCTGGGGGGTGGCGTAGCCGAGGCCGGGGCCGGCCAACTGGGAAGTCGGCAACACGCCCTCGCGGACATCGAACAGCCCCGGGTAATCTCCGCTCCAGGCGACGTTCGCCGAGGGGCAGTACTGGCGTCCATTGCCTTCGATCGCCGCGGCTCCCGGAAGATGGGCCGTGAGCGAAGCGGAGTGGAGGAAGCCGGCGGCCACGCAGGTCAAGTCCTGGACGCACAGGTACATCTGATGATGCCGAGCCGCGGCGGCCATCAACAGCGCCTCGGCATGTCCCTTACATGCTTTGATGGCCACTCCCGAGTAGCCTTGCTGGCGGGCCAATAGCAAACTCTCGTAATTGATCAGCGACTCGTCGATCACGACTGGCAACCGCGCGGCGACGCGGTGCATCGTGTTGTGCGGATGGAGATGCAGATCGCGATGCGTCGGCTGCTCGATATAACGAATCCGCTCCAACGCTCGAGGTGTCTGCTCCTCGAGCGAATCGAGCAACTGGAGGACATACGCTTCGTCCTGGCACCGCTCGTTGAAGTCGAGCGAAAAGGACCACTCGGCGTCCGCCCCCCGCGGCCCTTCGTCGGCCGTCTCGCTAATCCGCTGGACCCGCTGCAAGTCCCACGCGGCGTCGCTCCCGTCGAGCTTGATTTTGAGGTGCGTCAGGCCATCGCGGCGGATCCACTCCGCCAGCGTTTCGGGCAATCCGTCGCCGAGCGGATTGGTCACGTCTTCGGCGACCAAGGGGTCGAGGGCGCCGACGAGGTGATACAGCGGCATGCTCGGTCGGGGTTCGGCCGCGACGAATTCGTCGAGCGTGAGTCCAGCGAAGTCGCTGCCGAGAAAGCGGGACAGGTCCCCTTCTAGGTATTCCGGTCCGAGCATCGCAAAGCTACTTCGGCCAGCCGCTTTGCCGTGGGCATCGAACAGAGCCGCTTCGAGCGGACTGGCCGCGAGCAGCCGCGCCAACGGGGGAATCGGCTCGGGCAATTCGAGCTCCGCTTCGAGCTTCTCGGCAATCGCGTCACGCCGCTCGGCCGCCGCCCAACAAATCTCCAGCGGGTGGCCGGCGACTTGCGTTTCGGCAGCATCCTGCACCAAGCGAGCGGCCAACTCGAGGACCACGCTGAGCGTCTGATCGGCCGCCAACGTTTGACTCGGCCACGCCCACGCCACTCCCGCGGTCATCGATCCAAACCCGATCCCTCGCTTCCCATCTCGAGTCGAGGCAACGCAGACGACGTTCATCAGAACGGCGTCGGTGACCACTCGTCCGCCGAACTTCATCGGAGCGCGATAGCCGAATAGTTCGGTATCGAGTTGCAACTGGTAGGAAGCGAGGTCTGAATCTTTCATGTCGCTCGAGCGTTGGAGTGGTTAGACGAGTTTCTTCCGCACCGCCCAGACGGCGGCCTGGGTGCGGTCGGTCACACCAATCTTGCGGAGGATGTGCTGCACGTGCTCCTTGACCGTCTCATAGCTGATCGACAGCGCTTTGGCGATCTCTTTGTTGGTCAAACCGAGCGCCATCTGGCGGAGCACTTCGCTTTCCCGCTGCGTCAGCGGGACCTCAATATCGGCCGACAACCGCGGCGTGGCCAGGGCACCGGTGACCCGCCGCAACTCTTCCCGCGTCCAAGCCGAAGCTCCGCTGGCAACCGTTTCGATCGCCTCGATCAGCTTCTCCGCCGAGGCCTCCTTGAGCACGTACCCGGCCGCCCCGAGGGCAACGGCCCGCGCGACATAGGTGGGATTGTCGTAGGCCGAGTAGATCAGCACCGGCAGATCGGCGTGGTCCAACTTGATTCGCCCCAACGTGTTGAGGCCGTCTCCCCCCTCCATGCGGATGTCCAGCAACAACACATCCGGCTTGAGGGCGTCGATCTGCTCAGCCACCTCGGCAGCGGTCGACGCCTCGCCACAAATTTCGATAGGGGTCGATTCGAAGATCGCCCGCAGACCGACGCGCACGACCTCGTGGTCGTCGACAACAAAAACGCGAATTGACATTAGTATAAACTCCAGACGAATCCGAACCGCGGCAATGCGGCTGGCCCGTCAATAGTGGTTCTGCGTTCCGCGCTGTTCAGGCATCCCCACCATCGGAGGTAGACCAGCCCGTTCGGCGAAGGCCCGCGCTCAATAACCCTCTTCGTCTCATCCCAATCCCCAGCCAAAGCGGTATCGACGCCCCCACACCTCCCCCCCTCTGCTGGCGATGCAACCGCAGTGCCAGCGTGTGGTTCAAAGTCTGTAAGATCATCAAAAACCGGGCGGAGTGTCCTCCGTGGGCCCCCGTGGGCCCCCGATTGCATCAGGATAAGTCAGCAAGAATCTCTAAGGCGTCATCAGTTTGTACACATTCCGCCCACAGACGATAGTACGCTCCCCCCGATGATGCGGGTCGAATGTTCCCTCTCAAGAGATGGAGATTTTTTTTCCGCTCCATCTCGAACCGCTCCTTTCGCCGCGCCCCCTTCGTCGTCGCAGGGTTCCAAGGTAGCTTGCGGCGGTTGTGCCCCGATGTGACGCGGTGTGCACCTGTGCGACTCGGAGCGCAGGAAGCGAGCGAGGCTGTACCCATCTGGCAGCCTCGTACCCCCCACCTCCACGCCACGCCTTCTCCCAGAGCCGAAGATGACTCAACCAGCGCCGGGCAATCGCCGGACTGATCTCACCGAATTGGTTTCGCCCCAAGAAGCGCTGCCGACCCGCAAGGCCCATCCAGGCGAACTGGTGAAGTATCGGCCGCAGCGGCCCGACGATTATGATCCGGGCATCGTGCTGGTCGGCTGCGGCGGCATCGCCCGCCACCATTTGGAAGCCTATCGAGACGCGGGGCTTTCGGTCACCGGTCTGGTCGATGTCAATCTCGCCGCAGCCACCGCCCTTCGCGATCGCTTCTATCCCGACGCTCAGGTCTTTCAGAACCATCATGACGCGCTCCGCGCGACCGATGCGGAAGTCTTCGACGTCGCCACCCACCCGCAGGTCCGCCCCAGCATCATTCGCGACTGCCTCCGCGCCCGTCGGCATGTGCTCAGTCAAAAACCGTTCGTCCTCGACCTCGACGTCGGACAACAACTAGTCGAGCTGGCCGATGAAATGGGAGTCTATCTGGCGGTCAACCAGAACGGGCGGTGGGCCCCCCACTTCAGCTACATGCGGGAGGCGGTTGCGGCTGGTCTGCTCGGCGAGACATTCGCGTTGCGGATGAGCGTTGATTGGGACCATACCTGGGTCGCCGGAACCGCCTTTGAACATGTCAAACATCTGGTCCTGTATGACTATGCGATCCACTGGTTTGATATGGTCCGCTGCCTGCTTCCGAACTCGCGAGTCGAGCGGGTCTATGCCACGACGACTCGGGCACCGCATCAAGCCATTATGCCCGCCCTGCTCGGTCAGGTTCTCATCGAACTGGACAACGCTCAAGCCACGATGACTTTCGACGCCATCGTGCGGCATTCCCCGCAGGAGCGAACCTATCTCGCCGGCACCCAAGGAGTCGCTCTCAGCCTGGGCAAAGGAAATAACGACCAGCAAGTCACCCTGACGACCGACGAAGGGGCCTACCATCCCAACTTGATCGGCAAGTGGTTCCCCGACGGATTCCGCGGCACGATGTGCGAGCTCTTGAGCAGCATCCGCGAAAAACGACCGACCCTGATCAGCGCCGCGGACAATCTGCAAAGCCTCGGGTTGTGCTTTGCCGCGATCGACAGCGCCCAGTCGGGTGAACCCAAACGCCCGGGGCAGACCCGGCAGCTGCCAGGTTGAGCCCGGTCACTTAATAATTGTAATTCAAACCGAACTGCATCCCCTGCACCCAATAATCGTTGTAGGAAAAGGTCCGGCTCGGGCGGGCCGGATCGACCGGAGGATCGTCGAGATTGACGGCCAAGTCATCATCGATCGTCCGCCAAGTCTGCAGGGCATCGGTGACCATCAAGAAGCTGTAACCGAAGGTGACATTGACATGCCGGTTCAGCTGCCAGCCAAGCCCCACGGCGACTTCCGGTGCAACCGCAAAAGTCCCGTCACCAGTCGCTCCATCATTGGTCGCTCGAACCAACAAGCCTTGGTTCTCAATATCTTCGTCGGCTCCGACGCGAGTGATCGTCGTGCCCGTTAGATTGCCCCGGCGTTGCATGCTCCCAAAGCCGAGCTTGGCCAGTGCGTCGAACGACCAGCACCGCTCGTCGTAATGGATCGCCAATCCCAACTGGGCTCCATGGAATTCATTCTCCACATCGAATTCATCCGTCAGCCACTGCGTTGAATTCGCCGGGCCCGCGGTGCGGCTGTTGATAGTCAGGTTCTCGTCCAATCGCAGGTACTGATAACCGTACAAGAAATCGATCCGGCCCCCCAAACCTCGCCCCCACAACTGTCGCAGCGAGGCATCTCCGCCAGACAGCTCCGACTGAAATCCAATATTCAGGAAATCCTGAGTTCCCGGGCGGACTGCCACATACTCTCCCGCCGTTGCCGGTGACGTGGAAACGTCCAGGAAGGGGCGGACGACGGTCAATCCATCCGCGCCGGTGACTCCAAAATTCACTTCCTCATCGTCCACTGCCCACAGTCGGACCAGCAGCGATCGGCAGCGGGCGTCGTCCAACCAGTGACCGATCGTCAACCGCAATCCCGATTCATCCGACTCACCAACTCGCTCGCCACCAAACAGGATCGTCCCAGGGGTGTTTCCCGAACGGGCCGTCGCTGCGAGGACCGGATAGCTCTGACCGCGGCGGTACCACAGCAACCACTCCGCCGAACCAAACCACTGGTCGGCACACAGCCGCGGCAGCGGAATGCAGCCCTGGTTGGAGCACATGCCACACCCGCCGCAGTTTTCAAAGCCACACACCGGCTCGCTCCACGACCCTCCTTCGAGTCCGCAGCCGGGCAGACCACCGGGCATCGCGTCGCAACTCGGGTCGTAGCCGTCGACGACTGGGCCTTCGAGGTAGGGGCCCTCTTCGTAGTAGGTCACCCCGGGCTCACTGTAGACTTCTTGGTCGAGATAAATCTCTTCGCCCTGCGGAACCGGAATCACCTCGGCCTGGACCGGAGCGAGGACCGGCGGCTGCGGCACGGACGCGGCCCGCCCCGTCGGCACGCCACCGACCGTCGGCGGCTGGTAGGTTCCGCGATTGTGGCGGCCCGAGCTTCGGCGGTCGTTCTGCTGTGCCCCGACCGTCGTGGATCCGAGCAGCGTCAGGACCAGGACCGGCACCCACAGCCTCAGTCCACTGGTTGCCAATCCACTGGTTGCCAATCCGCTGGCCGCTGGACGGGGGCGAGGGGTGCGGAAGCGGGAGTCACTAACAAGCGAAGATTTCATAAGATCCACCCGGCCCAAGGAGGCCTCAAAACGAAAGCGCGGACGACAGCCGTGGGGCGTCCGTCACTAGGTGGATCGGCAATGACAGTCGCAACGGTTAAATAATCCTGGCAAGTTTTGCCGGATGTGACGGTTGTGCCGGCGATTCCTGGAACGGCTCAGGCGACCGCCACCTGCCCATCTTGCGAGGCTTGCCAAAACCGTCCGGTTCCGACCTCCATCGCGGTCAGCAAACCGCCTCCGTAGCAGTACGTGTCGATCCCGATCAGATGCCCAAGGTCGAAAATGCCCCCCTCCGGGTTCGCCGTGTGGCCGACGACGGCGACCCGCCCCGAAATGTGCGGCTCGGGGATCGAGTCCCGCAGCGAACGCCAGCGGAGCATCTCGATCGACTGCTCGTTCAGCGGCAACTGAGGGTCGTAATTGGCGTGCACGAAGAAGTGGGTGTCGGTCTCGAAATAATCGAGCAGCGAATCGAAGAAGGCCTGCTGCTCGGCGGTGAGGAAGTTCCTGTCGCCGCTGAACCCAAAGCTGTTCAGCGTCGCGAGCCCACCATGCGGGGTCCAGGTTGCCAGCGTCGTCCGCCCCTGGAGCACGTCGAGCATCATCTGCTCGTGGTTGCCCTGCAGCGGAACCAGTTTCGTCTGGCCGGCCAGCGCGATGAGCCGATCGATCACGCCGCGGCTATCGGGGCCCCGATCGATGTAGTCGCCGAGCGTCACCACCGTGTCTTCCTTGCCTGGTTCGATCGCCTCGAGCAGCGCCTCCAGCGCAACGCTACAGCCGTGGATATCTCCGATTGCCAGCAGCCGTCCACCCATAGTCGCCGATCCGTGCTCTGCAGCGGGTAATAGGCGAAGCGAGCCACGTCGCCCCGCAAAATCCTTTTCCGGTTATCTCCGATCGTCCGCCCCTTGGCCAGCGTCCCCCCCCTGCTTGCCGACCTATCGTCACCCCCCCC